>NVXU02000045.1 GCA_002734065.2 Fluviicola sp.
AACACTCAACACTCAACACTCAACACTCAACACTCAACACTCAACACTCAACACTCAACACTCAACACTCAACACTCAACACTCAACACTCAACTCTCTTTTTCACCCATCATTAAAAGACAGCAACGTCATCCATGCTTCCTCTACTTTATTCTCTTTTAGTAATTTTTGTGCAATTGAGTGCAGTTCATATTCTAGTTCAAAAGGTTTATCTCCCCAGTTAACAAACAGCTCACTCAATTCTATTAATTTGTAGTCGTTTACATCAGTTTCGTTAGGTAATTCTTCAACATTTCCCAATTGACCGAGATCATTACCACTTAATATACGACTTTTTTTGATATTTTCAGGAATGCCATCAAAACCAATACCAATTGTTGTAATTGGCTTCTGAATTTCGAACATAGAATTTGCATCTGCTCTGCAATACCAGTTACCTCCCATTCTTGAAACCAAATCTATTTTGTGTTGGTCTATCGTTCCTTTATCGTTGAGAATTTCTTCTGCGATGTGAATTTTTTGAACTTCACAAATAACCAAATTACCAGCACCACCTTCAGTGCCTAGTTCTTTTACTTCAATCACCTTGCATTCAAATTGAACAGGTGATTCTACCACTCTTTTAGGTCGAATGGTCTCAGAATCAATGGCTGTAAATCCGGCTTTTTCAAATTCACTAATACCTGGGGCAAAGGGTGAACTTGCCAAGCTCATTTGATGCACGATGTCATAATTAACAACGTTAATCACAACCTCTGGAATTACTTTAACATTGTTATAAGTATCCTTTGTGGTGTTCGTTCTTCCACTTCTTGCTGGAGAAAAAATAAGTATCGGCGGATTGGCACTGAAAACGTTGAAAAAAGAAAAAGGCGCCAAATTATCATTGCCATCAGCATCAATCGTAGATGCAAAAGCAATAGGGCGTGGACCAATAGCACCTAACAAATAGTGATGCAGTTGTGGTACAGGTATTTCTTTTGGGTCAATCGTTAACATTGTCTTTCTTTTAAGTCAAGAAGACAAAATTAAACTCTTTTAGCATCCTTTACTTAAAAAACAAGAGCGTTTTATCCACAATTTGAAGAAGATGTACACGAAATAGTAATTTTGAGGGACGTATATTAAAGCATAGTCTATTTTAGCACCCCTTCTGGGTACATACCTAATTCTTTTGTTGTTTTACGAGAAATTATTTTAGCAGGATTACCAGCAATGGAAACATTGCTTTCGAAGCTTTTTGTTACGACACTGTTGGCCCCAATAGAAACATTGTCTCCTATGCTTATGTTTCCAAATAGTTTTGCTCCAGGTCCTATATATACATTGTTTCCGATTTTTGGGGTTCCATGATAATTCCCTATGCTAACTCCTGGATGAATTCTACAGTTTTTACCTATTGTAGTAGAAGTCACAACAATAGTACCATAATGCGGGAGACACAAACCAGAATCGAAAGTGTTAATGGGAATTGTAAAGTTAAGCCTTATAGCCAGTCGAGTGTTAATAACGCGCAGATATTTACGATAAGCAGTGTGGATTAGTCCACTTTTACAGTTGGTCAAGTATTCAATTTTTCTAAGTCGTCTTTGAAATCGTACTATTGGATTTTTGATATGTGTTGAAAGTGAGTACTTAGATAATTGATACGATAGAAGGTCTTTTTCTAAAAAAAGCTTATAGTCAGTTTTAGAATTAATCATAAATTATTGTTTTATTAATTTATCAGTGTGGACTAATTTCACAAAATATATTCCAATAGATAACAATATTAATTACTGCTTCAACTAAAATAAAGTTAGTCATTTTTTAAGTAAAGAACACAAAATTAAATTCTTTTAGCATCCTTTACTCAAAACCAAGGGTGTTTTATACACAATTTGAAAGATGTACGCGAATCGTGAAAAAATTGACGAGATGTTAAATTAGCGAACTTACTTTCGTCCCGCTCTACATGGCTCGTTTTCTGTGATGTTAATTTTATCGAATTTCGCCAATAATTTTTTCGTTTCTTTCACAAATATGACTCTTTCTTTTTCAAACATAGCAATATTTTGAAAACAATAATCAACTTCTCCTTCTCGTCCCCAATAAATGGTTTCAAACTTTAATTCACTGTATTTTTCTTTTAAAAAGGCGTCATAAACGGCTTTGGCTTTTTCATTTATGCCGTTACCAGGACTATAGAAAGAAACGGTTAGATGCTTTGTCATTGTCGTGTTGCTTGATTGTTTATTCACTTCTTTAGTTGTTGCGCATGAAGTTAAAGCGGTCATACTAAGCAAAAGAATACCTGCTGTTAAGATGAAGTTTTGTTTACTATTCGACATACCTTATTATTTATTTGAATATTAGTGTTTTAGTTCTCACTGTGAATACAATACTAGCAAATAATATTCCAAATAAGATAAACTTGTTTTTTTTTACGGATGAATTCCATTTTTCTTTGAGAAAACAGAAAAAATTCAATATCTTTGCACTCCATTTTAAAGTAAATGGTATTGAAATATTGCGGATGTGGTGAAATTGGTAGACACGCTAGACTTAGGATCTAGTGCCGCGAGGTGTGTGGGTTCGAGTCCCTCCATCCGCACTTAGTTAAGGATGGTATAAGATGATATCTTATGCCATTTTTTATTAGAACGATTTAAAAATAAAATGATGAATATAGTTCGTGAAGATGTAGATGCGTTAAACGCAACATTGAAAGTAGTTGTTTCTCCAGAAGATTACAAGGGAAAAGTGGATGATGTTTTGCAAAAATACCGCAAGACTGCCAATATACCTGGTTTTAGATCTGGAAAAATTCCGTTAGGAATGATTCAAAAACAGTACGGTAAAAGTGTTCTTTCTGAAGAATTGAATAAAATCGTGAACGAATCATTGCAAAAATTTATTTCGGAGAATAAAATCGAAATTTTAGGTAATCCTATTCCTTCTGAGGGGGGAGAATTTAAAGGTGACTTCGATAAACCAGAAGAATTTGAATTCAACTACCAAATTGGATTGGTTCCTGATTTTAAAGTCGGAATTTCTGCAAAAAGTAAGTTCAATTACTACAAAGTAAAGGTTGATAAGAAATTAATCGATAAGCAAATTGAAGATTTACGTCGTCGTTACGGGAAATTGGTTTCTGCTGATATAGTTAGCGAGAAAGACATGATTTTAGCTCAATTTGTTGAATTGAACGCGGATGAATCAATCAACGAGGACGGAATTCTTCATTCTTCTACAATCTCAATGGAATTTATTGAGGATAAGAAAACGAGCAAAGAATTATTGGGCAAGAAAATTGGCGACAAAGTAATCGTTGACCCTGCAAAAGTTTCCAAAGGAGGAAAAGACACGGCAGCAATGCTTGGAATTAAGGAAGAAGAGCTGGAAAATATTTCTGACAAGTTTCAATTGACCATTACAGAAATAAAAGCAATGGAAATGGCTGATTTGGATGCTGAATTGTACGAAAAACTATTCGGCAAAGATGCGGTTAAAGACGAGAAAGAATTGCGAGCGAGAATTTCTGCAGATATGGACGGAATGTTCGACAATGATTCTGACAAAATGTTAACGCGTTCTGTTTATGAAGAATTGATTGAAAAAACGAAGCTTGAATTGCCAGATGCATTCATGAAACGTTGGATCAAATTGTCTAACGAAAAAGAAATTTCTGACGAGCAAGTTGAAGCAGAATATGAAGGTTATGCAAAAGGATTGAAATGGCAACTGATTCAAGGGAAAATATTTAAGGATAACGACATCAAATTAGAGCAAGAAGAGGTTGTAGATTACACCAAAGGATTGTTGGTTAGTAACTATGCTCAATACGGAATGCCTGCTCCAGAAGATAAAGAATTAACAGCATCTGCTATGCAGGTTCTTCAAAATAAAGAAGAAGCAAATCGTATTTATGATATGTTAGGCGAGCAAAAGTTAACGCGCTACTTCAAGGAGACTGTTAAGTTGAATCAGAAAGAAATTTCTTACGATGACTTCGTAGAAATGGCGTCGAAGTAGGTTTTTTTTGGAGCTTTAGAGTGTTAGAGTTTTCGAGCGTTGGATTACTTGACTGCTCGACAGCTTAACGAAAAAATCATATTACGTATACAACAACCTGCGTAAATCATAAAAATCAGCGTCATCAGCGTTCAATTTTGAAGTACCTGCCTATGTCGGTAGACAGGGCAAACAGGTTCGACTACTTGAGGGTTGAGGTTCTCGAAGCCCGATTTCCATTCCTAATACAGATAATCAATAAGATGACTCAACTTATCCGTCTGAATCATATCTGGATTTTTTGACACGGCTTCTTTATTCTCTTTTGCAGAATTCACTCCCCAAATGGTTACGAAAAAACCTAAGTTATGCGCTATCAAAACTTGCTCCTTGGTGATGTTGTCAGAAGAAATAGTGATGCCAAATAAATTGTTGTTTTGTGCGATAGAAAGTCCGGTTTCAAACACTTGCGGATAGATAAACTGTCTAATTTGACTGTTCTTAATCGTGAGCTGTGTCATAAATTGCACCGATTGAGCTTCTACAAAACATTTTTGCTGCAAACTATATTTAGTGAATAAAGTGTCAACAACAGAAGAGAAATCATCGATGTATAAATTGGCATCCTCTTGAGGACCCGGATTAATCTTGATGTCAAAAGTGAAAATGTAGTCGCTATAACTCGAAAAATTGTCAAATAAATCAGAAACGCGGAGAATTTTGTACTCCAAATAGGGCGTTGTTGTGTAGAAACCTTCTTGCAATTCTGACCATGTTTTTTCTCGAATAATGCCAGAAAGATTGGTCATTCCATCCAATTTGGAATCGTGAAAGGCAACTAAGACATTGTCTTTGGTTATTTGAACGTCCAATTCTGTTCCGTTGGCTCCGTTGTTTAGGCAAGCAATGAGTGATTCTCCGCTGTCGATAGGGTACAGGCTTGAAATTCCCATTCCAGCGTGACCGAGAACGTCAATTCGATTGCCATTGAGGTTGAGAATTTCATTTTTATTCTTCTTGCAAGAAAAAAGAGTAAATACGAGCAATATGGTGACGAAAATCCTCATTAAAAAGCACAACCTAAAGAAAGTGAACCCCAATGTCTAAATGTTTTATACCGAACAAGCATGGGGGTGTATGCAAGACCAATATAATATCCTTTTTTATGCAACCAAACTGCACCAATTGAGGTAAATCCACTTTGAGAATTCTGCCGAGCAGGAGAGAATTTTTCTGAAAGCACAACAACCGAGGCAAAGGTGTTTCCAAGTTCAATTTTTGCGGCAAAAGCGCTCTTTTCCAATCTCTTAAAAGTGTAACCAAAAATAACACCAAGAGGAATGGTCAAATCGGGGTTGAAATTCTGAGTAAAATCTTTAAAACGAGTTGTTCCAATGCCAAATCTTAACCCAATAGTCGTTTTTTCTTTCGTAAACAAGATTCTCTCATAGTTGATTGAGCCAATTATAGACGGTCCACCAGCTTGTAGATAAACGAGGTTGCTTTTTTGCTTTTCTTCATCTTGAGAGAATAAAGTCGAGTAGGAGGTCATGAAAACGAGAAGAGCAATGATAATTTTCATAGCAGTTGATCTTGTTTCATTTAGAAATGTTCAATAATTCATCAATTTTGTAAGAAATACTATCGATGTAGTATAAAGGACCTCGTACGTGTGGCTTTTCAATTTGATAAAACTTTTTTGGTTCATTGGCAACCTCAAAAAGTCGTTCACCGTGTTTGAAGTCAATTCTGGCATCTTCCGTACTGTGAATAATCATTATGGGTTTGTGAAATTTCGGTAAGTTTTTTTCTGCGCTGTAAATTTCACGAACGAATATTCGTGCGAGTATTGGAACTTGATCTGCTGCAATGTCCTTGTGCGAGGAAAATGCTCCTTCAATGACTAAACCATCAATTTTCTCTTGATTTTGCGTGGCAACTACTGCTGAAAGATGTCCTCCTAGCGATTGACCATAGATGAGTAATTTGTCGTATTTAACATCTTTTCTGCTGATTAAATAGTCCAATCCTTCGTTGGCATCTTTTAAAACGTCCTTCCTTTTGGACTTTCCTTCAGAGAATCCGTACCCCGAGTAATCAATTAAGAATACCTGGTAGCCTTTTTTAGCAAAAGGTTCTGCCAATGGAAAGTTATAGGGAATATTAGCAGAATTTCCATGCAAGAAATAAATGGTCGTTCCGTTGTAACTAGTTGGTTTCACCAACCATCCGTTGATTATTCGTTCTCGTGAACTTTTGAAATTGACATTCTCAATGGTATAAGAAAACTGCGCTAATTCTCCATTTGAACTTCGAATAACAGGTGTGTTGGTGTCTTTAAAAGAAAGTGAAAGTGTGTCTTGAAGTTCTGCCGAATAAAAATTTTGTTTAAAACCATTGTCCATAGGGTAAGGATTCAAAAACAACTTATTCATCGCGCAAGAAGACAGAATAAAAAGGAAGAAAAGGGCACTCAATTGTTTCATAGTCGGTAAAGGTAATTATTTAATGCTCTAAATTAGCACGCAGATTTCGCAGATATTCGCAGATTTCACTAAGTTGAGTAGGTTTTTCCTATAAGAAGTCAAATCCAAAACTCTAATGCTCCAAAACTCCAACTCTACTCAATAACAACCTCATACGGCAATCTCATTTGAATTCCTTGCATTGCTTCCAGTTTTTTCAACTGAGAATAGTACTCTAGAATAGATTCTGGCAACTCCATTTTTGCAGTAGAACTCACTTCACTTTCGTCTTCAAATTGTGCAATAAGTTCACCCAATACATCTTCCTTAACATGTGGGTAGTAAAGTGCTTTTACTTCCGTAATTCCTGCTTTTTTTGCGGCGAATGCAATGGCGTCTTTCAATCCTCCTAATTCATCTACCAAACCGATGCGTTGGGCATCTCGCCCAGTCCACACACGGCCTCTAGCAATCACATTGACTTGTTCCTTGGTCATTCCACGGCCATCAGCAACGCGTGTTTTAAACAAATCATAGATGTCATCAACTCCCTTTTGAATGAGGGTCATTTCGTCTTCTGTTAATTTACGATTAGTGGTCATAACAGCGTGCTTATTTGTAGATGCTCTATCGAAAGTCAAACCGAGTTTATTTTCCATCATTTTTCCAGTGTAAGGGATCACCCCAAACACACCAATAGAGCCTGTAATTGTTGTTGGTTCTGCAAAAATAGTTGCTGCAGGAGCTGCAATATAATAACCTCCTGATGCGGCAACGTCTCCCATAGAAACGATTACTTTTTTAACATCGTTGGTCAATTTCACCTCTCTCCAAATTTCATCACTTGCCAATGCGCTTCCTCCAGGACTATTGATTCTAAAAACAACTGTCTTAATTGATTCATTGTTTCGTGCATCTTGAAAAAGTTTGCAAATTTCGTCAGAAGTTAAGCCGTCTCCACTTTTTGCTACGCCACCTTCTGCTAAAATCACAGCTATATTTGGACTGTCTTCTTTTGCCAAAGTTTGGTTTTGGAAGAATCGTTTTTTAGCATACTTAGAGAATGCAAAAAGTTCGAGGTCCTCTCCTTTAGTCGTTTTTGCTTTCTCCATAACGATAGAAATAACTTCGTCTCTATACTTTACGGCATCAATGAGTTTGTATTCTACCGCATCAGAAACATCTTGAACGAGCGCATTTTCAGCAATATTATTTAATTCTTTTGCAGAAACTTTTCTGTCCGCTGCAATGTCATCTCTATAATCTTTCCACAGTCCTTTAAGATATGTTTCAATTTGCAAACGTGAAGAATCACTCATATTTGACCGAAAGAAAGGTTCAACTGCACTTTTAAAGTCATTGTCAGAACCTCTAATTACTTGCATTTCAACTTCCAAATTGTCCAATGTGTTTTTGAAGAAAGAAAGTTCAGCTCCAAGGCCTAAAAATTGCATAGTTGAACTTGGAAATCCATAATTTTCATCAGCTGCAGAAGCAATGTAATATTCTAAGTGAGAAATCATTTCACCGCTGTTGTAAGCGACAACAAATTTTCCTGATTTTTCAAAATCATTGATAGCATCTCTGATTTCTTTTGCCGTAGCAAAGCCACATTGCAATGCATCAATTTCGATAAAAACACCTTTTATTTTGCTGTCTTTTTTTGCTTCTTCCAAACCGTGAAGGATTCCAGCCAATCCTAAAGTAACATCCATTTGAAAGGAAGAAGGATTGAATTTTGACTGACCCTTCTCTCCAATACGACCGTCTAAAGTCATGTGAAGAACCGTCTTATCTTGTATATTCAATCCAGTTTTATTTCCACTAACGAATGAACTGATTATGATTACCCAGATTAATAATCCAAGAATTGAAATGATTAAGGCTGCCCAAAGGCTCGGCCAAAATATTCTACCAAATGTTACTTTTTTTTCTGACATTGTAATTTAAGATTAGTTGATGTTGTAAATTTACACCCTTTGCTTTGGGTTTTACTCTAGAATTACACCAATGGTATTTTCTTGAAGATAAACGAGGTTTATATCGGATGGATGAATTTGAATATCTTCCTGTGAGCAAACCAACTTTTTTGTTAATTTAAACGTCTATTGTAAAACTATACAAATTCTTTTATAACAAAATCAGCATAATGAAATTCACGTTTTTTATCAGTTTATTTATTAGTAGTCTATTCTTGTCTTCAAACATTGCCCATTCACAAAGTTTTGAATGGTTAATTAAGGCAGGCGGGGTTAAGTCTGATAAATCATCAACAATTGTGGTGGATGATGCAGGAAACAGTTATGTGACGGGCTACTATAATGAAATTGCAGACTTCGGGCCGTTCAATACAGGCTTTTCTTACGCAAATAGCAAGGAGGTGTTTGTTGCTAAAGTTGATCCAAACGGCAACTATTTGTGGGTAAGAAATGGGACGAATTACTATGACGACAGAGGTCTCGGTTTATGCTTGGATCCGCAAGGAAATGTGTATGTGACTGGCACGGTATGGGGGGGGGTAGTTTGGGGGAGTTTATCTGTTTACAACACAAGCTCTTATACAGATCAAATATTTGTTTTGAAGTTAGACAGTAATGGTAATGAAATTTGGCTAAAGAATGCTGGAGTTGATGCAGCTACAGGCTTCCCATACAATGATGACCATGGGCTTGACTTAATAAGTGACAGTCAAGGTAATATTTTTGTAACAGGTTTTTTGTCAAATGCCGATGTGGTGGATCATCCTGCAACTTTTGATGCGATTCAATTCAATATGCCTGCAGGTGACTCTTTGGCATTTGTTGCAAAATTAGATAACAATGGAAACTGGCAATGGGTAGAAACATTCGAAGGTATTTATAATCACAGAGACAATGCCATTGGAATTGATGATAATGGCGATGTTTATGTAACTGGAGGGTTTAAGGGAACGAAGACTTTCGGAAGTACGACAATTACCAGTTCTGGAAGTCAAGATATTTATGTTGTGAAATATTCAAACAATGGATTCTTCCTATATGTTGCACAAGCTGGTGGAATTTTAAAAGATAGGGGAGATGCCATTACTTATGGAAATGATGGGTACATGTATGTAACAGGGGAATTTCGTGATGTTTGCAACTTCGGACCTTCTTTGGCTTTGGATAATTATGGAGGGCCAAATGGACGGGATGTTTTTGTTGCCAAAATGACGAAGGATGGACAATGGGTTTGGGTGAATCAAGCTGGCTCAACAAAAGGAAGTGACAGGGGAACGGCAATTTGCGCAAATAATCAAGGAAATATTTTCGTTTCGGGTCAATATAGAGGAAATGCTTCTTTTGGAGGGATTCAAGTGAGTTCTGGCACAGATACTACTCAGGTTTTTGTTGCAGCAATAGATACTTTAGGTACATGGAGGTGGGTACTTGAAGGAGGTGGACCTGACTTTGACAGAGGAACTTACGTTGCTGTTGATACCTCATGCAATTTATATTTTACGGGCTATTTTAAACAAAGTATTGAACTTGGAGGGCCTGGCCTTGGAGCTCTCTCACTCACATCTTCCGGGCACAACGATATTTTCATTTCCAAAATTAAGGATGCCTGTTTTGGGTATTCTCCACCGACACCGCCAGAGCCAACTCCAGACGAGGAAGACTTTACATTTGAACCCTACAATGTATTCAGTCCAAATGGTGATGGCGTGAACGACGTTTTATCTTTTGCTAATGGATTTAATCTCGAAGGAAGTATTGTTATTGTTAATCGTTGGGGGAATATCGTGTATCAATCGGCGGATTTAGCAAAATCATGGGATGGAAAGAATCTTATCGGTAACCCCGTAGCGGAAGGTGTTTATTTTTATAAATTTGAATACCAATTAAAAGGAGCAACGGAGAAAAAGAATGGGTTTATAACGGTTGTGAGATAGTGGTTTAGCTTTTGGCTGTTGGTTTCGCTTGAGACCACTCGGACGACTGAACAATAAAAATTTAATGAATAGCTTTGTTAAGCATAAGCTGGCTAAAAGCTAAAAGCTAACAGCTAGTAGCCAAAAAAAACTATAAATTCAATTTTTCTCCTTAACTTGCCAAGCAACGCTAAAATTTGAACGATGACTAGAATAACAACTCTCCTTTTCACCCTCTTTTTTTTCCATGGATTTTCTCAGAATTACTCCAAGGTTAAAATCTTTGCAAACGCACAGAGCTTAAGCCAGTTGGCATTTCTGGGAGTGCCTGTTGATCACGGTGAGCGAAAAGAAAACACCTTTATTATCAGTGATTTTTCTACAGAGCAAATAGAAATTATAAAAGCAAACGGCTTTCAATACGAAATATTAATTGACGATGTTCAGCACTATTTTAGGACGCAGAATCAACTTAAAGGAGGAGCAAAAAATGCAACCTGTGCAACTGGAGCGGGAGGAAATTCTCCACAAGTTCCCGTAAATTTTGAAACAGACCCAAATTCTTATGCTGGGATGTATCGCTATACAGAAATGTTGGCAGAATTAGATTCTATGGTTGCCTTGTACCCCAATTTAATCACTGTGAAATCACCCATTTCTACTTTTCAAACATGGGAAGGACGACCTATTTATCACGTAAAAATTTCTGACAACCCTAACACCAACGAAAGTGCTGAACCAAAAGTTTTGTATTCTGCAATTCACCATGCAAGAGAACCTTTAAGCATGTCAGAAACCATCTTTTACATGTGGTATTTACTTGAGAATTATGCAACGAGTGAAGAAATTCAATTCTTAGTGAATAGCACAGAGATGTATTTTGTTCCTTGTGTAAACCCAGATGGCTATATTCGAAATGAGACCACTGATCCGAATGGGGGGGGGCTGCACAGGAAAAATATGCGCAACGTTGGCACAACAAATCCTGGGGTTGATTTGAATAGAAATTACTCCTATGGTTGGAATACAACAGGTGTGAGTACCGACCCAAACAGTGATGTTTACCCGGGAACAAGTGCCTTTTCTGAACCTGAAACCCAAGCGATGAGTTGGTTAGTACAAGACGTTGGGTTTACATCTGCTTTTAATGCTCATACTTATGGGCAATTATTGCTTTATCCTATTGGAACGTCAACCACAGAAGTTGCCGACCATGTTGATTATTTTGCAGCCTATTCTGCCCACATGAGTTCTAAAAATGGTTATGTAGCACAAAAAAGTTCAGCTTTATACGCTGCTTCTGGCGATTCTGATGATTACATGTATAAAGTAGATATCGGTGTAGGTCAAAAGGATACAATTTTTGTCATCACACCAGAAGTTGGCTCAGCGTTTTGGCCCGCAGCGGTTGAAGTGATTCCAACTTGCCAAGAAATGGTATTCTCCAATAAAGTTCTTTCGCACATCACGCATTTATACCTTTCTGTGAACGAAACAGACCCTAATGCAATTACCTCGATGACGGGTAATTTCAACCATGATGTTCAACGATTAGGGCTGCTAAACGGTGCGATAACAGTCTCAATAGATCCTTTACTTAACGTTCAATCTGTTGGTGCGCCAGTAATTTATAACCTGAACCTAAAACAAACGGCATCTAACGGTATTTCTTATTCTCTTAACCCAAGCATACAATTAGGCGATGAGGTGAAGTATATTTTAAAGACAGAATATCCAACTTGGACGATGAGAGATACAATCACGAAGGTTTACGGTGCTCCGACTTTGCAATTCTCCGATGATGCGGTAAACACGACCAATTGGACAGGTAGTTGGGGGTTGACTTCTTCGGATTTCGTTTCTTCTCCAACAAGTTTTACAGAAAGTGCAGGTGGAAATTATCAAAGTAATGCCAATGATTCTTATGAACTTATCCAGACGGTTGATTTAACGAATGCAACTTCTGCAGAAGTTTCTTTTTATGCAAAATGGCAGATAGAGGCAGATTATGATTATTGCCAATTTCAAGTTTCTACAAACGGCGGTGCTTCATGGATTGGTCAATGCGGAAATTATACAGTGGAAGGTTCTTCAACACCATGGAATGGAAGTGTGCAACCAGACGGTGAGCCGGTTTACGAAGGCACGCAAGCCAGTTGGGTCCTAGAAGAGATAAACTTGAGTGATTATCTAGGTCAGTCAATTAAGATGCGATTTGTCTTTGAATCTGACGGTGCTGTTAACCAAGACGGTTTCTATTTTGATGACTTTAAAATTGCCTACAACACAAATAATGTTGGTTTGGAAGAGAATCAAATTGAAGTGAAATTATTTCCCAATCCTGCGAAGAATGAAGTGGTAATAAGCACATCAAAAGCAATCACTAAAGGAGAACTTTTGATTTATGATCAGACAGGGAAATTGGCACTAAAAAAATCAATTAACAATCAACTGAACCAACTAACGATTGATGTGGAGAATTTACCGCAAGGATTCTATACCGTTCAAATTTTGGACGATTCATTCGTTTCGAAAGCAGTGAAATTAGTCGTTATTCATTAATTTAGAACATGAAATACATTCTTGCATTCTGCCTAATCGCAGTATCTTATTCTAGTTATTCTCAGCAGGAGAAGTCGCCCAAATTAATCGTTGGCATTGTCATTGACCAAATGTGCTATGAATATCTTTACCGTTATTACGATAAATTTAGTGAAGGTGGCTTCAAAAGTTAATGACAGACGGGACGAATTGCAGAAATACGCAGTACAACTACATTCCAACCTTTACAGGACCAGGTCATGCGTCTATTTACACAGGTACAACGCCGAGCAACCACGGAATTGTTGCTAATGATTGGTTCGATAGAGAAATAGACGCTGTGATAAATTGCGTTGCCGATTCAAACGTAACAACGGTTGGTTCAAATTCCGCTTATGGCTATTGTTCTCCAAAGAATTTAAAAACCAATACCATTACTGACCAGTTAAAAATGACTTATCCTAATGCGAAAGTGATTTCGATGTCCTTAAAAAATCGCGGTGCCATTCTCCCCGGAGGTCATCTCAGTGACGGTTCTTATTGGTTCGATTTTTCTACGGGTCAATTTATAACGAGCTCATTTTTTAAGAAAGAATTGCCAAAATGGGTCCTGGATTTCAATGCTCAAAAACAAGCCGACAATTATTTAGAGAAAGAATGGAACACTATTTTAGATATTTCTGAATACACAGAAAGTGGACCCGATGATTCTCCCTATGAGCATTTATTGCCAGATAAAACGACTCCAACTTTCCCGTACAATTTGAAAGAAATGACTAGAGGACAAGCCAATTACGACTTGTTTACTTACACGCCTTTTGCCAACACTTTTCTAACTGACTTTGCGATAGGTTCTATTTTAGAGGAAGGTTTAGGAGTTGATAATCAAACAGATATGCTTTGCGTCAGTTACTCTACTCCGGACATGGTAGGCCATGCTTTTGGACCTTATTCGGTAGAAATTGAAGATATTTACATCCGTTTAGATTTGGAGATTAAGCGCTTAATCGAAGAATTGGAAAAGCGAGTTGGAAAGAATGAGTTTATGCTTTTTTTAACAGGGGATCACGCCGTTGTTCCTGTACCTCAATATTTAATTGACAATAAATTGCCTGGAGGGTACTTTTTTTGTAGATAGATTTGAACAGGGACTACGTAATGATTGTGTTAACGTTTTTGGCTCTGATTATATCTCAACGGTTGTGAATAACAATATTTATCTTGACCATCATCGCATTATGATGGATGAACAAAGAAAAGAGAGAGTGGTTGAGTTCATTGCTGAAAAAGCTGCAGAAAATGAGAATGTAAAACGTGTTTTCACGGCAGAGCAATTGTACAATTCTTCTATCGATGATGAATGGATGTCAATGGCAAAGAATGGTTTTCATCACGCAGAAAGCGGCGACCTTGTTTTTGTATTAGAACCGGGTTATTTGCCAAAAACAACTGATACAGAATTAAGCAGAAAAGGAACAAGTCACGGTTCTGCGTTTAATTATGACACGCACGTTCCATTACTTTGGTACGGCAAAAATATTCCGCAAAAAGAAGTTTATCGAAAAATTGACATCACTGATATTGCGGCAACATTGGCGCATCTACTGTACTTGCAAATGCCAAGTGCAACGACGGGGGAAGTGATATTGGAGGTTTTTAGTAATGAGTAGAGGGTAAGAGTTTCTTCGACAACCTAAACTTTCTCTGTTTTAACAGAACAACAGACGAACAAATAACCGATAAACAGGAAAAGTGTGGTTTTACTTCGTAACGAGAAGTCTTGCTTTATCTCACACTCCTCACTGGTTGCCGAGCCTGTCGAGGTACACTCCTCACCTCTTCGCATTCCGATACAACAAATACGCAACTCCCGCAAATAAAATATTAGGTACCCAAACAGCAATAGATGCTGGAAAACCAATATTTATGGCGGCAACGGTGGTTATTTTCATTGCAAAGATATAAATGAAGATGATAAGTAAGCCAAGGGCGATATTAATGCCCACCCCTCCTCGTTTTTTTCTACTTGCAACTGCAACGCCTATTATTGTGAGAATGTAAGTCGCAAAAGGGTAAGATGTCCTTTGGTACAACTCAACCTCGTAGGTAGCAACCATAGCAGATCCTTTTTTTCGTTCTCTGTCGATAAACTCTGTTAGTTCAAAATAGTCCATCGTCTCTGCTACATTCTCTCTTGTTGCCATTTCGTCGATGCTAAACTGAAAAACAGTGTCTTTTTTAGCTCCCACATTGATTTTATCATTCGGATAGCCGACTATTCGCTCAAAATAATTGTTCAACACCCATTCTTTCGAGCCTGGGAGATTAATTGCCGTTCCCGCTTTAAGAAAAGAGACCAACTCTCCTTTGTCGTTCCATTTTTCAATGGCAAAATTCGTAATGGTATTGTTACCACCATTGTAGTTGGTAAAAGACACTATTTCGTTGTTCGGGTATTCTGCGTGATAATCCTGCTCAGAAATGGTGTTTCTATAAAACCGTTCTTCAAAATCTAACCTTACTTTGTTAGAATGAGGAATGACCAAATGATTAAAAACTAAGGAAATAACCATTAAAAAAGTGGCTGCTATCATATAGGGACGAACAAATCGACTAAACTTCCGTCCACTGTTCCAAATTGGGATAATTTCGGTGTCTTGTGCCATTTTCGCTGTAAACCAAATCACAGACACGAAAATAATCATCGAAGAAAAGGTGTTTCCATGAAAAAGAATGAAATTGAAGTAATATTCAATAGCGATTTCGTAAAAAGTGGCGTCTTTTGCAATGAATTCACCCAATTTATCAGAAATATCAAAAACCATTGCCAAGAGCATAATCACTCCCATCATAAAGAAGAAAGTGGTCAAGAATTTCTTGATAATGTATTTGTCAATGATTTTAAGCATCTATAATCTATTCTGCAATTTTGGTACCATTTGATTCTTCCACGAAACAAAATCTCCCGCCTTAATGTGTTTTCTAGCCTCTGCTACTAACCACAAATAGAAGGATAAATTGTGAATCGTTGCAATTTGCATCGCCAAATGTTCTTTTGCGCGCATTAAATGACGTAAATAAGCCTTGGTGTAGGTCGAATCTACAAAAGACTTGCCATTTGGGTCGAGCGGAGAGAAATCTTTCTCCCATTTCTTGTTTTTAATGTTGATGATGCCTTCAGAAGTGAAAAGCATTCCGTGGCGCGCATTCCTTGATGGCATCACACAATCAAACATATCCACGCCGAGCGCAATGCATTCTAAAATGTTGACAGGTGTCCCAACTCCCATTAAATACCTCGGTTTTTCTGTCGGTAGAATGTTGCACACCAAGTCAGTCATACCGTACAATTCTTCATCAGGTTCTCCAACAGAAAGACCTCCAATCGCGTTTCCGATAGCATCGTGTGAAGAAATGGTTTCTGCGGATTCTGTGCGCAAATCATTGTAAGTCGAACCTTGCACAATCGGAAATAAGGCTTGATTGTGACCGTAAAGAGGTTCTGTTTTATCCATTTGAGTAAAACACCTTTTCAACCACCGGTGAGTCATGTGCATGGACTGTTTTGCGTAGTCGTAATCACAAGGATAAGGTGTGCACTCATCGAATGCCATAATAATATCTGCTCCGATTGACCGTTGAATGTCGATGGCTTTCTCAGGAGAAAAAAAATGCTTACTTCCGTCAATGTGCGATTGAAAAGTGACTCCTTCCTCCTTTATTTTTCTTGCGCCAGAAAGAGAATAAACTTGATAACCTCCGCTGTCGGTCAAAATAGGACCGTTCCAATTCATGAATTTATGCAATCCTCCAGCAGGTTCAATAACCTCCAGTCCAGGACGTAAAAACAGGTGGTAAGTGTTGCCTAGAATGATTTGAGCCTCAATATCTTCTTTTAACTCGTGTTGATGTACTCCTTTTACAGAACCGGCAGTTCCGACAGGCATAAAAATTGGTGTTTCAATAACACCGTGATCTGTGTGTAGTTTTCCAACCCTTGCTTTGGATTGAGAATCAGTTAATTCTAACTCGAAGTGCATAAAATTGTTAATAAATTTAAGAGGCAAAGATAAATGTATTTAGCAAAGTGCCCCATATTTGTAGAAAGCATTACGAATGAAAGATTTTTTACCAGAATTGGATTATAACATCGAGACTTACGTCTTCTTGCTTTTCTGCCTAGTCGCTTTTATTCAGTTCTTGTTTTTGACTTTGGTCTATAGTAGAATGGCCTTTCACAAAGATAAAAATGTCACAGAGAATAAGGACGGTGTCTCCATTATCATTGCGGCGAGAAACGAGTCGGACAACATTTTTAAGCATTTGCCGTTTATTTTAGAGCAAGATTACCCCAATTTTGAGGTTATTATTGTCAATCATCAATCAACGGATGATTCTAAATTCATTCTCAACGCGTATAAAAGGCAATATCCCCACTTGAAGATCATTGAAATTGAAAAAAGTCCACATATAAAATACGGAAAGAAATTGCCATTAACAGTTGGAATAAAAGGAGCGAAATATGAGCAACTCTTATTCACTGATGCCGATTGCAAGCCAGCATCCGACCAATGGTTGCGAAGCATGGCAAATCATTTTTCAGAAAAGCATGAAATCGTTTTGGGTTACGGCCCTTATCAAAAGCACAAAGGATGGGTCAATCGATTGATTCGCTTCGATACTGCATGGATAGCAATGAATTATCTTTCTTTTGCAAAAGCGAAGATGCCCTACATGGGAATAGGTCGGAATATGGCCTACACAAAGTCCGTTTTTAATAAAGTGGAAGGATTTAAGTCGCATTATTCCGTTTCTTCTGGAGATGACGATCTTTTTATTCAAGATGCAGCGAGAAAAAAGAATTACACCATAAATATTTCGCCCGATTCATATTGCTACTCACAAGCTCCTGAAACGTGGAAGGAGTGGATGAGTCAGAAGTCGAGACATTTTACCACAGCGAACCATTACAAGGTTATCAAAAAACTAATGTTAGGAATCTATCCGCTAAGTTTGTTAATCATGCTTGTTTCTTTTGTTACTTTACTTTTTGATAAGAATTTTGTATGGTTAACACTAGCAATATTCACGTTTATTCTTCTTCTAAAATGGGTGATTTTAGGATTGTCTATGAAGAAATTGAAAGAGAATAAATTTATCGCATTTTTACCTTTGCTGGATATAGCTTACGCTTTTCTTGCTCCAGCAATGTATTATTTGATTGATAGAAAAGACGAAAAAAAATGGTAGATACAAGTCATTTATCGGAGAAGGCGCAAAAAGATTTGGCTTTTGTGCAGGCAGCCATAAAAGGCGACCAATCTGCTTATGCTTCTTTAATGGAGCGCTATCGAGAGTCTATTTACTATATGATGCTGAAAATGGTAAGCAATACGGACGATGCAGACGACCTCACTATCGAAGCTTTTGGAAAAGCATTCAAACGACTGGAGCAATATTCTCCAAATTATGCATTTTCGACGTGGTTGTACAAAATCGCCTCTAATAATTGTATCGATTTCATTAGAAAGAAGCGCATAAAAGTAACTTCCATGGATTCTGGAATAAAAACAGACGATGGAGAGACACTTTATTTTGATGCAAGAAGCAATACACGCGATCCTGAAGAAACGGTAATTCACAAGCAAAAAATGTTGCACATGCGTGAGTTGGTGAGCAAACTAAAGCCTCGTTATCGCTTACTGGTTGAGAAAAGGTATTTTGAAGAATTGAGTTATGAAGAAATTTCCAAAGAATTGAACCTGCCACTTGGGACAGTTAAAGCTCAACTTTTTAGAGCAAGAGATTTCTTGGCAAGTTTGATAGAAAAAACAAAAGACACCATTTAGTAATGGGTGTTGAATTGATAAAAAAACATTTCCCTTCACTTACTGAAGAACAAATAAGCCAATTTTCCTGCTTAGAAGAGCTTTATGCAGAATGGAATGCTCAAATCAATGTAATTTCACGAAAAGACACTGAAAATTTCTACGAAAGACATGTTTTACATTCGCTTGCCATTGCAAAAGTTACAGGATTTGTTGATGGTACTAAAATTTTAGACATTGGCACGGGTGGAGGTTTCCCAGGCATCCCTTTGGCGATACTTTTTCCCAATTGTGAATTTGTTTTGGTTGATTCTATCGGCAAGAAAATTAAAGTAGTGAACGAGGTAGCAAAAGCACTCGGTTTACAAAACGTTATTGGAATTCATGCAAGAGCAGAGAACGTGGATGGACAGTTTGATTTTATTGTAAGTCGTGCTGTAACAGCAATGCCTGCTTTTCTCAAATGGACGAAGGGAAAATTTCTAAAAGAGAATAAAAACGAGTTTAAAAACGGTATTTTGTACCTAAAAGGCGGTGATTTGACTGAAGAAATGAAGCTTGTAAAAAAAGCCATTCAATATTTTGCCATTTCTGATTTCTTTGAGCTAGAATTTTTTGAAACAAAAAAGGTTGTTTACGTTAGAAACTAAGCCTTAATTCATAGATTGTTATGGCAACCTTTTCAATAAAATTTCGTTACTAAAATGTAAAGCCGTATTTTGTGGCACAATCAACCTGTTTTTAGCAATAAAAACGTAGAACCGAATTAGATGAAAACACTACTTTTTAGTTGTTTTGTATTATTACAATTCAGCATTTTTGCTCAAGACTGGGCAACTTACTTCTCAGACGATAAATTGACCATAGATGTGGCAAAAGTCATATACAAAGACAAGACTCATGGGCTTGAGCACGAAAGAATTGTTTTTCGGTATGTGAACAAGACACCGCAAGAAATTCATTTCAGTTTTTCAAGAATTCATTCTTACGATGGTATAGAATTGCAGTCTTCTCCAGAAAGAGAGTTTGAAATTACTCTTTTGCCCAACGAAACAAGAGGATATTCTAAAAGCGTTGAGAAAAATAAACTGTACTACATTTTTAAGAAAGATAACAATGATTTTATTAAACGAAAGTTATCGTCGTTTGATGTTCTCACTATAATTTACCTGTGATTATGAAGAAAATACTACTCGGAATTATCGGAATTACATTTATCGGTCAATTTGCCAATTCGCAATGTACCGTTTCTGCTATTGCGACACCCAGTCCAATTGTTTGTGGAGAAAGTGTAATTTTAAGTGCTTATGGATCTTCAACAGGTTCATTGGTTTTGGATGAAGATTTTAATACAGGAGGCTTTGGTCCAGGTTGGAGTTCTACTCCTGGAGCGGTTAGTTTTGCAAATCCTTGTTCGCCGGCTGGTGTTGATGGAACGCCTCACGCTTGGATGGATAACAATACATCCGTTCCAAGAGCATTGATTTCTGCACCCTATGATTTGTCTACAGCAACTGCTGGAGTTACCGTTTGTTTTGATATGCTTTTCGCAACTCAAGGAAATGCTGCTCCATGTGAAGGCCCTGATGAGCCAGATGAAGGTGTTTATTTGCAGTATTCTACTGATGGAGGAGTGACTTGGGTAACGATTAATTATTTCGATCCAAATGGAGGGAACGACCCTCAGTTAACGACATGGAATAACTACTGTTTTCCATTGCCACCAGCTGCGATTACAAATAACACCATGATACAATGGTTTCAATCTGCCGATTCTGGTGCTGATTATGATCACTGGGGAATTGATAACGTGCAAATTTTCATGAACGACCTCAATTCTGAAGTAGTTTGGTTGCATGATGGTTATTCTTACGGAGTTGGAAGTGGTGGTGGAGATAATCCTACTCCCGTTACTCCAACAGTTACGACCACTTATACTTCTCAAATTACTACTGGAACAGGACAGGTTTGTACGCAAGATGTAACAGTTGTTGTTACTTCGCCAGTGTTTGATGTAAATATGACTGCTGCTCCAGCAATCGTTTGTGTTGGAAATTGTGCGACAATAAGTGGTACAGCTCAAATTATTCAAGATCCAGGAGGAATTGAAACCTATGAGAACAATGAGTTTGATATCGTTACAGGAGGTTCAGCTTCTGTTAATATCAATGTCCAGGGAATAAATACAAACACGATAACTACAGGTCTTATTCAGAACATAACAATTAACGGTTTTGACTTCTCTGGAACATTTGTTTGTACCAATTTTGGTGGTTGCCCTTGCGGAACTGGCTCTGTTGGTTTTGGTTCTACATGCTCGCTTGATCCAAGTAGTTTTACTGTGACACTTACGGCTCCTGGTGGTTGTACGATTATTCTTGCTCCTGCTGGTGTTGCGAATGGAAATTATTCAAACACCGTTTTTGTTCCCGTTGGTGGAACGGCATTTAATGGAACTTTTCCAAGTGGCGGGGTTTGGGATCCGCAAGATCCAATGACGAATTTTAATGGATGTAACCCAAATGGTGTTTGGACCTTATCTTTTGATGCACCAGGCATTGGTATTGGTATCGGAACCTTGTTTGGTTGGAGCATCACTTTCGATGACCCTCCAATTTATCAACCTGTTTGTACAACTTGGTCACCAACAGCGGGACTTACAAGTCCTTCAACTTTAGTTACTGATGCTTGTCCTGCAACAAGCACTGATTATGTTCTTACCGTTGGAAATTGTACTCCAGGTTGCCCAACTTACACGCAAACATTTACTATCATTGTTGACCCATGTG
This sequence comes from Fluviicola sp., assembly GCA_002734065.2. GTDB lineage: Bacteria > Bacteroidota > Bacteroidia > Flavobacteriales_D > Crocinitomicaceae > UBA4466. The sequence goes on from NVXU02000045.1 coordinate 21,509, forward strand.
TATGTACACCGCCTAACTTAATTATTACACCTTTGCAAGCTTGTAGTCCATTAACAGTTGATTTATCAACAGCAATTGGTGCAGGTTCTGACCCAGCAACTTTAACTTATTACGCAACGCAATTAGATGCGCAGAATGGAACCAATCCTATTACAACGACAGTCTCAGTATCGGGTTCTTACTGGGTGAGGGCAGAAGATCCAACAGACCCACTATGCTTTTTAGAATATGAAATTATTGTGACGATAAGTACATTAACTTACTCTGCTTCTGTGGTTGATGAGAATTGCGGAGCAGGTGATGGGCAAATAAATTTAACACCAAACCCAGCAGGAACTTACACTTATTCTATTGACGGTGGAACAACTTCTCAAGCAGGAGGTAGTTTTACTGGATTGGTTGCAAATACTTACAATGTAATAATCACAGACCCTGCTACAGGTTGTACTGTGACTGGCACAGAAACGGTCGCAAACCTTGGTGGGCCTGCAATTACAAGTGTTGTGCCAACAAATCCGACGTGTAATGGCGTGTGCGATGGAACTATAACTGTTACTGCGACAGGTGGAACTTTGCCTTATACTTATACATGGTATGATGGTATCGGAACTATCGTCGGGACAAATTCTGCAACCATTACAGGATTGTGTGCAGGGAATTACTCTGTTGATGTTTCAGATGCAACAGGAGGTAGTACCCAACTCTTTTTCGACGATTTTGAAAGTGGTGCAGCTGGATGGAATTTGAATTCTGTTCAGGGTGCTCAAGGTGCAGACCCTAACTTTTTCCAAGTGAATGACACAGAAGGTGGCGTTGCTGCTGGTGGTTGTGGCATTGGAGGAAATGGTGATGCAACTTTACACATTACCAGTGTTTTCAATCCTGCTGGAGGAGCAGCGTATGATGCTGGCGGTTTATGTGGGTTTTTATTCTGCCCGCAAACAAATGTTCAGGCAGAAAGTCCATTGATTAATACGGTTGGTCAAACTGGATTGACACTTAATTTTGATTTTATCGCAGGTGGTGCTCCACCAACAGACCAAGCATCTGTTTGGTACAATTGTGGAGCTGGTTGGACACTATTGAGTACATTGTTTTCTGGAACAGCAGGTTGTACAGGTCAGGGACTATGGACAGCTTTTTCGGCTCCTTTACCTCCGTTATGTGATGGTATAACAAACTTACAAGTTGCTATTCGTTGGGAGAATAATGACGATGGAGCAGGGAGTGATCCTTCTGTTGCCATTAACAATATTGAAGTAGTGACCTCAGCGGGAGCAAGTTGTGTGGTTAACCAACCAACTGCGCTAGTTGACCCTCCAATTATTGACCCTACCTTTATTTTAACAGACTTTTGCGCGGGTCTACCTAATTCAGCAACAGGAATAGTTACTCCTGGTGGAACATTTACTTTCAATCCTGTTCCAACGGATGGAGCAGCGATTAATACGGCAACGGGAGAAATTACCAATGGAGTTATAGGAGCAACTTATTCTGTAGAATATACAACTGCCGCTCCTTGTTCAGCGAGTCTTATTCTGACAGTGAATGTGAACGGCGTTTCATACACAGCAGTAGTTGTTGATGAAAGTTGTGGTGCTGGTGATGGTTCAATTACATTGACAGCTGCCCCAGCAGGAACTTATACCTATTCTATAGACGGCGGAACAACATCACAAGCAGGTGGAAGTTTCACAACATTAACGGCTAATACTTACAATGTAATAATCACAGACCCAGTTACAGGTTGTACTGCGACTGGCACAGAGACTGTTGCAAACCTTGGTGGAGCAACAATTGATCTTGTCACTCCTGTTGATGCATCTTGTAATGCCGTGTGCGACGGAAGTATCACAGTTACCGCTTCAGGCGGAGTCGGGCCTTTGAATCATCAATGGCTAGACAACTTAGGAAACCCAATCGGAACGAATGCGAATTCTATCAATAGTCTTTGCGCAGGGAGTTATACCATTGAAGTAACCAACAACGACGGTTCTTGTTTGGTAACGGCTCCAGCTGTTATTCTTGAACCTGCAGTGGTAGATCCAACCTTTGTCTTAACAGATTTCTGTGCAGGTTCTGCAAATGCAGCAACGGGAATTGTAACTGCAGGTGGAACATTTGCTTTCAACCCTCTGCCTGGAGATGGAGCAACGATTAATACAGCAACTGGAGAAATTACTAACGGAGTTATAGGAGCAACTTATTCTGTAGAATACACAACAGCTGCTCCTTGTTCTGCGAGTCTTATTCTGACAGTGAATGTGAATGGTTTAACTTACACGGCAGTAGTTGTTGATGAATCATGTGGATTGGGTGATGGTTCAATTACATTGACAGCCACTCCCGCAGGAACTTATACTTATTCAATTGATGGCGGAACAACGTCGCAAGCAGGAGGAATTTTCACAACATTAACTGCAAACACCTACAATGTAATAATCACAGACCTCGCTACAGGCTGTACTGTGATTGGCACAGAGGCGGTTGCAAACGTTGGTGGAGCAACAATTGATCTTGTGACTCCTGTTGATGCATCTTGTAATGCAGTGTGCGATGGAAGTATCACAGTTACCGCATCAGGCGGAGTCGGACCTTTGAATTATCAATGGCTAGACAACTTAGGAAATCCAATTGGAACGAATGCGAATTCTATCAATAGTCTTTGCGCAGGGAATTATACCATTGAAGTAACAAACAACGACGGTTCTTGTTTGGTAACGGCACCAGCTGTTATCCTTGAACCTGCAGTGGTAGATCCAACCTTTGTCTTAACAGATTTCTGTGCAGGTTCTGCAAATGCAGCAACGGGGATTGTAACTATCGGCGGAACATTTGCTTTCAATCCTGTTCCAACAGATGGAGCAACGATTAATACAGCAACTGGAGAAATTACCAATGGAGTTGCGGGAACGCAATATTCTGTTGAATACACAACAGCTGCTCCTTGTTCTGCAAGCCTCATTCTAACAGTGAATGTAAATGCATTGCCAGTTCCTGTGATTACTGGGGCTTTAAGTTATTGCCTCGGTGGAAATTCTACACTTGATGCCGGTGCAGGTTATACAATCTATAACTGGTCAACGGGTGACGCAACGCAAACAATAACCGTTCTTGCGCAAATAGGAATTACAGTAACCGTAACAGATGCAAATGGATGTGTGGGAACAAGTGCTCCTGTAGATGTGATAGAATCGACTTCGATAATAACCAATAACATCATTACTATTTGTCAAGGTGGTTCTGCTGTGATTCATGGAAATACGGAAACAGTTGCTGCCATATACTCTCAGACATTTATTTCAGTTTCTGGTTGTGACAGTATTGCCAATGTAGATTTAATTGTCAATCCAATACCGACTCCAGTGATTACAGGTCCTTTATCCTACTGTCAAGGCGGTGATGTTACATTAGACGCAGGCGGACCTTTCATCAGCTATTCTTGGAACATCGGAGGAACAAATCAAACATTGACAACAACTTCGGGTACTGGAATTTCAGTTACCGTAGAAGATGCAAACAACTGCTTCGGTACAAGTCCAACAGTTGATGTTGTAGAATTGCTACCTGTGGTGACTAATTCTACAATGACTATTTGTCAAGGAGGTTCTGCTTTAATATTTGGAAATAACGAAACGGTAGCTACTGTTTATACGCAAATTAATGTCGGTCAGAATGGTTGTGATAGTACTTCCAATGTTACTTTGGTTGTCAATCCATTACCAACTCCTGTGATTACAGGACCTTTAACCTATTGTCAAGGAGCAAATGTTACATTAGACGCAGGTGGACCTTTCATCAGTTATTCTTGGAATATCGGTGGAACAAATCAAACATTGACAACTACTTCGGGTACGGGAATTTCTGTTACTGTAGAAGATGCAAACAATTGCTTCGGTACAAGTCCAACAGTTGACGTGGTAGAATTGTTACCTGTGGTGACCAATTCTACAATGACGATTTGTCAAGGGGCATCAGCATTGATATTTGGCAACAATGAAACCGTTGCCGCTGTTTATACGCAAATTAACGTCGGTCAGAATGGCTGTGATAGTACATCCAATGTAACTTTGGTTGTCAATACATTGCCAACTCCTGTGATAACAGGACCACTTTCTTATTGTCAAGGAGCTGATGTTACATTAGACGCAGGTGGACCTTTCATCAGTTATTCTTGGAACATCGGTGGGACAAATCAAACATTGACAACAACTTCGGGTACAGGGATTTCTGTTACTGTAGAAGATGCAAACAACTGCTTTGGTACAAGTCCAACAGTTGATGTGTTAGAATTGTTACCGGTGGTGACCAATTCTACAATGACTATTTGCCAAGGAGCTTCCGCTTTAATTTTTGGAAATAATGAAACTGTTGCTGCTGTTTATACGCAAATTAATGTTGGTCAGAATGGTTGCGATAGTACTTCCAATGTTACCTTGGTTGTTGACAACAATCCAGTGATTGACGTTCTTAATTTCACAGAAGAATCTTGCCTTGGAGACGATGACGGAACGATTGACGTTGTTTCTGTGATTAACGGCTCAGGAACTTACACTTATTCTTGGGACATTGTTCCTGATCCTGCAACGGCGAATGTTAATTCTCTTTCTCCAGGAACTTACACAGTAACTGTGACGGATGCAAATACAACTTGTCAAACAACGGCGACAACAACCTTGAATGCAGCAGCTATTTGTTGTGATGTGGTGATTGATACCACAGGTACTACAGCACCAAGTTGTGGCCAAGCAACAGGAATTATTGATGCAATCGCAACGGGTGGCGACGGAAACTATATGTACAGTATAAATGGAGGTCCTTTTGTTGCAAGTGGTACTTTTAACGGTCTTGTTGCAGGCAATTATCAGATTGTCGTGCAAGACGGTTCGGGTGTTTGTAATGACCTAATTGATGTCGTTCTTGTTGACTTATTAGCACCGACGATTACTTCTGTTGCAGCGACTGATTTGAACTGTAATAATGATAATTCTGGAGCAATTACAATTGTTGCAAACGGCGGAAACGGAGTGCTGACCTACGGTATATCGGACGGTGTGAATGTGACAACAAACGCAACGGGCATTTTTACAGGCCTACCAGCAGGTAATTACACGGTGGTTGTAACGGATGCAAACGGTTGTTTTGTCAATGACGTTGCCGTTCTAATTGAACCTACTCCAGTGACTGTTTCTGCAATTGTGACCAATGTAAATTGTTTTGGTGATGCAACGGGAGAAATTGTTGTTACAGGTGGCGGTGGAACACCTAATTATACATTCTCCATTGATAATGGAACAACGTGGCTTACAAGTGCAACTTTCAGTGGGTTACTTGCGCAGAATTACGATGTAATGGTACAAGATGCAAACAATTGTCAGTCTTTGGCTAGTGTTGAGAACATTACAGAACCTACACAATTAGGCGTTGTTGTGAATGCAACAGACGAGCAGTGTTTTGCTGCTTGTGATGGAGAATTGACATGGGCAGGAAGTGGCGGAACAGCCCCTTATTCTTTCTCATATAATGGGCAGAACGGAAATGCATCGCCAATTTTCAACTTATGTGCATCAAATTACAATTATGTGATTACAGATGATTTAGGATGTACTGTTAATGGTTCTGCAACGATTAACCCAGGAATTGAAATTATACCGGGTGTTGTAAGTATCGTTGATGACGGTTGTGATGAGAATTGTAGCGGAGAAATTTCTATAACATCCAATACAGGAGTGAGTTACCAAATTACTGGGATGACAAGTCCAACCGGTGATTTTGTTGGTGTCTGCGCAGGAAGCTACAGCATTACTATTTTTGATGCAAACGGTTGTTTCACAATGGCAACAGCGCAAGTTGGAACAATGCCCGTGACAGAAGCTAATTTTACATTCTCACCGGGTATTATTACGACCTTAGAGAATGAAATTACTTTCACAAACGCTTCAACAAATGCGGATGTTTACAATTGGACAATCACTGGGCCGAATGGTTACAATGAGTCTTTCTCATCGGAGAATTTGACACATTTATTTCCATTAGATACTGGAACTTATACAATTTGCTTAACGGCGATTAACTCAACGGGTTGTACAGATGTAATTTGTAGAAGTTTAATTGTGCGAGATGCAGAGGTACTTTACGTTCCAAATACGTTTACACCAGATGGCGATGAATTCAATCAAACTTTCAGAGCTTACGCAATGGGAATTGATATTTACGACTACGAAATGTTGATTTTTAACCGTTGGGGAGAAATCATCTGGGAATCTCACGATGTTTTAGTCGGTTGGGACGGAACGTATAAAGGAAAAGTGGTACAAGTCGGAACTTACACGTGGAAGATTACCTTCAAAGATTTTTACGATGATGATAGAAAGATTTATCATGGTCATGTGAATATTGTGAGGTAGGGCGTTAAAGCAACAATGGAATGATAAGTTTAAAAACTTTTATTGTAATTCTTGCGATGTATTGTTTCAATACTGTGGCTCAAGATATTATTACTTCAGACGGTCAATCAATGGGACCTAAATCAATTTTTATGGAAGTTTGCATGACAAACATGAGTGAAAATAGACCAAAGGTAGGTGCTCCCTATAGTGTTTACGATTTTTGTAATTGTATGGCAGATGAATTACTTCCAACATTCACTAAGGCTCAAATACATTACTATTTTGCTCAAGGTCATATGGATGAGATGTTAACCGATAGCGTATCAAATTACATCATTGTTAATTGTGTTGTTAAAAATATTTCATTTGATACTATCGCATCTCCACCTCTTGTTATAGAGGAAGCTATGACATTAAAGGAAAATGAACCTTTAGTTGATAGTATTGTTGTCATTTGCGATTATGAAGCAGCGTTTAACACTATTAGAAAACAAAGACTTATGTATTTTGCAAGTCAAAACGATTGGTCTGATAAAAAAATAAAAGAAATTGAGTCGAAGGTTAACTTTTTAGATTTTGACCAACGGAGGTACTATGGCGGCTACTCTTTATATAGCAAAAATGATTTGTTGGCAATAATTGAATACTTTGGGTCCATGTCGCAAGAAGAACTTCAACAATCTGAGATTAGATATGAAAAAATTATTCTAACAAATTTTGAAGAAGAGATTAACTATTCGATAAAAAAAGTAGGTGGTTTATTTCAATGACAGCAATCCATTTGAACACTTGATTCTATTTCCGTTTCTCCATCTACTTTTTCTATTTTTTTCTCCACCATTTTCACTGTAGGACTGATAAAAGGTATCCCTAAATTCATGCCGCGGAGAATGATGAGCAGACCGACAACAGTCAACAAATAAGGCACTGCTTTGCTCATTTTTTTGCGAGCAACAGTCGAGATTTTGTTCATCATGAAAATCACAGCAATCATTGCAGGTAGCGTCCCCACTCCGAATGCGAGCATTGCAAGTCCGCTGGAGAGAATGCTTCCAGTGAGGATGGCGTTTCCCAAGGCAAAGAAAACCATACCGCAAGGGAGCAAGCCATTGAGTCCACCGAGGAGCAATAATTTAAAGGGAGAATGAGAACGAATAATTTTTCCTAGTCCTTTATTGAGTGCTGATTGAATACCAAAATTGAAGGCTTTTGAAGGCAAAATCTTGCCGAAATATTTTCTCCATGCATAAAGAATCATGGCAACTCCCGCAGCGATGCTTAACCATTGCAACACTCCAAAAGTTTGGATGCTGATACCAATAATCCCAACTAATGCTCCGAGTAATGTATAGATGATGATTCTTCCAAAATTGTATTGCAATGCTCCTGAGAGAATGGTAAGGTTGTTCTTGCGATCAACAGGAATAGCCATGGCAATAGGCCCGCACATTCCAATGCAGTGAAAATTGGAAGTAAGTCCAATAATGAGTCCTGCAAGAATGCCTTCTATCATTTAACCTTGATTTCGTGTTTTTGAATGTGCAATTCTCCCTCAAAATCATAAGATAAGATAGCGTGGTAATTGCCTTTTTTCAATTCATCTTTGGCAATCATAAAATTTTTGGTTCCACGAATGGAGAATGTTTTGTCCTCTCTATCATCGTTTGGTCTGCGAAGAAATAATTCTACATTCTTCAATTCAATTACAGAAGATAGCTGAACAACATAATGATTCTCAGTTTCGATAAAAGTAGGTCGCGCTTTTAATTGATTATCACGTTTAACAGCATCTAATTCTGAGGAATAATTAATCTCTTTTTGGTAATAATCTTCGCTGACCAAATCAATTTTAGTGGACATCATGGTAACCACCATGTACATAATGAATCCAATAAATAATGCAAGTGCGAGTGCTATTCCTTTTCCCCAATTCATATTCTCTTTTTTAAAGTAAAGGACCGATAAACTTTGTGTCTATGCGTTGTATCTCTTTGCCGTTTCCGTAAACAATAACTGTCAATATTTCTTTGCCATTGTGAATTGCTTCCATCGGCATTTTAAGAATTACTCGGTCTTTTAAACGCCCTTCTTTGGGCAAAGTTAAGCCTTTTACAACCAATTCTATGCTTGCCTTGTCATTGTTCTCAATTTCTAAGGTAATGACAAACTCATTTTGGGTCTTATTGGTTAAATTAATTTCAAAAATATTACTAATCAACCCCTGGCTTGTTGTTTGAAAGGTCGTTCCTCTCTGTCGAAGAAGTGTTACTTCGAAATCCTTACGAGTGACCAGTAAAAAGACAAGTAAGACAATCATTGATGTTAGCAAAACTGTATAAGCTTTTACGCGTTTTGTCCATTGGAAACCTGTTCTTTTTTTAATCCCGTCTTCAGAAACAAAACGAATTAAGCCTTTTTCGAGCCCAACACTGTCCATCATGTGGTCACAAGCGTCTATACAGGCAGTGCAATTTACACATTCCAATTGAGTTCCATGACGAATATCGATTCCGGTAGGGCACACGTGAACACATTGATCACAATCAATGCAATCGCCTTTTCCTTCAGCTTTTCTGTCTTCGTTTTTTCTGAATTTTGCCCTGCCATTTTCTCCTTCTCCTCGAACGGTATCATATCCTACTACGATAGAGTTTTCGTCCAAAAGAACGCCTTGCAACCTTCCATAAGGACAAATAGTGGTACAAACTTGTTCTCGCAACATGCTAAAAACAAGGTAGAATACAGTGGTAAAAACAACAATAGCAATCAGTCCGCCTAGATGTGTTCCTAATGGATCTGTTTGAATTTTCCATAACTCTTCAGAACCGATAATATAAGCGAGAAAGGTATTGGCTATGAGAAAAGAAATCACCCAAAAAATGAGATGTTTCAGCGTCTTTTTTCTAATTTTCTCTCCATTCCAAGGTCCCTTGTTGAGTTTTTTCTGTCTTGTCCAATCGCCTTCTATCCAATATTCAATTCTACGGAAAACCATTTCCATAAAAATGGTCTGGGGACAAACCCATCCACAAAATAGCCGCCCATAAATAACGGTAAACGTGATGACAAAGATGATTCCTATGATTATTGCGATGGCAAAGAGAAATAAATCTTGCGGCCAAAACACTTTGCCGAATAGAACGAATTTTCGTTCTATTATGTTGAATAGAATTGACTGATGACCATTAATGTAAACATGTGGAGCACCAAAAAGAAGAACCAATAGAAGGTAACTGACGATTTTTCTTCGGTTGTACCATTTCCCTTTCGGTTTTTTGGCATATACCCACTTTCGACTCCCGTCCTCGTTTACTGTTGAAATGGAATCTCTAAATTCCTCTTCATCTCCCTTTATTTTATCGTGTTCAGTCATTATTTTACTTCGTTACAATCACTATTCAACACTAAAATAACTTCCTTTACTCTTCTATAATATCTCCTTCAGGTGATTTACCTGTTGCCTCAGGCATCGACAACACGAAAGAAGCAACTTGCTGTAATTCTATTGGGTTCAATTTCGAAGCATGCTCAGGCATAGCGTTTTTAGTCCCGTTTTTTACAGTTGTAAAAACATCAACGATATTGTAGCCATAAATCCATGTGTTGTCTGTTAAGTTAGGACCGATTGTCCCTCCTCCGTTTGGTCCATGACAAGAAATACAGTTCACTTCAAATAAACTTTTCCCTGTTACTAAATCACTTTCGTCTTCCATTAACGTAACATTGGATTCGTCTATTTGCATACCTTGTTCGGCCAGATATGTATCAACTTTTTCTTGTTCTACAATCATTTCTTTGTCATATTCTGCAATTTGGAGGTCTCCTGTTCCAAGAATGTGGTAATTGAAAATGTAAATAACACCGAAAATAATCGTTGCCCAAAACATCCAAACCCACCATGGTGGCAAATTGTTATCCAATTCTTTGATACCATCGTATTCATGCTCTAAAAGAATACTTTTTTCATCTTCAATGGGTACAATGTCCATTAAAACGCTATTCATTTTACGTTTTTGACGTTTTGTAAGTGTTTTTTTCTTTTGTTCTTCTGTTTGTGGTCGAATGGTTTTTACCACTTCCATAAACAGTTTACGAACATGCAAGAAAATCAATAATAGGATAACATTAAGAACAACCAAGACTACTAAATCACTGTTTTCTACTAAAAGCCAAGGCGCACTACCTTCTGCTTGACCGGGTTCCATAAAACTCAAAGCGCTGGATGTGTTAGTCGCTCCAATGAAGCCAAACATACCGATTATAGCCAAGACAGTATTCAGTCCTGTTTTTTTGATTTTATCCAATTTTATCATTGATTTTAAAGCTCCTGTGACAGAGAAAAGAGCAATAATTTGAATGAGCAAAGCAGCAATTAACCAGTAGAATAATTTTAAATTCTTTTTGTAATTAGGGACATACTTAATCACTTTTTCAGAGGTGTCAGTACTTTTTACATCAGTTTTTTCTTCTGGAGGTGGTGCTGGAGCAAAGTCATTGACAAAACTCAAAATGGCATCAATTTCTTCTCTTGAAACCATTGTTGGCGGCATAGGCATAGGACTGTATTCGTCTGCCTTTAACGCCATTGTACTTTTTCCAGATGCAATAAGTCCCATAGAGTTTTCAACCCATTCGTAAAGAAGTTCACTTTCTTCGGCATCTGCCCATTTTTGCTGGACGCCTTTTAAGTTGGGTCCAGTTCCATCTTTACCAAGTAAATGGCAAGCTGCACAATTTACTTTAAACAATGATTCTCCATCTTGTGCATTACCTGCAAATGCAAAGAATGAGAATATAAATAGAATAATTTGTCCTTTAAATTTCATAATCTATTTTTTAGTGTGATCATTAATTACTATTTCATCTTCTAATGGAATGTTGCTCAATTCTTCAATATCAGACTTCTTCATTCTCACGACGTAATAAATTACGGCAACAAAAACGAGTACAAATATGAGGAGTGAGATGATTGGGTATATTTCAACCCCGTCAATTCCTGTTAAATTATGTTTGATGTATCTTAACATTATCTTTTGTTTTATTCAATTTCATCGGTTTCTTGTGCGTCCTCAGAAACAGACTCAATATCTCGACCTAAACGTTGTAGGTAAGCAATTATAGCAACGATTTCTTTCGTTTTTAATTCTGCTGTTTTCTTCTCAACATCGTACGATTTCTTTTGCTCGTCTGGCAGGTTGTCGAAAATAGATTGTGCAATATCAGCAGCAATTGTTTCTGCTTGCTCTTGCGCTGCAGCTTTTGCCTCCATGTCGAATCCTTCTGGATAGGGCACTCCCAGCGTTTGCATTGCTCTGATTTTTTTCTCGATGTAAGATAAATCCAAATCGTTTTCATTCATCCAAGGATAAGCAGGCATCAATGAACCTTGAGAAACATCTTTCGGACGAATCAAGTGCTCGTAGTGCCATTTATTATTCTTTCTGAGTTTTTTAGAACCTTCACGCGCCAAATCTGGCCCTGTTCGTTTAGACCCCCATTGGAATGGATGGTCGTACACAAATTCTCCAGATTTAGAGTATTCTCCATAACGCGCTGTTTCAAAACGCAATGGTCTGACCATTTGTGAGTGACAATTGTAACAACCTTCTCGGATGTATAAATCCCGACCTTCTAACTCTAATGCTGTGTAAGGTTTAACTTGCTCTATGGTTGGAACATTGCTTTTTACAATCATTGTTGGTATAATTTCAACAGCTCCACCTATTGCTACTACTATGAGTGTAACAATCAAGAAACGAATTGGTTTCTTCTCAATAGAACGGTGCCAGAAATGTTTACCTTCCACTTTTGCAACTGCATTTCTCATGTTAACTGCCTCTGCTTCTTCGTTGGCAACTAATTGACCAGATTTCGCTGTTTTAATGAGGTTATAGAACATCATACAAGCACCAATGATAAAGAGTAAACCACCTAGTGAGCGAAGCATATAATAAGGTTTAAGAGCTACAACTGTATCTAAGAATTCTCCGTTAACCAAAGTTCCGTCAGCATTAAAATCTTGCCACATTAGTCCTTGTACAAATCCTGCGATATACATTGGTACAGCGTAAAGAATAACACCCAAAGTTGCAATCCAAAAATGTTGGTTGGCTAATTTTTTAGAATATAATTTCGTTTTAAACATTCTTGGGAATAACCAATAGAGCATACCAAAAGTAAACATGGCATTCCATCCTAAACCACCAACGTGAACGTGAGCAATGGTCCAATCAGTAAAGTGAGAAAGTGTATTCACTGATTTCAGTGAAAGTAAAGGCCCTTCAAAGGTGACCATACCATAACAAGTTAAGGCAACCACCATGAATTTCAACATGACATCATCTCGAACTCTGTCCCATGCACCACGAAGAGTCAACAGTCCATTTAACATGCCACCCCAAGATGGTGCAATTAACATTACGGAGAATACAACTCCTAATGTTTGTGCCCAATCCGGAAGAGATGTGTACAACAAGTGATGAGGTCCAGCCCATATATATAAGAATATCAATGCCCAAAAGTGAATAATGGATAATCTATACGAGTAAACAGGTCGATTAGCCGCTTTAGGAACGAAGTAATACATCAATCCTAAATACGGTGTTGTTAAGAAGAAGGCTACGGCATTATGTCCGTACCACCATTGCACCAGAGCATCTTGAACACCTGCGTACCAAGAGTAACTTTTCATAAAAGAAATAGGCAACGCAAATGAATTGAAGATGTGCAAAATAGCAACAGTTACAAATGTCGCAATGAAGAACCATATCGCCACATACATGTGCTTTACTCTTCTGATGAGAATGGTTGCAAACATGTTGAAACCAAAAACAACCCATAGAATAGTGATGAGAATATCAATCCACCATTCTAATTCTGCGTACTCTTTACCTGATGTAATACCTAAAGGAAGTGTTATAACTGCACAAACAATGATGAATTGCCAACCCCAAAAATTGATGTTACTCAACTTGTCACTCCACATCCTCGTTTTCAGAAGTCTTTGCAGAGAATAGTATATTCCCATAAAAATACCATTACCGACGAAGGCAAAAATCACGGCATTGGTGTGCAAAGGTCTTAAACGTCCAAATGACAGCCAACTTAATGGTAAATAATCATTGTAAAAATCCGGCCATGCCAATTGAGTTGCAATAGTCAGACCAACGAGCATCCCTATGATACCCCAAATAATTGTTGCATAAGCAAAATTCTTTACGATTTTATTATCGTAACTAAACTTTTCGATTTCCATTCGATTCTGTTTTTTTGTTTTTAACTTGAATTTCTTCATCCTCAAAAAGGATTCTTACTGACGGGGCATAATCGTCATCAAATTGCCCGTTTTTAGTTGCCCAAAAAAAGCCTAGCAAAAAGATAATTGCAATGATGAAACTAACTACTAACATGAGATAAATGACGCCCATTTTTATTCTTTTGTGACAGTACTATGACAAAAGTAATTTATTTCGTCAGTTAGAAACATGATTATTGTCATGTTTGTTTTGCGAGTGACATTTTTTTTGATAATACAAGATTCATTCACTTGCGAGAAAGTGCCAGAAGTGTACTGATAAGAACAATACTGATGGAACTTAAAGGCATTAAAATAGCGGCAACTAAAGGAGTAAGGTTTCCCGATATGGCGAAGGCCAAACCAACAATGTTGTAAACGATAGAGAAAATGTAGCATATTTTCAAAACGCTTTGAGAAAATTTTGCGGTTTCTATGTGATTTTTGAGTGAATAGAGTTTTGACGCTTCCAAAATAGCATCAGATTTGGGAGAAAATCGAAAGATGTCTTCAGAAATGGCAATTCCTGTATTGGCAACCTCCAAAGCTCCAGCATCGTTGAGTCCATCACCAATCATTAGCACTTTTCTCTGTCCATCTTGCAATTTCTTGATGTAATCCAATTTATCCTTCGGTGATTGCTCAAAAAGAAGGTGCTTGAGTTCTGGTACTTCTTTCTGTAAAATTTCTTTGTCCTTATCTTTATCACCAGAAAGAACATGAAGTGTAAATTTCTTTGCCAATTCTCTCAGAACTTCAATAATACCAGGTCTAAATTCTGATTGAAAAACAAAACGACCTAAATAGTTACCATTGATAGAAAGATGACTTGCTGTCTCGTTGGCAATTGGTTGAGCGTCAGAATGAACAAAAGAAGAAAAGGAGCTTTGGAGTGTTGGAGCTTTCGAGCGTTGGGAAAACCAATGCTCTAAAACTCTAGAGTTCCAAAACTCTAACGTTCCAATTTTTACTGTCTGATTCATTATTTCTCCTTCGATTCCTTTTCCTTCAATTTCTTGAAATTCAGTCAATTCAAGATTATTGGGAGTTGTCATATCCTTTAAATGACGAACAATAGACTTAGAAAGTGGGTGCGTGGATGAATTTACCAATAAAATAACTTGGTTGATTTGTTCTTCAGTTAAAGGTGCACCGATAAAATCAACATGATTGCTACTATTTGTTGTAAGCGTTCCTGTTTTGTCAAAAACAATGTCGGTTGTTGCATTGATTTTTTCAATGACCTCATTGTTCTTTAAATATAACCCTTTTCTGCCAAGAACACGCATAATATTGCCGTAAGTGAAAGGTTTCGACAAAGCCAAAGCACAAGGACAGGCGACAATCAAAATAGAAACAATAATTTCAGTTGTTCGGGCAGAATCATAGATGTACCAGTAAATCCCAGCGCCCAAAGCAATGGTAAGAAGAGCAAAAAGGAAGTAGGTTGACAGTTTATCCTTTCCTGTATCCTTCTTTTTCTCTTCTTTATTGACTTCGTTCCACAATTGAGTAAGATGACTTCGATTGCTTTCTTTCTCGACAACTAATTCGCTTTTTTTTCCCAATAATTTTCCACCTGCATAGATAAAATCTCCTTTCTTTTTACTGATTGGTATGGATTCTCCCGTAACAAAACTGTAGTCAATTTTAATTTCGTCAGAAAGTAAAATAGCATCGCAAGGTAAAACTTCTTGATTGCGAATGATGATTTTGTCGCCAATTTTTACTTGGTCAATTTCTACAATTATTTCTTTGCTTCCCTCTAGTTTCGTCACTGCAACTGGGAAGTAGGCGGTGTAGTCTCTTTCGAAAGACAAAGATTGATAGGTTTTGCTCTGAAACCATTTACCAATCAAGAGGAAGAACACAAAACCAGCAAAACTGTCAATATAACCGGTCCCTTCTCCAGCGAAAATCTTGAAAACACTCTGCGCATAGAGGGCAAGAATACCAATAGAGATAGGCACATCTAGGTTGATGCTTCGGTATCTTAATGCTTTGAATGCAGAAATAAAGTAATCACTGGCAGAGTAGAGAATCACTGGGACAGAAACCAAAAAGGCAAGATAAGCAGAGAATTGGCTGATTTCAGGATTGCTTTTCGCGATGTCAAAATATTCAGGAAAAGTCCATAGCATAATGCTACCAAAAGCAAAACCAGCAACTCCTAATTTGTAAAGGTAGGTTCTGCTTTGCTTCTTTTTTTGCTCCTCTCTACTACCAAAATTAGGTTCGTATCCTATTTTAGAAAGAAGATTCGCCAATTCTGAAAGTGGCATCTCTTTGTCGAAAATAAGCGTCGCTTCCCGCTTGGGAAAGTTCACTTGACACGATTTTACTTGTGGGTCTATTCTGTGTAGATTCTCCAGTAAATAAATACAAGAAGAACAGTGAATCTGAGGTAAAAACAAGGTGCTTCGAGCAGATGTAGCGTCTTCAAAGTCAATGTATTTCTTGCGAATGTCTGCAACATCCAAGAAAGCGTATTTGTGTTTATCTGCTTCTTTCGGTCGTGTGCCTGCTTGTGATTCTAAGTTGTAAAAAGTTCCTAAATCGTTGGATGAAAGTAATTGGTAAACACTTTTGCAACCATTGCAACAGAATGCTTTGTCATCAAGGTTAAATCCCTTACCGATGACATCATCGCCACAGTGATAACAGGATTTTTGACTCATATTGTTTTGGAGAACATGTTTTCTCGCTGTTGAGAGTCGGCTAAATCTTGGTCGAATGCCATGCAGCAATTTCTAACAAAAGGAATTCCAGCTTCAGTAACTGTCAATTGATTATTCTCAATGACGACCAAATTATCTTCAACCATTCCAGCAAGTCTGTTGACAATCGCTGTTTGCAATTCTTTGTTGGGAGAATCACTGTCAAATGTCGTTTCAAAATGACACATTAAATCGAGAATATACTGACGGATTTCTAAATCAATTTCATTGAGAAGGTGTCCTCTAAAAATGGGGATGATTCCTTGATTCACAATTTCGATGTACTTTTCTGTTGATTTTTCATTCTGCGCGAAGCCAAACCAGCTGTCAGAAATGGCAGACATTCCCAATCCGAGCAAAAACTTGGTGTTTTGAGTGGTGTAACCCATAAAGTTTCTGTGTAAGTTTTTTTCTTTGAACGCAATGGCTAAATCATCGTGCTCCAGAGCAAAATGATCCATCCCAATCTCGATGTATCCTTCTGCTTCGAGCATTTTTTTTGCTTCTTCGTACAAGGCTCTTTTTTCAGAATCTTGTGGCAAATCGGAGTCGTCAAAACCTCGCTGTCCATTGCCTTTTATCCAAGGAACGTGTGCGTAACTGTAGAGTGCAATCCGGTCGGGACGCAATTGTAATGTTTTTTCTACAGTATCAATAATATCTGCCATTCTTTGCTTCGGTAAGCCAAAAACAAGGTCATGACTGATGGATTTATAACCAATTCGTTTGGCATTCTCATGCACTTTTTTAACATCCTCAAAAGGTTGAATTCTGTTGATTGCTTGCTGTACCGTTGGACTGTAATCCTGAATACCCAAACTCAATCTTCTGAAACCAAAAGCGTGCAATTTCTCCAAATGTTCTTCGGAAGTATTGTTAGGATGCGCCTCAAAACTGAGTTCAGAATGATTGGGGTCTATTGATTCTTTGCCAAATATCGCTTTCACCAAACGAATTAATTCATCTGGAGCGAAAAAAGTCGGAGTTCCACCACCAAAATGCAATTCTTTGATATCTGGCGAGAAGTTGAATTTTGCGGTGTACAATTCCCATTCTTTAATTACTGCATCAATATATGGCCCCTCAACAGCGTGATTTTTTGTTATTCTTTTATGGCAACCACAAAACGTGCACAAACTTTCACAATAAGGCAAGTGAATGTACAAGCTCATTTCTTCAGAGTTATATTCTTTAGAATTTTTAGCAATCGTTTTTACCCAGTCATCAACTGATAGCGGATTGTTTTTCCAAAATGGAACCGTAGGATAGGATGTGTATCTAGGACCTGGAACATTGTATTTCTCTACTAAATTCTTCACTTTCCAATATTTGTACACAAAGTTACCGAAGAAATTGTTTATAATTGAAGCTTATGTTGTAGAATTTGAATTTATTTTATTCTATCTTTGAGCAAAACGAATTTTAATGCTTGAAAAGTCTCATAAATATGTTAGTTGTGAACATTGCCTTGTAAGGGAAAATTCATTGTTCAAAGATTTTTGCAAGGAAGAGGTTGCTGGACTGGATGAACACAAATCGTGTTCTTTTTACAAGAAAAATCAACCTGTTTTTTTAGAGGAAGGTACACCGAGAGGTGTTTTTTGCTTGAACAGTGGGAAAATTAAAGTTTTTGCACGAGGAGAAGAAGGCAAAGAACAAATAATTCATGTAGCAAAAGAGGGAGAAGTTGTTGGGTTTAGAGCAATGTTTAGTGGAGAACCCTATCGTGTTTCTGCAACAACTTTGGAGGATTGTAATATTTGTTTTATCAGTAAATCAGAGTTTCTTGACTTGGTAGATACGAATGCATCTTTGAGGAATGGAATTTTGAAAGAGCTTTCTACGGAATTAGCTGATAGAGCAACGTTTATTACCAACATGGCTCAAAAATCAGTAAGAGAAAGGTTAGCATTTTCTTTGGTATTTCTTGATGACATATACAAAGGAGAAATGATAAACTTCTCCAGAGAAGACTTGGCAAATTTCGTTGGAACAGCAACAGAGACATTGATTCGACTTTTAAAAGAATTGAAAGAAGACGAATTGATTAAAACACACGCTCGAAAAATAGAAATACTAAATAGAGAAGAGCTAATTCGTATGGCTGGGAATTAAACCACAACAATTTAATAGCCTACTTCCGCTAAAAGAGATTCTCTTTTGCAGGTTAAATTTCATAAAGTATGATAGAGAACGAAAAGCAGAAAGCATTAATTAAAGAACAAATAGGATTCTTATTTGAAGAAGCTCTTTTAGAAGAAATATACAGTGTTGGTCGAATTAAGAAGGTAGATTTAGGTCAAGTTATCATGGATCCTGGAGAAGAGGTTCAATTCATCCCGTTTATTATCGAAGGTTCTTTAAAAGTATCGAGAGAGAATGTTGATGGAGATGAGTTACTTTTGTACTACATAGAATCTGGAGATACCTGCGCTATGACATTGCAATGCTGTGTCACAAAAAGTACGAGTTCTATAAAAGCAACAGCGATGGAAGATTCTATTCTGCTAACGATACCTATGCAGTTCATGGAAGATTGGATGAATCGTTACGCTTCTTGGAGGCAATATATTTTAGAAAGTTACCACGTTCGTATTTCAGAATTAATGGAGACAATTGATGCCATTGCTTTTATGCGGTTGGATGAACGTTTGGACAAATACTTAAAGGACCAAGCAAAGTTGTTAGGTTCTCTGGAAATCAATCATACTCACCAGCAAATTGCAGAGGATTTACATTCTTCACGTGTTGTTATTTCTCGCTTACTAAAGCAAATGGAATCAAAAGGAATGATACAGCTGAAAAGAAATAAGGTGATTTTGAAAGGGTTTTAATTTTAATAAATTTTCCCCGGATACACCTTCAACGCTTCTTCCAAGCAAGTCACGGCTTGTTTCAACGCTTCTTGATTCAAAACATAGGCAATTCTTGCTTCTTGCAGACCCTCTCCTTTGGTAGAATAGAATCCATTTGCAGGTGCCATCATCACTGTTGAACCTTCGTAATCAAATTCTTCGAGCAACCATTGACAAAAACGCTCGGCATTATCGACTGGAAATTTAGCAACACAATAAAAGGCACCGCTTGGTTTTGGGCAGAATACACCCTCAATATTATTCAATCCTTCGACCATGATGTTTCTTCGTTCGACGTACTCTGCAACAACATCATCAAAATAGGATTGCGGTGTTTGCAAAGCTGCTTCAGATGCAATTTGGTCAATTGTTGGGGGAGATAACCTCGCTTGTCCAAATTTTAAGGCCGCTGCCATTACGTTTTTATTCTTCGAAACAAGACAACCAATTCTTGCCCCACACATAGAATAGCGTTTTGACACAGAGTCAATCATAATGACATTCTGATCAATGCCTTCAAGGTTCATTACAGAATGAGGAACGGCGCCGTCGTAGCAAAATTCTCGATAAACTTCGTCTGCAAATAAGAACAAATCGTGCTTGATGACGATGTCTCTTAGTTGTTCTAATTCTTCTTTAGAATATAAATAACCCGTCGGATTTCCAGGGTTACAAATCACAATTGCCTTGGTTTTAGCCGTAATTTTCTTCTCAATTTCCTCAATGGGGGGCAATGCAAAACCATTCTCAATGGATGCAGTTACTGGAACGACATTCAATCCTGCGGCAACCGCAAAACCGTTGTAATTCGCATAAAATGGTTCCGGAATTATAATTTCGTCGTCTGGATCGCAAGTGGACATGAAACCAAAAGCCAATGCTTCTGAACCTCCAGTTGTGATGATAATGTCTTCTGCATCGACATCAATGCCTGCACTTTTGTAATAATCAGCCAATTTATCTCTGTAACTTTGAAAACCAGCAGAATGTGAATATTCTATCACCTTTCTGTCCATGTTTTTCACTGCATCCAAAGCAACTTTTGGTGTTTCAATGTCAGGTTGACCAATGTTTAAATGGTAAACATTAATTCCCCGAGCTTTTGCTTTCTCTGAAAAAGGAACCAATTTACGAATTGGTGATTCTGGCATTTTTATCGCCTTGTTGGATATCGTTGGCATTGTTTTATTATTTTGGAGCGAAATTAATAGAATACAAAGAATAAATACTTCGAATGCAAAAAAAATATGTTATTTTTAAACCTGCTAGCTTGTCTATGATGTGGAGATACTTATTCATCCTGTTTGTGTTGATTTCTTGCCAAGAAAAGGAGAAAGAATTGATTTGTATTGTCCCGCCAGAACCTGAAAACGTCATTGATTCTGCAGAAATTCTATTGCAGTTTAAGGCTGAAACAATGAATCGATTGAATTCAATTGACCTTGTCGATATTCAAGTTGTCAATCCAAGAATTGCGGTGGATTTGAAGTATGCAACTTCCGATAATTTTATGGGAATGGTGTTGTATGATACACTCAAAGTTGCCTATTTAAACAAGGAAGTGGCTGAGCGTTTGTCCAAATGTCAAGATTACCTTGATTCGATTCATCCGGGTTACAAATTACTCGTTTATGACGGTGTGCGACCGTGGCAAGTGCAAAAAGAAATGTGGGATGCACTCGATTCTATTCCTGTTCTGCGTAGAGGAAAATATGTTTCAAATCCAGCGAGAGGTTCTGTGCACAACTACGGTGCTGCTGTGGATGTAACGGTTGTTGATTCTCTCGGTCAAATTCTAGACATGGGCAGTGGCTACGACGATTTTTGCAGAATTTCATACCCAAGCCTTGAGTGGCAATTCTTGAAAAGTGGAGAATTGAGCAAAAAGCAAATTGACAATAGAAAGTTGCTACGAAAAGTAATGAAATCACAAAGATTTAGGAACATTCCGAGTGAATGGTGGCATTTTAATGCCTATTCTCGCGTAACAACTTCTCAAAAGTACCAACGATTATTGAACGAAAGCGGAAAGGCGGATTGGTATAAGTTGAGTTATCCAAAAAAGGATTCTACCTTACAATTAACCAACTAACTCCCGCAGAAATGTAGTTCATGTTGTAATTTAGACCCAATCCAAACGAGAAATCAAATTGCAGGTTCTCTTGCAATAAATAAGTGAAACCAGCATCCATATTTGCCGCCAAAGATTGAAAATTCACCCATTCTCCATAAGGTTCAATATACATTCCGACTTTATCGCTTAGACCAATTCCGAGTGCGAGAGAATAAGTAAGGTCGCCGTCATACCCTTCAAAACTGTTGTAGCCAATGTTGTAACCCAAGTCTAAATTTTCTCCCAAAGAATGCGAAATGGATAACTTATTAATTGTTCCATAGTTATTATTGGTAAGCTCTCTAGAGCCTGTTGGCAGAAGTACATGAGACAATAATGCAATTTCTGTATTGATTGCAGAATTTTTGAGCAATTGAATTTTAGTCCCGATTTCGAGGTCACTAATTCCCTTTATGCGTTGATTATTTCCAAATTTATTCGATTCAAATTGATTCAGAATTCTCAATTCTGCCCATTTAAAAACGCCGATTCTAAAGAGGGTAGTCGGCGCTAAAATTTCTTTTACTGAAGTTCCATTGTTCTCGGAGAATTGAAAAATGACCCCGCTTTCTATTTGCAAACTATTCTTAGGAACTGTGGCAGAACTTTCTGTTTGATCAGGTCTGTCAGTGACAATTTTCTGTGCATTTAGACTTGTACAGAACGCAATTATTGCAGTTGTGAGAATTAATTTCATCATTCTCCTCAATTTAACCTAATGCGACATCTAAACTCATCATGACCACAAATCCCACCATAAAACCGAGCGTTGCAAGGTCGGTGTTGCCTTCTCTTTGTGTTTCTGGAATTACTTCTTCGACGACAACAAAAATCATTGCTCCCGCTGCAAATGCAAGTGCATAGGGGAGGATAGGAGTGAAAGTAAATACTGCCCAAGCACCCAAAACACCTGCAATGGGTTCAACAATGGCTGAAAGTTGGCCGTAGAAAAAACTTTTACGCCTGCTCATTCCTTGTCGTCTTAAGGGCATAGAAACGGCAAAACCTTCTGGAAAATTTTGAATTCCAATTCCGACTGCGAGAACCATCGCTGCTTCGATACTTGCCCCTGGAAGTCCTGCTGCTACGGCACCAAAAAGAACACCGACAGCCAATCCTTCAGGGATGTTGTGCATGGTAATCGCAAGAACTAAAAGCTTTGTTTTGTGCCATTTCGTTTTGATACCTTCTTCCTCGTTATCTTTTGCGTTGATGTGAATGTGTGGCAGTATTTTGTCCAATCCGAATAAGAAAAATGCACCTAGCATAAATCCAATTGCTGCTGGAATCCAACTTCCGCCTGACAATTCTATGGCGGGATTAAGTAAACTCCAAAAACTGGCAGCGACCATTACTCCCCCTGTAAAACCAAGAGCAACGTCGAGAACAGTTCTGTTCATGGACTTAAAAAAGAACACAAATGCAGCTCCAAAGGCAGTAACTAACCATGTAAAGGTTGTTGCTACTAAAGCTGCAAAAATTGGGTCAATACTCTTGAACCATTCCGTTAATTCATTCCACATAGGTGCTATTTTATATGCAAAACTAATAAAGTTAGACGAGTCTAACAATTTATTTTAGACTAATTTAAAAGTGAATGTATTTCGTGTAGTTTTAGGAATGAATTTTACGAAGTAAAAATAACCGAATCCTCCCCCTAGCCCCCTCCAAAGGGGGGAGAAGCTGACAATTGGATCCGTCGTTAGAGTTCTATCTTTTATTTTGAGTATGGGTTTCCCCCTTTGGAGGGGGCTAGGGGGAGGATTTACCAATTTTGATTTTTTTTGCTATTTTTGTTCCGATGTTATCCTTCACAAAAGAGAATTATTTAAAAACCTTAGTTCAGTTGACTGTTTTTGCAGACAACGCGCAAGAGGTAGGCGTGAGTAGTTTGGCGAAAAAGCTTTCTGTACAACCTGCAACGGTCAATGATATGTTGCGCAAGTTGAAAAGTAAATCTTTGGTGAATTACCAAAAGTACGGCAAAATCTCTTTAACGGAAGAAGGTCTTCTTCAAGGAATGGAGATTATTCGCCGGCATCGATTATGGGAAACTTTCTTGTACCAAGAGCTTGATTTTAGTTGGGATGAGGTGCATGAAATTGCCGAAGAATTGGAACACGTTCATTCGAAGAAATTAATCGATGGCTTGGATAAATTTTTGGATTATCCAGAATTTGATCCTCACGGAGACGCTATACCTAATGAGAAAGGCGAGATTAAAATTCCGTATAGAAGTACATTGAGTGAGGTTGCTATAGGTAAATCGTGCAAGGTCGTTGCAGTAACGGACGAATCTATCGAGTTTTTGCAATATGCAGACAAAATTGGTCTTAAAATAAACGATGAAGTAATCGTTGTTTCCAAGGAAGCTTTTGATTCATTGACGACTATTCAGGTTGGAAAAGAATGTCACATTGTTTCTCCAAAATTCACTGATAATATCTTCGTTGTCTGTAATAAATGTGGAAAAGCAAAAGGTTGTAGTTGTTGAAAAACTTCACGGTTAGCCTTTAGCCCTTGGTTGTGGTGAGAAAACAGGGATTCTCTCTTTTATTATTTGCGTTGGATTAGTTTTCGTAAGAAACGAGTTTACTTTCGAAGCCAAAAGCCAACTGCCTTTCCCCCTACCGAATCCCATCTTTCTTCAAAACATTGATAAAATGAAACCCTCTGGGAACGTAATTTTGCTTGTAAAAGAATTTATGTGCTTTGAAATTGTCGGTGTAAGTATCTAATGCGAGCATGTTGCAGTTCAATTCTTCGGCTTTTTTCTCCATGAATTCAAACAGTATTTGTCCTACTTTTTTTCCTTGATGTTCTTTTGCAACAATGACATTGTCTAATTCCATGTATTTACCGCACCATAATTTTGTGCCAATCCAATAACCTGTCATTCCGATGCAATTATCGCCTTCAAAAACGCAAACTTGACCGTAGTTGTGTTGAAGCATTTCGTCCAATTCTAAAGAATAATCTTCTACCGTCAAGCTGGGGTAAACTTCCAAAAGCAAGGAATGGTTTTTCAACATTTGCTCTTTCGATGTCAGTTCTATTATTTTCATAGGGCTAAAATAAAAAAGCTCTCCGTAAAACACGAAGAGCTTCCATTAAAATGATTTAAAAACGTTATTTAAACACAATTTTTGATGTATTCACAACGCCGTTAATTGTTGTTTTAAGAATATAAGTTCCTGCATTTAGATTGCTTCTCTTAATAACTAAGTTGCCGCCGTTGACCGTATATTCTTCAATTATTCTACCTGACAAATCGAGTAATGCTACTGTTTTAGTTCCATCATTGTCATTGAAAGAAATCGTTACTTCGGTTTCAGCAGGGTTAGGATAAATAGCATCGATTATTTTCTGACCATTTTCATTAACAGATAAACTGCAGTATGTTAACGCGTATAATGTCGCTGTTCCGAATGGTGCGTTTTCTGGTTGCAACGCTGCATCTGTACATCCCATAATATCGATTAAGAAATCTCTCACAAAATTAACAGTTGTATCCATGTAGGCTGCAGAAGATGTATGTGGTACGTGTCCAGCACCGTAGTGAGAATAAAAGTTACTTTGAATCCCAAGTGCGTTAGCGTGTTCGTCTATCATTCTACTTCCGTCTAGCTCCATGATGTCAATTCCTGAAACGTTGACCATTCCTCTGCTATAGTTAACAGTTCCATCACTCGTTCCATGCGTCATGCAAACTGGAATATCACCAGGTTCCATCCAACCATAACTCGCAAGTGCACCTGCCAAACCAATTGTTCCGATGACATCTTGAGAATAACCAGGATTACCACTTGTTCCATCAATTCCACCAAGAGCTGTTATGTCAGCAGCTGGAAGAAATTCGAGTAATTCACATTGTTTGTCTAGGTAAGCAAGATTGATTGCTGTGATTGCTCCGGCAGAAGTTCCCCCGATAAAAATCTTTGTTGTATCAATTTTGTAGGTGTTCGTTGTTGCTCTGTCTTGGTAAAAGAATCTTATTGATGCTTTCATATCTTGTACAGCTCTTATAACTGCTTTTGTCGCGTTTGGTGCATTGATTGGCCACATTCCTAATCGGTAATTGATAGAAACAAACACAAATCCTTTTTTTGCAAAAGCATTGGCTAAAGTAACAACATCACCATCTGTTTTGGTGCCGCCGATAAAACTTCCGCCGTGCGCCCAAATAATTAAAGGTCTGGCCGTTTCTGTATCTCCAGTTGGCTCATAAACATCTAAGTCTAATTGAGTAGTACTTCCTGTAAACGATGTGTTAGATCCATAATTGATTCCACTTGTAACCGTTACATTGGTAAAAACATCTGATGCATATCTTCCTCCGGCGCATTGACCAAAAGAAAGCGTTGAAATCAGTCCTGATAAGGCAATAAAGTAAATTTTCTTCATAATAGTTTATTTTTTAGATTGATTATTGTTATTAATTAGGGAAAAATTATTCCAGAATATTTTGTAGGATCCGCAAAGGGAATGTTAGCATTAAAAAAGTTATTCATGAGTTTAATAAACTTATTGGCAACCAAAGCTTGACCGCGTGGATTCAAATTAATACCATCCAAAGAGAACGCTCCACCTGAAACAAATTCAGTGTTCAATGAAATTCCATTATAAACAGTCCCGGCTTTAAAATTCGCATACATTGTATTCAAATCTACAATTAAAACACCATAAGTCGCGGCAATCTGTCCAATAATTGCATTGTATTCATCAATTCTAGCTTTGATGCTGTCAATTTCCTCCAAAGTCAGAATGTATTTATCGGGTATAGGGTTCACAGATCCCATACCGTTGCATTTAACAGAGTCGAGCGGTATACTGAGTAGAATTAATTCTCCTGGCAACATTTTGCGCACGTTGAAAGGAGTGTTTGGGTCTTCAATCGTGAAAGCGTTTTTTCCAACTTGGAAACTTATTCCAAGGGGGTTAAATACTTGGTTAAGTGTAATTGCTTGAGCGGCATCAATGTCTAAGCCATCATACGGAATGGTATTAAAGAAAGGATAATCCAAAACGTTGGGGATGTCTGCAATCATTCCTTTTGCTCCAGTTCCACTTAATGCAGATAAAGCTTCGTCCAAACTACCATCAAATCCTACTCCAGCAGGTCCATTACTTATTGGAAGAGCAACTGTTCCTCCTTTGGTTGCAGAATTGAGAATGTCTTGTTCTCCCAAACGGACAGTGAAAAATGTGGGTGTTTGCGCCAACGCATCTCCTAAAATAGAGGCATTCACTTCATCCGATGCAATGCGAGAATAAAATTCATTGTAGTTTCCTGCTCCGTTTGCAGAATTTCCGTAACCTGTTAGATTGACATCGAGCGCACTTAAATCTGGTGTTCCGAGGTTGTTAAATGCACCTGAACTGCCATAAATATTGTTGCCTAAAATCGTGTTGTCACCTGCTAAGGCATCTCTGACCGGAGAAAGTGAATTCTCCCCTTTGCAATCTGTTTTATAGCCCATTATTAAGCGAGAATTGCCGTCGAGATTAATTCCAATAGTGCTGACTAGAGGTTGCTTAAAGCTGGTTGATGAAATCGCATCAAACTGCTTGGCGATAATTGCTGTGTAAGAATTTTCTTGTCCATTTAAGTTCAACGCACCGTCAGAATAACCTGCTGTACTTGAACCTCCAATAGCCACATAACTGGCAGTATTGATATCACCAAGACTTGCTTCTGTAATTTCAAATTTAGGTTTGCAAGAGAAGGTCAGTAAAGCAGCTGCAGAAAGAATAGATAGTTGTTTCAATGTCATTCTATTATAATTTATAAGTAATTTGAATTCCTGGAGCATAGACGCGTGTTTTAAAAGTTCCGCTCAATCCTGTTTCGAGATTGGTTGCTTCTCGCGTGAATTGTGTGAAAAGTAAGGAGGCATCCAAAATAAATTTTTCTGATAATTGATAGCCTAAACCGATTGTAAAGTTGAATCGATTGGCATCTGGCGTTTCAGGAGTGACATAGTCGGTCAATACAGGTGATATCGCATAAGCGAACCCTGCTCTTGCTTTTATTTTCTCATTGATTTTATATTGTGCCCCCAACCGAACCGCGATTGAACCTACATATCTTCTCGCTGATTTTGTATCTTCGAGTGACTCAGTATTGTTTTCATAGTCAAACGCAAGAGTGTCATAAGCCGTCCAGTCAGTGTAGTTGGCATCTAATGCAATTGATAATCTTTCATTAGGAGTGATTCCCAAACCGAAAGTAAAAACAGCAGGCAAGGGCAGAGAAGAACTGAACTTTCCCGATGGAAATTTATCTTCCAAAGAGGAAGGAACATTAAATGTGGCATCACCCGATTTGACATTCATATCTACTTTAGAACGATAAGTGATGGAAAAATTGGCGTGTTTTGTTAGTTTAAAAAATAGTCCGACATTAAAACCAAAACCGTTTCCTGAACCATCCAATTCAGCAGTTCCGTATTCTCCGCTGGCATCTTGGATAGGTAGATCTTTTTGCAGGTTTACTTTTCCATAGCTGTAAATAAATCCCGCTCCAATACCGATTTTATCCGTTAAACGATAACTAATGGTTGGTTGCACAAATATAGAAACTAGTTGTAAGCGTGTCAATGCAAATCGTCCAACCCATTCGTCTTCCCATTCTACAGTAGAACCAAAAGGTGTGTAAACGGCAAGTCCTAACTTTAACTTACTACTGTCTTTTATTTGGTAGAGTCCATAAAGTGAAAATGGTGTACCGACAGGAGAGGTCGTGTTTGCTGTTGCGTTTGTGTTATTCTCCAAGAAAGAAGTATTTCCAAAAGTCGGAGTTACATTAAGACTGATTTCATTGCTATGAATAAATGATGCTCCTCCAGGATTAAAAAATAGAGCAGAGGCATCTTGCATCAATGCAGAGCCAGCGCCACCCATTCCTTGCGAAACTTGTCCTTGCAAATTAACCTGATAACCTTGACCAAAAAATTGAAAAGGGAGAAGTAGTAAGAGAAAAAGGAGTTTTTGCATTGATAAACAGTAATTTGTATGAGTATTTTGTGTGAAATTAAACTAAATTTGTGTCAATTGCAAAGTTGAAATGATGAACGGTTAATTTTCGGGAAGAGTTTAGCTAGTCGGGCTTAGATTGTTAGACTCAGTTCTTACTCATGACTCGACACGCTTGCTCCAGACTTAAGACTCTTTTCAAAAAGAAAATCATTTATTCTCATTGATTATGCAATAAAATTGTATCTTTGCGCTCCTGTCTCGGGAAGGCAGGATTAAATTTTTTTATAAATCGAGGTTTTGGACCTCAAACTGTAAACACATTATGGCAACTAAAATTAGATTGCAAAGACACGGTAAGAAAGCAAGAGCATTCTACCACATCGTAGCTGCAGACACAAGAGCACCTAGAGATGGTAAGTTCATTGAGAAATTAGGAACGTACAATCCAAACACAAATCCAGCAACAATTGACATCGATTTCGATAGAACAATGTATTGGGTTCAAGAAGGAGCAGAAATGACTGACACGGCACGAGCATTATTATCTTACAAAGGTATCTTATACAAAAACCACTTGATTAAAGGAGTGGCAAAAGGTGCATTAACTGAAGAGCAAGTTGAAGAAAGATTTGCACAATGGTTAAAAGAGAAGGAAGATAAAATTGCAACAAAAACAAGTGGACTTGAAAAAGACGCTGTTAAAGCAAAAGCAGATGCATTGAAAGCAGAAGCTGATGTAAATGCTACAAGAGCAAAAGAAATTGAAGCAAAAAACACTCCAGTAGAGGCAACTCCAGAAGTTGATGCTTCTGAGGAAACTGCTACGGAAGGTAATGAAACCGCAACAGAAACTCCTGTTGTTGAAGAAGCACCAGTTGCAGAAGAAGTTGTTGAATCAGCTCCAGAAGTAACAGAAGCTGCTGAAGAGAAAGCTCCAGAAGTTGAGGCAAAAAAAGAAGAGGCACCAGCTGCAGATGCTTCGACAAGCTCAGCAACCGCTCCAACTGAAGAGCCAAAAGCTGAGTAATCGCTTTTTACAATAAATTTTTAGCGTTTCACTGCTTTTGCGGTGAAACGCTATTTTTTTATCGAAACTATGAATAAAAAAGATTGTTTTCATTTAGGGAGAATTGCAAAATTGCACGGATTCAAAGGAGAGGTTTCGTTGTTTTTAGATGTAACCAATCCCGAAGATTACGTATCATTGGATGCTATTTTTATTGACCTTGATGATTACCTGACACCTTTTTTTATAGAATCATTCAAATTGAAGAACAAAGGTTTTGCTGCGATGAAGTTAGAAGGCGTTACAGATGAGAATGCAGCGAAATTATTGCTTCGTAAAGAGGTGTATCTACCGGCTCAGATTCTTCCAGAGTTAGAAGGTTTAAATTTTTATGACCACGAGGTTGTCGGTTTTGCAGTGATTGACGAAAAGGCTGGAAACGTTGGTGTCATTGAGCAAGTGGTTGATTTAAAAGTAAATCCACTCTTGCAAATAACAAAAGACGGCAAAGAAATCTTAATCCCACTTCTGAAAGACTTAGTCAAAAAAGTAGACAGAAAAAAGAAAGAATTGCACATCTTAGCACCAGAAGGGCTGATTGATTTGTACCTAGAATTGTAATTAGTAATAGAAATAATCTCTATTAAATCGTTATACATTATACGCTATAACATTATACATTAAAATGTTCCATTTCAAGCAATTCTCCATTAAGCAAGCAGACTCGGCAATGAAAGTGGGAACGGATGCTATGATTCTCGGAGCAGTGATTGATTGTTCAAATAAAACACGATGTTTAGACATTGGCGCAGGGACTGGAGTTCTCTCGTTGATGATGGCACAGCAAAATTCTGACATTAAAATTGACGCAGTAGAAATTGATGAATTATCAGCGAAAGAATGTCAAGATAACTTTCAGAATTCTCCTTGGTTCGAGAGGTTGATCGTAAATCAGTTGGATTTTTTAGATTATTCTTCAGAAAAAAAATACGATTTAATTTTTTCCAATCCTCCGTATTATTCTACCACCAACCTTAACGAAGATGTTCGAAAAGCTCAAGCGCGCCATGTCGAAAGTCTTCCCGTTCGTGAAATGATTCTGAAAATCAAAACGCTTTTGACGGTTGATGGTGAATTCTGGGTGATTTTTCCCCATTCTGAAAAGACAAAATGGTTTTTAAACGCAGAATCGACCGGTTTGAGGGTGAAAACAGCAATTTCCATCCGTGGAAAGGCAGAAAAAGAAGCAAATCGCGTTATTCTGTGTTTCAACCGTTCGGCAATTCAAACAGAAGAAAAAGAATTTGTGGTTAGAAATGTGGATAATTCTTACACGAAAGAATACATTGAACTAACGAATGAGTTTCATTCAATTGACTTGAGAAAATAAATAGAGCACCCTAAAGAAGGTTAGAATCCGCGGAGATTTTAAACTTCTACGTTAGTTGTCTCAGCAATCAAAGTTGCTAACTCATTAAAAGCTGATTGACCTTTGTCTTTGTTGTACCAAACTTGAATTGCAGCTTTTTTCTCTTGTGCCGTCATATCAGTATCTTTATTTCTCATAACCATTGCTTGGCATTCTGCAGGCCTTGAACCCCAAGTGAATAAATCCTCATCTTTGCTATTTCTAACAATCAATTTTGGAACAGACTTACCCCCGTTGGTTAAATATTGCTCAATCAAGAATGGTTCGCTATCTCTTAATTGGATGTCTAAAGTGATATTATCGTTTGACTCTGCAATTTTATTAATGACAGGTGCCAAATTAGCCGCATCTCCACACCAATGTTCAACAATGAGAATCCATGTTTGAGGTTCATTAATTGCTTCGATGGTTGCTAATGCTTCTTCTGGAATTACTAATTTCTTATCCCAACGATTTAGTCGAGAATTATTCAATTTAACGTACTCTATGTACTCAGCGTTGTTGTAAGGTTTTTCCGCGAAACTACCGTCTAAGATGCTTGCAAATTTCGATGTGTATTCTATCCAGTTCATATCTATTAGAAGTTTGAGATGCTATTTTCTTACAAAAGTAAGGAACCTATTTGTAAGTAAATGTGATGTAAGTTACTTTTAGAAATGATTGGGTTGGAAAATGATTGATTTTATTCAGAACTCTGAGTTGCTAGTTTTAATATTTCATCTTTGCCCAAAACCTTTTGTTCTTCAATCACAAAAACTTTTTTTGCTCCAAGATGCTCCATTGAGTCTAAATATGTTCTTTTTTCAACCGGTGCTATCTTTTTCATATTCTCATCAATGGGTTGAATTACAATTATTAACAGTTTAGATAGAATGCCTTTTTTAGGAATTAATTCTGCAATACACTCCTTTAAAAATTTTTCAGCATTCGAGAAATCAGCGATGATAAGTCGATCGTTTGAGAATTTAATCGGTGAAACTCTTTTTATAGAGTTTCCTCTTTTAATATTTCTCACATCAGCTGCATTTTTACTCAGCCTAATGTAGATTATTTCTGGAGGAAATAGTTTATCTACTAGTCTATTAGTTAATTTGGAAATCATTTAGTAATGATTATTTTTAATAAGTTATTTGTTCTTTTCCCTCTCCGTAAACCACGTCAGTCCAACACTCCAAAGCTCTAACAGTGTCAGCGCATCGAACGATCTTTTTTCAATAAATACTCGGATATCCTTCCGGATCAACCTCGTTCATCATTCCATACACTTTTTCCACAATATCATCGATGCTCGGCTTGGAGAAGTAGTCTCCGTCTGACCCGTAGGCAGGCCTGTGATTCTTAGAACTCAACGTTTCGGGTGCAGAATCTAAGTGATAATATCCTTTTTGTTCTACCAAAACCTTGTCTAAAATGTAGGCGGTTCCTCCACTGCTCACATCCTCGTCAACAACTAAAAGGCGATTGGTTTTCCTTAAAGAATCAGCAATAACATGGTTGATATCAAAAGGCAACAAAGTTTGCACATCAATCAATTCTACCGAAATATTTAGTTCTGCCAACTGCTGAACCGCAACTTGACAGAGGTTAAACGTTGAACCATAAGAAACAATCGTTAAATCAGTTCCTTCAACTGTGATTTCTGGAACGCCCAATGCTTCTCTAAAATCACCAATATTCGTTGGCATCGGTTCCTTTGTTCTGTATCCGTTCAATGGCTCAATGACCAATGCAGGTTCGTCTGCTGCCATTAATGTATTGTAGAATCCTGCCGCTTTAGTCATGTTTCTCGGTACGCAAACGTACATGCCTCGAAGAGAATTGATAATCATTCCCATTGGAGAGCCGGAATGCCAAACACCTTCCAAACGATGTCCTCGGGTGCTGATAATTAAGGGGGCTTTTTGTCCACCTTTTGTACGGTATTGAACCGTTGCTAAATCGTCTGACATCACTTGAATTGCGTAAAGCAAGTAATCCAAGTACTGAATTTCTGCAATAGGTCGCAATCCTCTCATCGCCATCCCGATTCCTTGCCCAATGATGGTACATTCTCTAATTCCAGTATCTGCAACGCGCGTTTTACCGTATTTATCTTGCATTCCTTCGAGCGTTTGGTTGACACCGCCAATTTTTCCAGCGTCTTCTCCATAAACCAATGCTTGAGGATAGTTTTCTAATAATTTATCGTAGTTGTCACGAAGAATGATACGTCCATCCTCCATTTTTCCGTCGTCTCCATAAGTTGGTGCGACAGGTTCAACTTTCATAGCCGAAGAATCTGATTGAGAATGCAAGTGAGAACTGTATCTGGCAAAATTAGTTTGAATAGAATTCTGCACCCATGAAGAAAGGTTCACTTTTGAAGATGAATTTTCTTCACGAATCATTCTTAGCACTTTTCGAGTTGCAGTGAGGATATCTTTTCGAGTAGGTTCAAATGTACTCGCCAAATCTTCGCCAATTTTCTTGACAAAAACACCATTCGGACTTTCTTCCGCAACTGCAGCAATTAATGTTGTTGATTCTGCCAAGTCTTGTTTAATATCGTTGGTAAAATCTTTCCAAGCTGCTCGCTTATCTTCAGCCACACTTTTCTTTGTCTCCTTGCGAATGGCGTCTAATTCTTCTTCCGTTGCAATATTCAGACCGTCAGCATCGAAAGCTATTATCCATGCTTTGAATTTGTTGATGCAATCAAAATCAGTTTCCCATTGCAAGCGTTCTTCGTCCTTGTATCTTTCGTGAGAACCAGAGGTTGAGTGACCTTGCGGTTGATTCACTTCTTTGACATGAATGAGCACTGGAACGTGTTCTTCACGGGCAATTTTCACTGCTTTCTCATACGTTTGGCACAAATCGGTGTAATCCCAACCTTTTGTGACAAAAATTTCATAACCTGGCTTGTCTTTGGTGCGTTGCATTCCTGCTAATGCCTCCGAAATACTGTCTTTTGTTGTCTGGTATTTTCTTGGAACAGAAATTCCAAAACCGTCATCCCAAACAGACATAACCATTGGTACTTGCAACACTCCTGCTGCATTTATTGTCTCCCAGAATGGACCTTCAGAGGTTGAAGCATCGCCAATTGTTCCAAAGGCAACTTCATTTCCACCGTTGGTGAATTTTTTAAATTCGTCTAATTCTGCAAGTGTTTTATTCTCTTTGTAAATTTTAGATGCTTGTGCCAAACCTAATAATCTCGGCATTTGCCCTGCTGTTGGAGAAATATCAGCAGAACTGTTTTTTTGCTCCATCAAGTTGATCCAGTTGCCATTCTCATCCAAATTTCGCGTAGCAAAATGACCTCCCATTTGACGGCCTCCGGATTGAGGTTCGAAATCTAAGTCCGTGTGTGCATACAATCCGGCGAAGTACTGTTTCACATTCAACTGGTCAATAGCCATCATAATGGTTTGGTCTCGGTAGTAACCCGACCTAAAATCACCGTTTTTGAATTGTTTTGCCAATGCAATTTGAGCCAATTCTTTTCCATCCCCGAAAATACCAAATTTAGCTTTACCAGAAAGCACTTCTCTACGTCCTAATAAGGAAGTTTCACGAGAAATACACGCCAGTCTATAATCATCAAGAACCTCTTTTTTGAAAGATTCAAAATCAACTGCTGTACTTTTATTTTCGAGAATTTCTTTTGCCATAGGGAGATTTTTAGAGGTGCAAATATAAGAAATTAAGGTCAGATTTAAAAGGAAATCACTACTAATTCATAGCGAACTCATTTGACCTATTGCTTTGTAGAATGAACCATGAATCCTCCCCCTAGCCCCCTCCAAAGGGGGGAGTCCATAATAGGAAAAAAAATGAACTTACAAAAGTCTACTTCTTTCCCCCTTTGGAGGGGGCTAGGGGGAGGACGTATCGGTTTAACACACCAATTTCACCATTTTAGGAGGTAGTTGTAGCTGTTAATCACTTTGTTGAAGGATAAATTTATTAAATCATTTACTTTGCTTAACTTTGGTTGTGGATTTAAAAGAATCGTTTAAAAAATACAAACCGTATTTCGTAGATGTATGGCAATACCTTGTGATTATCGTACTTTTTGCTCTAGCAGCAATATTCTTTCTTTGAATCCGTCATTTAAAATTCAATTTATGAAATTTATTCTTCTCCTTTTAATAATTACGCTCAGTTTTCTTTCAAACGCACAATTTAATGTGGACTCCATGTCGAATATACGCTATATCTCGACACATGCTACTTTGGTCAATGATGTTTGGGGTTATACTGATGAATTTGGCAACGAATATGGTATAATTGGGGCCGAAAAGGGAGTAGCAATTGTAGATGTGACAAATCCTTCAGTTCCCAACGAAATTTGGTGGGAGAATACAACTCAATCAATTTGGCGTGATGTCAAAACTTATGGAGACTATGCCTATGTCACTACAGAGGCAAATGTGGGATTGATGATTATTGACTTAACATCTTTGCCCGCAACAATTATTCCCCCAGCGACTTATTACACAGGGCCTGCTGGAAATCCTTGGTCTTCTGCTCATAATATTTATATTGATGACAATGGGTTTGCCTACATCTTTGGTGCCGATAGAGGTAATAATGGAGTGATTATTTTGGATGTTGCGACCGATCCATTAAACCCGATTGAAGTCGGTGTTTTTGATAACTGGTTAGTGCACGACGGTTTTGTACGCAACGACACGATGTTCTTGGCGCATATTTTCGAAGGTACAATTAGTATGGTCGATGTTATCAATAAAGCGGCACCTGTTTTGCTTGGAACTCAATTTACTCCGGGTAATTTTGCTCATAACATTTGGGCGAATTCTACAGGTCAATACGCCTTTGCAACAGATGAAATTGTAGGAGGTTTTGTAAGTGCTTTCGACATATCGGACCCTTCTAATATAGTAGAAATTGATAAAATTAAGAGCTCACCAGATGTCGGGACAATTATTCCACACAACACGCACGTAAAAGGAAACCACCTTATTACCAGTTACTATTCTGACGGTGTTGTGATTCATGATGTAACCTATCCATACAACATGATTGAGGTTGGGAATTACGATACTTATCCTACGCAAACACCTAATTATGATGGATGCTGGGGGGTGTATCCTTTTTTCGCATCAGGAACAATATTGGCAAACGACCGTTCAGAAGGTTTATTTGTTCTTTCTCCAACCTATATTCAAGCAAGTTATTTGGAGGGAATTGTAACCGATGCTATCACAACAATTCCCTTATTGAATGTTGATGTCTCTATCGTTTCTGGAATTCAGAATGAATCAACGAGTGCAATTGGTTTTTACG
Source organism: Fluviicola sp. (assembly GCA_002734065.2). Classification (GTDB taxonomy): domain Bacteria; phylum Bacteroidota; class Bacteroidia; order Flavobacteriales_D; family Crocinitomicaceae; genus UBA4466. The sequence goes on from NVXU02000045.1 coordinate 57,585, forward strand.
CAACAGGTTCCGCAATACCTGGAACTTATGATGTGACCTATTCTAAAGTGGGTTATTTCCCGCAAACAATTACCGTGAGTATTGCAACTGGAATTATCACAACGCAAGATGTGCAATTAACACCAATTCCTCCATACAACCTTACAGTCACTGTTTTAGAATTAGGAACATCCAATGTAATAACTGGTGCGGAAATTATTTTAGAGGTTCCAGAAATAGCTCATCAAGGAGTGACAAATGGTGCTGGGGAGGATGCCTTTACGCTGTTTTACCAAGATAATTACCGAGTAACAGTTGGGAAGTGGGGGTATAATACCGCTTGCTATACACAATTGATAGACAATACAACGGGCAACATAACAGTCTATCTAAAACCAGGTTATTACGACGATTTTTCCTTTGATTTTGGATGGGCAGTTTCAGGAAGTGCAACAACGGGCATCTGGGAAAGAGGTGTGCCGTTAGGAACAACAAGCGGTTCTGCTCCTTCAATGGATGATTCTTCCGATTGTGGTGAAATGGCTTTCGTAACAGGGAATTCTACGAACTTGCATCCAGACGCAGATGATGTGGACGCAGGAACTACGAATTTGAATTCTCCAATAATGGATTTAACGACTTATGTGGATCCTTACGTGAATTATTCTCGATGGTTTTACAACGAGTTTGGTGCTAATGCCATAGATGATACCCTCCGGGTTCTGGTAAACAATGGTTCAATTACAGTCGAAATAGACAAAGTGGGAAAAGACCCTTCAACGTGGGATCAGTGGGTAGAAAAAAGCATAAGACTTCAAGATTTTATAACGATTACTTCAACCATGCAATTCTATTTTAGAACGAGTGATTTAGACCCTGACATTAATATTACAGAAGCTGGGGTTGACTACTTTTATATTGCCAATGCGGCAGAATTAGGACTTGAAGAATTAGAAATCAGCTATATCGCTTATCCGAATCCAACGTCAAGTTCTATTTCTATAATAGGAATTGATGCTCTCACAGATTATGTTCTGTATGATTTAAAAGGAACTGTAATCCTAAAAGGTGAAATTAGTTCCTCACAAAATTTAATTGATTTAACTCCTTTTCAAAATGGCATGTATTTCTTAGATATTCAAAACAAGACTACGAAAGTGATTAAAGAATAGTAGATTGATTATATTTGTTGCAAACAAATTTTACACCTTGAAATTAAAATACGACATCTCAATAGTAGTTCCTCTATACAACGAGGTTGAATCTTTGCCAGAATTGCACAAATGGATTGTGAAGGTGATGACGGAGAATAATTTCTCTTACGAAGTCGTTTTCATCGATGACGGAAGTAAAGATGGCTCATGGAAAGTTGTAGAAGAGTTAAATGAGAAAGATGCCAACGTTAAAGGGATAAAATTTCAGCGAAATTATGGTAAATCTGCCGCCTTACAGAAAGGTTTTGAAGCAGTGCAAGGTGATGTTGTCATAACAATGGATGCCGATTTGCAAGATTCTCCAGAAGAAATTCCAGAGTTGTACAAAATGATTATGAAAGATGATTTTGACCTCGTTTCTGGCTGGAAGAAAAAAAGATATGATCCTATTACGAAAACAATTCCAACGAAATTATACAATTGGGCAGCAAGAAGAATCACTGGCATCTATTTGCACGATTTTAATTGCGGACTGAAAGCATACAAAAACGTAGTCGTAAAAAGCATTGAAGTCTATGGCGACATGCACAGATACATTCCGCCATTGGCAAAATATGCAGGGTTCTCAAACATAGGAGAAAAGGTCGTGCAACACCAAGCTAGAAAGTACGGAACGACCAAATTTGGACTCAATCGTTTTCTCAATGGACCTCTGGATTTGCTTTCTGTAGCTTTCATAGGGAAGTTTGCAAAGAAACCAATGCACTTTTTCGGAGCCATCGGCATGCTGATGTTTGTCATCGGTTTTGGTATCGCATTCTACCTCGGTTTCGTGAAGTTATTCATTGATACACACGGAATAAAAATTGCAGAAAGAACCTCTTTTTACATTTCATTGACAGCAATGATTTTAGGAACGCAATTCTTCCTAGCAGGGTTTATTGCAGAATTAATTGGACGTAGTTCTTCACAAAGAAATGTCTATCTCGTAGAAAAAACAATAGATGTCGATTAAGGACTGGGGAATCGATCAAACTTGGTCACTTTTTCTCGACAGAGACGGGGTGATAAATGAACGAATATTTGGTGGGTACATTACTAAAATTGAAGACTTTCATTTTCTCCCAGAAGCATTAAACGCCATCAATCAACTGAGTAATTTCTTTCATTTGACCTTCGTTGTGACGAATCAACAAGGAATTGCAAAAAACTTGATGACGGAGCGTAACTTATTAGAAATTCACGCTTATATGTGTAATAAAATTCACCAAAACGGTGGAGAAATTACAAAATGCTACTTTGCACCGAATTTAAAAAATGCCGAGGATGATATGCGCAAACCTGGACCAGCAATGGCGGAGTTAGCAAAAAAGGAATATCCAGAAGTTGACTTTAAACGATGCGTAATGGTGGGTGATACAGATTCTGACATTCTTTTTGGCAAGAATCTTGGTATGATAACAGTAAGAATCAATACTGAAGAAGTCATTACAGTGGAAGCGGATGTAACAGTAAGTAGTTTAGAAGAATTTGCAAATGAAATTAAGAATGAAATATAAATTAGTCATCTTCAGTCTCCTTTTAACAGGAATCACTTTCGCACAGACCAATCAAGTTGACTCTAAAGGAAGAAAACAGGGGGAATGGGCCAAAACTTACGAGGGAATCAGAGTCTATAAATACAAAGGACAGTTTAAAGATGATAAACCCGTTGGCAAATTCACCTATTTTTATAAATCGTCCAAGGTGAAGGCAGTTATTAAGCACGACGAGAACAGCAGTCGTTCAGAGGCCTTTTTCTACCACGAAAATGGTTCGCTTATGAGTTATGGGATTTACCGTAACATGAAAAAAGACAGTATTTGGGTCAATTTTGGACCGTCTCAACGAATAAGCAACACCGAAACCTTTAAGAATGGCGAATTAAACGGGCCAAAAGTGGTTTTTTATGTTCCATCTGACCCTATGGACAAGTCTCGAAGAGCTGCCGCAGTTTATAACTATGTAAATGGAAAATTAGAAGGAGAAAGTAAAGAATTGTTCGAAAGCCAAGTAGTTAAAACGAAGGGCCAATACAAAAACAACAAGAAAATAGGGAAGTGGTACACTTACTACGCAAGCAGAAAAAAAGCGACCATGACGCGGTACAATGAATTCGGACAAAGACATGGCTGGTGCACCGCATTCAATCCGCTTGGAAAAATTGTTAACCGTGAATTCTATTATTATGGTAAAAAATTGGAAGGACAAAAACGCATCGCGAAAATCGACCAACTCATAGAATTAGGGGTTGATTTAAGGGCTTTAGGTATTAATCCTGACAAGAGAATAACGCCTGACCGTAAGTAGTTTTGGTGATTCAGGGATTTAATGTTCTAATGATTTAATAAAACAGAGACCTTGGTGTTTTTCCACGAGCTGTCTAAAAATCTAATGCTCCAAAGCTCGAATGCTCTAACAATCCAACGCTCTTCTTTTCAAACCAACCTTTTTTCACTATCTTCGTCTATAATTATGATGAACAAGCACAACTTTTACTACATTTTCGCTTTAATTGCATTATTAGCAATGACTAATTCTTGCAAGAAAAAAGAAGCACCAAATTTTCATTTTGAATACATGGGTCTTTCAGAAGGACGTTATGTAATCTATGATGTCGTTGATATTACGCACGATATCGGAGCAACAATTCCACACGATACGCTTATTTATCAGTTAAAAACGCATTGGGGCGAAACTTATGTTGACAATGAAGGTCGAAACAGTCGTAAATTTAGAAGGTACACCCGAAACACACCGGCAGATGCTTGGGCGTTAAAAGATACTTGGTACGGGTTAATTGACGGAATTCGTGGAGAATTGGTTGAAGAAAATCAACGCGTTGTGAAATTAGTTTTCTCACCAACACAACAAAAAGAATGGGATGCAAATGCGTATAACACTTTTGCACCTTTGGGTTGCTATTACGATGATATTCACAAAAGCAAAACAATTGGCGGTGTAAATTACGATTCAACAGTTGTCGTTGAGCAAGCAGATGAACAAAACGCAATTCTCAAAATTAGAAAATACGAAGTCTATGCAAAAAACATAGGATTGATTTCTAAATTCTACATGGACAATGATTTTCAACAATCCAGCATCCCAGAAAATGGGGTAGAACTTTACTACACAATAGTTTCTTACGGTTTCGAGTGATTGTTTTAATTTGGAGCATTGGAGCATTGGAGCACTAGAGCTTTGGCAAAAAAAAGTGGAAATAAATAAAATTGATTTTTTTCTGTTTGACAAAAAAGAAATCATCGACTATATTCAATAAAGAATCACTACTTTCGTTCGTACATGAAAATTGCCTTGCTTTCTGTTTTTTATCCTTACCGCGGTGGAATCGCACAATTCTCAGCCATGCTTTATCGAGCACTAGAGAATGAGCACGAATTAAAAGCCTTCACGTTCTCTCGGCAATACCCCAACTTTTTGTTTCCAGGTTCTTCACAGTTTGTTACAGAGAACGATAAAGTAGATGAAATTCCAGCAGAAAGGACTTTAGATTCAGTCAATCCGATGTCTTTTCGGAAAACGGCAAGTAAAATCAATGCTTTTGCACCAGATTTATTCATCAGTCAATATTGGATGACTTTTTTTGGTCCTGCAACAGGCGGTGTGCAAAAAAGATTAACGAAAGGAATGAAAAGAATCAGTATTCTGCACAACGTAATTCCGCATGAAAAAAGGTTCTTCGATAACTTTGCTAACCGTTCTTTCATCAAGCACAACGAAGGATTCATCGTTCTCAGTGATTCTGTTTTACAAGATTTACTGACCATTGCTCCCGATGCCAAATATTTGCGAATTGACCACCCTGTTTACAATCATTTTGGTGAGAAATTGGAAAAAGAAACGGCCATTAAGAAGCTTCATCTTTCTCCAAATAAAAAACAGCTGCTCTTTTTTGGCTTCATTAGAGAGTACAAAGGCTTGGATATTTTACTTCGTTCTTTGGAGAATTTACCAGAAGAATTTGAACTGATAATTGCTGGAGAAATCTACGGTTCTTTTGACGTTTATCAATCCATCATTGATGCTGCAGGATTGAAAAACCGAGTTCATTTATTCAACGAATACATCCCTGATGATGAGGTTGCGACTTATTTTTCTGCAGCCGACGTTTGTATTCTGCCCTACAAAGGAGCCACCCAAAGCGGCATCACAGCGATTGCGCATCATTTTGACTTGCCCATAGTTGCAACCAATGTCGGAGGATTGAAAGAAACAATAGCTCACGAAGAAACTGGATTGATTATTCAGCCTGACTCAAAAGAGCTAAGTGATGCCATAAAGCATATTTATTCTGAAGATAGATTGGAAAAATTTAGCGAAAACATTAAAAACTACAAAGCAAAAAACTCTTGGAGCAACTTCGCAAAGAAAGTGATTGAGTTTTCCAGTAAGCTTTGATGCAGACGCTTGATTTTTAAGTAATTGTTCTAATTTCCAAATTCCAAATTCTGAATTCTGAATTTGATTATCAAAATACCTCTACTTATTATTGTCTTTAAGAAAGCAAAATTCTATATTTGCAGGCTTAATTAATAATAAACTAATTTACGAAAATGCGTAATAAAGGATTTTTTTGGTTTTTAACCATTTTGTTGACAGTAATCTGTGTGTATCAGCTGTCATTTACATTTGTTTCTAACGGAGTTGAGAAGAAAGCAGAGAAAGAAGCAACGACTAAAGTTGAGGAGTTAAAAAAGTTAGCTTTCGAAGGGGATACAACTGAAATTCTACCCAACGGTGTTGTTATCGATTTCAACAATCCAGAAGCGGAAGAAATTGCAAAATCAGCATACATCAATGACATCTTAAAAAACAAAGCAGAAAAGGCGGTTTACCCTCTTTTTGGTTCTTCGTTTAAAGAAGTTAAGAAAAGAAGTTTAGCCTTTGGTTTGGATCTTGTCGGTGGAATGAGTGTTACGGTAGAGTTATCTATACCAGAATTGGTAAAAAACTACGCACGAAACAAAAACGAAGCGAAATTTAAGAAAGTACACAAAGCAGCATTGGCTGAATACGGTAAAAACGGAGGTGATTTCATTTCAATTTTTGTTGCCAAACATAACGAATTGAATCCAGACATGGACCTAGTTCGTTTATTTGCTATTTCAGACATCGACGAACTTAAAGTGAAGTCAACGGATGAAGAGGTTGTGGATTTCTTGAAAGGAAAAGAGTCTGTTTCTATGGACGGTGTTTCTGAAATATTGAGTCGTAGAATTAATCAATTTGGTGTGGCTCAACCAAATATTCAAAAAGACCCAACCAATAATCGATTGTACATTGAATTGCCAGGCGTGCAAGATGAGGTTACGGTTGCTGAAAGAATTCAAGCTTCTGCAAACCTTGAGTTTTTTGAAAATTTTACCTTCGATGAAATTGGTGGTTATTTGCAAGAAGCAATCGCTCGTTCTGCAGACACGTATAATGACATAACAATAGATGAAGAGATTGACACAAATGAGGTGGCAGATGCTGCTGGTGTCGATACAGATGATGTTGATACAAATGGTATCAACGATTTAGCAAGTTTAGAATCATTGACAGAAGACAATCAATCAGGTTTAGGTAAATACTTAATGGGGTATAGTGCTTACTCGATGGCGGTTAAGTCGGAAGATAAATTGGCTGTTGTTAGAATTTTAAAAAGAGAAGATATTCAAGCTATTTTTCCTGAGAGCTTAAAATTCATGTGGTCTTCCGATATGGAAATCATTAATAGTGACACAAAAGAATTAGGCTACTTATTGTACGCGATAAGAGTTCCTGCAAACGGAAAAGCGCGTGTTGGTGGAACAGACATTGCAAGTGCAGATGCTGGTTATGACCAAGAGGAAGGAGAAATTACCGTTGATATTCAAATGACTTCTGAGGGAGCTGATAAATGGGGTCAAATGACAACAGACAATCAAGGATTAGTCGTTTCTATTACAATGGACAACCTTGTTTACTCTGCGCCAAGAGTGAATGACCCAATTTTGTCAGGAAGAACTCAAATCTCTGGAAATTTTACAATCAACGAAGCGAATGACTTGAAAGGTCTTCTTAATGGAGGTTCTCTTCCAGCTCCAATTGTTATTAAAGAACAAACAAAAGTAGGTCCAACAATCGGTGCTGAGAATTCACGATCTGGGTTGATGTCTTTTGGTTTTGCACTTTTATTAGTGTTCGTTTACATGGTTTTCTATTACGGAAAAGCAGGAATCATCGCTGATATCGCATTATTTGCAAATATCCTATTCATTTTCGGTTCATTGGCATCCTTTGGAGCCGTGTTAACCTTAGCGGGTATCGCTGGTATCGTTTTGACAATTGGTATGGCGGTAGATGCCAACGTACTAATCTTTGAGCGTATTCGTGAAGAGCAAGCCGCAGGGAAAGATGTTAAAGCGGCAGTTGACACAGGATTTAAGAAAGCACTTTCTTCTATCATTGATGCCAATGTTACAACTCTGTTGACGGCAATCGTGTTGAAATCTTTTGGTTCTGGACCGATCGAATCATTTGCAACGACATTAATCATCGGTATTTTCACTTCTGTATTTGCAGCGCTTGTGATTACTCGTTTGTTGATGCTTTGGTGGATGAACAAAGGAAAAGGAATCAACTTTGAAACGAAATTAACCAAAGGAGCATTCAAAAATTTCAACTTCAATTTTGTTGGGAAACGTAAAATGTTCTACCTTATATCTGGAATTTTAGTGGCCGGTTCTTTAGTTGCATTGTTCTCAAAAGGATTAAATCCAAGTGTAGAATTCTCCGGTGGTCGTTCTTACGGTGTTAAATTCGAAAAGAAAGCAGGAGATCATACAGATGCAATTCGTAAGAATTTACAAGCATTCATGGTTGATACAGACGGAAAAAAAGCTTCTGTAGAATTAAAAACGAAAGAAAGCAGTTACTATTTAGAAATCACAACCAACTTTATGTTGGCAGACGAAAGTGTTGAAACGAGTGAATTGGTTAAGAAAGCGTTGAGAGACGGTTTGAAAAAATCAGAAGTACAGGTTGGGTCTTTTGAAATCATGGAATCTAGAAGTGTATCTTCTTCAGTTTCAGAAGAATTGATTTCATCCTCAATGTTGGCAATTATTCTCTCATTGATAATCATTTTCGCATACATTCTGATGCGTTTCGGAAGATGGCAATATTCTACCGGAGCAATCATTGCGATGATGCACGATGTTATTCTAGTGCTCGGTGCCTTTGCATTGTTCCACGGTATTCTTCCTTTCAACATGGATGTCGATCAGGCATTTGTCGCAGCAATTCTGACGGTTATTGGTTATTCAATCAATGATACCGTGGTTGTTTTTGATAGAATTCGTGAAGATTTAACGCTTCATCCAAAAGCAAACGAAGAAGAACAAATCAATAAATCATTGAATTCTACCTTATCAAGAACGATTAATACATCGATGACAACTTTTATCGTACTATTGATTGTATTCTTATTCGGTGGCGCAGCAATTAAAGGATTCATCTTCGCATTGATGATTGGTGTAATCGTTGGTACTTATTCTTCATTGTGTATAGCAACTCCAGTATTGATTGACTTCTCAAGAAAGAAATTAATAGAGGATAAGCAAAAAGCAATCGACAGAAAGGAAGAATTAGAAGCTATCGCAATCGAGAAAGCTTCTTTAGAATCGAAGTAAGCTGCTTATAAAGGCTTTAAAATCTTATTGACACACATTTTAGGGTCGTCTAACATAAAAAGTTAGACGACCCTAACTTTTTAAGGTAATATGTTTTCTGTCCAAAAAGCTTTCAGTCCGAAAAAAAGGTAGAAATGGATAAAAGCATAATTTTTGTCGGGGATTAATGATTTTCCCCGCTATTGGTCACTAAAATAGACCCCTTCATCCCATAAAGTTTATTCTAAACAAGAGTTTTATTACTTTTGCCTCAACTATTTTTTCCATGCAAACTAGATTTCTTCTTGGAGCAATTTTATTTATGCTGTTGACTTTTCAACTTCATGGACAAAAAACGTACACCATTGAGAAGAGTGTTAATGCTATTAAGTTGGATGGACTTCTCAATGAAACGCAATGGCAAAACGCTGACATTGCAACTGATTTCACTACACAGTCTCCCATTTATGGTGAAAAATCGAGATTTACTTCCATCGTTAAGATGTATTATGATGATGATGCGATTTACATTGGCGCAGAATTACATGACCCATCGCCGGACTCAGTGAGTTATACTCTTTCGCAAAGAGATGACTCTGGAAATGCAGATTGGTTTGGAATAACGATTGATCCCTATGCGAATAATGTTACAGGTTTTGGCTTTGCTGTAACTGCGGCAGGCGTAGAAATGGATGCATTGGTTTTCGTTTCGGATTTAGACGGCTCTTGGAATGCTGTTTGGAAAAGTGTCGCAAAGAAAAGAGATTTTGGGTGGTCGTTTGAAATGAAAATACCGTTTTCTGCGCTGCGTTTCCCAAACACAAAGGTGCAAGATTGGAACATCAATTTTGTAAGACAAGTTCGCCGTATGCGTGAGGAGTCCAATTGGAATCCTGTTGACCCTAACGTTTTTGGAGGGCTTCCACAAGCTGGAAAATTGGTGGGGGTAGAGAATATAAAATCGCCGGTTCGACTTTCATTCACGCCTTATGCAACCAGTTATGCAGAAAATTCTTACGATAACGTATTGGCCAGACAAACTTGGAAAACGAGGTTAACGGGAGGTTTAGATTTGAAGTATGGTCTCAACGATGCTTTTACATTGGACATGACCGTTATTCCAGATTTTGGTCAAACGAGATCTGACAACGAAATTCTAAACTTAGGTCCTTTTGAAGTTAGATACAATGAAAACCGACAGTTCTTCATTGAAGGAACTGATTTGTTTCAGATTGGTGGAATTTTTTATTCTCGGAGAATAGGAAGCAATCCGTTTGATAAATATGCCGTTTATTCTGACCTGGACGCAAGTATTGGAGAGGAAGTAGTGAGCAATCCGCAAACTGCGCAAATGATTAACGGAACAAAGGTTTCGGGAAGAACGAAAGGCGGTTTAGGTGTGGGTGTTTTCAACGCTGTCGAAGGACGGTCATTTGCGGTAATAGAAGATTCTTCAGGCAGGCAAAGAGAGTTTAGAACCAACCCTTTGACGAATTACAACGTATTTGTTCTTTCGCAGAATTTAAAGAATAACAGCACCATGTCACTGGTTAACACAAATGTAACGCGAGAAGGAAGCGCTCGGGATGCCAATGTCACCTTAGGGCAAGTGCGGTTGTTTACGAAAGACGGAAATTACCGTTTGAATTCTACCATCACGCTTTCATCCCTGTTTGAGAACAAAGAGACCGTATTTGGACATAAAGTAGGCACAAGTATCGATAAAGTTGCTGGAAAATGGCAGTACGGAATGAGTTATAGAGAAGAAAGTGATACCTATGACCCCAATGATTTAGGCTTTTTATACAACAATAACTCAAGAACTTATTCTGCAAGAATTTCATGGAACGGTTACACGCCAACCAAGCGTTTTTTTAGGCAAAGTTTCGGTTTAAATTGGAGGTATTCTGAATTGTACAAACCTCAGTTGTATAACAGTACTCGTTTGTCATTCTTCGCTGGAGGCTTGCATAAAAAGCAATTGTACATGCGACTTTCTGGAGGAGTGAACCCGTTTGGTTCTGTCGATCATTTTGAATCAAGAACTTTCGGGAAAATTGTTCGTTTCAAACCCAACGCCAACTTCAATTATTTTTTCACATCTGATTACAGCAAGCGTTTTGCTTTAGATGGTTCTATAGGATATTCTCAGTTTTTTAATACGGTACAGAATAACATTAGCATGTATTTAAGCCCTCGATTACGAATCTCTGACCAAATGAATATGGTTTTAGGTGCTAGGGTAAATTTAACCAAGAATGGATATGGTTATGTATCGGGGCAGGACCCTGGCTTCTCTGATGAAATCATTTTGGGTATCAGAGATCTTGTAAATGTGGAGAATACGATAACTTCTGAGTTTATTTTCACCAAGAGAATGGGAATTGACTTGGTTTTACGTCATTACTGGGCGCAGGTAGAATACAGTCGTTTTGTTGCGTTGGAAGACGATGGAGTGATGAGAACAATAGATTACAACGCAGAGAGTTCTGAAGGAGAGTCTGTCCACAACACCAATTACAATGCTTTCACGATAGATTTGAACTATCGATGGGTTTTTATTCCGGGCAGTGAATTGAGAATCGTTTACAAAAACAATATTTTCAGTTCAAAATCGATGTTAGAATCCAGTTATTTTGAAACATTCAACACGCTGTTTCAGCAACCTCAAATCAATAGTATTTCCTTGAAATTTTTGATTTATGTAGATGTGCTTTATTTTAAGAGGAAGAATAGGAAGAGGGGAGAGTTAGAAGTGTAATTGCGGGGGTGTTATAGTGTCCTCCCCCTAGCCCCCTCCAAAGGGGGAAACCCAGACTCAAAATAAGAATTAGTACTCCATCGGCGGATTCAATTGTCTACTTCTTCCCCCTTTTGGAGGGGGATTGAGGGGGAGGATTGAGGTAAAATTAACTTAGAAGATTTTCATCTATCATAATCTGAATAGCTTTTTCTGTTTCAATGTCTCCATCGTTCATTGAGACAGGTAACAGTATCAATCTTTTTTTGAGTTTATCATTGTTGTCCTTAAAAAAAACTTCGAATCTGGAGCGGGTTAATCCGGTATTGCCTTTTTTGAATTTTACTTCTTCAATGTGCTGCCGGGAAATCATAGATACTGTGGAATTATTTAGGCTAATAAAAATCCCGTAAATTAAAGAAAGTCCAAATAAAGAAAATAAGGAAGGTTGAATTCTTTTTCCATTTAAAAACCCTTCGTACGCAAAATAAAACAATCCAATTGTAATTACTCCATAGATAAATAAAAGGCGAATGATATTGTTTTTGGTAGAAACTCCAGAAACATTGTCAATAACTCTAGTTCTAGTCAATATAATTTTGTCTGGCAGAATATGACAGAAACCTGTCTTTGTTTTAAATATATTATTTGAGTCCATTGAACTTCAAGATAGCTCCTATTACTTCAACATCACCGGCATTACCAACATCAAAATATCTTCATTCTCTTTGGATTCAGAAGGCATTAACAATCCGGCTCTACTTGGTTCGCTCATTTCTAAACGAACTTCGTTGGTGTCTAGATTGTTCAGCATTTCCATTAAAAAACGAGAGTTAAATCCTATTTCCATGTCATCGCCCGAGTAATTACAGGTAATTCTCTCGTTTGCTTTGTTAGAGAAGTCTAAATCTTCTGCAGAAAGTGAAAGTTCAGAACCTGCTAATTTCAACTTGATTTGGTGCGTTGTTTTGTTGGCGAAAATCGAAACACGTTTGACAGAACTTAAAAATTGCAATCTGTCAATCGTCAAAACATTTGGATTCTCTTTGGGAATTACCGCCTCATAATTCGGGTATTTCCCATCAATTAAACGACAAACGAGGATGATGCTACCAAAAGTGAACACGGCATTTGAATCGTTGTATTCTAAAAGAACCTCCTCATCATTGGAAACTGTTGCTTTCAATAAATTAAGTGGTTTCTTTGGAAGAATGAACGAAGAACTACCAGTCGCCTGTGAATCTGTTCGTGTGTATCTTACCAATTTATGTGCGTCTGTTGCCACAAAAGTGATGCTTTCTGGAGAAAACTCGCAAAAAACGCCGCTCATTACAGGTCTTAAATCATCAACGCCTGTTGCAAATAAAGTTTTGTTAATCGCAGTCGCTAAAATCGCTCCTGTAATCTTAATTGAACTTGATTTCTCGAGGGTTGGCGTTTTCGGGAAATCATCACCGTCAAATCCGACCATTTGCGATTTACCATTGTCATAAGCGATTTCAATGGCAAATTTATCCATATCAACAGAGAAAGTACACGGTTGGTCTGGAAGATTCTTCAAAACATCTAGTAATAATTTAGCCGGCATGCAGATTTTACCATTCTCTTTGGACTCAACATCCATCGTTGTACGGATGATTGTTTCTGAATCGGATGCTTGCACCATCAACTGGTTATCACTGATTTCAAAAAGGAAATTATCTAAGATTGGCAAAGTGTTGCTTGTGCTTAACACGCCTGATATTTCTTGGAGGTGCTTTAGTAATGTAGCACTGGATATAACAAAGTTCATTTTCAATTATTTTGGACTACCAAAACTATTCAATTCTATCTATAAATAGAATGATTAACACGTGATTTTTCTTAGAGTTATCAACAAATTGTTAGCTATTTCTCTATTATGCCATCGTGAGTTGTCAATGAAGAGACATCAAGTGGGAAATAAATGTGTCCAAGCAACAGCGGATTGAAGACAAAGTATTGGCATTTAACAAGTTGTCCGCTTGGTAGAACTGCCCAGAAATGATCAGCATCTGTGTCGTGATAATCCACAAAACTTTTGTCTTTTCTTACTTCCTTCATTTGTATTCTAAAACATCTGATAGAAGTCGAATTTCCGTTGGTTTCATCAACTGTTAGGACAGCAAACGGAGTTGTTTTCTTTAAACTATCAATCTGCATTGGGTTTAAAACGTAATTCGGTTTGTTGTAGTGAATTTTCTTGTAGTTATTCAAATAACGAAAAACCATTGCGGTGTCAATGTTATCTAAAACTTGATCTTGTTGTAAGACTTTAAAAGACGAGCCACTGTTTATAACAGTAAAACTACGTGCTGGTTCGTCATTTACTTTTACATCTACCTTTGCTATTTCAGAAATATCTAGGCTAAAAATATTGGTACACATCCATTTTCTCGGGTCTGCGAAAAAAGTAGGCGAAACGAAGCCATTCATACCCTTTATTTTCATTATCACAGGATATTCAGACCTTCCAGTTCCAGATGCATCGAGTTGCATTATTTGCCCATAATGATCTTGTGTTGCGTCGCCGATGTACCATGTTTTGGACCATTCTCCATTTTGAAAAATTTCAACCTTCAAATGAAGACTTGCCATTTTTAATTTCGAGGATTCCAGAGCAGTTTCAGGTAAATATCCTTTAAATTCAATATTCTTAATGGCATCTAGAACGAAAGCAGCACTTTCTTGGCTGATGCAACCTCCGTCTTTGTCTGTCCAAATATCGCCATTCTTTTTTAGTTCAAAAACAGCTCCGTTCGGTTCAGAAATGATGACTTTATCAACCGTTTCTATTTCTTTAATGGCAAATTCTATCAGTTGTGTATGTGCATCCGACTGCCCTTTATTCTGATTCAACTGATAGATATAATAAGAGAGTCCTACTATAACAAGCAATGAAACGACAAGTAGAATTAGTTTTTTCATATCAACGAGTGTATTTTTTCTTTCGAATATAAGTAATCAAAAAGGACAATAAGAGAATTAGAAGAATAGGCAGGCCAATATTTAAGATTCTGAAAAAACTTGCCTTTTTCTTTACTTTCTCTTTATCCATTTCATGAATGTCAATTTGGCGACTTCTAATGTCTAAAACAGAATTGTCTCCCATCATATAGTCGGTCATGTTCTGAAAAAATTCTTGGTTACCAAAGAAGTGCCTAAATCGGAGATTGATGAGCTCTTGACTGTATTGCAGATCATTGACTTTCTTCGGTCTGTATTGCCAAGCACCTCCCAATCGAGTTGGCATTGAATCATATTCATTGGCAATCCATCTTCCGTTACCAACAAGCAGTACTTTTCCTTCTAATTGACTTTTTTCGTAGAAATGAATGTCCTTATTCTTGGCAAATTCATCGACGATTCTATTTCTAAAGTGAGATTTAAACATTCCTTCTGCCAATCCAGCCAAACATTTTTTATTCGACTCACTTTCTGGGTTCGCAACCAATTCAGGAGTCTTCCCATAATTCTTGTAAATACCCAAGTTAAGCAAAGGTGCCATTCCACTGACCGTAGAATTAGTACTTGACGTAAGAATTGGCGTCAACGCAATATTTGGGTCGTTTCCAACAAATTGAATCTCGTTTACATACTTCAAAGACACGGGCTCTATGTTTTTAGACATCGGATGAGAGGTCGGTGTTGCCAAAACATGATAAAACCACGGAATCAGAGATTGATCAGCCAAAGGAACCTGCATGGGAACACATCGAACATCCATGACTAAGTTGTCGTTGATTTTTAGGCCGTAATCAAATAACATTTTGTCAATTCTTAAAGCAGGATATCGTGATGTGTGCGTTTCTCCTTTTGCTCTCAGGGAGTCTTCATTCAAGTACAATTCATCTAAGAAACACATTAAACGACCACCTTTCATTACAAATTGGTCGATTAAATATAAATCTTTGTTGCTAAACGGTGTTCGTGGACGGGGAATAATCAATCCTTGTAAGTTGTTTAAGGCATCGATAGAATCGTTGAGTGTAATATCGGCAACGGCATAATAGGGCGAAATTAATGCTCGAACTCGTTGCGTTTCGGCGTAAGTTAATTCTCCATGCCCGTGCAAAAAGGCAATGCGCGGTTTTTTGTCCTGCGTTGCCCGTCTTAACGAACTCACCAACATGTATTCAAGGTTGTTGATTGAATTCTGAATAACAGCAGTCATATTGTTCAACTGATACGGTTGTCCCGTATTCGAACCTGGAAGAAATTGTATGCTTTGTACAGTAGAGCCGCCATATTCAATAATCGCGCCTGGCCATAACATCATCTGACTTTGCGCTCCGTCTTTCATATAGACCAAATCCATAGGGAGAATTCCCTTGCCGTTTGCCCAAATGGTTTCATTTAATTCTCGCTGTTCCTCTTCTGTCCCCACTTTTGGATCGATGAATTGGTATTCAATTTTATTTCCAGCAATTTCCTTGAATTCGAGTAATTTATCTTCTATTGCGTCTCGAAACATTTTTATTTCTGCAGGAAGATTACCAGCAAGATAAATTTTCAAATTTAATCGTGTCGTAAAACTTTCAGTGTCCTTTAGGTACTCTTTTGTTCCATTCGCAAGAGAATAGCGTTGATCTGCAGTCATGTCATAGCGCTTGTAAACAAAAGAACTGATGATATTGACAAGAATAATGGCAACAATGACAATGACTAAGAATGTCCAGTTGTAAAACCCTTTGATGAAATTTTTCTTTTCTGCCATCTCTATTTTTTTAAGGATTTAATCACTGTCAATGCGCTGTATATGAAAAGCACAATCAGAGAAATAAAATAAACGATGTTCTTTGTATCAATGACACCTCTTTGTATAGAATTATAGTGATAACTCATACCGAAGTATTGCGCGACCGAATCGAAATCGCCCATGAGGTTGTACGAACCTAGTAAGGCTAAACCTCCGATGTCTGGCATAAACGTCCAACAGAGAAAGAGTGCTAAAATAAAAGCAACAATCTGGCTGCTGGTGAGTGCAGAAGTAAAAATCCCCATGGCGACAAACGCAGAACCAATCATAATCAATCCGAGGTAGGATGTAATTGTTGCCCCGTGATCAAAAGAATCGGGTTCAAGAGCAAGCTGCGTCATGGAATAGTAATAAATCAATGTGGGAAGAATAGCGATGAGCATCAATGTGACACTTGCAAAATATTTTGCCAATAAGATTTTGAGGTCGGAAATAGGTCGAGTAAAAAGTAATTCCATGGTTCCTGTTCTTCGTTCTTCGGCAATAGACCGCATGGTAATTGCAGGAATAAGAATTAGAAAAATAATGGGTGAAGAATTGAAGAAAGGAATTAAATCAGCCTCACTTCCTTCTAAAAGGTTGGCGTCTGTGGATGCAACCCAATGCATAATTCCAGAAGCAATTAAGTATATCAGGATGAAAACATATCCGATAATAGAACTTAAAAAACTACGAATTTCTTTAAAATAGAGTGCTCTCATTTGTTGCTTTGAAAAATAAATTCATAATATTATTCAAAAATAAGATTTCATTTTGATATACAAGGTTAAATTATGTGAAGTGAGGCAAGCATTTAGTAAAAGAGGATTGTTGATAACGTTAAAAAAGGGTGTATAGGTTTGTACGGGTAGGTCGCGACCCACCCGTACAAACCTATACACCCTGTGAGTAAAAAAGCCTATTGCTTCATCATTCTCTTTGTCGCAACAATTTTTCCATCAGCAACTAGAGAGTAAGTATAAACTCCAGAGCTTAGGTCATTTGCATAGACATTGATTTGTCCTTCTCCTCTGTCTTGCACATCAACCGTATTGATTAACTTGCCCATTCCATCGTAGAAGTGAATTTGCGCTTTCTGCACCGATTCTGGAATAGAAAAAGTAATCACCGTTCTTTCTGCAAAAGGATTCGGTACATTCTGATTCAACACAATGTTGTTTCTGTCAGAAAGTTCGATATCGATGATTTCGATTAAACGTTCTTGCACTTCTTCAGGTGTATCTTCAACCGATAAAGAATTCATTTGGCAAAGTACGGGAAGGATTGCGCTTAGGCAATTTTCGAGAAGTGTGAGACGATCGTTGAGGTTTTGAATTAGCGAATCACTTGCGCTCAATTCTGTTTCCAAACTATCGATAGTTGCATTGTTCTCTTTTACATTAGCAATTAACATCGGTACAAAATCTGTGTAGTCTAATGTTTTGAAAGAGTAAGCTGGGCTTATTAATACTCCCAAAGAGTCTCTTTCAGCAGGAAGCGTATTTTCATACACGACTTCAGGGATTATTGCCTCAACTTCTTGTGCAATTAAACCATATTTCAATCCAGACGGTAAAGCTAGCCTTGGATTAACAGAAGTGTCATAGTTAAACGTAACTGGGTTCAACTGATTGATAATACTTCTTGCACTTGCATCTGGAATGGTCGTGATGTTTGATTTTAAATTAGCATCTGATGCTTGCGTTAAAATACCATTTACGTAAACATCTCCATTGAACCAACCTGCCCAATTATCGGCAGCTCCACAAGGATTAGAACCATCAACAGCTGCGTAAATTCCAATATTTGAAGTGGAACTACCCGTTGCTCTTGTGAAAACACCGAAACTTTCACCGCCATAGCACAATCCAGCTGGTGGTTCTGAAACAAATTGTCCTCCATAGGAAAACGCCCCATCCGTTAACACTGCTTGTCCTCTTACACCAATATTGACGCCTTTTCCAAGTGCTTCACCACGAACACCCTCGACTCTGGTTGAAGTATATACACTAAACCCTTGCCCTAATAAACCAATTATAGATTTATCTGCATGGAGGCCATAAACGGTTCCTTTTGCTCCAGAATATTGGTCAGGAGCAAACCCGATGTTGTTTGGATCCATAAATGTTAAAAAATGTGCACCTGTCTGTTCAGTTGTGTTGAAGAGATTCAATTTTGCTGAAGCTCCCAAAATATAGTTCTGAGGATTACCTGGGTAAACAGCAGCTCCCGGAGTGAAAGGTTGTGCTCCGATAGAAACTCTCTCTATCCCTTGTGTGTTTGAGTTGTTGTTTGTAGTTGAAAAAACTAAATCATTCCCATTTAATGGTATTTCAGTATCGTGGAGTAACGCCCCAGGTCCATTAAACGAAACGGTATTTGCAATTATTTCCTGTCCTAGTTGAACGTTGTCTGCAGGGTTTATGGTTAGACCATTGTCAGCTGTAACAGATGCGCCTTGAGGACCAGTTGCTCCAGTAGCACCTTGAGGACCAATAGGGCCAGGGAAACCTATAGCACCTTGAGCACCTGTTAAACCTGTTGGACCTTGTGGTCCCACAGGGCCAGGAAAACCGTTCGGACCAATTGGACCAGGAAAACCTATAGCACCTTGAGCGCCTGGCAAACCTATTGGACCTTGTGGCCCAACGGGACCAGGAAAACCGTTCGGACCAGTTGGGCCTGGGATACCTTGAGGACCTAAGCAATCCAACGCATCCCAAACTAAATCTCCATTTACATCTTCACTAGCATCTTGAATACCGTTTCCGTTTAAATCCCAGCAAGCTAGACCGATTGTTGGGCTTAACGTCAGTACAACATCTCCATCACCATCAACCGTTAAGACTTTCGTATTGTCAACTCCATTTACACCATTTGCAATGGTTGGAGCAGAAGAAGGTAGCTTTGTAAAACGCAAACCACTCGCATTTGTATTACCATATTGTGCATTATTCATGTTTGCACTGATTTCTACAGTGTTACTGGTTGTGCAAAATTGAGAAGGGTTTGGTTGGCCTCCAAATCCAACACCTCCGGTCTCTCCATTAAGCGAAGCGAACCAAAAATGGAAGTTTCTATTGGCAATTACTCTATCGGTTGTCAATTGATTACCAATAATGCCACCAATATTTGGGAAACCGTTCACAGTACATGGAACGCCTAACTGAATTGTGCCATTGGCATCTACCGAAACACCATTGTTGGCGTTAGGTGTAAAAGTTGTTGGTAAAGTACCCCAAGTTCCATCTCCTAATAATACTTGTGTATTATCTTGAGGGAATGCTAAACGTCTAAAACGGATGTCATTTGGATCGCCTCCAGTTGCTTTTCCTAAAATTAAACTTTCTGCAGGGCCTTGTGGTACATATCTAAAACGACCATTGCCGTTTACATTTAACCGAACTTGATTAATTGTAGCACCACCACGGTGAACAAAAACAGTTCGTCTTTGACTCCCTTCCATCGGGATAATATTCAAACCAAAATTCCATGCATGAAAATCTGTATATGCATTGGTATTTGTACCATTTCCTAAACCTCTTGTTAAACGAAATTGGATGTCATTATCTACAACCTCCAATTGTCTTTGCCCAGGTATTTCGGCAGGTTCTGCCTGTTGCCCTATTCTCCAAAATCTATTGTTTGGATGCACAAAAGCATGTACGGTATTGGTGGTGGCAAATTTATACATGCCATTATTCGTTTCGGCATTAAAATAAAAGCCATTATAATTTGCTCTTTCTTCTAACCTCAACCCTTGTCCACTTATTTGCCCATTTAAACCCCAAACTATGTGTGTCTCATTGGCACCGGCAGAGTTGGAGGTAAACATATCTAAGTTGCCAAAATTAGATGGCCCACCTGCGTTAATAATGCGTAACCCGTCTCCAGTGTTACCTATCAAGGAGGTTAAAGCACTGCCCGTGGTGAACTGGGCTCGGAAGATACCTTGCGTGTATATGTTGATAGGGGTAGGGGTAAAAGTACCGAAGTTATTTCCAAGTATTCCATTATTAAGTGTTCCATTCGATAGCCAGTATTGACCATAGGATAGATTTGAACACAGTAAAAGTGCTACTATTATTTTTGTTTTCATAATTCATCGTATTAGATGAACCATTCCATGATATTGTTCTTTTTTTTCTTCTTTGCAGTCCCTTTTTAAAGATACCTTGTAAAAATAGACTCCCTCACCCATTTTGTTTTGAGCTTTAGATTGTCCATCCCATTCAAAAGGGTAGTCCAATTCTTGTATAATATTTCCCCAACGATTCAGTATGAAAACTTTTTCGATACTACCTGCGCCATCAATTGGTCCAAATAAATCATTAACGCCATCATTATTAGGTGTAAAAACATTTGGAAAGACAGGAAGCCCTGATTTAACCTCAACGAGGCTCACATCATCTATATAAAAGTAAGTATCATAACTTTGTGCTACAGTATTTTGATTTACTTCTACATAACTATCTGTGCTATCATTTAAGAAATGACCTATTGTAAGATAATTATACTCTTTCTCCGCTTTGAATTGAAATTGTATTTCTACCCAGCCCAACGTGTCATCAATCAAAGTTGAAACATCAGTATATTGTGGTGTAAAAAGATTGTATAAATAATCATTGGTATCAATTTCACTTTCGGAAAAATAAAACCCAATATTTCTCATAGAAAATCGATACAAATTGGATAGATTAAAGTATGCCGTAATTAAATATGTTTTGGCACATCCAATTGTCTCAGAAAATTCAAGTTGCACGTATTCTCGATAATGAAAATTGTTGATTCCATCAATAGCACCAAAACCGACCATTCCATCACCTGAACGTGGGAATTGCTCCCAATAAGGCATGAAATCGCAATTATTATAATAATCAGAAGTACTAGGCGTTGTTTCGCATGGGTTGTACACAAATTTACATTTTTCAACTTGGGTCATCCCATCCGGGCACGTCCAATACTCTTCAAAATCTCCATTAAGAATTAAATTTTCTTGCCCTATCGTATTAAAAGCAAGAAGAAAAAAGAACAATATATTTTTGAAATAGTTCAATAATTTATTTTTAAAATTTAATTAATTTTCACCCAACAACTAAGCCTTTGAGCGTGGCTTGTAAACATCGCCTATCTAATAGACGAAGATACGGATAAAATGGTTTGCTATTTTTTCATTGGCAGTAGTTTTACTCCGATTGATATCGGAATTGTTTAGGTAGTTGTAGGGTAAATATAGTGATTTATATTTAACACTCAAAACTTCGTTGCTCCTCATCTTTACAAAGTGAAAGATGAGGAGTGTTTTGTGAAATTTGGTGATAGGGTGCGAAAAAGGCGCGTTCATCAAAATATCTCGCAAACGCAACTTGCATTTGAAGCAAAAATTTCTAGAGAGTATGTTAATCGGATAGAGAATGGAAACGTCAACATTTCATTGGCGAAAATCATTGCTATTTCAGAGGTCTTAGATGTTGAGGTGAAGGATTTGTTTGAATTTTAAAAGAACAGAACGCAAAAGATTCGCGTAGCAGCTTTGGGGTTCACAAATTTCCATCGGGTCAACTCTCTACTCCAAACTCTTGCTAATTACTCATGCAAACCCATCAAAATAAGCCTCAACACTCCACGCTTCTGGTTTTTCGGCAAACCAAGGCTTAATTTTAGGCCAAACAGCACCAAAAGTTTCGGAATTTCGATAATTGTCTAAATCTTTTTGAGATTCCCAGTGAGAATAGGTCATAACAACGGTTGGATGATTAATATCTTGGTACAATTTCATGCCTTTGCATCCAGGAAATGTATTGACCTTGTGTTTTATCGTGTCGAAGAAAGCCAAAAATTCAGCAATTTTATCTTCCTCAAAAGTCAATTTTACAATGCGTGTAATCATGAGAATAAGTCGTCAATGGTTTGTTTGGAACCTTTCGGTGTGAATTCTATTCTGACAATGTCATTTTTGTGCAAGCCAAACAGTTGCTCTGCCCCTCCATTGGTTTTCGAAGCACCTCTGTTGATGGCAATTTCGAGCAAGTCGTTCTCGTTAAAGATGGCTACTTTCTCTCCCGGAGGAACCTCGTTATAAGACATAGAAATAACGTCAATAAAGTAATCTTTTCTCTTAAAACGAATGATAAATGGAGCATCTTTTCCGTCTCGCTCAAACAAGCTTTTGTGAATATTTGTAATTGCGTTTCCATAACTGTCGCAATGAATTACATGCCCTTTGATGAGGTTCAATTCTGACACAGCAACAGGAGTAAAAGCATTTTTGAAACCTTCAAACGGAGAAGCGATGTCTTTTAATTTCTCCCCTTTGAGAATTCGTGTAGCGGCAGAAAGCAACATGTTTTTCGTCGGAAACTTGAACAGTTTTGGATTGGAAAGAACGTCGTCAATTCTCCAAAAAGATTGCGGTTTTTCTTCTTTTAGAAAAACACCGAAGAAACCGTTGTCGTTGGAAATGAAATATTGATTATTGTAGAATAAAATAGAGGGAAAACTACCATCAGAACCGCCGAAATTAACAATTGGTTCACTATCCACCCCAATAACATGAACGGTGCCGTCGGGAAAATCAGCATAACAAGAGGCAACATGGTAAGCAGCTTCTGCAACATCGAAAGGTTTAACATCGTGTGTAATATCAATAATGTGGCAATTGTCAACAGATTTTAACAGGGTTCCTTTTAACGAAGCCACGTAGTGGTCGTTCAGTCCCATATCAGTTGTTAATGTTATTATACCCATTGTTGATAAAATCAGCTCGTTTACGCCAAAAAAAGTTCTAAATTTGTATCAAAAATAAGCTTAATTGAGAGATAATTATCTTTCTTAAATAAAAAAAACGATTGTTAGAAAAAAAAATTGAAATTAAAGGTCTGAATCCAGCAGAATTGTTCGGAGTTAGAAATAAGAAATTAAAGTACATTAAATCTTTCTTTCCAAAACTGAAAGTTGTTGCTCGAGGAAATATTGTCACGATTGCTGGTGACCAAGAAGTAATGGATGAGTTTGAGAAGAAGTTCGATTTGATTCTTCGTCATTTTCACAAGTTTAATGCCCTTACGGAGAATAACATCGAGAATTTAATGATGGATGACGGCAAAAAACTCGTTGAGTCCGATGCGAAAGAAGGTGTTATCGTTCATGGAAATCACGGCAATAAAATCACTGCGAGAACTATCAATCAAAAGAAATTAGTCAAACTTGTTGATAAAAACGACATGGTTTTTGCCATAGGTCCTGCGGGAACGGGTAAAACATATACGGCTGTTGCATTGGCTGTTCGCGCGTTGAAAGCAAAGGAAGTGAAAAGAATCATTCTAACAAGACCAGCCGTGGAGGCAGGCGAGAATCTTGGTTTTTTACCAGGAGATTTAAAAGAAAAATTAGATCCTTACATGATGCCTTTGTACGATGCATTGCGCGATATGATTCCTGCGGAGAAGTTAGCCGACATGATCGAATTTGGCATTATTGAGATTGCACCGCTCGCATTCATGCGTGGGAGAACGCTTGACAAAGCCTTTGTGATTTTGGATGAAGCGCAGAATACAACCACTATGCAAATGAAAATGTTCTTGACAAGGATGGGAATGACGGCAAAATTTGTTGTTACCGGAGATATGTCACAAGTGGATTTACCTCATCGACAAAAATCAGGATTGGCTTACGCAATTGATGCTTTGGACGGTGTAGAGGGAATTGGAGTTGTGAGAATGGGCACGGCAGACGTTATTCGACATAGTTTGGTGAAGAAGGTGATTGATGCTTTTGAGAAAGCGGAAGATAAAATGAAAAATGAAAAATGAAAAATGAAAATATAGATAGTACGGGCGAGCCGCGACTCGCCCGTACTATCTATATTAAAATCGGATAAAATAAATAAAATGAACGAAGCAATAATCGAAAGTAAATTCCATTTCAAAGGGCAAATAAAAGAATACAACGGAAAAGTGCGTGATGTTTACACCTTGGATAACGGTTTGTTAGTCATGGTGGCATCGGATAGAATTTCTGCCTTTGATCACGTTCTACCAAAAGGCATTCCTTTTAAAGGACAAGTATTGAATCAAGTCGCAACGATGTTTTTAAAAGCAACGGAAGATATAGTTCCAAATTGGCTGCTTGCAACTCCTGACCCGTCGGTTGCTGTAGGTTATGCTTGTGAGCCGATTCGCGTGGAGATGGTTATTAGAGGTTACATGTCCGGTCATGCGGCGAGAGAATATAAACTGGGCAAAAGAGAGTTGTGCGGTGTTCCAATGCCAGAAGGGATGAAAGAAAATGATAAATTTCCTGTTCCAATCATCACTCCGGCAACAAAAGCGGAAGAAGGACACGATGAGGACATTTCTCGTGAAGATATCATTGCCAAGAACATTGTTCCAGAAGAAATTTATGTGCAATTAGAAGAATATACACGCGCATTGTTCCAAAGAGGAACTGAAATGGCGGCTAAGCAAGGTTTGATTCTCGTAGATACAAAATATGAGTTTGGAATTCGCAACGGAGCAGTGATTCTCATTGATGAAATTCACACACCAGATTCTTCGCGTTATTTTTACAAGGAAGGTTACAAAGAACGTCAAGCAAACGGAGAAGAGCAAAAACAATTATCCAAAGAATTTGTGCGTCAATGGTTAATTGAAAATAACTTCCAAGGTTTAGATGGACAAACAATGCCGGTGATGCCAGACGATTTTGTGCAAGTCGTTTCGGATAGGTACATAGAGTTGTACGAGAAAATCACAGGCAATGATTTTGTAAAATCCGATACTTCAGATATTACGAAGCGTATTCAGCAAAATTTGGATGCTTATTTGGATGCTCTTTAGAATAACCTTCTATTTTTCAATGAAACATCACTTATGATTCAACCATAAAATCCAAGCGGAATAGTTACCGTTTTTTATTCTTCGAAGTCTAAATTATTTGGCTGTTCTAAAAGATTATGATTACTTGTGTTGCTTTCTGCTATTCCAACAATTTCAATTTTCATGTTGTCAAACCAAACTTTCCCTGTTCCACTAAGAAGAACACCAAAATTCAAAGTACTTGCATTCTCTGGGACAGAAAGAACAATCTCGTATTGCTTCCAATCTGTTGTCCCTTGAATAGGTCTGTTTTGCATATTATCAAACCCTAAAGCAACATTTGTTGACGGTTGGTCTATTCGCAGCCACATACCTGACCATTTTTCTACATTTTCTGATTTGATAAAGCCCGTTAATTTGATTTTTTTACCAAGGTAATTTTTAGCACTACAAGTTTGCATTAGGGTTCCAAAACCTTTTATTTTCTTTGCTGTTGAAGCAATAAAAGCAGAGCTAGTTCCAGTTTTAAATACTTTTGAATCCGTTCCCATGTCGTAATTCACTGGTTTGCTACCGGCCTTGAACCATCCTTTTGGAAGGTTAGGGCTAAGTGTGAATGACAATGTAATAAATGCTGTCGCAATGTATAAGATTAATGTTTTCATGAGTTGAGTTTTGTGTTATAATGTGTTATAATGTGTTCTAGTGTTTTTGGTTACAAGAATCATTAATAAAATGCCAATGCTAATTGAAGAACCTCAGAAATTTTCTCTACTGGTAAATCTTTCTGAGAGTCAATTCTGAAAATTTTCATTCGCTTTCGGTTTCCCTGTTCTAAAGATGGATGATTTATCTTATTGCCTTCAACGACTCCAATATACGGTTCTCTTGTTTTTTTATCTACCCATAAATAGCAAAACATTTTTTTGTTATAACTGAAGAAAGGCATTCCATATTTTACAGAACTGCTCAGGTTTTCGTTTTGAGATAGAATAATATCACGCAGCGCCATTAATGTACTTCTCAATGGTTCTTCCGTTTTTGCGTAGAAGTTGTCCAGTGGTGTGAGCATTATTTTAGAGAATTCTCAAATCTATCAAGTAAAGAATTTGTTTGCTTCTGTAATTTCTTTTTAAAGAATGAAGTCCTTCCAAAAAGGTAACCTTTAAATCCAAGCGCTTGTTTTGCCCAAGAGTGCAAATTGAAATCATCAGTATGTTTGATAATCAATCCATCTTTAAACTCGAATTGTGCAATGATTTTATTATGTACTTTTCTTCCTGTTTTACTGAATTCATATTTGGCTTCCCAATAGGCAGAACCAGTATTGTCATCAGATTGAATGTCAGAAAAGGTGACAATAAAGTTCTTTTCTTTTTGACTTTCGCAAAGCATTCGCCACATGTTTGAAGCACGTTTTCCTTCTAATTGACCAAATGCAGGATCTTCAAAAACGACATCTTTGTGATAGGACGAGGTCATTTTTTCAGGATTAAGCTCTGAAAATGCTGTGTAAAATTGAGTAATTATAGCTTTCATCACCCAATTTTATCTGCTTGCAACCTCGCATTCGCCATTATTTGATCAGATTTTTTTTGTCCTTCGGCTTCTAATTTTTTAGCATTAGTCTCAGCCGTTGCTCGAATTTTTTTTGCTCCTTCTTGCGCCAGACGTTTCTTGATTGGATTAGAACCTGCATTCTTAATCAAATCTTCTGCTTGTTTGTCTCCTTCTGCTCTTACTTGATCGGCAGCTTTCTTTGCTTCCGCCACAACATTATCGGCTTCTTTCTGTGCATCTGCCAGAATTTTCTGCTTCTGTTTCTCTATTTCTTCTTTTGCATTATCGACTTGGTCGCTCACAATACTCGTAATCGAATCTTTAACAGTTTCTGTTACACTTTCAATCAAATTATCCTTAAAATCGCCCGTTGCTTTTAAAATTGCTTCTTTAAAATCAGTGGTGATTTTCGGATTCTTAATGTCGCCAATCATTTTGACTTTCACAGGAATATAATCCGGCAACGCACCGATATTTAAGTTAGGAACCATTGCATTTAACTTGCTCATTGCAGCCTCGACTTCCTTCACCATTGCTGCAGGAATTTCACTTTTAGGAACATCCATGTTCATGGTGTAATCCATTTTTTGGTCCAAAGTGGTGTATCCAGAAACTTTAGAGTCAATTTTTCCTAATTTCACGTCAAACGGAGATGTGCTCACCTTCCCATCTTCTACTTTAAACCTTGTTTTGAAATTGTTCAAGGTCTGATTGGAGAGATTTTTCAACTTAGTTACTGCTTCTAACTTATTTAGAATAGGAACATTCTCTATTGAAAGCTTCGTTGAACGAATATCGCCTAAACTTGTTAAAGAAGAAAGAATGGGTTCAAAACCTGCTGTTAAATCCGTTGACATGTCAAAAGTAGAAGTTATTTTACCTTTCGCGTACTTCGCAATGGGTGCTAATCGTTCTACCGTGAGAAAATTCTTCGTTAATTCACTAATCTCAACACCTTTGAGAGAATAGCCAAAATTCATTTTCGGTTTAGCATGATTTTGTGTATTGTAATCTCCTCTCATGCCAATTTCACCGCCCATTGCGTTCATGGTCATGTTGTCTAAAGTCGCCACTTCATCTTTTAACGCAATGTTTCCTTTGATGTTTTTTACCGTCATTCCGTCGTATTTTACCTCATTGATAGAAGATGCTAAACGAAAATCAATGTTGGCAGGGATGAGTAGTGGTTCTTCTCCATCAGCAGTTGCTACAGGTTCTGAATTCTCAACGCTTGCTTCCGAAGCGGGCATTAATTCATCCAAATCTAAATAATTGCTGTTAAAATTAAAATCTCCTTTCAGAACTTCATCTCGCAATGCATAACCAAGATAATTATCTATGGTGCCATTCATTGCAAAGTCAGATTTACCCATCTTTGCTTTCAATTCGTTCATCTCTAAATTCTTTGGAGAGAATGTAAATTTCATCGTTTCAATGTTCACATCAGAAGGCATATCTTCCGACTGGTAGAGCATATCAGAAAGGCGTAAATCTCCTTCTGCTTTGAATTTCTCAAAATCATTGGCATCCAAATCACTCATTCTTCCTTTAACGGCGACATCTGCATCTAAAATTCCAGAATAAGATTCTCCTTCAGCCATTGGAACGAAATTCTTTAAAGTAGCCAAGTCAACTTTGGCAAGAAGAGAGGCATCAATATTCGGGTCAGACATGATTTGGCGCATCATCAATTTTGCTTCGATTGTGTTCTTATCAAGATTGGCTTTAAATTGAGAAATTTCAACCGTCATCTTGTCTAAGTTAGAACCTCCAGGGAACTTAGAACCGGCATCAATTTTTATCTTGCTAATCTTACCCGGCAAGTCCGGATAGTTAATAGATGCATTGTTTACCTTTAAATTAGCGTCCCAAGCAGGTAAGTTTTCGTCGTCAATTCTCCCTTTTGCGAATGCATTCATGGCAATTGTTCCAGAGCCGATCATTTTTTCATAACCTGACTGGTAGAAAGTCGGAATCAATGATAAAAGTGACTTAAATGAAGAGTTAGACGCGTCTAACTTCATGTCAATCTCATCATAACCGTCTAATATTTGGTAAAAACCATCGATGGAAAGCTCAACTTCATTCAATTTTATTTTATTTTCTTCCAAGGTGAATTTCGAATCATTTTCTTTAAATTCCATCAATAAATTAATGAGCATGTCTGTTTTTACTTCACTGAGGTAAGAAATCCCATCCATTTTATAGGTCAACTCATCCATGGTCGTGTTGGTTTTAAAATCAATGACATCTGCCGTCATATCTCCAGAACCGTTGTGATTTAGGTTGACAATTTTCGCGTACATAGCACCAGGTTCATCATTGTAAGAAATTTGCCCATCAGTGATGCTGTATTCTTGCAAAGACAATTTGAAGTTAGATTCTTCGACAACTTCTGCTTCTTCTAATTTTTCTTCATCCGTTTTTACAATGTCATAATTGGCGGTTCCATCTTGTAAAACGCGAATATCAAATTTAGGTTCTATGATATGAATTTCAGCGATTTCTATTTTATCGCCGCCAACAACACTCCAAAAACCAACATGAGCAGTCAATGTCTTGATTTCTGCCAGTGTTACATCCTTAAATTTGTCAACGCCTTGTAATTTCACACCGTCTAATTGGACGGTCATGTTCGGAAAAGTGCTGAAGAAAGTCAGATCAAAATCTTCAAGGCTTAATTCTACGTTTAATGATTTATTAGCTTCCGCAATGACCATTTCCTTGATGTCATCTTTGAAGAAATAAGTCACGATAAAAATGGCAACAACCAATAGAACGACAAGTATTCCTGTCCATTTTAAAATTTTGAAGGGTAATTTTTTAGCTACTTTAACGACTTTACTCATAATACCTGTGTTTAGTTTGGTAGCCAAAGATACAAAATCAAGTAAATAAAAGAGGATGAATTCTTTTGTTTATGTGTTTTTAACAGAATATGTTTCTTTGACTACTATATTCAGAGTTATACTAACTATCTTTGTGCCAACTTTATTTTAAATTATGGAAAAATTTGCACGTTCTTTTTTCTCAATGAAGATGATGACATTTTGTTTATTCATCTTTTTAGTAGCCATTGGGACGGCTACCTTTGTTGAATCGGCATATGATATTGATACGGCAAAAGGGTTGATTTACAATGCATGGTGGTTCAATTTGCTTTTGTTTTATCTATGCATGAATCTAATTGCAAATATCATTCGTTACAGAATGTGGCAGAAAGAGAAAATCGCCATGCTCATGTTTCATATTTCGTTCATTGTTATTCTAATCGGAGCAGCAATCACTCGTTTTTACAGTTTTGAAGGCTTAATGCTCGTTCGAGAAGGAGAAACGGTTGATTTTATCTATTCTTCGGATGTGAAACTATGGTACAAAATCAACGATGGAAAATTGCAGTACACTAATTTTCATGATTTGAGAATGTCCAATCATCGATGGTTGAGCAACGATTTTTCGTATGATTTTGAATTTCCGAATCACAAAACACCTATTGCGATTGATTTTGTAGATTATCAAACAGGTTTGGTTGATTCTCTCGTTGTGAATGACTCCATAAAAGCATCTTCTATTGAAATAGTAACGGGTGGAATGTCTTCTAATTTCATCTCGCAAGGAGATTTCTTGATGCTCGGTGATATCGCAATGTCCTTTGACAAGTCTGATGCGATGCCTGGGATAGAATTGTTTCAAAGTGGTTCTAAAGTTCTGATGAAGACGCAATTTCCAATGCGTTATTTGCCAATGGCAGAAATGAGAGCCGCAAGACAGAGTGGGGAAGAAGTTGCTGATTCTTTGTATGAATTGGTTCCTACGGATACTTTAATTCCTCTGCAATCTGCGACACTTTATCAGGTGGCAGACGAGCAATTCGTGTACAAAGGATTGAAAAAACATTCGCAAAAAATGAAAGTTCCTTCTAATGTGAAAGGTGAAGGAGTAACGATTCTCACAATGAAAGTATCTGACGGAAATCAATCCAAAATTATTGAATTAGAAGGCGGCGCGGGAAAAATTCCGAACCATGTTGTGTTTGAATTGGCAGGCCTTTCCTATGAAATGGAGTTTGGACCGATGCAAATAAAATTGCCCTTCGCCATTCGATGCAATGATTTTATTCTCGATAAATACCCAGGTTCTGACATGGCATCTTCTTTTGCAAGTGAAGTTACCTTGATAGATACGAAAAATAAGTACGAAAGAAATCAGCGAATTTTCATGAATAATGTACTTGATTATGGAGGTTATCGCTTTTTTCAATCCAGTTATGACCCTGATGAGAAAGGAACACGATTGAGTGTAAATCATGACTTTTGGGGAACAAATATCACTTATTTGGGCTATCTTTTGATGTCAATTGGAATGATTTTCTCTCTTTTCTCCAAAGGGGGACGATTTAGACTTCTTTCTGATAAATTAAAGAAATCTCGCGAAAAAAGAACCCAATTAATGTCCATTTTTGTCGGCTTACTGCTTTCAACTTCTCTTGGATTTAGTCAAGATTCTACCGATGCTCACGCAGGTCATAATCACGGTTCTTCTGAAGATAGAGTCATGAGAATGATGTCGGAAGAACATTCTGAAGAACTTTCTTCATTGTTGGCACAGAACTTTCAACAAAGAATTTCTCCTATCCACACTTTGTGCGATCAATTGCTTCGTAAAATTCATAAAAAGGACCATTTTGGAGAATTCAATGCTGTGCAAACCATTTTTAGCATGCACATGGACCCTGAATTTTGGATGAATGAGAAAATTATTTACGTTTCTTCCAAATCGAATCTTCGCAAGAATCTAAAAATGGATGGCAAATACATTGCTTTCATTGATTTAGTGGACAATACAGGTGCTTTCAAGTTAATGGAGGACTATCAAGAGGCGCATCAACGATTGGAAATGAATCGCGATGAATACGACAAGAAGTTGATTAAACTCGGAGAACGTTTTCAAGTTTTTGAATCGGTTTTAGGTTGGCGATACATGAAAGTTGTTCCGCTGAGAAATGATGAAACGCATACTTGGCTTATTCCGATGGACATGGAAATAGGACTGAAAGACTCAGTCGCATTTAACTATGTGAAAAATTATTTTGTCAGCTTAGGCAAGGCAGTTGGCGATAGTTCTTATGTTGAAGCCAGCAAAGAATTAGCGGCATTCAAAAACTACCAAAAAGAGGTGAGTGGAGACATTCTACCGTCAGAAAGTCTAATTGCGCAAGAGATCAGTTACAACAAGATGCATATTTTTAGCAATAGCTATAAATCGTACTTGTTACTTGGGTTTTTGATGCTAATAATCTTCTTCATTCGCATTTTTATCAGACCATCGACGGGAGCAAGTCGAGTTTTTGCAATGATTACCAAAGTATTGATTGGTTTAGTAGCCATCGTTTTCCTTTACCATGGTTATGGTATTTATTTGCGGGCAATGATTGCGGGACATGCACCGTGGAGTAATGGTTACGAAGCCGTTATCTTCATCGCGTGGATTTCTGTTCTTTTTGGCTTTATTTTCTCTCCAAAAAATGCTGTAATTCTTGCAGGAGCAGTAATTCTCGCCTCGTTAATGATTTTTGTGACAGAATTAGAATTAATGGACCCAGAAATCACGAATTTACAACCTGTTTTAAAGTCTTATTGGTTGAAAATTCACGTTGCAGTAATCACAGGTAGTTACGCTCCCTTAGGTTTGGCATTTATTCTCGGTCTGCTGAATCTATTCTTGTACATTTTTAGAACGAAGAAAAACAGTGCGATCGTGAACCTAAACATCAATGAGTTGACATGGGTTTC
The DNA here is from genome assembly GCA_002734065.2 of Fluviicola sp. Classification (GTDB taxonomy): domain Bacteria; phylum Bacteroidota; class Bacteroidia; order Flavobacteriales_D; family Crocinitomicaceae; genus UBA4466. The sequence continues at coordinate 90,076 of NVXU02000045.1, forward strand.
GGAGATGACGATGACAATTGGATTGTTTATGTTAGCCATCGGTACATTCCTTGGCGGTGTTTGGGCAAATGAATCGTGGGGAAGATACTGGGGTTGGGATCCAAAAGAAACCTGGGCATTGGTCGCAGTGTTGGTTTATGCAGTTATTCTCCACTTACGATTTATTCCAGCGCTAAGAAGTAAGTTTTTATTCAACGTTGTTTCCATGTGGGGTTATACTTCTATTCTTTTCACGTTTTTCGGGGTCAATTTCTACCTTTCTGGCTTACACTCGTACGCACAAGGCGAAGGTTTGGCAAGAATACCATTTTGGGTGTTTATTACCTTTGGAATATTTATTTTGCTTACCTTGTTGGCAATTATTAGGAATGAGGTGTTTAAAAAAAGTGATGAGTGATGAGTTAGGAGTGATGAGTGATGAGTGATGAGTGATGAGTGCACCTCGGCTGACGCTCGGCAACCAGTGATGAGTTAGGAGTTAGGAGTTAGGAGTGAGAGTCTCGAGCAAGAGTAAATCTAAAACTCGAAGGCTCCAAAGCTCGAAAGCTCCAAATCAAAACCAATGAACGAAAAAATCGACATATTAGTTTTCGCAGCGCATCCAGATGATGCTGAATTGTCTTGTTCTGGCACTTTAATGAAGCACATTGCCAATGGAGCAAAGGTTGCGATTGTTGATTTAACCCAAGGCGAATTAGGTTCTCGAGGAACGATTGAAACTCGTTATGCAGAAGCGAAGGATGCTTCCAAAATAATGGGTATTTCTCACCGTGAGAATCTGAAAATGCAAGACGGTTGGTTTGAAATCAATGAAGAAAACAAACGACTAGTCATTGAGCAAATTCGACGTTTTCAACCGAAGATAGTTTTGGCAAATGCCTTAACCGATCGACATCCTGACCACGGAAGAGGAGGAAAATTGGTTTCCGAAGCTTGTTTTTTGGCAGGCTTAAGAAAAGTAGAGACAACTTGGAAGGGAGAAGCTCAAAATCACTACCGACCGAATGCCGTTTATCATTACATCCAAGATTATTACATAAAACCAGACTTCGTAGTCGATGTGACTGACTTTGTAGAACGAAAAACAGAAGTAATTAAGGCCTACAAAACGCAATTTTTCGATGCCAACTCCGCAGAACCTGAAACACCAATTTCTGGAGAAGATTTCTTTGATTTTATCCTTTCTCGTATGCGCGAAATGGGAAGACCCGCCGGAATGAAGTATGCCGAAGGGTTTACGGTAGAGCGGTTTTTGGGCGTGGAGGATATGTTGGGGTTGGGGTAGGTTTGTTTTTGTGCTATATTTGTTAGGAACTATGTTGAGTAAAGTAAATAATAGGTATTTAGTATCGGCGAATACAAAAGCGTTGTTCAATGAAAAGCTAAATTATATTCAAGACATTCTTAATCAAATTGAACCTGAACCAGATCCAAGTCAAATTGAAAATAAGCACAACGAGCGAAATAATATTGATTTAGTAGATTTATCTCCAGAGGACTTTGATTATCATAACTCGGAAGTAGAAATGATAAAGACTGCTGCCAAGCAATTTCCAAGGATACTTCATTCTTCTATTTTTGTTAGCGCTCATTCAATATTTGAAGCTACATTCTCAGATATTCGAAAGGATGTAGAAAATCTAGATGAAAATAGAATTAAATTAAAACATCTTAAAGGGATTGGATCTGAAATATCTAATGTGCTTAATTATTTTGACTTAGTTCATAATTTGAATTTTTCGATGCTTGATGAGAAACTTGAAACAATGAAGGGTTACTCATTGGTGCGCAATACTATTGTACATCAAAATGGAAATATGTCAAAGCTAGACGATTCAAGAAAGAACCGTTTAATAAAATTTATCAAGAGTCAAGTATGTATTGAAATTGAAGGTGAGAACATTATTATTGATAAAAAATTCGTCAATGATTACGTTAATTCTGTTCTTGATTTTGGTCTAGAATTATTCGAAAGAATTCAAATAACAAAATAATTTATTTCTGTTATTAGGAAGTTATCCCCAAGCCATCGCGCGAATCTTTCCCCAAGCTACCTCGCGAATCTTTCGCGTGGGTCTAGAAAGCTAAAATATTTACTACCCAACCCCCAAAACCTCAATCTTCCCATTAAACTCCACCACATCCCCAACTTTCTTCCCTTCCAAGACTCTCCCCAATGGAGTCGTCACCGTCAAGCAAAAAACAGACTCATTACCAACTTCAATCTTGCCTAAACCAACAGAGAAAAAGAAAAGTCCTTTGTTTGTTTTGACCAAGCTTCCAAATTGGATGGTAGAATGAACTTCATCCACGTTGATTTGGGCAAAAGCTTCCCTCAAAATTTTTACTTGCTCCAATTGCAGAGCTAATTTTTCTTGCTCTAAATGAATCATTGCTCGACCTGTTTCGTGCTTATCGCCAGCAGTGCTTTTGGAGTCGTTGGCAACGGCAGAGTTGAGGTCGTCAAAAGCGTCTGAAATTCGCGCCTCTTTTTGCGAAATTTCTTTGAAAACTGCCTGGTAAACTGTTGCTTTATTGAGCATGTTTCTCAATTAATTGTTGCCACTTTTGCAGAATAGAATCGGAAGAATATTTCTTTGCAAACTCACGAATCACATTGCTATCAAGGCTTTCCGAATGGGCTGTGATTCTTGCCATTGCGTTTTTTAAAGATGCTGCATTGTTGTTTTCGACAGCAATTCCCAAATCTTTGTTTTCTGCAAACGCAATGCCAACGGGCGTGGAAATAGTCGGCGTTCCAGTCATCCAAGATTCTGCCAAAACAATGGAAAATGTCTCGTAATAGGAGAACAATATAAAAGCATCCGCTTTGTGGTAATAAGCAACGGTTTCTTCCCATTTTAAAGGACCAACAAATGTTATTCTGTCGAAGACATCCTCCCTTTTTGCATATTCTTGCATTTTTGTAGAATCTTCGTCAGAAACAATGGTTAAGTGAAAAGAATGACCCTCTTTTTTGAGCAAAGAACAAGCGATAATAATTCCCTTTGGATTTTTTGTTTGCTCGTCCAAAGTCGAAATGTGTAGAAATTCTGTGGTGCTATTTTTTTGTTCTGGAGAAAGCGAAAACAACTCTTCATCGACGTGATTGCCAATAACCTTGATGTCAGAATTGCTAAAAATAAGCTCCATGTCCTTCTTTAGAAAGTCTGAAACAGCAATGATCTCATCTGCACGTTTTTTTAATTGTTTTAAAAGGTATTTTTCAATAAAATTAAAGTCATTTCTTTTTTCTGCCCTAAAATAAGAGCCGTGCTCAATGTAAAATAGGGGACAGTTAAATCTCTTTTTGGCTTCGATAAATTGCCAAGATTTAGGCAGTGCAACATGACCAATAATAAGGTTGACATGGTCAATTAAATTCATTCCATTAGCAAACGCCGCGACTTGCTCCCTTCGCTTTCTCAATATAGACTTACCTTTCGGGTGGCGCACTGTTATTTCGCAAAGATTGCCATTCTGCGTTTTCTCTACGGAAATTTTCTTCAGAGAATCATCTGCAACCGTGTTTAAAACAGTGATTTTGTATTCTCTAGCAAGCAATTCTGCCTGACGCTGCACAAAATTACCCAAAAAGGGCTGCTCGTTGGTTGGATACCAAGAACTGATGATGAGTATGTGTGTTATTTTTGACATTTTTTGTTTTAGAAACGCTGACGCTTTTAGGTAATTAGAAACGCTTAGCTTTTAGAAACATTGCGCTTCGCTTCATTTTTAGAAACGGTCGTTCCTCCCTTTTAGATTATATTCACTTCTATTATACATTATCCGCTATACACTATACATTCTAACAACATCTACTTAAAAACTCATCACTCCACACTCCACACTCCTCACTCAAACCAACGTCTTCTCATAAACTTCCTTCACCACCTTTAATGCCATTTCTATTTCTTCTTTCGTTGTGTATCTAGAGAATGAAAAACGAGCATTAGGTCGTGTCATATCAGCGTTAATTCCTGTTAAAACGTGAGAACCAACACTTGCTCCAGAAGTACAAGCACTACCTCCTGAAACAGCAATTCCTTTTAAGTCCAGGGTGAATAATAACATGCTTGATTTATCTGTTTTCGGAAAGCAAACGTTTAATACTGTATAAAGCGAACGGTTAGGATCTGTTTCTCCATGAAAATGAATGTCACTAAAGATATTTTTAAGTTCATTCAAGAGGTATGTTTTCAATTCTTGCACATGTTTTTGATGACTTGTTACATCTTCATAAGCCAAATCCATCGCTTTTGAAAGACCAACTATGCCGTAGACGTTTTCAGTTCCTCCACGAAATCCTCTTTCTTGAGAACCTCCGTGAATCAATGAAGAAACTTGCACTTTCTTATTCACATACAAGAAACCAATGCCTTTTGGTCCGTGAAATTTATGCGCTGCCCCGGTTATAAAATCGATGTCTAACTCTTTGAGGTCAAAGGTATAATGTCCCATCGTCTGAACAGTGTCAGAATGAAAAAGAGCATTGTGTTTTCGGCAAAGTTCACTCACTTTTTGTATAGGCAGTAAGGTTGCGATTTCGTTGTTCGCGTGCATGAGGGAAACCATTGCTTTTCCATTCTCTTGCAGTAATTCTTCAAGATGCGTTAAGTCAACATGTCCGTTCTCATCGACATTCACCAAAGAAACTTTTACTCCGTAAGCTTTTGCAATTGCATCTGCGGTATGACCAACTGCGTGATGTTCTAACGCAGAAGTAATGATATGTGTCACGCCCATTTTGGTGACTGCAGAAGTCAGCGCAAGGTTGTCGGCTTCCGTTCCTCCAGAAGTAAAAATAATCTCAGAAGCTTCACAATTAAGATGCTTTGCAATAGAACGTCTTGACGTTTCGAGCAATCCTTTTGTACTCCTGCCAAAAGAATGTGTCGATGAAGGATTGCCAAAAGAATCTTTGAGAATAGGTAACATTGCTTCTACAACCTCGGGTGCGATTGGAGTCGTTGCAGCATTGTCTAAATATATAGCCATAATTTCTGAAATTCAATTATGCACAAATTTAGAAAGAAAAGTAAGAATCACGACCCTTCTAATCAAGGTCTTTCCCCAGAATGTGCCTCATTGTTATATTCCCAACGGGCGCGCGTTTTAAATTCTCCATGATGGATAAGCTTTTTTCTATTTTTTTAGTGCTTGACTTTACCTGCAGAATTAGATAAATAGTCGCTCTTCTTTTTCCCATAGTTAAGGACTCAAAACGACTTTTTGCCTCGTTATCTTGCTCCAGGACCTCAGAAAATTCTTCTGGAACATCAAAACCATATTCTGAAGTGTCTCTGGTGAGAATAACGTCCACTTCATCGTTGGGTTGCACATTAATCTCCTTCATTCGAGCTTTGGAGAAGGCGATGTATGCACTGTCATTCCCTAAGGCGGTAGTACCACCTTTCCATTTTATCTTGTCATTAATGGTCACCTCAAACCGCTGATTGAAAACCGAACCCTTGTCCTCAGAAGTTTGAGTTTTTTCTAAAAGTTCTCTCTGCACAACAATGTGATGCATTTTTAACTTGGGCAAAAAATCAATTTTCGATTTAAACTTCAAAACCATGTTGAAAGATAAGAATAAATTGGAGCATTAGAGCATTAGAGCATTAGAGCATTGGAGTATTGGAGCACCTGCCTGTAGGCGGACAAGTTCGATTGCCCTTTATCACTCCGCGTTCATCACTCCTCACTCCACACTCCACATTCCACACTCCTCACTCATCGCTCCACACTCAAATCACTCCGTCTCAAACCCAATTTCTTTCGCACGTGTTTGAATACTTTTATTCACTGAAGTTCCAAAATCATCCACTTTATCTACTCCAGCCAATTTTTTCATCTCAACATCGATAAACGCTTGTCTATCTTTCGCTAATTCTGCAATTCTCTTCTGATAAATTTGACGTTCTACTTTTTTCTGCTCAATGAGTACTTTTTTCTCAGCAGTTGTTTTTCCTTTAAATTCTTCAGGTAATTCTTCTTCTTTGACCTCAGATATTTTGAAATTTTCATCATCAGATGCATCCAATAAATCCCAAGAAGAATTTTTATAAACCCCTGATCTTGATTTAGCAACAGTTCTTTCTGCAGCCACATTAATAGACTCTGACATTGCATTGCCATCTTGTGCAGATTGCATTGCTTTTTTCTCCATTCCTAAAGAACCATAGCCGTAATAAGTCCCATTGAGAGAATCATTGTACTGCATGATATCTTTGTCGTAAGGCGTATCTATTTGTACAACTTGTCTGTCAGAATCGATGTTAAAATAGTCGCCTTCGCTGCAAGTTGCTCCATCTTTCCAGAATAATTGTACTCCTGTGTCATAATTTCCACAGAAAATAGTGTTGATGAAAATGCCTTTTGCTGCTGCTTTCTTACATTCTTTTTTGTAGTCAACAGGTCCTTGGGAAAAGCTTTCGTTGCCTGCGATGTAAATCATTTTTAAATCAAGCGGAGAATTTGACCATTTCAGATCACTCAATGATTTTCCAATCACTGCACCACAAAATTCTGATCCTCCATTGGTTCTTAGACCGAATAATTTTTGCGAAATATCGTCTAAATCGCTGGTTAATGGAACAACTTGTTGAATGTAGTTTTGTGACATTTCCAAACCATCGTTTCCGTATTGATAAATGGCAATTTCTATGCTTGGAGTTCTTCCGTTGTAGGTCAAAGTGCTGACTTCATTTACGATGCTCCATATTCTGGATTTCGCTTGGTCAATAAGTCCATCCATACTGTTTGAAGTATCAAATAAAATGGCTAATTGTACTTTTCTGTTGCTTTGCTGTGCTCTGGACACCATTACTGTCGTGGTAATCAGAAGAGCCGTTAAGATTAATTTTCTCATGTCGTTGTGTTTTTTTTATTCTGTACAACGAAGATGAAGTTTGGTTCAAAGTGAGGAAAGAGCGTTAGAGTTTTGGAGTATTAGAGCATTGGATAGTCTTGAGTAAGAGTAATGAGTCTAACAATCTAAAAACGAGCGAAGCGAAGTATTTCTAAAAATGAAGCGAAGCGAAATGTCTCTAACAGCGAAGCGACTCTAACACTCTAACTCTCCAACTTATACTTCTTAAAAAACGCATCCCAGTCCCACACGAAATTAGAGACCATGTCATCCATTCTTTTTAAGAACAATGGATTTGGTGATTGCATTCTTTTGAAATACTCATCTTGAAAATTGTACAAGCCATATTTATCAAAAACAGCTTTCGACATTCCGTAAATCATATTTTTAGATGGGCTATTCAAACGAGAAATGAATGTTCTGTAGTCTTTTAGCATAGCTTTAAAGTCAATCGATTTCATTTCATAAACTTTCGCCAACTTCTCATAAACCAAAGACTCTACTCTATCAGCTTGTTCTGGGTCGAAGGCACTTTCTAAAAATGACAGGTTGCCAATAATCACAATCAATGAGAAATCATAACTATCGTTGCTTTTGATTTCTGGAGAATTAACAAAACTAGGATCTTCGTTTATGAATTCAGCAACTATCGGAAATCCATTATCAATGGAATTGAATAAACCGTTAATGAATACATTAGCCAACTTATCGTCGCTGACTTTCTTCTTTAATATTGTTCCAAACATTTCTTAGAGGTTGGTTGAAATTGTTCATTACAAAGATATGTAGAAGCTAAAGGTGTTTATCAACAGTCATTTTTAGGTTATCAACATTTTTTTCAACAGTTGGTAGTTAATCCTTTTGGAAATTAAATTGAAAAGATAGATAAGTTAGACGAAAGACTGAGAGACAAAAGATGAAAGACAAATGCTCCAAAGTAATCTAAGTCTTTCATCTTTTGTCTCTCAGTCTCTCAGTCTTTAACATCAAATATCATCTCTTTCAACCGAACCTTATCCTTTCTAATTGTCTTCACTTTCTCTTTGTCATTCTTCATTAAGAACATGAAATGAGCTTTTAAAGAAACGTGTTTTATATAGTGATAGAAGTAGTAAGCAAAAAGTCCGGATACTGGCATTGAAACGAAATACACAACTTTTATCCAGAAAGTCATAGAAAAAAAATAGTCTGTAAGATACAGAAAGCCAACGTAGTTTAAAGGATAAATAACTAGGCCCATCAAAACCGCAACGGGCGCATAATATTCAATTTCTTTGACAATTTTAGGAATGAGATTATCTGCAATTTGAAACGGGAGGATGTTGTGTAACAATCCAAAAAGAAAAAAGGGAAATCCAACTAAAATGTATAAAGTGGAGAAGAATAACTGTCGAAAGAACACCAAAGGGCGATAATTTCTGTCCAAAAACTCGGGTTTTATATTTGATTGATGCAATTGCATTTTAATATCGGAGTAAAGATGCTTGATTTCTGTTATTCTATGTGGATTAGAAACAAGAATTGTGTTGATTCTCTGATAAACCTCTTTGGTAAGGACAACATCTTTTTTTACGCCTTTTTCTTCCGACTTGGTGTATTTAGAATTGAGCAACTTAATAATTCCATCAACCAATTCTTCATATTCTACGGCATTGGAACCGACTAAAAGACTTTCCATTTCAACTCGGAAATCATCGGTTAATTTTTTTGATGCAGAACGAGGTTCTTTAGTATATTCTTGCAAATATTGAAGAATGTCAATCGGCTCGCCGACATTAGCAATAATTGAACTCCTAAATTTTGCTGCATTGGTATAAACCAAGCCAATTGGTATTACTTTTAAGTTCAACTTCCCATTATTTCTATTCTCTGTTTCCAATGCGATTCTTGCTGTACCAGTTTTTAATTCTCTCAAAATACGCTCAGCATGACTGTTGCCTTCAGGGAAAATAACCAAGGTTTTACCAGACTCTAACAATTGATAACACGCTTCAAACGAGCTGTTGTTATCTACTCCCGATGTCTTCGATTCAGTTGCTCTATTGATTGGAATCATGCCTAAACTTCTTAAAAAGAGAGATTTGATAGGAGAACTAAAAAAAGTTCCCTTCGTCATAAAATGAATGGGTTTTTTGCAAACTTGGCCTAAAATCCAACCGTCCATTAATGTATTTGGGTGATTGGCTATAAGGATTCTAGGTCCATCATGCTGCAAACCTTTAAAATTCTTAATGTGAATCTCTTTGTAGTACAACTTGATGCCAAGTCCAATGAGTATTTTGAGTAAACGATAAATCATGCGAGAGGAAAGATAGGAAATATTTGGAGATTGAAGGGGATTTCTGTTAGAATTATGATGCTCATTGGGTGTTAGGATTATGATGCCCATTGTTTGTTAGAATTATGAATTATTGACATGTATATAATTATATTTACGGTCTATTTAAATAATTTATAATTCTAACACGCATCAACGTCATAATCCATAATCTCCAAACCCTAAAATGCCCCAACCAATAGCATATCTCAATTCTAACAACGGCTCTTCCATTCTCGCTTTTGGAGTAGGTCCAAGTTTGCGATTGGAGAATGGTGGACTTACAGAATTGCAAGAATTCATAGATGCCAATAAGGGAGAATATATCTTCTTGGCGTTGAGTTATGATTTAAAGAATGACATCGAGAAATTGTCTTCAAAAAACACCGATAATGTTGAATTTCCGAAGGCTATTTTGTGGGTTCCAGAGAATGTCGTAAGAATCAATGAGAATCACTGGTCGTTTTTGAAGGGAGAGCAATCAATTGATAATAAGATAGTTATATCTAATTTTTTGTCCGAGCAAAGAAATATTTCTAGCAATTTAGAAATTGAATTCAGAGCAAGAACGTCAGTCACTGACTATTTGAAACATGTCAATCAGTTAAAGGAAGAAATTCAGCAAGGGAATATTTATGAGGTCAATTATTGCCAAGAATATTTTGCGGAGAATGTTGAATTAGAACATCCTTTGAGCGCTTATTGGAAGCTGAACGGAATCACAAAAGCTCCTTACTCTTGCTATTTTTCTTTTGAAGAATTTATGATTCTCAGTGGTAGTCCTGAGAGTTTTATTCACAGAAAAGGAAGTAAAATCACGTCTTCTCCGATCAAAGGGACACGTAAACGAGGAGAGAATAAGCAAGAGGATGCGCGATTGAAAAATGAGCTTCTCAATGACGAAAAAGAACGTTCAGAGAATGTAATGATTGTTGATTTGGTCAGAAATGATTTGTCTAAAATTGCCAAGAAAAAAAGCGTAAAAGTCGAAGAATTGATGAAAATTTATTCTTTCGAAACCGTGCACCAGATGATTTCTACAATCAGTTGTGAAGTAGAAAATGACCTTAAATTCTCCGAAATTCTCCGAGCAACTTTCCCGATGGGATCAATGACGGGTGCGCCAAAAATCAGTGCCATGCAACTCATTGAGCAACACGAAGACTTTCAAAGAGGTATTTATTCTGGGTCAATTGGTTACATTTCTCCAAACGGTGACTTTGATTTGAATGTGATTATCAGAACCTTGGTTTACAATCAGAAAAAGAAGTATCTTTCTTGTGCAGTTGGCGGTGCGATTACGATTCAGTCTGATGCAGAAAGTGAATACGAAGAATGTCAGGTGAAAGTGAAGAAGATATTGTCAATTAGTAATGAATAATTAAAAATTAAAAAGGTTTGTCGTTAGAAACTTCAAGATATCCTCCCCCTAAGCCATCAAAAGCTTTCGCTTTTTCTCCTCCAAAGGGGGAAGTGCTCCTCGAAAATAGTTTCACGGGGAATACACGCATCTACGTCTTCCCCCTTTGGAGGGGGTTAGGGGGAGGACCAAAAACCACATTATAAACAACAGATCATTAACTTTGATAGAAAACAGTTGCACTTTTTAGAATCACATATCGCAAAAACATGGAAGGATATCCATTCTTCAACCATCTTTATTGGTGCAAGTGGAGGTCTAGATTCTACGTGCTTGGCTTTTCTGCTGAAGAAGTTGAATTTCAAAGTGGAGGTACTCCATGTCAACTACCAATTGCGAGGTGACGATTCTGAAAAAGATGCTCAATTCATCGAAGAATTTTGCGCTGAACAATCCATTCCTTTTCACAAAAATAAAATCACTCTGTCTTCGCAACTCCAGTATGGTGGTAACTTACAAGAGTTAGCAAGAAATTTTCGTTACGATTGGTTCAATGAGTTTTTGGCAAAAAATGAAGGTTCTTTTCTCGCTTTGGCACATCACAAAAATGACCAAGTGGAGACCTTTTTTCTCAATCTTTCACGTAAGTCTGGAGCGATGGGTTTGGCAGCGATGCTTGAGAAAAACGGACAATTTATCCGCCCATTTTTGCCTTTCTCCAAAGAAGAAATTGAAGAATACGCAAGAGCTAATGAGTTGACTTGGCGAGAAGATGCGTCCAATGCTTCCAATAAATACCGACGAAATTTTTTAAGAAATTCCATTCTGCCAATTTTAAAGTCACAGATTCCGTCGTTAGAAGAAAGTGTTTTGTTATTGGTTGATCAATTTCAAAAAAAGCAAAAAGAATTAGAAACGAAAGTTGAACCTCTTGCAAGAATGGTTGAGCAAAATCAAACCTTGAACATCGATGATTTTCTCCAGTTAGACACTTTAGAGCAAGTTGAATTATTACGACAGTTGGACTTGCCAGCAAGTAAAGTTGATGACCTAAAAAAACTCTCAGAATTAGAGAATGGAAAAAAATTGGCGCTGTCCAACAGTCGATTTTCGTCAATTGTAAAAAAGGATGATACTTTTTATTTTCTTCGAAATCAAACTACTCCTTCATCTGCGGGAGTCTGCGAAGTCAGCGCGCCAAACTTCTCTGGTAACAACTGTGAAGAAATAAAACTCATCATAGAAAAAGTATCTTCCTTACCGAAAACGTTCTCAAAAAACGAAATTTACCTCGATGCTTCCAAGGTAAAAGGCGAATTAATTCTCCGAAAATGGCAAATTGGTGACCGTATCAAACCTATTGGAATGAAAGGTTCTAAATTAATCTCTGATGTGATAAAAGATGCAGGCGTTTCACCTTTGCAAAAGGCTGACGTGCTTGTTGTGGTTGATACTTCGGCAAGCTCAGCTACCGTTGCGGAGGTTCATTGGTGCGTGGGCTTGTGTGTTGGGAGAGTTGCGTTGGCCTCAGATAGAGGTCAACGAATTAAATTAGTAATAGTATAAATTCTTTTTTTGCGTTTTATTAACTACTTTTAAATGTAAATAAAAAAAATAAAGATGTGTATAAAATACAATAAGTGGTTATTTAGTTTAATTTTTGTTGCTCTTTTTAGAGTTTTGAATGCACAATTTTCGGTTCAACCTCATTTAGTATTTCCGACGGGGTATCTTGGTATGGTCTTAAAAAAGGCACCTGGTTTAATGTTTGGAAAAATCTCTGAATTTAAGGGATCTTGGAGGTCTAGAGCTATTGGAGATATTGTTTATTTCAAACCTAGAGAAGACGTTTTTAGAACGTATGCAGTTCAGATTGAAGGTTCGAATACAACTGTTTTTCCTGGTGAACAAATAATTAAATTATATCTTAATGTTTCATTTTCGTTTGGCGCTGACTTTAAACTTTATGATTTTAAAAAAGGTTCATTCTATATCGGTGCTGATTTAGTTGTTGGGTCAACATTAAGAAAGCTTGAAATAAATGTTCCGAGTATCACTACTGGTTCAGAATTCAATGCTTTAATATTTATTGGTGTCAATGGTCGAGCTGGAGTAGAATTTTATTTAGGTGAAAAAACCTTATTCATTGATGTAAGTAGAAGATACTTTTTGAATACAGATCCTGCGTTCTTGAACTACAATGATATTGGTCTTGGTCTCATTTTTTAATAATTATTGAAATATTCGTTATATGAAATTATTCTATTTGATATTGATTTTAGTGAGTGTAATCGGGTGTAGAAAACCTGAGAAAAATTTTGAAGATTATTTTCCTGAATTGAAAGTGACGGCGGTTGCCCAAAATAATGGTACAGTTATAGTTACCGGTACAATTGTAAAAGAAGGTGCAATTGCATATGAGTTGATTGGATTTTCTTTTGGAGAATCACCTGATACACCAATCAATGAGAATCAAATAATTGTTAGTCAAATAAATGGTAATACATTCACCGCTACTTTTCCACCTTTATTTGATATGACTAAAACATATTATTTCAAAGCTTGGGTAACAAATAACCTTGGATATAAAACAAGTGAAGTTGTATCTTTGTCAAATATTATTGCAGACCCTGTTGATGGACCGTGCACATATACGATGGATTATTTAGTTGCGAACGCCGTTGTAGAGACTGTGGGAACACCTTCTTCTTGGCAAGAAAACACGGATTTTGATCAATTCTTCACGGCATCAGGGTCTTATACCAATATGACTTTTACATTTGACAATATTCCATCTACGGGGGGTTACACTACAACCCAAGGAAATCCAGGGCCAGGAGAAGTGAAAGTTGCATTTACAAATACTCTCTCTGTTTTTATTAATACCTCACTACTCCCCGGTGATTCGGTTTATGTGAATAGGCCAACTGCTAACAGTTGGACGTTTGAGATTTGTTCAGGAAAATATGTCTACAATTCATTTACATATAATTTTGTAACTTATTTTGATAAGTAGCATCTGTGTATTAGAACAATTAGTCTTCACTTCACAAGAACAGAATACCTCTCCTCAAATATCACAATAAACGTTGGATAATTACTCCCCAACCCATTGTATTCTGCCGTTTTCTTCGTCATTCTGTGTTTAGTAACTTTAACAGACAATTGATATTTGCCTCTCTCCATTGATTTATGGGAGAAGGAGAAAACACGCTCTTCGTTGGGGTCTAAATTGTTGTCAGACAGCTTCTTAACAGAAGGGTGCCATTGCCATTTTTCACCAATTCTTTCGGTTGCTGAAGCGACAACCTCTCCTTTTCCGTTTTTTAACTCGAAGATAATTAAGAAAAAGCGTTCTGGGTCTCCCGTTGGAACCTTGTGCCCCGCATGTTCGTTTTTGACCTTGAATGAGAACGAAATGCTGTCGTATAACGTAATAATATTCTTGGCTAATTTTGGGTAGAATTCCAGTCCATTTTTGATATTGGTCGTAACCGTGTCAAATTTCGGAATTCCTGAACCTGCAAAATTGTGAATGCGACTTGGGCGTTCTCCCATTCCTTTCATAACTTCTCTGTGCGTTGCTTCCATGTGGCAGTCAATGCAATTCTCTTTGCCAAAATAAGGTCCTGCTTTCCACTCATCTCCTGTTTCAAAAGAACAGGCGAGGGTAGGGGTGATTACGGCAACAGCATTGTGGCAAGAAATGCATAAACTTTCTGATAAGAATTTCGTGTCCTTGACTGTTTTGTGCGGTGCTTTTTTAGTTCCCGTTGGACCAATGATTGCTCCATCACGAACATGGCAACTCGCACAATTAATTCCTTCTTGTTGCAAGGTTTTGTCAAATTTGGGATTCTTTCTCTTAACAGGTTGGTAAATATCACCGTCAATCAAGCCTTCAATAATGTATTCTTGCTGATTTTGCAATGGAATATGGCAATTGATGCACATAAAAGGACTGGATTCTTTTTTCAGTTCTGCCTGAAATTGCAAATCCGTCCAAGCGTGTGCATGTGTTGATTGCTGCCATTCTTTGTAATGATCTTGGTGACAAACACCACATTGTTTCGCGCTCAAAGAACTTAAACCTTCGGGCAATTCTTGATGTGGAATGACCTTCTCCCAACTTTCTGTCAAAGCTTGAATATTGGGCTTGTTTTCTATTGAGTTAGAATCAGAACAGAATGTAAAAGTGAAGAGAATTATCCCTAAAAAGAAGCTTACTAATATTGAATTTGTGTTTTTCAAAGCTATTTTTCTTCTAATTTGTTAATAGTTTGCAACCTCTTAACCTTGCATTTTGGACAAGCGAATTGCATTATAGGATTACCCGTTGCTTTGTACCGTACTCCACCGATGTCCCAAAATGAAGTTCTTTCTTTGCATTCTTCGCAAGTAAATCCCCATTGTATAGATTCTTTCTTAATCTCTGCGAACCTTTCTTTTGAAGTGAAAAAACGCATGATTTTTTGTGATTTACTTAGTTTCATTGCTTAATTAATTTTCCTTTTCCAATGAATACATTCTCCAATTTTACTTCATAGAAATATACACCAGAATTAATTTTGTCTAAGTTGATTGTCACTTCACCTGTAGAAATAAGTTCTTTCTCAATTACTTTCTCACCAGTTAAATTCACAATAGAAATAATATACACTCCTTTCTCCAGAATGAAAGAAACTTCATCATTCGCAGGATTTGGATACACTTCTATTGTTTGCACTGATTCTTCGTTCAATCCAGCTAAACAAGGATTGTAATTAGCTTTGATAAGTTGACCAATTTCGATGTTCTTATCAATCACATTTTGGGGCAAATTTCTGACGCCCAAATGTCCAGGGTCATCGAGACCTCCAGGCCAAACATATCCAAGTAAACCAATGATGGAGGTGTCTGCAACCGCTAAATTATAATAATTCTGTACCATAAAAGCTACGGAATCAGGAGCGAACCCTGCAGTACCATAATAGGGCAACCATTGATCATCAATTGTTAAGAAAATTTCTTGAGTTGACGTACTTCTCTTGGATTTAAGCAAAGCAATATTTGCTAAGTATCCTGGGTCAGTGTGAGGACTCGGAATGCCATATTGATCCATTGATAACCAGTCTACAGATGTGGGAATTTGCATCAATGAAATGACAGGTGAAGCCTCAATTATCATAATTGGAATAGTTGGAAAATCTGCCTTAACAATCGCACAAATAGTATCTAATTCTGCAAATGTAACTCCGTTCCAAAATGGTTCGTCCATGATGTAAAAACCGGCAATTTTTGAATTATTTAGAGAAGAGGCATTGATTGTTTTGAAGGTATTCCATCGACTTGAAAAATTGGCAATGAGATCGTAATTATCACCACTTAAACCATTTGCATCTACTCTTTCATAAAAAACACTTTGTATATGAACCAGAGGTTGAACACAGTAAGAATTCATTAAGTTGACGCGAGTAGTGATGTTATCTAGATAATCATAGATACACATGTGAGCAATGTTTGAAAAGCTATCAACTTCTGCAATGTAATTGGTTGTATTGCCGGCATCTTGAGGGTCATCCCAAAGGCAATCTATTAAAGCGAATCCAAAATATTTAAGATGAGCAGGTGCTGTTTGTGCATGTGACAAATTTGAAAGTAAAACTGCGGCAAGAAGGATTTTGAATTGTTTCATGGTACAATTTACATAATTATCATTTATATGATAAAAAGGAGTTACAAATGTATAGTCTTAGAATGAAAATGACCAATAAGTGCGATATTTGTTGAAAACTATTTAAAGTTATCAATTATTGGCGTTACATTCTCGATTTCCCTCCAGTCAGTAGGACGTTCAAAGTCTTGGCCTGACTTTAATATTTTTGCAGCAGGGTATGATTTTTTGATTTCCCCCCAGGTTGTGTCTTTCCACTGATTTCTGTCTAATTCTTGTAATTTCACTTCTTTTAAAGGCCCCGAAAAAGACTTTCCAATCAATGGCCACCACAAACTTTCTGTTTCTCTGTCCCAAAGAACGAAGCCATCCAGCCCATTCCAAACATCTTTGTCAAAATAGGTGTAACCGCTTAAGGCAAATGTAAGAACTTCAGCGCCATATTGTCTGTCGTAAACAGCTCCTAAATCAGCTAAAATACAATATGCTGCCATGATAGGATGCCCATTTAGTTCATCATTCACAACTTCATGTCGCGTTAGGTCTTTGACGGAATAAGCTTTGATATCATCTCCAGAATACGCGAGTAAAAAACGTGCTGAATCGGGCCAAATAGCGTCTGCTTCAGAAACTGTAATAAACTCAGGTTTCAGAAGCGCAGGAAATGCTTCTCTTCCTATTCCATAGTGAAATTGCTCGTTGATTAATGATGAATTTCCAATGTTAAAATGCTGGGTAGAATCTTTCCCTCCGTACATCATTTTTTTACCATCTTGGACGAAGAATTTTCCGCCTAAATGAGCCAGAGGGCGTTGTTTTTTAGTCGATTCACTCGTGTTTTTTACTGTAGAACAAGCAAAAAACAGTACTGAAATGAGTCCAACGAATAGAGTTTTCATAAGCTTAATGTTTACTAATTAGATGAAGAATTAGTGCAATTCTTACATTTTTTCAGTTTAAATCTACGATTTATTCCACAAGCATCAACTTTTCCAATTTCACTTTCATTCTCGCAAAGCCAAAAGAGACAATCAAATTATCGCCTTTCATTTCTTCGACAACACCAATCTGCTTGGTAGCCAAAAGTTTTACCCGAGAACCGACTTTTATTTTATTTCGTCCGTGAATTTCTTCCTTTTTGGTCGAAGAAAGCTTCTTTTTAGATGCAGACTTTTTTGATGATACAACACCTGATTTTTTCTCCTTTGCTTTTTGCTTTGCAGCAACTATTTTTGACTTCTCAACGGCTAAATACTTCCTTACTTCTTCCAAAAGGCTATCATTAATTGCCCTTTTCTTCGTGTTGGTGTTGTACTTGTCGATGTAGGAAATCAATTTTTTTCCAGCGTTAATATACTTCTGATTTTCTTCAGAATTAGAACGCATTGTGTGCAATTTATTTTCGTATTGTTCCTTCTTCGATTGGTAACTGTTCAATGCTTCCAATGCAATATCTTGCGCTTCAATATGCTCCTTATTGAGCTTATTTAGATAGGACTTTTCTTTTTGCAAATCACTGAGAAGCTTGTCCATCTTAACTTTGCTTGTGCTCAGTTTGTTTTTTGCTTCGGCAATTAGCTCATCTGGGATACCATTGATTTTTGCTACTTCAAAGGTAAATGAACTGCCTGGTTGTCCCATGGAGAATTCATAACGGGGTTCTAAAGTTTCGGTATTGAAAAGCATACTCCCGTTCACTGCATTGCGCAATTGATTCGCCTTTAATTTGATGTTGTTATAATGCGTAGTAATCACTGCATAGCTTTTCTTATTGTACAATGCTTCAAAAATAACCTCCGCCAATGCACCGCCTAAATCAGGATCAGAGCCAGTGCCAAATTCATCCAATAAGAACAAAGTTTTCTTGTTGGCAACCTGCAAAAAATGATTCATTCTTTTGAGTCGGTAAGAATAGGTGCTCAATTCATTCTCAATGGATTGATTATCGCCAATATCGCTCAAAATATTCTGGAATAAGCACATTTTACTGTTCGGATGCACAGGAACCAATAGTCCAGATTGTAACATCAGTTGAAGAATGCCAATTGATTTTAACGTGATGCTTTTTCCACCGGCATTTGGACCAGAAATGACCAACATTCGAGCAAACTTGTTCATTTCTATCTGTTGCGGCAATGTTTTCTTCTTCTGCGCTTTGTTATTCTTCAGAAGAATAGGATGATAGGCATTTTTAATTTCAATTTCCAATTCTTCTGAAATGGCTGGCAAACAACAGTCCAATTCAATGGCCAATTTTGTTTTAGCATTGATAAAATCGAATTCTACTAAGATTTTTTGGTAGTCTTTTATCAACTCTATGTGAATTAATAATTCTGCTTTAAGAACCTGCAAAATTTTGAAAATTTCCTTGCGTTCATCATCAAGTAGTAGTTCAAATTCGTTGTTTAACGCTACATTGATTTGCGGTTCAATGTAAGTGTAATTTCCAGATTTGCTGGAACCGACAACCGCCCCTGAAATTTTGCGTTTGTGATTGGCAAGAACCGTTAAAACGCGTCTTTCATTGATGAAAGTTTCAGAAGTATCGCCCAAAACATTGTCCTTTCGCAAACGTCTGACTTCTTTGTCAAAATTGCGATTAATTTGCTTTTTAACGGACTTTAATTGTGTCCGAATTGTTAGCAATGCTTCCGAAGCATCGTCTTTTACATTTCCGCTCTTGTCGAAAACCAACTGAATGGCATCGATGATTTCTTTGGTGTAATAAGCCGAAGAAATAAGTTGCTTGAGCAAAGGATATTCTTTTTCTCGCTTGTCAAAAAAATAGAGCAAACTATTGACTAGTAAAGATGCGCTGTAAATTCGCATGAATCCTTCCAACTGAATGGCGGAATTCTTAATAGGAAGTAACTTTATTTCTTCTGATAGTTCTTCAAAATCAATGTGTGGAAAGGTTTCGCCTTCTGTTCGTATGCTGAGCAATTCGTTGACTTTATTTAATTCTCCAAGAATTTTTTGTCTGTCAGAATTGGGGGCTAAATTTTGTAATTTTTCTTTTGCAGAATCTGAAATAGCATAATTCATCAACCATTGTTGGATAGTTGTGAATTCTAAATCATCTAATGTCTGCTTATCGATTTTCATACGGGGCAAAGGTAGTGAATGTTTTATCGAGAAATAATTACACTACTCAATATCGGATTATGGTCAGAAAGTCGAGAAAGTTGCCCATTAATCTTGCGTTTTGGTTCTTCGATTCTACTATTTTTCAGTTTCACTTTTCTGTTTTTTCTTAAGAGAATAAAATCAATCCACCTTGCTTTTTCCGTGGTTGGATACAACTCATTGTCGGAGAAATTAGACGTTTTTTTCTTGTCTCCGGAAGGGGAAATGTTTTCTAAATCGAGGAACTTCATCATTTGAGAATAGGATTCAGTTTCATTGGCAATGTTAAAATCACCGACATAAAATGAGGCAATAGCAGAAGTGTCTTCAATCGTTTTTAATTTTTTAAGTTGCCTCCGTCGAATTCTATTTCTCTTTTCTCCTCGACCTGCTTGAAGATGCGTTCCAATAACTTGAATTTTAGCACCGAAAAAGTCGATAATAGCAGAAACTCCTCCTTTGCAAGCCATTTTATCGCTTCCTTTTGCGGCTTTAAAATTGACGTGCCTCTCTTTCACTATTTTATGTTTGGAAAGAATTACCACGCCCGATGGAACTCCCCAAAAACTCCTTTTCCCTGGTTGCGTGGAGAATTTATAGGCAGAACGTAGCTGGTTCATTAACCTGCGTTTAGCTTTCTTGTGAAAAACTTCTTGGAGGACTAAAACATCTGCGTTTGTCGCGGCAAGATAGTTGGCAATGCTATCTACTCGGTCTAATTGATTGTCGTTCAAAATAGCAGGTCGCAAAAATACGTTCCAAGAAAGAATGGTTAATTCTGACTTTTCTTGCGCAAGAACTTCATTCTGACTGAACAAGAAAAAAATTGAAACGACTATAATTCTTAGCATAGAGAATAAATGTACGAATTTTCATTCTAAATCCGACTGTTTTTTCTATGTTTGAATCAAACAAGAAAAGATGAAAATAATTTCCTTTAATGTGAACGGGATTCGTGCCATTTCCAAGAAGAATTTTTTTGAAGATATGGCAAGTGTAGATGCCGATGTTATCTGCTTGCAAGAAACAAAAGCGTCTGTTGAGCAAGTCAATGAGGCAGTTCAAGAATCAATGGGCAAATACCAAGTATTTGCAAATCAGGCAGTTAAGAAGGGTTATTCGGGAACCTCCATTTTAGCAAAGGTAAAACCGATTGCGGTGATCTGTGACATGGGCATTGAAGAACACGATCAAGAAGGACGTGTAATTTGCGCAGAATTTGAAGAATATTTTGTGATTTCTGTTTATGTTCCCAATTCTAAAAATGATTTATCTCGCTTGGATTATCGCCAAAAATGGGATGCTGATTTTTTGTCTTACTTGAAAAATTTAGAGAAGAAAAAACCAGTCATCGTTTGTGGCGATTTCAACGTGGCGCATAGAGACATTGATTTGGCACGACCAAAAGCAAATTATAACAAGTCAGCCGGATATACGCAGAAAGAAATTGATGGAATGGATAATTACACTTCTAATGGTTTGATTGACACTTTTAGAAATTTACATCCTGACGAAGTGAAATATTCTTGGTGGAGCTACCGTGGCGGAGCAAGAGATAGAAATGTGGGCTGGAGGATCGATTATTTATTGACTTCTGAATCTTTAAAAGATAGAATTACAGATGCTTTTATTTTAAACGATGTTCACGGTTCTGATCATTGCCCTTTGGGAATAGAGATAATATGAAAGCAATAAAAAAGCCGTTTTGGCATCTCGACTTCGCTCGATGACCAAAAACGGCTTTTTAATGTTTTATGCCTAGATATACTTCGGCAACCAGAAGAATTACTTCTTCTTAGAGCAGCAAGATTTTTTTGCTGTTGATCCAGTTTTAGAAGAACAAGAACCTTCTTTTGCACTGGACTTATCCATACTGCAACTTTTCTTGTTTTTCTTTTTCTTTTTCTTCTTTTTGTCGTCGTCTTTCTTGATTTCAGTTGAAGTATCAGAAGTTGCAGCATAAACTGAAGTTCCAACAGTTCCAACAAACATCATCAAAGAAAGTGCTAAAAATACTTTTTTCATAGTCTCGTTTTTAAATTAATTTTCACTAAAGTACGAAAAAAAGTGAGTTAAGTATAATGTTGATTGAAGGATTGTGCTTTTTTAACAGAACAATAACATTAGAAACTATAACCAAAATGTACACCGATACTCAAATGATTATCATTGGGGTCATAAGCGTATTCTGCGGCAGGACCAATGTGAAAGTTGCCTATCTCAAATTCATAAGCGGCTTCTAAATGAAGAGAAAAAAAAGTACCTGGGTTTGCGTCTTCAAAAGTGATGCCTGGAGAGACTGATAAATTCAAGCCATTAAATAGTTTATACGCCAAAACAAGACCAAAAGTACTGTGTTTTGGGTCGAAAGCAATGCGTTCAAAACTTGCCCCCAAACCAAATTTGGTGTGAGCAATTGTTCTTACATAATGCAAGTGCATGGACAAGGTGACAGCCTCTTCGTTCACAAAATAAGCAGGGGCGATGGCCAAAGCTATTTCATTTTTGCCGTGTTGGTGTGAATGTTTAGGACTATCCTTATCTGTTTGCGCAAAAGAACTAAGCGAAGAAAATAAAAGAGACAGAATAACAAACGAAACTTTCATAGATTATTTTTTTAACAAAAGAATTTATAAACGACAACCCAAGCAAAGAAAATAGGCATGGCAAGAAGTGTTGCATCAAAACGATCTAAAATTCCGCCATGACCGGGCATAATAGAGCCAGAATCTTTTACCTCTGCATTTCTTTTAAAAAGAGATTCTAGAAGGTCACCAACAACAGCGCAGGGAGCAATAATTGTTGCTGAAATGATCCAAAAAACGAGGTTATCAGTATCGAAAAGCAATCCAATCGCAACGCCAGCTAAAAGAGTAAAAAGAACCCCTCCAATTGTTCCTTCCCATGTTTTGTTGGGTGAAATTCGTTCTATGAGTTTCTTTTTCCCGAAGAATTTTCCCGAAAGAAAAGCAAAAGTGTCATTCATCCAAATCAAAATAAACATTCCTGCCAAGAGAGGGAAGGAGCTATCGTCATTTTTGATGAGGTAAATAATCAATAAAAATGGGAGAATAACATAGATATGTCCCATTCCTAGAACGGCAACATTGAGCAAAGGATTCTTCTTTTTTCTCCAAATTTCTCCTGTAAACAATAGAAAAACGAGGGGAAGAATAAAGACGAGTAGTAAGGGCATTAAGAGGTCGAAAATTACTCCTGCAATCAGTGCAAAGATGAAAAAACCAATGGCACTTGCTACTTTCCAGTTGATGGCGATGGTTTCACTCTTGTCAAAAAGGCGGTAAAATTCAATCAATCCCAAGAGCATGAAAACAGAAAAGACTCCTGCCGCAAGTTCTTGCGAAAACCAAAGTGAAATTAGAATCAATGAGACAAAAACGGCTCCTGATAATGTTCTAACAATGATATTATTCATTTTTTGCTTCGATTAGTTGTTTTGCCAGCGCTTCATTCTCTCGGTGAACTTTTAAATAAACGTAACCAAAAGCATTGTAAGAAGAATCTCGCTCATCGACAAAAACGACCTTAATTCCCTCGTCTTCTAGCTTCAATTTAAAAATACGAGCGCTGTATTCGTCGGTGCCTTGATAAACTGTTACAACATTACTCTCCGGGACTAACTTCGTCCGTAGTGCTGTCCACTTTGCTTTTATTTTCTGTATCAGTCCCATTTGTCTCTACATTTTCAGTTGCTTCTGCATCAACGCTTTCTTTTCCCTCCGATTCTTTCGTTTTTTCAGCTTTAACAGTTTCTTCAACGATTGGTTCTTTGTCCCAAATTCGTTTTCCAAATACAGCCACTAAATCTTCTTTAAAAATAACCTCTTTGTCTAATAATTTTTCAGCAAGCAAACCTAATTTCTCTTGATTTTCTCTCAAAATACTCAAAGCTCGCTGGTATTGTTCTTCAATTAGCTTACTGACTTCTTGGTCAATTATTTTTGCCGTTTCTTCAGAATAAGGCTTCATAAATTGGTTACCGTTCGGGTCGTAGTAAGAAATGTTTCCTACTTTTTCGTTCAATCCATAAATAGTCACCATTGCATAAGCTTGCTTGGTGATTTTTTCCAAGTCACTCAATGCTCCTGTACTGATTCTCCCAAAAGTTATTTCTTCAGCTGCCCTACCACCTAAAGCACTGCAAATATCATCGAGTATTTGCTCGGTGGTCGTAATCATTCTCTCTTCAGGCAAATACCAAGCAGCACCCAAAGATCTTCCTCTTGGAACAATGGTTACTTTAACCAATGGATTTGCATGTTCGAGCATCCAAGAAATGGTTGCATGCCCCGCTTCGTGAAACGCAATGGCTTTTTTCTCTTCTGGAGTGATTATTTTGTTCTTCTTCTCCAATCCTCCGATGATTCTATCCACGGCATCTAAAAAGTCTTGCTTTTCGACTTGTTTCTTGCCTTTTCTCGCTGCAATTAGAGCGGCTTCATTACAAAGGTTGGCAATATCAGCACCCGAGAATCCTGGAGTTTGACGAGACAAAAATTCGACATCAATGCCTTCTTCTAATTTGATTGGTTTTAAGTGAACGGCAAAGATTTCTCTACGCTCATTCAAGTCGGGCATATCGACATAAATTTGTCTATCAAAACGACCTGCTCTTGTTAGGGCGCTATCTAAAACGTCAGCTCTGTTGGTTGCTGCTAGAATAATAACGCCAGAATTGGTGCCGAAACCATCCATTTCTGTTAGCAATTGATTCAGCGTGTTTTCTCGCTCATCATTAGAACCTAAACCATTGTTTTTGCCTCTAGCACGACCGATGGCATCAATTTCATCAATAAAAATGATAGAAGGTGCTTTTTCTTTGGCTTGCTTGAATAAATCTCGAACACGTGATGCTCCAACACCGACAAACATCTCGACAAAGTCAGAACCTGAAAGCGAGAAGAAAGGAACCTTTGCCTCTCCAGCAACTGCTCTTGCGAGCAAAGTTTTACCAGTTCCTGGAGGTCCTACCAATAATGCTCCTTTTGGAATTTTTGCTCCTAAATCTGTGTATTTTTTAGAATTTTTCAAGAATTCCACAATTTCTTGCACTTCTTCTTTTGCACCTTCTAAACCGGCAACATCATCGAAGGTAGTGTTCGTTGTTTTACCATTGTCATAGAGCTTTGCTTTCGATTTTCCGATGTTGAATATTTGACCACCACCGCCGCCAGCTCCGCCACCCATTCTGCGCATCACAAACATGAAAATAGCGAGTAAAATAACAATTGGAAGTAAAAAACTAATAAGATTGCCAATGTAATCGATTTCTTGAACAGGAATCATTTGAACCGGTCGTTTACCTGCCTCTTTTAGTTCTTTGTTCAAGTTGTCCACCTTTGTCGAGAAAGAACCTGCGTCAAAAATTTCAACAGAAAATTTTGGTCTTCCACTTAATCCTCTGCCTCCGTTCAACATTTCTTTCATTCCAGAGAATTGCCCGTCTTCAGAATTCTTAACGAATTTTGCCCCTTCAGAATTTAGCCTGAAGTCAACTTTCACTCGATTAACCATTTTCACATCCTCCACAAAGCCTTTCTCAGCTAATTCTATAAAAGTACTTTCGTATTTTACAGGTGCACTTGCTGAGTTGTTGTTAAACAACGAAAAACCAATGATTGCTAAACCAATGAAACCGTAAATCCAATAGATAGAAAAGGGATTGTTGCTTTTCTTATTACTGTTTCTGTTCTTATTTTTATTATCTTTTTCTGCCATTGTATCTTTTTTATCTCCTTTCATACCAGAGCAATGATTTTTTTAACTTAAGCTAAATTGGGGATATCTGTTCTTTTACCATCTGCCCAAAGGTCTTCAATATCGAAGAAAGCACGCGTTTCTTTGTAGAAAACATGCGCAACAACGTCGATGTAGTCCATTAGAATCCATTCACTGTTGTTTTTTCCTTCGATTCTGTATGGTTTTTCACCAATAGTTTCTCTTGCGTGTTTTTCAACAGATGCACTTATTCCATCCACTTGTGTTGAAGAATCTCCAGCACAAATCACGAAAAAATCGCAAACTGCACTTTCAATTTCTCTCAAATCTAAAACGACAATATCATTCGCTTTGTTTTCTTGCATTCCCTCTACAATTGTATCACATAAAATTTGTGACTCACTGCTATTCGTTCCTTTCTTCATGTCGTTTTTTTCGCCTTTTACAAAGCTACGCTTTAATTTAAAATAAACTGTAATTTTGCATGTACCAACTGTTAAAAATAACCAATGAAAATAGGCGCAAAAATTATCCGTTTAGAATCTATAGATTCAACGAACAATTATGTTGCCAATCTTGCAAAACAAGGTAAAATTGATTCGGGCACTGTTGTTTTGGCAGACGAACAATTTGCTGGTAAAGGCCAAAGAGGTTCTCAATGGTCTGCAAACGCTGGTGAAAACCTCACTTTCTCTGTATATTTGGAGAACGTCAATCTGTCAGTGAAGCATCAGTTCGTTTTAACGCAGTTAATCTCCCTCAGTTTAGTAGATTTATTGCAGAAATTTAAAATTAAGGCGAAAATTAAATGGCCCAATGATATTTTCGTTGGTGAGAAAAAAATAGCAGGTGTTTTAATCGAGAATCAATTGGCAGGTGCCCAAATAAGAAGTTCAATTATTGGAGTGGGATTAAATGTGAATCAAGAGCTTTTCTCAGAATTCTCGGCTACAAGTTTGCTTTTAGAAAACGAAACCCGACGAATACCCTTTGATGTTCTGCTAAGTTGTATTGATTCATTCAACGAGTTTTCAGCAGAATTTTCAACTCTTTCTGTGGGAAAAATCAAAGAAAAGTATTTGAATCAACTTTATCTTTTTGAAGAATTGGCAAATTACGAAGATGCGAAAGGCAAGTTCAAGGGGAGAATAATTGATGTTCTGGATTCTGGGAGAATTGTGCTAAATGTGGAGAATGAAAGGCGAGAGTATGATTTGAAAGAGATTATTTTTGGCTGAAAAAGAGCCGTTAGCTATTGGCTTTTGGCGGTTAGCCAGACTGTTTTTAACAAATTTAATCTTTTTTTTTACTAAAAATGACAAGTAGATTCGGTCAATAGCTAACGGCTAAAAGCCAATCGCTAAAAGCCACCCTACTCTTCGTAATACTCCATCAACTTATTCGACATGTAATTAAACAAGTTCGTTAAGGGTTTTTCGACCATCATTTTTAAGAACATATTGACTTCTCCATCAAAATGAATGTATCCTTCTGTTGTTCCGTCTTGTGGAGTTAACTGAACGGTCAAACGGAATGGGAAAGGTGATTTTTCTCCTGATTTCAAGAACAATTTATCGTTTCCTTCGGTGCCATCTTCGATTAATGAGATAGTGATTCCACCTTGAACTTTAAACGAACATTCTTCTTCAGAAGACTTAAAATCAGAGATATTATCTTGCGGAAGAAGGTGAGTTAAATTGTTTGCGTCCTTCAGAAACTCAATGATAACGGAAGGTTCGGCGTTTACTGTTACTTTGTTGCTATCGATAGTCATAGTTGCGTTATTTCCAGTCTTTCGGGTTTCTTCTCCACTCTTGCAAAGAAGAAAGGTCATCTTCAGAGATTAAATTATTGTCCAATGCTTTGGTCAACATCGTTTCATAATCCGTTAATGTAACATAAGGACATTCTGCATCGGCAAAAGCACTGTGTGCTATGTCAAAACCATACGTGAAGATGGCAATCAACCCTTTGACGTCTAATTTTGCTTCACGAAGTGCTTCAATGGCTTTCAAGCTGCTTCCGCCTGTAGAAATTAAATCTTCAATGACTACGACCTTTTGTCCTTCTTCATAATAACCTTCAATTTGGTTACCCATTCCATGCGCTTTTGCTTCACTTCTGATATAAATAAAGGGCAAGCCTAATTCTTGTGCCACCAAAGCTCCTTGTGCAATTCCGCCTGTTGCTACTCCTGCAATAACATCTGGTTTTCCAAAGTAATCGAGAACGCTTTCTGCATATCCTTGGCGAATGTACGTTCTTATTTGAGGATAAGACAACGTCACTCTGTTGTCGCAATAAATAGGAGACTTAATACCAGAAGCCCACGTAAACGGGTCGTTTGGTTTTAGTTTAATTGCTTTTATTTGGAGCAAAAATTCGGCAACTTTTAAGGCTTTGTCTTCGTTTAAAATCATGGATGCAAATGTACAAAGTTTTTATTGACCTCGAAGGAATTTTTTTCGTGAAATTGAGTGGTTTCGAGAAGCTAATTGAAATTACGGTATAATAAATCCGTTAAGACAAAAAGATCCACTGATATTAAAGGTGTCAATGGGAGCTTGTCCATTGGTCCAAGGGTAAGAATGTGCGAAACCTGTAAAAGTAGCGGATACAGGTCTGTAAATCCCGTCTAAAGTGTTTAAATTACTTGACGCGACGGTGAAAGTTACATTCGAAACGTAAAGCGAAAGGGTATCTACGGAAATATCAAAATAGTCAAAGTCTAATGAACTGTAGGTTGTTGAACCAACACTAAATTCATTGGGTAATACCAGGTTTGCTGCCATAAAATTGCCATTTTGGTCATTGGAAGCCATTAAAAAATTCGTTTCTTGTAAGCCGTACCAATTGTGAATGATGGTGAAGTTGGTCGTAGCATCAGTTACCATTGTATGATTAACTCCATTAACATCAATGCTGAATTTTCCTTGATTTGTATAACAATAATTGGAAGTTCCAGATGCACTTGAAGAAACCGAAGGGTCTGTTTTGTTTTCTTCTTTTTTACAAGATGTTGCTATTACTAGCAAGGAAAAACAAAGAGTTAAAATGTAGAGTGTATTTTTCATTATTTTTTAATTTAGTAAGTTGTGGCGTGTTTGCCCTGAGCAAAGGTTGTAGAAGTTTTGAGTAGCTTAACCTCTATATCAGGTATGCCTTTATTGGTAACAGGGTTTATTACTCTGCCCGAAACACGAATGTTTTTACCAAATTTGGTGCAAGAGAGCGAGAATAATAGAATGATTGATACGATGTATAGTATGACTTTCATGGGACTATTAATTTTTGTTGTTTCAATGTTCCATCTAAATAAACACGTATAATATAGACACCTTTGGGTAAACATTGTTTACAATGATACCTTGCCCTGTTTATGTTTTCTTGTTTTAGGAGCAAGTTACCACTTAAATCGTAGATTTCAAAATAATCTATGGGTACATCTTGCATGTTGGCAATGGTAAAGGTACCGTTAGAAGGGTTGGGGAAGATGCGGATTTCTGACATTGGAGCATTCATTACGGTCTTCTCTTAAATCAGTCGAAATACTTTCGGAATGTGAAATAAACACACCGAATTAACGAAGGTCTCGTTTTTCCTCTTCTCCGTCATTAATAACAAGCACCGCCATCACCAAAATCCCCAAATAAGCAGGAATTCTGTACCTGACAATTGCTCCCAACACAGGAGTTACCCATCCGATGAGCAATGATAGGGTAAGAATAGAAAGAACGATGCCTATGATTAAAGCTTTCTGATTCTCAGATAATTTTCTTCTTTTCCGAATGGCATAGAATAAGAATACAAAAAGGAGCAAAGTCTCTATGATGGCTGGATATTTTAGCCAGCCACCCGGGTCATTGATAAAAGGCCGCAAAAGACTATTGATGAGTGCTTCTGGAATGTTTTTGAGCAGTTGCCCGAAAGAATCATCGATGAGCGTAACCTCGATAAAGCCGTCGCTTTGTAGGTTTTGAAAATAAATAAACCATTTTTCTTCCGACGGTTGCAAGGTGATAGGAATGGGTTTTTTCATGCCGCCATGTTGCAAAACCAACGCATTTATTTCCTTGGAAACAGAAACAGAATCCCCATCAATTAATAAGTCCCCAATTTGGTCTTGACGAAAGAAATAGAAGTTAGAATCTGCCATTGCATGAACTCCTCCCTTGCCTACATTTTTAAAATCAAACTGTTTTCTAGACAGAATGTGAACAATTTTACCTCTTTGTTCTGAAAAGATGAAAAGCGACGCAATTCCGAGAGAAAATAGGATCAATAACGAGGCAATGATTCTCTTTTTTGTGAAATATTGGTACACTATATAAAAGACCAACGCGGGAAGCATTGCAAATAGGACATAAGGCTTGAATCCTATCAAAAGGCAGATGCCAAGCAAAGAGAAAATCCATTTTTGTTTGTAAGAAATAGCTTTGTCAAACAATCCTCTTAGGAGCAAACTCAATCCTAAGAACATGAATGGTTCTTTCAAAATACCAGAGGACCAAAAGAGTAAACTTGGGAAAAGTAAGAGCAATAGAAAAAGAACTCGATTGCTCAAAAGCGTCCATTCTTTTATGGTGAGAAACAATTGTTTGAGTGCTATTGTAGAGAAAAAACACATGGCTATAATGTGATTGGCCGTGTTTCCAAAGCTGAAAAAATGAAACAGACTGTGCACCCGGACAATATTTCTGTTATCGTTGATTAGTGTTTGAGCTCCAGCATCCCAGTGAGAGGTCTCTTGAAGATAGGTGAACATCAATTCTTGCTGATTGCCCAATCCTGTCAGTAATTTGAGATAATCGAGGGGGGAAGTGTAAAAAACGGCGTTCAAAATTTCACTTTCTGCCATAAAAACACCAGCGTCAGCACTTAAAGTTCCTTTTCCATAGATGTCTGTGTAGATGTATAGAAAGACGAAGCCCACTATTACTTTTAATAAGAAAGCGAAGGGTAAAGTCCAACTATTAAGAGAAGGAATGCCCAATTTCTTGACATACTTAAATGCAAAAAACAAAAGTGCAAAAAGAAAAAAGGTGTAAAACATTCCTATTTTTTTCGTAAAAATAAACAATATTCGATTCTAAGTGTCAGTTTGTCCAATTTCTAGGACAGTTTGTCATAAAAATGTTGATGGCACAGTGATTGACTATGTAAAATCAAATAATTAAAATTAATAAAATGAAAACAGGTAAAATAAATGTACAAACGGAAAACATCTTTCCCATCATTAAAAAGTTCTTGTATTCTGACCACGAAATATTTTTACGAGAATTAGTGTCAAATGCAGTAGATGCATCTCAAAAATTAAGATTTCTTTCTACAAATGGTGAATTTAAAGGGAAATTAGGTGAACTAAAGGTAGAAGTTATCCTTGATTCTGAGAATAAAACATTAACGATTAGAGATCACGGTATTGGAATGACGGAAGATGAGATTGATAAATACATCAATCAAATTGCTTTTTCTGGTGCGGAAGAATTTGTGGAGAAATACAAAGGAAAAGAAGGAGCAGAGCAAATAATTGGTCATTTCGGATTGGGCTTTTATTCTTCATTCATGGTGGCAGATAAAGTTCAGATTAGAACTCTTTCTCACAAAAAAGGAGCAAAAGCTGTGCAATGGGAAAGCAATGGCTCGCCAGAATTTACCATAGAAGACATTGAAAAAACAGAGATTGGTACGGATATTGTCCTATATATCTCAGAGGAATCAAAAGAATTTACGGAGAAAGGTAGAATTCAAGGGATTCTTGATAAATATTGCAAATTCTTGTCAGTGGCTGTGTTTTTTGGCACAAAAACGGAGTACATTGATGATCCGAAGGGAGAAAAAGATGAGAACGGGAAAGTAAAACGCGTTGCGAATGAAATTCCCAATCAAGTAAATAATATTGCACCGGCTTGGACTAAAAAACCGGCTGATTTATCAACGGAAGAGTACAATTCTTTCTACAGAGAATTGTATCCTACTACGATGGAATCACCCTTGTTTCACATTCATATGAATGTTGATTATCCGTTCAACTTGACGGGGATTCTTTACTTTCCAAAAATTCAAGAGAATATCGAAGTGCAACGAAATAAGATCAATTTGTACTCAAATCAGGTGTTTATAACGGATAATGTAGAGCAAATTGTACCCGAATTCTTGACTTTGTTGCACGGCGTCATTGATTCTCCAGATATTCCGCTCAATGTTTCTCGTTCTTACTTGCAAAGTGATAGCAATGTGAAGAAAATTTCTTCTCACATCACCAAAAAAGTAGCCGATAAATTGGCTTCCATGTATAAGAATGATCGAAAGGATTTTGAGTCTAAATGGGAAGATTTGAAAATTTTCGTGCAATATGGAACGCTTTCTGATGATAAATTCAGTGAAAAAGCAAAATCATTTTCTTTGCTAAAAAACACGGAAGGAACTTACTTTTCTATCGAGGAATACAAAGAGAAAGTGGAAACTTTACAGAAAGATAAAGACGACAAAGTAGTGATGCTTTACACCAACGATCCAGTTGAACAATTTGGATTTGTGAAAAAAGCGAAAGACAGAGGTTACGATGTTTTGCACATTGATGGACCGATTGCTCCGCATTGGATTGCAAAATTGGAGCAAACTTATGAGAATATCACTTTTTCTCGCGTTGATGCTGACACTTTGGATAAATTGATTCAAAAAGACGAAGAAATCCCTTCTAAATTGTCAAAAGAAGACGAAGAAGCATTAAAACCGTTGTTTGAAGGTGTTGTGAGTAAAGATAAGTTCACCATTCAGTTTGAGAGCATGAATGCTGATGATGCACCAATTATTATTACGCAACCAGAATTTATTCGCAGAATGATGGAGCAACAGAAAATGGGAGGCGGTGGCTTTATGGGTGCGTTTCCGGACATGCACAACCTTATGATTAATGGAAACCATGCAAAAATTCAAGAGATTTTAGATACGAAGACTGATAAGTCTAAGAAATCTAAGATCAAACAATTGACGGACATTGCATTGCTTTCACAAGGATTGTTAAAAGGAGAGGCTTTGAATCAATTCATAGAGCGTAGCATCGAGAAAGTTTAATAAATTTGTAGTAACAAAATGTCGTTCTGATTTACAGAGCGACATTTTTAAATAAATAAGGTATTGATTAAGTGGATTTTTGCAGCAGCAGGTTTTTTTCTTCTGAATAGAAGCTTCATGGGCGGAATTTTAGGCTTTATGTTGGGTTCTTTTGTGGAGAATTATCAACGCGTTTTGGGCAGAGCAAAAGCCAATGCGCACAGTCAAGGAAGAAAATTTTCTACGGAAGATGTTTTTCAATATTATCAGCAACGTTCATCTTCCAGTGATTTTCCAACAATGTTGATGGCGCTTTCGGCTGCTGTTATGAAAGCCGATGGTAAAATTCTAAAATCGGAGTTGAATTACGTTAAAACCTTCTTTAATCAGCAATTTGGACCACAATTTTCGGGCAGTCATTTGCAAACCTTGAAACAATTTTTAGATTCTGACAATATTCCTTTGCAGCGGATTTGCCAAGATATTCAAATGAGAATGCAACCTGCAGTAAGAACGCAATTGTTGCACTATCTTTTTGGTATTGCGAAAGCTGACGGCGATGTTTCTCCTCCAGAAATTCGAGTAATTGAACAAATAGCCAACTTAATGGGCGTTTCTTCGGTTGATTTTGAAAGTGTGAAGAATATGTTCTACCGAAATGTTGATTCTGACTACACAATTTTAGGCATTGATTCTTCTGCAAGTGACGATGAGGTCAAAAAAGCCTATCGAAAAATGGCGATTAAATTCCATCCAGACAAAACGGCGCAAATGGGAGAGCAATATCAGAAAGGAGCAAAAGAGAAATTCCAGCAAATTCAAGATTCTTACGAAGCGATTAAGAAGCGGAGAGGGATGAAATAGAGCGTTAGAGCGTTAGAGCTTTCGAGTGTTAGAGCTTTGGATAGGGTCTTGCACCTCGCTTCGACATACATCGGTAACCAACGAGGAGTGATGAGTTAGGAGTGATGAGTGTGAAAAGCGAAACTCAGTCTAACACTCCAATGCTCTAAAACTCCAAAGCTCCAATACTCCATCCTAAACCACCGTTCCAATCGCGAACATCGCTGGTCTCTTCGATAAATCATAGGCTTTTGTTCTCCATTCTTTAATCGTCATAGAGCGAATATCTTGACTTGGAAGCGTTAAATTGCTCGCAATGCACAACATTGTCGGGTCGGCGAGTACGTTGAGTAAGTCATCCAAGACGTTCATATTTCGATAAGGAGTATCCATGAAAAGATGCGTCATTCTTGTTTTTCGTGTATCCGATTCAAAACGTTTGAGAGCACTGATTCTGCTTTTTCGTTCTTTGGGAAGATAGCCATGAAAGATGAAATTCTGACCGGAAAAACCACTGCCCATCAAAGTCATAAGAATAGAAGAAGGTCCCACAAAAGGATGAATTTTTAATCCTTTGCTATGCGCAAGACTGATAATTGCTCCTCCAGGATCTGCAACCCCGGGGCATCCTGCGTCAGACATTAGTCCAATATCATTTCCCTTCATTGCAGGTTGCAAGAAAGAATACAATTCGCCAACATCTGTTCTGTGATTGAGTATAAAAAACTCACAATCATCAATTGGGAATGTTCGGTCAACTTTACGAAGAAAGCGTCGAGCCGATTTAATATTTTCAACGATAAAACAGCGTAATTCTGTCACTTTCGTTTGTACTTCTGCTGGAATTATGTCGTTGACAGTCTCTCCACCAAGCGTGGTTGGAATTAAATATAAGGTTCCAGTTTTCATTCTTTAATTAATTTATTCATGATACAATCCGTTGCATTATCGAGCAAATTATAAACCTCAATGAATCCTCTTTCTCCACCAAAATAAGGGTCAGGAACTTCAAGTTGCATTTTGGGATGCGATTCATCGAGAATCATTTTGACTTTGCGTTCATCTTCTTCATTTCTTGCGAGAGAAAGGATGTTTTGGAAGTTACTATTATCCATCGCATAAATAAGGTCGAAATTATCAAAATCACTCACTTCAAATTGTCTTGCTCGAAGATGATTGATAGACAGATCAAAGGATTCAGCAGTTGCTGTCATTCTTGAGTCAGGAGATTGTCCGATGTGATTATCGCAAGTTCCGGCAGAATCAACGATGTGATTTAAACCTCTTTTATTTACTTTCTCTTGAAGCAATGCATCTGCCAAAGGAGAACGGCAAATATTGCCCAAGCATACCATTAGTATTTTCATGGTGCAAAAGTAGCAAAACAACGCTTCTTAAACATGATTTTTTGATTTACACAACAAAAAGGACTTAAAATTCTCCCGAATATTCATTCATAATAGCAGATTACACCTTGAATACTACATTTTGAACATTTACAAGATATTTTCACCAACCAAACAAGGATGAGCAGCGTTATATAAGTACACAGACGTAATATTTAATAACTATGAGACAACTAAAAATCACAAAGCAGGTTACCAATCGCGAAACAGCTTCATTGGATAAATATCTTTTGGAGATTGGTCGTGTTGATTTAATCACTGCAGAAGAAGAGGTTGAGTTGGCTCAGAAAATTAAAGCAGGAGACAAGAAAGCTTTGGAGAAATTAACCAAGGCAAACCTCCGATTTGTAGTGTCTGTAGCAAAGCAATATCAGAATCAAGGATTAGCCTTGCCAGATCTTATTAATGAAGGAAACGTTGGGTTAATCAAGGCCGCAAAACGATTTGACGAAAGTCGTGGATTTAAGTTTATTTCCTATGCTGTTTGGTGGATTCGTCAATCAATATTGCAAGCATTGGCAGAACAAGCAAGAGTAGTTCGTTTGCCTTTGAATAAGATAGGGACAATAAGCAAAATCAATAAGGCTTTTTCAGAATTAGAGCAAAAATTCGAACGACCACCGTCTGCAGATGAATTGGCTGAATTTTTAGATTGCACAATCGATGATATTCATCAATCAATACAGAACACAGGTCGTCACGTTTCAATGGATGCACCTCTTATTGAAGGGGATGCTAGTTCATCGAGCATGTATGATATTCTCCCGAATGATTCTCTTCCAGGACCCGAAAAGAAGTTGCTTTTGGATTCGTTGAGAACAGAAATAGAACGTTCTTTAACGACCTTAACAGCACGAGAAGGAGAAGTAGTGAGAATGTTTTTTGGACTCAATGAAAAACCACCAATGACTTTAGAAGAAATTGGAGAACGTTTTGAATTGACAAGAGAAAGAGTAAGACAAATAAAGGAAAAAGCAATTCGTAGGTTACGACTTACGACCCGAAGCCGGATGTTAAAAACATACCTAGGTTAAGCGGGATCAACGTCAATGACGATACGAATTGATTTATGAGAAGGAACGCTATAAAATTCATCAATAATATGATGAATGCGTTCCTTTACTTTTTTGTCTCCAGCATCTTTTTCTATTTTCAAAGTGATTTTTTTGAGAAATAAATTATGAATTCTCTTCACAACGGGAAATTCTGGGCCTAAAACACGTTCTTTGAAGGAGATTTTTAATTTATCTGCCAATTCACTTGCTCCTTTGATAACAAGGTTCTCATCTCTATGCTTTAGTGTAATTTCTATGATTTTGAAAAATGGAGGGTAGAAGAAATTTTTTCTCTCAACGATTTCACTCTCGTAAAACTCAACATAAGCGTGGTCAATTACCTTTTTTATGACCCAATGATCAGGATCTCCTGTTTGAATAACGACTTTCCCTCTTTTCTTTCTTCTACCCGCTCTTCCTGCAACTTGCGTCATGAGTTGAAAAGAACGTTCGAAAGCTCTAAAATTTGCTCTATTGAGAAGCATATCTGCGTCTAAAATTCCAACGAGATTTACATTTTCAAAATCAAGTCCTTTTGTGACCATTTGTGTCCCAATGAGGATGTCAATCTGTCCTGCATCGAAGTCATTCAAAATCATTGCATAGGCATTTTTAGACCGAGTAGTGTCTAAATCCATTCGTTTTACCACCTTGTCGGGGAACATAATTGTCAATTCATCTTCAATTTTTTCTGTTCCAAAACCTAACATGTTTAATCGATTACTACCACAAGCTGCACAGGATCCAATAGGCTTTGTCGCATAGCTACAGTAATGACATTTCAGGCTGTTGGTATGCTTGTGATACGTCAAAGAAACATCACAATTTTTGCATTTTGGTGTCCAATTGCAGATTTCGCACATCCAAAGCGGAGTGTAGCCCCGTCTGTTTTGGAAAAGAATGATTTGCTCATTCAAGTTGAGTGCTTCTTGCATTTTATCAATCAGAAAAGACGTGAAATGCGACTTCATGCTTTTTTGTTTGCGCTCTTTGCGAACGTTTGCCACCAAGACTTCTGGCATTGTTGCCTCACCAAACCGTTCTGTTAGATTGACAAGATTAAATTTTCCAATTTTGGCATTGTGATAGCTTTCAATGGAAGGAGTTGCAGAACCCAAAACGATATTCGCCTTGTGCAAATGACTTAAAACGATTGCGCAATCTCTGGCATTGTACCTTGGAGAAGGATCATATTGCTTAAAACTGGACTCATGCTCTTCATCGACAACGATTAATCCAAGGTCCCTAAACGGGAGAAATATCGAAGATCGTGCCCCTAAAACAATGCGGTACTTATTTTGATCATTATTGAGAACATGATTCCATATTTCTACACGCTCATTTTGGTTAAACCGAGAATGATAAACCCCAATTTGTTCGCCAAAATAGGCGGAAAGTCGTTGAATTAACTGTGTTGTCAAGGCAATTTCTGGAAGCAAAAACAAAACTTGTTTGCCTAAATCCAATTGCTCTTGTATCAGCTGAACGTAAACTTCTGTTTTACCAGAACCCGTTACTCCATGCAATAATGCTACTTTATTTTCATCAAATGAAGAATGAATTTCTTTCAACGCTTGGTGTTGTGATTCCGATAACGCTTTGAACTGGAAAGTTTCTTCAACGGATGAATTTAAGCGTGTAATTTCCAGTTTTTCTTGAACGATAACACCATTTTTCTCTAATGTATTTAAGCTAGATTGTGAAATACCTTCTTGAATGATGTTCCTCCTCAAAATGTGATTCTCTTGATTTTTCTCAGAAGAAAGGTGATGCAACAGTGTCAAAATAGCCTGTATTTGCTTCTCTTTGCCTTTTTTTTGCTCTAATTCGTTTAAAAAACCTTCCAATAAATCGTTTTCTTGAAAAACATCAGAAAATCGGACAAAAAATGCTGTTTTTGCGCTGAATTTATCGTTTAATTCCTCTAGTGAGAGAATAACTTTTTTATCGATTAGAGCTTTGATGATTGGCTGAATCGTCTTAATTTTAACAACTTCGGATATTTCTTTTAGGTTGAGCGTCTCTTTCATTTCGAGTGCCGAAACAACTTCGGATTCCTTCTCCGTTAAGAACTTATAATCCAAATTAAAATCAGGGTGCAATACAACCTTGGTTTCACTTGCTAACTTAAAATTTGAAGGTAAAGCAGCGTTCATTACATCTCCAATTGGAGCCATGTAGTAGTCAGAAATCCACTTCCAAAAGGTGTATTGTTTGGGTGTAATTATGGCTTGTTCGTCCAGAAGATATTCAATGTATTTTGATTGATATTCTTTCGGGATTTGGTCATGAATTAGCGTTACAATGCCTGTTATTAACTTCGAACGGCCAAATGGCACGACAACTCTTGCGCCAACAAAAATACTCTCATTCATATCGAAAGGAACACGGTAGGTGAACTCTTTTCGGATAGGAACGGGTATAATTACATTGACAAAAAGCGTTTTCCTTTCAGACATAACGCTAAGGTAAGAATATTAAGAAATCAAATTAAGAAATTGCAAAGAAATCATATACAATACCAAGACTGAGCATTGTCAGCAGTATTATCACTACAAAATAAGTAGCTTCCGGTTATTAGCCCTGTGCATAATTCTTCTGTAGAAAGAACATTCAAGACTCTCACGAATTGAGTACCAAGAGGGTCTATGAAGTATTTTTTGACTGTCAATGTTTGTCTTGAAGAGAAAATTCCGACCACAGGGTGACCTTTCGATGCCGTCAGATTGGTGAATGTAGGTTTGTTTTGCGCCAAAGAAGAACTAGGCTCGTTTACTAAAATGTAGTTGTACAAATCTTCTGCACCCCCAGTTACTGTTGTTGTGATTGAATTAAATGTTCGTTTTGTAATCGTAGGGTCACTTGTACAATTACTTCTCATTAACTCATAAAAAGATTGGCCAACAGCGCTGAATGATTCAGAACCACCAGGACTCGTTTGTTTCTCGCCTAAGTTCCATTTGAATGATTTCACTGTAGGTGTTGTTCCAACCCATTCTGTGAATTCGATCGTTAATTTAGTGTTTATTTGATAGGAATTCCCAGACTGAACCTTAACAAGCGTTGTTTGGTAGTCTCCATTACTTTGCATGAAGCGGTAAGGTTGATTTTTACCCGAAATATCTTCAGACATTCCATCGACGACCATTGTAGAACCGTTGACTTCAAAGGCACCGTTATTAATGGATAAATTGAGTCTGTATTCGGCGTTTCCTAGAAGTGGAGTAGAAGGGTTTGTTTCAAAGTAGTACAACTTCTGTTCAGGTGCATAAAAAACACCATTCGGGTCTTTATTTAAAACCATCGTGTCTTTCAAATTAAAAACACGAGCGGGCGTCCCATTGATAAATTCTGTCACTGTTCCTGTTACACTTGTAAAATAATTAGAATCAGGAATGGTTGCAAAAACAAGTGCATCTCCAGGTCCAATAAAAGCGCGAGTTATTTTTATTAAGTGAAGAGAGTCTGATTGGTCTAACAAACCGTAAACCACAGCTGTTTCTGTGAAACCACCAGTAAGTTCAATATCTTCTTTGCAAGAGCTAAAACTGAGGAGAATAATTGTAAAAGCTAGAAATCCAACAAGTATATTTTTCATAGTTTAAAAAGTATTGTTCAAAAGTACGAATTTTATTCGTTTAAGTGTCGTTCACTTACTCAATGATTCTTCCCTCTGGCTCAATAATGATTAGTCTTTAATTTTATTGAGTCCCATGGCATACAACATCCAATTAGGTAGATGTTTTCCTGGTTTTCTCTTTTCTAAGTGGATGTACCACCCTAATTTTTTCATCACAGGTACTTTGTGCGTCTCTACAAACTCTATCAACGCCCCATCTTTATCTTCAATGTAAGAAAACCGTCCTCCAGCTTCACCCATGTCGAAAGTATTGGAACTATCTACAGTAAATGGGTAACCCTTTGCTTCGCATTCTTTTTGCAAATCATCCATGCCTTGAATATCAAAGCAGAGGTGAATAAAGCCCCAATCGCCCCAAAAACGGTCTTTAAAAATCTTTACACAGTCTGTTCTGTCGAGGGATTGAATCAATTCTATTTTTGTAGGCCCAAGCAGTCGTGCAAAAGGTCCTTTTCTTGGTTCTTTGTGAGAAAGAAGAACACGTCTAAATTGACCGTTTCCTTCTGGAAGGCACGCCAAGTCTTCGAATTCTCCAGTAACATCGTATTCTATGGTTTCGTAGCCTAAAATATCTTGATACAAGTCGATTGATTTATCAATGTCACTCACGCCAATCATTGTCCCAGCAACAGCTCCACACCTTGAAGGATGTTTTGTGTCTTTGAACCATCCCGTCCCTTGTACAATGTTGAAAAGATTACCGTTTGGATCTTTTACGAAGAATGTATCCTCGCCATTGGGAGCTTTAGTCAGTTCTCCCAAAATATCTGCTCCATTTTTTTTGAAATAATCATAGGATGCTTTCACATCTCTCGATTTTATTTTGCAGCTATACAGACCATAATCGCCTAATTTTATTTCGAATTTTGCCTTCTCTGTATTTCTTGAAGTATATTGCCAAATTTCAAATCCACCACCACTTTCCATGCTTAAAGCTAAAGATGCCGTTCTTGATTGGACTTTTCCACCTGTATAATCAATCATCAATGGAGCTTCGGCAGCTTCTTCAAATACTTTGACGTCAACTCCGAAAAATTTGCGATACCATTTCCAAATTTCTTGAACATCTGGTACACCGACGCCCATTTGTTGAATTCCACAGATAATTTTACTCATATTGACTGATTTTAAGGTGCAAATTTAGTGTTTTTTTAACGAACCGCCCTGTCATTGAATATGACAAATCCTAAACTAAATTGAAGAGCGAGTGGTTGTTCTTGTTCTGGAAAATAATTTAACGTTAGCCTTGCAGGACCAATAAAACTGTTGTAAACGATAGAAGATGATGCTATCCAGGTTCTTCCTTGAAAAAGAGGAGAAAAAACTTGCAATCCACTGGGTTCTTCATTCACTTGAATAAATGGTTGGAAAATATAGGCATCCAATCGAATGTCGAATTTTTTCTTTATGGTAAATATGAGGTTCAAACCTCCTCCAGCGAATTGCGGCGCACGGTATTCAGGTAAAAAGTAAGTATTCGCATCGGGAACCAGTGAGAATTCATTCATAGAGAGCAGGGTAGCGGTGTAATTTCCAAATAAAGGTCTTGTATTATACACTACCTGTCCGTGCAAGCCAAGATGAAAAACAGGATTGTCTATCACAAAAGATTGGTATTCTAATTTTAAATTCATCCAAGAATGAAAGTTGTACAATTCTTCGTTAACCCCCGTAGATCCTGGTCTGCTGTACTCTGTTCCATAAACATACCGCGCTTTGAACTCCACAAAGTGGCCACTATTCGCAAACTGTTTCCGATTTAAGGTGTTTTGTGTAAGACTCCAACTTCCTGTGAATCCATTAAAGCGAGTGATGTCGGCTGTGTCTTTGTTGTTAAAAATATCCGTTTGATAATAAGAATCTTCCAATTCAAAGAATCGAGCATCTATTTTACTTGTCATCGTATTGCCTATTGGGTTGTCGATGGATAATCCCAGATAAACTTCATTCTGCACCAAGAAAGAA
The DNA here is from genome assembly GCA_002734065.2 of Fluviicola sp. Taxonomy (GTDB): domain Bacteria; phylum Bacteroidota; class Bacteroidia; order Flavobacteriales_D; family Crocinitomicaceae; genus UBA4466. The sequence continues at coordinate 131,107 of NVXU02000045.1, forward strand.
GGCTGCACTTCTTCAAAAAAGGTCGCGAAACTTCTAAAATAATCCCACCTGTTCAATGTGAAATAAACACTTGTAGAAATAGGGTAAACAGTAGGTAGTTCTAGTGTGAATTTTCCTTTTGCTGAACCATAGAATTTTCCAAAATAGGATTCTAATTTGGTCTTTGTGAAAACTTTTCCTGCAGTTTGATAGGTTAGACCAATGTAGCCCGTGTTAACTGGGCGTGAAGAAAAATGACCGCCAACATCTATCCGTATTTCTTTTGCTTTTCTTATTGTTAAGTCTAGATTATATGTACTGTCTTCTTTTAATTCTAAGGTTGGAAAGATAAAATCTATTTGTGAACTAGAGTTCAGCCTAAAATAACGTTTTTCTAATTTTTTAGCATCGAGCACCTCAGGTTTTTTACCTTTCATGATTGCTCGGGTGGAAAAGTGCAGTTTTCTATTCTTCGTTTTAGAAGAAACAGAAGTAATTGACAGCGGTATGATTTTATCTCTAAATTGATGCCTTTTTTGTTGTAATTCTTTCTTGGTTGTTCTTCCTTGGACATATTGTTTGAGAGAATCAATGATGGCCATTGTAGAATTATAACCTTCATCAATAGCCGTTTTTGCATCAGAGAAGTTAAAGGTAGAAATACTTACTTGAGGTTCAATAATGAAACCTTCTTCACAAGGTAATTCAAAATTTGAATAGCTGACTAGCATATTTGTTAATTGGCTGATGATGTTGTCTTCTTCTGGGAGTTCGGCATTGTAAGAAACATTACTTCCAATGATAAAATCAGGGCTAAAATGCTCGTACATAATGTCCGCTGGGAAGTTATTATATAATCCTCCATCGAAAAGTAACACGCTGTCAATCATTATTGATTTATAATAAAAAGGGTAAGTCATTGACGCGCGGACGGCTTCATTGAGGTGTCCGTCTTTGAAAATAACACTCCTTTTTTTTGCTATGTCTGAGGCAACGCATCGAAATGGAACAAATAAACTGTCAAAATTATCTCCCACAGATGCTGACACAACACCTAGTTTAAGCATCATTTCGTAATCCATCAAGGCTGAGGAAGTAAAATTGGTTGGCAAAGATTTTTGCAATAGTTTCGATTGAGAAAGTGAAATACCAATAATTCCTGCATTTGCATCATCCTTTCTGAAAAGGAAGCGTTGGTTAGGGTGTAGCTCTCCAGAGGTGGTGATTTTAAAATCATCACTTAATATGTATGCTTCAATTTGTTCAGGAGAATATCCAGATGCATATAAGCTTCCAACGAAAGCACCAGCGGAAGTTCCTGTGATGTAATCAATAGGGATATTATTTTCTTCCAATGCTTTTAGGACGCCGATATGCGCCAATCCTGTAGCGCCACCACCACTTAATACAAGCCCAATTTTTTGTTGGGAAAATGTACTTATAGCAATTAGATTAAAACTAATCAGAAGTATATATAGCCGAAGTCCTTTCAAATTCGTTCTTTTGTACAAAAATAGAAGAAATTCGCTTAAAGCAACATATTTTGAAAGAGACAGCATCCGAACAACAGTTAACAATTACATTAAAGACCATTTTTGGTTTAGAACAGGTATTGTCAGAAGAATTAGTTGAATTGGGTTTCAAAAACCCTGAAATTCTTAATCGAGCTGTTCAAATTAAAGGAACGTGGAAAGATGTGTATTATTTGAATTTACATATCCGATGTGCGATTTCTGTCTTAGTTCGCGTAGAATCTTTCTTCCTCAAACACGAAGATGATTTGTACAAAAAGTGCATGCGCATTGATTGGACAAGCTATTTTGACATGGATAAAACCTTTGCGGTAAAAGGAGCTGTCTTTTCTGATCTATTTAATCACTCTCAGTATCCCTTCTTCGTTGTTAAGGATGCAATCGTTGATACATTCAGAGATAAGTTTGATGATAGACCTGATGTGAATGTGAAAACGCCGCAAGTTTTGTTTGACGTTTATATTAATAAACGAGAGGTCATAATTTCTCTAAATGCAAGTGGCGCACCGCTATTTCAAAGAGGTTATAGAGAAAGTGTCGGAGAAGCTCCCTTGAACGAAGTAATGGCAGCGGGTTTAATTCGCCTGTCAGGTTGGGACAGGAAATCAACCTTCATGGATCCTTTTTGTGGTTCTGGAACCTTGCTTATTGAAGCTGCTTTACTAGCGGCAGGTATTCCTTCTTTGGTAGAAAGACAGCATTTTGCATTTAAGAATTTCGCCAATTATGATGCCGAGATGTGGGAAGAAATTCAAGCTGCTGTCCCTCGAAGAGTGATGGAATTGCCTTGCGAAATTATTGGTTCTGATATCGATGCAGAAGCAGTTACGAATACAAGAAGAAATTTACGGGCACTTCCCGTTGGCCGCTTTGTGAAAACAAGTGTCGATGCCTTTCAAGACGTTAAAAAAGTAGGAGAAACAGGTGTGATGATCTCAAATCCACCGTATGGTGAGAGAATGGGCGAGGAGGTTGAAGAAATGTATGCAGAATTAGGTGATTGGATGAAAACGGAAATGAAAGGATTCGATTGTTGGGTGCTTTCTTCTAACATGGAGGCATTTAAAGAATTGGGACTCCGTCCAGATCGTAAGATTAAGTTATTTAATGGAGATTTAACGTGCTCTTTTAGAAAATACGCTGTTTATGAAGGTTCCAAAAAAGGAAAATACATGAATAAACCGGAGAAGGAGTAGGGAAAAAAACAGCAATGATTTCTCAATGCTGCTCTTCTTATTTTCTTACGACTCTGGTTACTTCCCGAATCTATCGAGGTACTTCTTACTCAAGACTCAAATCTCTTGCTCAATACTTCTATTCACTTACCTCTTCTCAATGCTCACGTAATCGCGCACATTGTAGCCTGTATAAATTTGTCTTGGTCTTCCAATAGGTTCGTTATTCTCTCTCATTTCTTTCCATTGAGCAATCCAGCCTGGTAAACGACCAATAGAGAACATTACCGTAAACATTTCTGTTGGTATTCCAATTGCTTTGTAAATAATTCCAGAATAAAAATCGACATTAGGATACAAGTTTCTTGCTTTGAAATACTCATCTTCCAGCGCTACTTTTTCTAATTTCTTAGCGATTGCAAGCAATGGATCATCAACTCCCATTTTGTCAAGAACATCATCACAGGCAACTTTGATAATTGTTGCACGAGGATCAAAATTCTTATAAACTCTATGTCCGAACCCCATTAAACGGAAAGAATCGGACTTATCTTTTGCTTTTGCAACCCACTTATCAACGTCTCCACCGTCATTGTGAATTTGCTCTAGCATTTCAATCACTGCTTGGTTAGCACCACCGTGAAGAGGTCCCCAAAGAGCAGAAATTCCTGCAGAAATCGAAGCGTATAAATTCGCATGAGATGAACCAACTAAACGTACCGTTGAAGTGGAACAATTTTGCTCATGGTCTGCATGTAAAATCAATAGTTTGTTAAGCGCAGTAACGACTGTTCTGTCAACTTTGTATTCTGAAGTTGGCATTGCAAACATCATTGATAAAAAGTTCTCGCAATAATCTAAATCATTTTGAGGATAAACGACTGGATGACGCATTGAGTTTTTGTATGACCAAGCTGCTAGCGTTGGTAACTTTGCAATCAAACGATGAATTGTTAAGTCAATTGCTTCTTCGTCTCTATCTTGGTCCAATGATTCAGGATAGAAAGTCGATAATGAACAAACCATAGAAGATAGTACACCCATTGGATGCGCTTTTGCAGGATATGCTTCAAAGAATTGCTTCATATCTTCATGAACCAATGTGTGATTTGTTATGGAATGAGTAAAAACCTCATTTTGCTCGGTAGTTGGCAGTTCTCCGTATATAACTAGATAAGCAACCTCTAAAAAACTAGCTTTTTCTGCTAATTCTTCGATTGAGTATCCTCTATAGCGCAAAATTCCATTCTCACCATCCAAATAAGTAATTGCACTTTTAGTACTACCTGTATTTTTGAATCCTGGGTCAATAGTTATATAACCTCCAGTTGATCCTCTTAATTTACCAATATCAATTCCTTTTTCGTTCTCAGTTCCTTCAATAACTGGTAATTCGTACGTTGTACCGTTCAATTCTAGTTTGGCAATTTCACTCATATTGGTATTCTTTATTTAATGGATAATTTTATTCGTCGCCCAATATAACACATCATTTGAATTATATCAAGCTTTTAGGGGATTAATGTTCTACAGATTCTAATGCTCCAAAATTAGAACGCAGATTACGCAGATTGTTATGATAATCACTGATTGAAGTTGATTGCACTATGATTTTGTCCCACAAGTTTGTCGAATAGTCAAGAAGCGTTAGCGGCGATGCGCTGAGCCAGTCGAAGTGTCGAATAGTCGAGAAATCTAATGTTCTAACACTCTAACACTCTAACACTCTAACACTCCAATGCTCCAATGCTCTATTACTCTCAACTCCTTTACAAATTCTCCAAAGTAAACGCTAACATCATGTTAAAAAGGTGGTTTCTTGTGTTTCCTCCGTAAATGCCGTGATTTTTATTTGGGTAAATGAACAAATCAAACTGTTTGTTGGATGCAACCATGGCATTAACCATCTCCATGGTGTTCTGGTAATGTACGTTGTCGTCTCCAGAACCATGTATTAACAGATATTTCCCTTTTAATTTATCCGTGAAATTTATGGGAGAATTATCGTCATAACCGTCGGCATTCTCTTGAGGAGTTCTCATAAATCGTTCGGTATAAATATTATCATAATACCTCCAGTTGGTTACAGGCGCAACGGCAATTCCCATTTTGAAGTAGTCAGCGCCTTTGGTCATTGCCAAAGAAGTCATGAATCCTCCATAACTCCAACCCATGATTCCAATTCTGCTTGCATCAACGTAATCGTAAGTTTGCAACTCTTTAGCCACAGCAATAAAATCTTCTGTTTCTAGCTTTCCGAGTTGCAAATAGGTTGATTTTTTAAACTTTTCTCCCCTGTACATGGTTCCGCGAGGATCAACAGAGATGACGATGTATCCTTTCTGCGCCAACAATTGATGATACATGTAATTAACACTTCCCCAGGAGTCAGAAACCATGTTAGAACCTGGTCCACCATAAATATTAATGTAAACGGGGTATTTTTTTGTTGCATCAAAGTTGGGTGGTTTTATCATCCAACCGTTGAGTTCTATCTCCGCTCCTTTAAACTTCACGAATTCTTTCTTCGATAAATTGTATTGAGAAAGGCGACCTTTTAGGGCTGAATTATCCTCCAAAACAGCCAATTCTTTCCCATTATTGTTGCAAAGAGAATAAACAGGAGGAGTATTCGCATCAGAATAGGTCTTTATAAAATATTTCATTCCGTTTGAGAAATCTGCACTGTTGCTTCCTGTTGCTTTGCTGATTAATTTTTTCTTTTTTCCAGAAAGAAGAATTTTGTAGATGCTTTCGTGTATTGCGCCTTCTTCTGCAGAAGTGTAATAAATGGTGTTACTTTCTTCATCAACACCTAAAAACTCAATAACATCCCAATTTCCTGTCGTTATTTGTTCTATTTTGCCATCAAAACATAATTTATAGATGTGATTGTAACCATTTTTTTCACTTGTTCTAAGAATGGTTTCCCCATCGTCTAGAATTAATAAGTTATCATCAATATCGATGTAAGCATCTGCGCTTTCTTCGTAAAATACTTTAGAATTTAAGGTAGAATTCTCCATTGTTACCAAATGGTATTTTAAGTTGTTTTGATGCCTGTTCATTGTTTGAACCACAAGTTTATTCTCCTTGTCCGACCATTTTAGTCGTGGAATGTATTCATAGTCGCCTAGTTCTACAAGTTCTGTTTTAGAGTTCTCCATTGAATACATGTTAACAGTTACTTTAGAGTTGTCCTCACCCGCTTTTGGATATTTAAAGGTGTATGATTCTGGATATAATTTATTGAAATACATCATTGTAAACTCAGTTACCTCGCTTTCGTCAAATTTCAAGAATGCGATGTATTTACTGTCAGGCGACCAATCATATCCTTTGATAATGGCAAATTCTTCTTCGTAAACCCAGTCAGTAGTACCGTTGATTATTGAATTAGCTTCCCCGTCAGTTGTTACAGTCGTTACTTTTCCAGATGCGATGTCTTTCACGTAGAGGTTGTTCTTATATATATAGGACACTTTTTTTCCATCGGGAGAATATTCGGCTAAGGTTTGTGGTTGCCTTTCGCTGTCTAATTCTTGTAACTTATTGGTTTTTAAATCGAGTAAATAATAAACGGCGGAATAACTTCTTCGGTAAATACTTTTCGTGTTTGTTTCTATCAATGCTTTTGTCTCGTCTTTATTGAAAGAATAGCCTTGCATAGATACTTCTCCGAGCATTTCAGCGCTAATTATGGTCTCTCCAGAACCTTCGTAGTCCGAAAATTGGTGTTTTGTGACATGATTTTTGGAAGAAGTCTTTGAAAAGTAATTCCCATCATTCATTGATTGAAACCCATTCACTGATTTACCAAAGAATTCATATTCGGACCAAATTTTTTCAACTGTGATTTCTTGAGAATAGGTGAGGTTGTAGCAAGCAACAAGTAAAAAGGTAATAAGAAGTTTAAACGACATTTTTCAAGTTTTAAAGTGATTGTAAACGATAAAAATAAGCATAGTTTAGCAATTGAAATCGCACTTTGTTCAAAATAGTTAACAATATGTTGATAAATACTTATTGCTACTATTGATTTTTTGTCGTATATTTGTTGACAATCACACCTATGTTGTCCTAGAGGCTATGTATTTGTCAAAACCGTAGGTGTGAAGAAACAATAATTTTGATTATTATATGACATAATTTAATAAAACGAATAATACAGGGAGAGTAGATTTAGAAATCATTCTTTCCAACGTTTATTAAATTTATTTCGTCTAGTTTCTATCAGTCAAGTAATTTATCAACCCAAAAAATAAAGTAAACATGAAAAAAACACTACTAATTTTAACAACCGTAATAGGTTCAATGACTTTCGCGCAAGACTGCTCGGAATTATTCATCTCGGAATATGTCGAAGGATGGAACAATAACAAAGCTTTGGAAATTTATAATCCAACGAATGCACCGATTGATTTGAGCGCATACATGGTTATACGTTATTCCAACGGTTCTACAACAGCAACGGCAGCAAATGCGATTCAATTATCAGGAATGGTAGGTGCACGCGATGTTTTTGTAGCTACATTGGATAAGCAAGATCCTAATGGGACTGGTTTTGAAGCTCCGATTTGGGATTCATTACAAATAAGGACTGATGGTTATTTTTGCCCGGTTTATAACACAAACAATGCTTTTTATTGGAACGGAGATGATGCAATTGTCTTAGCAATAGGAACACCAAGTAATATTGCGGGTGCTGTAGCTGTTGATATTTTTGGTAAAATTGGAGAAGATCCAGGAACTGCTTGGACGTCTATGACTCCTTTTAATGGCCCTGGTGTTGAGGTAACAAAAGATCACTCAATGATTCGTAAATCAACTATTTTAATTGGTGAAACAAACCCTGTAATTGCTTTGTTTGACCCATTGGCTGATTGGGATTCAATTCCTGCTGTTATTGATATTTCTGGCACATTGTATGGCAACTGGAATACTATTGGATGGCATGATTGTGATTGCAACACACTAGGTTCAGAAGAACTGGTAAAAGCAAACATTTCTATTTTCCCTAATCCATCAAATGGAGATTTTTATGTAAAAGGAGCAGCTGATTTTACTTCTATAGTTATTCTGAATTCTTTAGGACAAACGATTAAGACAGTTTCTAACAATGTTAGCAATGTCGTTAAGTTTTCTATGGGTGAGCAGAAAGGTGTTTACTTTGTGAAATTAACAGACAGTAATGACAACGTTACTACCAAAAGAGTTATTATTAAATAAGTAAGTAATTAATTACAAAAGAGGTCGATTTTTTCGACCTCTTTTTTTGACTTTTAAAATATGAAATCGATACTTCTACTATTATTTTCAACGATTACATTTTTTTCGTTTACACAAACAGCAACAGTTAGTGGTACCGTTACTGACAATACAGCTAAAATGCCTGTCGTTGGAGCGAAAATAATTATTTCTCCAACACTTAGAGCAATTTCTGATTTAGATGGTAATTATACCATTAAAGATGTTCCTTTTGGAGAATACAGTATGGTAATAACGATGTTGTCGTTCGATACGATGACGGTAAAAATCAATGTTGACAAGGAGGATTTTGTTTACGAAGTATTGCTTGGTGGAAGTCAAGAGATTGAAGAGATGAACGTAATCGGGAATCTTGCACAAGATAGAAAAACACCAGTTGCAGTAAGTACAATTGGTAAAAAAGAAATTACAGAGGAATTGGGTTCGCAAGACTTGCCAATGATTCTGAACTCTAAGCCTGGTGTTCACGCAACACAACAAGGTGGAGGAGATGGAGATGCAAGAATTACCATTCGTGGATTTAGCCAACGAAACGTTGGGGTGATGATTGACGGTGTTCCAGTAAATGACATGGAGAATGGTTGGGTGTATTGGTCCAACTGGTTTGGATTAGACGCAATTACTTCGCAAATACAGTTGCAACGTGGATTAGGTGCAACTAAGTTGGCTTTACCTTCTGTGGGTGGTACAATGAATATTCTGACTCAGAATACAGGTGGTAAAAGAGAAATTAAGGTCAGGCAAGAATACGGAACAGGGAACTTTTTTAGAACCTCATTATCCTATAAATCAGGAACTTTGAAGAACGGCTGGGGAGTTCTTTTTGCAGGTTCTTATAAACAAGGTGACGGATGGGTTGATGGTTTGATGACGCAAGGTGCATTCTATTACTTGAAGGTGCAGAAGAAAGTCAAAAATCACGTTATTTCCCTAAGTGGCTTTGGTGCTCCACAAAAACATGGACAACGTTCTTACAATCAGCAAATAGAGTTTTGGGATACAGATTTTGCCAGAAGAAACGGCGTGACCGATTTTGATTCTACAAATATGAACAAAGGCTCACGTTTCAACCCACACTGGGGGTATTACACAGATAGTACAACTGGAAAAACAGAAATGAAAAATGAACGGTTGAATTATTTTCACAAGCCACAGATCACATTAAAAGACTTTTGGAAAGTGAATGATAAACTTTCTTGGTCAAACATTGCCTATGTTTCAATCGGTAGAGGTGGAGGACAAAGATACTTCGGTTCGGCTTCAACTATCGTAAGAGATTCAGCAGGGCAAGTTGCTTGGAACGAAATAGAATACAACAATCAATGGAAGACTCTTTTTGGTACAACTTATAGTACCGCTGATGCAGTTTACGATCCAACCTTATTAAAATCATCACAAATCCTTTCCGCATCAGTGAATAACCATATATGGATAGGAGGGATCTCCCAATTTGATTACAAAGTAAATGACAAATGGAAAACATCAGGTGGACTAGATTATAGATGGTACAAAGGAGAACACTATGCTGAGATTTTAGATTTATTAGGAGGAGACTATTATGTCAACAACACGGATGAGAATTCAGGCGATCCAATGAAAGTCGTTGGGGATAGAATCTCACGAGGGGGTAATCAATCCTACCAAAACGACAGAGTTTCTTATGTGCAATGGGCAGGAGCTTTTGGACAAGCAGAATATTCTTACGGAAGATGGAATGCATTCGTTAATATCTCGGGAGTTTCTAGTTCTTACAGAGGAGTGGATAAGTTCAAGAAAAAAACACTGCAAGTAGGAGATTCTCTAGTAGAAATAGGATATGCTGATACGGTTTTTCTTAGTGGACAAACAATCACTAGAAATACCGCAGGCTTAGAATACGACGACACAGGTTGGAAAAGATTATTTGGAGGTACGGTTAAAGCGGGAGCAAACTTTAATGTTACCGAGAAATCAAACATCTTTATGAACATAGGGTATCTTTCTAGAACGCCACAATTCAATAACGTTATTGACAATACTAGGAATAAATTTTTTGCAAAAATAAACAATGAAATTGTTTATGCACTGGAAGCAGGTTATGGATTTAGAAGCAAAAAAGTAAGTGTAAATGCCAACGGTTATTATACGGTATGGAAAAATAGACCTCTTCCGTTTGGTTTACAAATTATAGATCCTAATGATCCTTTGGAAACAATTACTGTTAATATTGATGGAATGGACGCACTTCACATGGGGATAGAGGTGGATGCTTCTTATAGAATATTTAAAAATCTAACCCTAGAAGGAATGGTGAGTGTCGGTGATTGGACTTGGCAATCTACAGAAAGTGTAAATGTATTTGGACAAACGATTGAGTTTGATGCTAAAGGAGTGAGAGTAGGAGATGCTGCACAATCTACTTATGCTGCTTCTGTTCGATATGCTCCTATCAAGAATGGTTACATTAAAGTAAAATACACCTACTTTGATAGATATTATAGTGACTTTGATCCATTCTCTCTACAAGGAGCAAATGGAAGAAGACCTTCTTGGGAAATACCTTCTTACGGTTTGATGAGTATCCATGCAGGTTACAGGTTTAAATTTGAGAAAAGCAGCTTAAATATTAGAGCAAATGTCTTTAATGCTTTAAACACATTGTATATTTCTGATGCTAGAAACAATAGAAATGGAAATGGATTCGATGCTAACTCTGCTGGAGTTTTTGTAGGACAAGGAATACGTTTCAATCTTTCATTAGGATTTCAATTTTAATACTATCAACTAAACAATAAATTATGAATATTTCGACAAGACTCAATACGAGCAAAGGATTGATTATTTTAGCCGCAATGGCGTTCTCTTTTGGGCTTTCTGCTCAGACAGATATAGCCAATGCAAGAACGTTTCCGATAAATCAAACAGTCACTGTTACTGGTGTTGTTACCAACGGAGCAGAATTAGGTCAAATTAGATACATGCAAGATGCAACTGCTGGAATCGCAGCCTACGGTGGACCTGTGACGGGTGCTGTGAGAGGAGATTCTGTTACAGTTACTGGACCGCTTATTGAATTTGCAGGATTGTTAGAGATTTCAACAGTTGCCTCTATGACCAATCACGGGCAGGCGGTTATTCAGCCAACACCTTTACAAGTTTCTGTTTTGGCAATCGGAGAACCTTTGGAGTCTCAATTGGTGGTTTTAGAGAACGTAACCTTTGTTCAATCAGGACTTTTCGCAGCAGGAAACAGCACTGTGCAAGTTACTGATGGTACGAATACAATGGATATCAGAATCAATAGTTCTACCAATATTGCAGGTACAGCTATTCCTACTGGAGCAGTGAGTGTAACGGGCCTTGTTGGTCAGTACAATACGAATTATCAAATTGTTCCTAGAGATTTGAATGATATAATAACTTATGTAGCTCCGTTGTATGAAATAAACATACTACTTGGCGGTTCAACTGTGTTTACAGGAGGTAATTATTTAATAGGAAACACGCCTGCAACGACAATCACCATAGAAAATTATGGGACACAAAATTTAGTTGTCTCAGGAAGTTTATTTTCTGGTGTTAATGCAGCAGCTTTCTCATCGAACATCGGTGCACCAACTATTGCAGGTGGAACTTCTCAGAATTTCACAATCAATTATGTACCTTCTGCAATTGGCTCTCATTTTGCAACTTTAGAAATATCTTCTAATGATGCGGATGAGAATCCTTATATAATTAATCTTGAAGGAGCAGGTACAGATAACCTTGCAACAGAGCCGACTGCAAGTCCAACGAATGTTACATTCCCTTTAATTGATGCGTACACATTAAATGGTCAGTTCACTGCAGGTACGGGTGCAACGAATTATCTTGTTCTTTGGAGCAACGGCGCTGCAGTTACAGGTGTCCCTGCAGATGGAAACACTTATTTAAGAGGTGACATTGTTGGTAATGCAACCGTTGCATACTCTGGACCAGCTACTTCATTTACACCAAGAGGAATTATTGCCAATCAAAATTATTTCTTTGAGGTCTATGCTTTTAATGGCTCAGGTGGTTTTGAAAATTATTTAACAACTGCTCCAGCAACAGGTAACACCACTACTACAGGTTCAAATATTGCAGGTTACTACGGAGCAATAACTTCTGTAAATAATACATTGGTTTCTGATTTGACGGCTTTGATTAATCCTCATACTTCAGTGACTTACTTCATGTATCTTAATACGATGATGGCGAATTTTGAAGTGCGGGACACAGTTGGAGGTCAGTCGGTTGTTACTTGTGCTTATTCGGGAGAGAATATAGTGTTTAATGATCCTTTTAATTGGACAGCAACTGGATATAGCCGTGAGCATACGTATGCACATTCTTGGATGACCTCTTGGCCAGCTGATAGTCCAGAGCTCCCGGAATACAATGATCAGCACAATTTGTATCCAACGAATTTATCTGAGGCGAATCAACCAAGAAGTAACTACCCTCTAGGTGTTGTTACAGGAACTGTTTCTCAGTCTTATTTAGAAGGGACGTTAGGTCAATCGGCAACAGGTCAATTAGTTTATGAACCAAGAGACAAACAAAAAGGTAATGCTGCAAGAGCAATCATGTACATGGCTATTTGTTACGGGTTCAACTTAAACGGAGACCCACAAGCGTCCAATCAAGATCAAAATTTGTTGAAAACGTGGCACTTGGCAGATTTGCCAGACGATTATGAAATTGCACGTCATGAGTATATATACAGCATCCAAGGAAATAGAAATCCTTTCATCGATTCTGTAGAATTTGCTTGTCACATTGATTTTGATAACAACTTGTATTTAGGACCTGACTGTTCAGTTTTATCACTGAATGAGCTTTCTGAAAACAGCATTAAGGTTTATCCAGTGCCAGCAAATGACATCTTAAAAGTAAATGCTGATGGAGAAAACATCACTGCTTACGAGTTAATTGATATGCAAGGAAGAACAGTTCTTTCAGAATATGACTTATCGACTTTGTCTGTAGAATTGGATGTACGTTCATTACAAGCAGGAAGCTATATCATTAAGGTATCAACTTCTAAAGGTTCTGCTCATCAACAAGTAATCATTGAGTGAGATTAAAAATTAGCATAGCTATTTTATGTGGAGCAGGTCTTTTGGCCTGCTCTTCTGTTAATATTATTTCTTTAGAGAATCAGCAAATAGCAATTACGCAAGAGTATGAGAAGGCGAATGCTATTGATAGTATCGTTTCTCCCTACCGCATAGAATTGAACAAGGAGATGCTCGAAGTCATTGCCTATGCTCCTAAAGATTTTGAACGAGGAAAACCAAACGGAAGTTTGAACAATTGGTCAACGGATGCGATTTATAATTCTCAAAAAGAGAAGATAGACAACGCAAAACCATCTTTTTGTTTATTGAATTGGGGAGGACTGAGAAATTCTATCAACCAAGGAGAAGTAACACTTGGCGATATCTTTAAGTTGATGCCTTTTGACAATGAAATTGTGATTGTAGAATTACCAATGTCCTCATTGACAAAAATTGAGTCTTATCTCAAGAAAAGAAACGGTGAACCAATATCAGGAGCTAGAATCATGGGTGGAAGCTTCGTTTTCGAGAAGGCAGACAGGAAAAAACATGAAACTTTCTTGGTAGTAACCTCCGATTATTTAATGAATGGTGGAGACGACATGACGTTCTTTGAAGATAAAATCAATGTGCAGTATGTCGGAGAATTGATGCGAGATGCTATGATAAGAATAGCAAAAGAGCAAAAAACACTCGTATGGAATGATGATCAACGAATAATTTTTGAATTATGAAAAGAAGAACGTTCGTCAGAAATTCAGTAGTTGTTTCAGGTGGTTTGCTTGTTGCTCCATCGATTCTTGCTCAATCTTCTAAGAAGAATAAAACGGAGAAGTTGACCATTCTGCACACCAACGATACGCATTCCAACATTGATCCTTTTCCAGAGAATCATTCTAAGTACCCAGGCAAAGGCGGCGTTGCAAGACGCTATGAGTTAATACAAAAGGTTAGGGCAGAGGAAGAACACGTTTTGTTGCTCGATGCAGGAGACATTTTTCAAGGAACACCTTATTTCAATAAGTTTGGTGGTGTTCTTGAAATGAAATTAATGACAGAATTAGGTTATGACGTTGCAACAATGGGCAACCATGACTTTGATGGTGGATTAGAAGGCTTTGTAAAGGCAAGAAAGCATGCCAAATTTCCATTTGTGTGTTCTAACTATGAATTTAGCAACACACCAATTGATGGTTTTACGCAAGAATTTACCATCATTCAAAAAGGTAAAATTAAAGTAGGCATCTTTGGAATTGGCGTAGAAATGAAAGGCTTAGTGCCTGACAATAAATACGGAGAAACGAAATACCTCGACCCCATAGAAATTGCAAATGACAGAGCTGAAGAATTGAAACGAAAAGATTGCGACCTCGTAATTTGCTTATCACATCTAGGTTACGAGTATGGCAGTGAGAAAGTTTCTGACAGAATTCTTGCGCAGAAAACAAAAAACATTCACCTCATTATAGGGGGTCACACGCATACATTCTTAGACAAACCAACGGAAGAAAAAAATCTCATTGGCGAGACGGTCTTAGTCAACCAAGTCGGTTGGGCAGGCATCAATGTGGGAAGAATCGATTTCGATTTCGAGCAAAAAATGTTTGCGAAAAAGGATGTGATTGTGGTGAAATAGTGTGAAGGAAGATTTTAGGACTTTTAGACGAAAGAAAAAAGACTAAGTTTGTTACAGAAAACAAGTCTTTTTTCTTTTAGCGAAGCGGTCTTAAAGTCTTTAAGCGTAGCGGTCTAAAAACCCTACAAATGAATCACTTCATCATAAGCTGCTGCTGCAGCTTCCATAATTGCTTCCGACATCGTTGGGTGAGGATGAACCGTCTTAATCAATTCATGTCCTGTGGTTTCCAATTTGCGAAGAGCAACTAATTCTGCAACCATTTCGGTTACGTTAGCGCCAATCATGTGGCCTCCCAATAATTCTCCATATTTGGCATCGAAAATTAACTTGACAAATCCTTCTTTTGCTCCTGCAGCGCTTGCTTTTCCAGATGCAGAGAATGGAAACTTACCAATCTTGATATCACGTCCTTCTTCTTTTGCTTGAGCTTCTGTCATACCAACAGATGCAATTTCGGGAGAACAGTAAGTACAACCTGGGATATTTCCGTAATCCAATGTGTCAGGATTCTTTCCTGCAATTTTCTCGACGCAAATAATTCCTTCTGCCGAGGCAACATGCGCCAGAGCAGCCGTTGGAATTACATCTCCAATTGCGTAATAACCAGGAAGATTTGTTTGGTAATAATCATTCACCAAAATGCGACCTCTATCGGTTACAATTCCTAAATCTTCTAATCCTATATTCTCAATGTTTGCTTCAATTCCGACAGCAGAAAGAACAATATCGCATTCAATTTTTTCTTCACCTTTAGCCGTTTTTACTGTTGCAACACATCCTTTTCCAGAAATGTCAACCGACTCCACCGACGCTTTTGTCATCACCTTAATCCCAGATTTCTTGAATGATTTCAACAGTTGTTTTGACACATCTGCATCTTCAATAGGAACGATGTTCGGTAAATATTCTACAACCGTAACTTCCGTTCCGATAGCATTGTAGAAATAAGCGAACTCAACACCGATAGCACCAGAACCAACGATAACCATTTTCTTAGGTTGCGTTTTTAGTGTCAATGCTTCTCTGTATCCAATTACTTTCTTTCCATCTTGCGGCAAGCTTGGCAATTGCTTTGAACGAGCTCCTGTTGCGATAATCACACCTTTACTCGCTGAATATTCGGTTGTTTTTCCTTTATCGTCAGTGACGGCAACTTTTTTTCCTGCTTTTAGTACTCCGGTTCCCGAAAGAACATCAATTTTATTCTTTTTCATCAAAAATTGAATACCATTACTCATGCCATTGGCAACTTCACGACTTCTTGAAACCATTGCTCCGAAATCTGCCTCAGCCCCTTTCACTGTGATTCCATAATCACTCGCATGTTGCAAATATTCAAAAACGTTGGCACTTTTTAAAAGCGCTTTTGTTGGAATACAACCCCAATTAAGGCAAATTCCACCCAAAGATTCACGTTCAACAATCGCCGTTTTAAGACCTAATTGAGAAGCGCGAATTGCGGCAACATAACCACCTGGACCACTTCCAACAACAATAATATCGTAACTCATAATGTTCTAATTTGATAGGTGCGAAGGTAAAAAATAATTATCAATTATTCGTCAATTTTTCGACAACTATTACTTGGTTGCCGAAGTTTATCGAGGTGCAATACTCTATCCTCTTGTTCAATACTGTGTAATTGTTAATTACTCCTTGACAATTACTAATTGATAATTGATAATTGTTAATTGATAATAACTATTTTTGCAACATCATTTTAGTAGAACTATGGAAAGCACAATGCAAAACAGCCTATCCCATGAGAACAGGGAAGCAACTCTCGACGAAGCAATAGAATTAGGACTTCTCGCAGAAGAATTTGAGATGGTTAAAGGAATTTTAGGACGAACACCTAACTTCACAGAGACTGCGGTCTATTCTGTGATGTGGTCGGAACATTGTTCATATAAAAACTCCATTCATTGGTTGAAACAATTGCCAAAAGACGGTCCTCACATGCTCGTGAAAGCGGGAGAAGAGAATGCAGGTTTGGTAGATATCGGTGATGGTTTGGGTTGTGTTTTTAAAATAGAATCACACAATCACCCGAGTGCTTTGGAACCTTATCAAGGTGCAGCAACAGGTGTCGGAGGAATTAATCGTGATATTTTTACCATGGGTGCTCGCCCAATTGCGCAAATGAATTCTTTGCGTTTTGGTGACATTACTAAAGACAGAACAAAATGGCTCGTTAAAGGAGTCGTAAAAGGTATTGGCGATTATGGAAACGCATTCGGTATTCCTATCGTAGGTGGTGAAGTGTTTTTTGATAGTTCTTACAACACCAACCCATTAGTCAACGCATTTTCCGCAGGAATTATGGACCCTAAGAAGGTTATTTCTGCAACCTCTGCAGGAGTTGGAAATCCAGTATTTATTGTTGGTTCTTCTACCGGTAAAGACGGAATTGCGGGTGCGGCTTTTGCATCGAAAGACATTACAGAAGATTCCGCCAATGATTTGCCTTCTGTGCAAGTAGGAGATCCTTTTATGGAGAAATTACTGCTTGAAGCGACGATGGAATTAGCAGACACCGACGCAATCGTTGGAATGCAAGACATGGGAGCAGCGGGAATTACTTGTTCTTCCTGTGAAATGAGTGCTGCAGGTGAGAATGTTGGTATGGATATCAACCTTGATTTAGTTCCAAAACGTCAAGAGAATATGAAACCTTACGAAATTCTTCTTTCAGAATCTCAAGAGAGAATGTTGGTGGTTGTGGAGAAAGGAAAAGAGCAAATCGTTAAAGATATTTTCGATAAATGGGATTTGCACGCCGAGGAAATCGGCACTGTGACTGAAGGAGGGCGAGTGCGTTACTTTATGGGAGGAGAGATTGTTGGAGATGTTCCAGCAGAATCACTCGTTCTTGGAGGAGGTGCACCAGTCTATGAAAGAGAATACACAGAACCTGCTTATTACCAAGAATACAAGAAGTTTTCAATAGACAACATTGAGCAACCAGAAGATTTAAAAGAGGTTGCATTTCAATTGTTACAGAATCCGAATATTGCCTCTAAAAATTGGGTCACAGATCAGTACGATTCTATGGTGGGTACTAAAACAATGACAACTAACCGTCCTTCGGATGCTGGTATTGTGAACATTAAAGGAACAAACAAAGCATTGGCAATGTCGGTGGATTGTAATTCTCGTTATGTAAATGCAGACCCTAAAATCGGTACGATGATTGCCGTTTCTGAAGCCGCAAGAAATATTACCTGCGCTGGAGGAAATCCAAGTGCAATCACCAATTGTTTGAATTTTGGAAATCCTTACAATCCGGAGTCATTCTGGCAATTTGTTGGAGCCATAAAAGGAATGTCAGAAGCATGTTTGAAATTCAATACACCAGTAACTGGCGGAAATGTTTCTTTCTACAATCAAACATCAATTGACGGAGTAGAAATTCCCGTTTTTCCAACACCAACTATCGGAATGATAGGTATTGTTGAAGATAAAGACAACATAATGACTTTGGATTTTAAAGACAAAGGCGATTTAATCTTTATCATTGGCCGTTCGTATGATGACATTTCTTCTTCAGAATATTTGGTGTCTTATCACGGTGTTACAGAATCACCAGCACCTTATTTCAACCTTGAAGAAGAGTTCGAAATGCAACAATGTGTGAAAAAATTAATTCTCAATAAACATATTAATGCCGCTCATGACATTGCAGATGGCGGATTATTCGTAACTTTGACTGAAATGTCTATTCCAAGAGAATTAGGCTTTGACATTGTTACTGATTCTGAAGTGAGAGAAGATGCTTTCTTATTCGGAGAAGGACAAGGAAGAGTAATTGTCACTGTCAATGAAGATCAAGAGGATGATTTCTTAGAATCAATGATGAATTCTAAAGTGAACTTTACCTTATTAGGTCACGTTACACAAGGAAAGATGATGATTGATGATGAGCATTATGGTTTTATAAAAGAAGCAAAGACACTCTTTAACGAAGCACTTGCGAAGCAGATAGAAAATTAGTAGATTCGAACTTTAAAAGTTACCAAAAATATTATGATGGAATACAATACATCACGTAATAAGTTATTATTGCCTGAATATGGACGAAATGTTCAGAACATGATTGCGCACGCAATGGAGATAGAGAATAGTGAAGAAAGAAACAGTGCTGCAAAAGCAATCATTGAAGTAATGGGACAATTAAACCCTCACTTGCGTGATGTGGACGATTATCGCCATAAATTATGGGCACACTTATTCATCATGTCGGATTTTAAGCTGGATGTTGATTCTCCTTATGAAATCCCTACAGCGGAAGGTTTGTCTGAGAAGCCTGGAGAAATGCCTTACCCAAAAGGGAAGATTAAATTTGGGCATTTTGGTCAATACACACAGAAAATTTTAGACACAGTAAGTGAAATTAAAGACGAGAAAGAACGTGCTTACATGACCCACGCAATGGGAAATTTCATGAAGAAGCAATACCTTGTGCATAACAATACCTCTGTTGACAATAGTCTAATTGCGAAACAGCTAAACAGAATGTCTGATGGTATTTTAACCATGGAAAATCCTGAAGAAGAGTTAGTCAGCACCAATCAGTTGCTCAAAACCTTAGGATTGAACAACAATCAGAATAACAATAACAATAATCGCAACAAGAACAATCGCAACAAGAAACAACAGTATCAAAAGAAGAAATTTAAGAGATAATCAATGGCATCATTTGAAATTCACGGCGGCAAACCACTAAAAGGAGATTTAATTCCCCAAGGAGCAAAAAACGAAGCGTTGCAAGTCCTTTGCGCACCGCTTTTGACTTCTGAAAAAGTAACCATTTCTAATATTCCCGACATTGTTGATGTCAATAAACTGATTGGCTTGTTACAAGCAATGGGTGTGAAAATTGAGAAGGTTGAAAAAGGAACCTATATTTTTCAAGCAAAAAACATTGATTTAGATTATTTACAAACGGAAGATTTTAAAAACAGAGCAGGTTCTTTAAGAGGTTCTGTGATGATTGTCGGTCCACTTTTGGCTCGATTCGGTGTTGGTTACTTACCAAAACCGGGTGGAGATAAAATCGGTCGTAGAAGATTAGACACGCACTTCACTGGAATGATGGCGTTGGGAGCGAAATTCAATTACGACGCTGGAGAACATTTCTACGCTGTAGAAGGAAAGAAATTAAAAGGCGCATACATTCACTTGGATGAGGCATCGGTTACAGGAACGGCGAATATTGTGATGGCAGCAGTGATGGCAGAAGGAGAAACAACGATTTACAACGCGGCATGTGAACCTTATTTGCAACAATTGTGCAGAATGTTGAACAGCATGGGAGCAAAAATCTCAGGTTTAGGTTCCAACATGCTCACGATTAAAGGAGTTAAAAAATTAGGAGGATGCTACCACAGAATTCTCCCCGATATGATTGAAATCGGTTCTTTTATAGGGCTTGCTGCAATGACAGGTTCTGAAATAACCATCAAAGATGTAAGTTGGGAGAATTTGGGCATTATGCCCACCATTTTTCGTCGTTTAGGTATTAAATTGGAGAAAAAAGGAGATGATATTTACGTTCCAGCACAAGAAAGTTATGAAATAGAAACCTTTATTGACGGTTCTATCATGACGATTTCGGATGCACCTTGGCCTGGATTTACACCCGATTTATTGTCCATTATTTTGGTCGTTGCAACACAAGCGAAAGGTTCCGTATTGATTCACCAAAAAATGTTTGAATCTCGCCTATTTTTCGTCGATAAATTGATTGACATGGGTGCGCAAATCATTTTATGCGATCCGCACAGAGCAACTGTCATCGGTTTAGATAAAAAATACCCGTTAAGAGGCATAGAAATGACTTCTCCAGACATTAGAGCCGGTGTTTCGCTATTGATTGCTGCGCTTTCTGCCAATGGAAAAAGTACCATTCACAATATTCAGCAAATTGATAGAGGTTACCAAGACATCGATATTCGTCTAAACAATTTAGGAGCGGACATTAGAAGAATTGGCTAGGTTTTTGTGAAAGATTAATATTCGGAGATAGAACACTGATAACGCAGATTGTTATGATCTAAGTTGACTTGTCGAACAGTCGAACTTCGAGAATAGTTAGTTATAATTAATAAGATATAGAACATGAAATCACTCACATTCATCCTCACCCTAGCTCTTTTTAGCTTCACTTCAACAACAAAGTTGGCAAAACCGATGAAAGGAGAGAAAGCTCCCGAAATTGAATTAATCTCTCACACAGGAAAGAAAATTAAACTGTCTAAATTAAAAGGCAAGGTGGTCTTGATTGATTTTTGGGCATCTTGGTGCGGACCGTGCAGAAGAGAAAATCCAAACGTGGTGGAAGCTTACAGAAAGTACAACAAAACGAAATTCAAAACGGGCAAAGGCTTTGAGGTATTCAGCGTATCGTTAGATAGACAAGAAGACCCTTGGAAAGCAGCCATTAAAAAAGACGGACTCATCTGGAAATATCATGGCTGGGACAAAGAAGGAAAAACCGCTCAAGCCTATGTGGTCAGTTCTATTCCAACGGCTTATTTAATTGACGGCGATGGAATCATTGTTGCATCAGGGAATGAGTTGAGAGGGATGAATTTGCACATTGCTATTGATAAGTTGGTGGAGTAGTTGTAAAAGTTATTTTTAGAGGTTGTATTTTGGATCTCGGAGGATGGGGTTTGGGAAGAATCAAGAAGGTATCGTTTCCTTTATACGCTTATGGGTAGTTTACTTTTTCAATTTCATTTCTAGTAAGGTCGTATTCTACACTCCACCAGCATGCAATATTTGAATCTGAAGGATAGTCAATTTGTTTCCAATCTTCAGAACCGCCACATCTGACAGGTACTAATTCTGTAAATATTTTACGTTCTCCGTTTTTATTAATCCTACCAAAATATCGTCTTTTGAACCATCCAAGACTATATTCAAGAGGATGAACTTTTTCCAACACGTTTCGTTCGAATCCAATTCCTAAAGATGTTAAGTTTTCAAGATGTTTTTTTAATGCTTCTTCAAACATGTCCAGCTCATTATCGTTAGGGAGAAATGATTGTAGTTCGCATCTAAAATCAGTTTCAAATTTCTTACTGAATTTATCAGGAGGAATGTGATCTGGTGGTTTTGATTCACAACTTAAAAGTGTTAGTATCAATATTGTTGCTAAATATCGCATTTATTTCCAATTTCAATTACCCAAACATTTACACCTCAAATTATAATTATAAAAGAGATCCAGCACCTCTTTAGGTAATCGAATTCCGTTACTTTTAATTGCGGCGTCTAATTTAGATTTGTTCAACGTTGGTTTATACGGAATGAATAAGTGGTTAATATTCTTGCTGTCTTTACTTTCTAAATCATAAAGTAAACTTTCCGTTTTGCAGTCAAAATCAAAATCATCAATGTTGATTACTCTGATTTTCTTGTTGGAGGCGGTTTTAAAGTGAATTTGCATGTTTTTTATATCATAAACGATAGACCAAGAGCCGTCGAGTGCAACCTTGTCAAGAATGTCAAACGAATAATCGACAATAGAACTGTGCTTATTTGTTGGGTATTCTTCAATCATATTTGAAGCCGTTGAAAATCTACATTCTTCTTTCTTTTTGTGTTTTAAGAGTGACTTTGCGTAAGTATCATTCTCTAAAACAGGAATAGGCAAATCATTTCCTCTATAAACAATCATCCCATTTTTATTGAATTCTATAACGGCAGAATTCCCGTCCTTGTCGCAAATCAGGAAGTGCAAATTTTGGTCAATCTTACTGATTCTTAAAAATTTATCTGTATTAATTACCTCGTCAATTGTAGATGAATTGTCTAACTGATATTGTATCCATTGCAGTTCGTTAACGGCAGTTCTGTTGTCAAATTTAGGATAACTACCCGCCACGAGCATTATTTCAACCACCAAGCCCTTCTCGTTGATTCCTCCGAATGGGAATTCTTTTCCGAATTGGTTAAAGGTAATACTTCCATATCTTGAAATCCAAGAGGTTGCTCGTTCAGGAGGAAAAACCAAAGAGGTTTTCTGCATGTTTCGCTTGTTAACGACTACAATTCCATTGTCAGAAACCCAGTCCAAATTTCTCCCAAATACAAGTTGATTAGAATCTTTCAAAATGAATGTCGTACATGAGAATACAGACGCAGAATTGAAGAGGAGTATAAGTATGATTGCTATGTTTTTCATTTCATTTTCATTTTTTGAGCGAGTATCGATGTGTATTGTTCGTAATTTTTGCTACTCAACTAATTTTTAAATCATATAAACCGAAATTACGAGTTTTAGGACTAATCTTATTTAGTAATAAAAGTCAACCCTAAAACCCATAATTGTCGGTTATGTTATTATTAATCGTAGCAATTACTTAGTCGTCATTATCTTCTTCGTGTTCACCACCATTAAATATTTCGTTGTTATTATTCACATTATTAGTTCTTATCTCAGAATGTCTAATTTTTCCTCCTTCATTACCAACTTTTGCAAAAACTCCAAAAGTCCCTAATGAAACGACAAGTGTAATTAAACTCATTTTATTAGCAAAGGATAAATTTTTAATGATTGCAAATAAGTTTATTACTGACAAAACTCCTAAAAGCCCCATTAACCAGATTGCTTTTTCAGCAAGTTCTTCGTGGTTTTCAATTAGTTGCTCTGAAACTCCTGTGATATGCTCAACCGTTTCTTCTGCTTCTTCTCCCGTGAGAAAAACAGGGATTGTTAAAATAGCCATTAATATAAAGGTTACCAATGCTACTTTTTTTATGTCGTCATTTTTAGCAAATAGTCCATAGGTTAGAATTCCTATTCCGATTATTGTTCCTACAATTGGGAAATGAGTCAATATTAAATGCAAGTGTGTTGCGTCCATGATTTTATTTTTAATTTGTTAATTATTTTGTATTGAATTTTTTGATAAGTTAGTTTAGTAGGGAGGTCCTCTTAACCCATTCAGTTTTGCAAAAAGTATTCTGTTAAAATTTTCGACTTTAAAACATTCTGTTTTTTCTACTTTACGGTGTACTATTTTAGACTGTACATTGTTTAGAATAGGGATGTTTGGCTTTTTATTCTTTAGGTTTAATTTTTTTGCGTTTTCATATTGAGTATAAGCAAGAGTGTCTAAGTTTTCATGATTGTTTTCGTGAAAAGCCAGTCTTATTGCTCCAATTAATGAACTTGATTTTTGATGAATTTTAAAGTGATTTTCATCCGTTAGTTCGCCTGAATGAGGATGCGGAATTATGGCATGAAGAACAATTACGATTAATGCGATTTTAAATAATATGTATTTTGAAATCTCTCTCATTTTCTAAACATTTACTCCAAAAAAGGAACCTACAACTGCGGTTAATCCCATTGCTATTGTGCCCCAAAAAGTTATTCTAATAACAGCTCTTATCACATTAGAGCCTCCTGCTCGGGCTGCAATAGAACCTAAAATTACAAGAAATACAGTAGAAAACCCATATAGCAAGTACTCTAAATTGTTGATTGGCAAAAATAAAACGACCAGTAATGGTAAAGTTCCTCCAATAATGAATGCTGTTCCGGAAGCAAAAGCCGCTTGCAATGGCTTTGCTTCGTTGATTTCATTGATTCCGAGTTCGTCTCTAACATGCGCCCCCAAAGCATCGTGCTCGGTCAATTCCTTGGCAACTGTTAATGCAGTTTCTTTTTTAAGGCCTCTATTTTCATATATCTCAGCAAGTCGTTGAAGTTCAATCTCAGGCATGTCCTCCAATTCTTGCTTTTCTCTTTCAATGTCTGCATTCTCAATATCTGTTTGCGAACTTACGGAGACATATTCTCCTGCTGCCATAGATAAAGCGCCAGCAACCAATCCGGCAACGGTTGCTAAAATAATTGGTTCTCTGCTTGCCGTTGCAGCAGTAATTCCGATAGCGATACTAGCCGTAGAAAGAATTCCATCATTGGCGCCTAAAACAGCTGCTCTTAGCCAATTACTTTTGTGTATGTAATGGTTTGCTAAATAGTTGTCTTTTGTTTCTTCCATTTTGATTGTACTTTACGATTGTAAATCCTTTCGCTCAACTCCCAAATTTAACAATTTCCTCGAACTTTTTAGTAGTTTTCTTTGAGTAATAATTGCAGACTTTTTTCGGTTGCTTTTTCGGTTGGCGCAGAGGTAATCCTAGGGTTGCTATGAGCAAAGAAAAAATAATTGACCATAAGTAGTTGATAATCAATTGGTTGTAAAGTTGTTTTTGGAGGTTGTATTTTGAGCTTAGGAGGATGGGGAGGACAACATAGAGTCTATTTTTTGTCTTTTACTTTTCAACGTTTTCTTGTTTTTTGTTTCGCTCCTACGGAGCTTTTATTTCATTGCGTTTATCTTTTACAAAGGTTTTGCCCCACTGGGGCTGTATTTGAAATTAGCCCCACACAATTCATATTTGTGTTAGCACTACAGAAAGAGAAAGGAGCCAGCTCTAACTCCGTAGGAGTTGCACCTTTGTAAAAAGGCGAAGACCCAACACCACTAAACCCCGTAGGGGTGCTACCTTTGTAACCACAAAATAAACCTGTATTATAACAGAGTCATTCAAAAGTAATGTTTTTATTCAGCTACACAATCAAAAAAAAATAGAATTACCTTCAATTCCCTCGAACTTTTCACCAATCCCAATTCTCACTCAATACTCTCACTCAATACTCTTGCTTGGTTGCCGAAGTTTATCGAGGTGCAAGACTCACACCCCCCCCATTCCTCTGCCATCTTTGCACCTTTGTCATATATTTTCTGCCATCATGTCCTATTTCCTTTATTGGCAGTATCTTTGCCTTTGAAAAAGCAACAAATTGACAGAAAATGAGTGAAGATAAAACGCAAGATAGCCTGTCCCGTGAGAACGGGAAAGAAACGGTAAATAATGCCGAAGAAATCAATAACGAGGAGGTGAATTCTACAGAGAATACTGAACCAACGGCAGAAGATAAATACGCAGAGTTGAACAACAAGTACCTGAGAATTCATGCAGAATTTGATAACTACCGCAAGCGAACAAATAAAGAGAAAATTGACATCATCGGCAATGCAAATGCGTCTTTGCTGAAAGATTTAATTCCAGTGATTGATGATTTTGAACGGGCAATTCAAAACAACGAGAATTTAGAGGATGCAAAAGCATTGAAAGAAGGATTCAACTTGATTTTTAGTAAATTCATGAATACATTGACAGCAAAAGGCCTGAAACCAATGGATTCTGTTGGGCAAGAATTTGATGCAGATATTCACGAAGCAATTGCCAATGTTCCTGCTCCAAAGAAGAAGCAAAAAGGAAAAGTGATTGATGCAATCGAAAAAGGTTATACGCTAAATGATAAGATTATCCGCTTTGCTAAAGTAATTGTAGGGCAGTAATAAATTGATTATCAGAAAATTAAGAACGTACAGAAAAGTATGAGTGAGAAAAGAGATTATTACGAAGTGTTGGGGGTTGCCAAAAATGCAACAGCTGCTGAAATAAAAAAAGCGTATCGAAAATTGGCTTTGAAATATCATCCTGATAAGAATGAAGGGGATACAAAGGCAGAGGATAAGTTCAAAGAAGCAGCTGAGGCGTATGAAATTTTGAGCAATGCTGAAAAGAAGCAACGTTATGACCAATTCGGTCACGCAGGAATGGGTGGCGCAGGTGGTTTTGGCGGCGGTGGCGGCGGCATGAACATGGACGACATCTTTTCACAATTCGGCGACATCTTCGGCGGTGGTGGCGGAGGCGGGTTTGGTGGAGGCAACTTCGGTGGCGGTCGTTCAAGACCTCGTGTTGTGAGAGGAACCAATCTTCGTGTGAAAATGAAATTGACTTTGCAAGAAATTGCAGACGGAGTGCACAAAAAAATTAAGGTCAACAAGTTGGTCAACGCAGATGGCGTTACTTACAAAGATTGCCAAACATGCAACGGTACAGGTCGAATTACACGCGTTGCGCAAACATTCTTAGGGGCTATGCAAACGCAATCTGCTTGTAATGTTTGTCAAGGTGCTGGTAAAATGATCGATAAAAAACCTTCTGGAGCAGATGCTCACGGCTTAATTCGGAAAGAGGAGGTCATTGAAATCGACATTCCTGCGGGAGTGGAAGATGGAATGCAACTGAGCGTCTCTGGAAAAGGAAATGCAGGTCCTTATGATGGTATTTCTGGCGATTTAATTGTGGTGATTGAGGAGAAAATGGACGAAAATCTCCGTAGAGACGGCGAACATTTGCATTATGACGCTTACGTTAATTTTGTAGATGCTGTTTTGGGAGAATCCATCGAAATTCCAACAGTTTCTGGCAAAGCAAAGATTAAAGTTGAACCGGGAACGCAAAGCGGGAAAGTTCTTCGATTAAAAGGCAAAGGACTACCTGTTCTTCAAGGATACGGAAAAGGCGATTTATTTGTTCACATCAATGTTTGGACTCCCAAGAAGGTTTCTAAAGAGGAGAAAGAAATTTTGGAGAAATTGAAAGAAAGTGAAAATTTTATTCCAAGTCCTGACCATACGGACAAAGGTTTTTTCAAGAGAATGAAAGACATGTTTCAGTAGATGACATTTCTTGAACAGGCAAATAAAGACACAGGAAGCACTGGCGGAACCTACTTTCTGACGATAGCAATCACGCTTTTGTCGTTGTTCATCGGTCAGATGATAACGAATGGAATTTCTTACGAATTTTTTGGATATAACTTGACAGATATTCCAAAAGATGCTGATTTGAATGTCGCATTGACTTTATTGTTGATTCCTTTTTCATTTGTATTGCTCTCATTGACTCTCTGCATTCGCTACTTGCACAAACGCCCGATTCTGACCCTTTTCACGACTAGAAAAACCTTCGATTGGAAACGATTTACCTTTGCCTTCTTAATTTGGGGAAGTATCATGGGCATTGCGCTCATTGTTTCCATTTTGAACGGACAACCCATCAGTTTCGAGTTTGACGCAAGCACTTTTATTCCGCTATTCTTCGTTTCACTTCTTTTAATTCCCGTTCAAACAACGGCAGAAGAAGTATTTTTTAGAGGCTATCTTTTTCAAGCTTTCGGCAAGTTATTTAAGAAAGGATGGGTCGCAATCATTCTCACAGGCACTCTGTTTGGCCTTTTGCACTGGGCGAATCCCGAGGTTGCAAAGATTGGCGACATCCTTTTAGTCTTCTATATTTCTACGGGAATTTTCTTCGGAATTCTTACACAAATGGACGACGGTCTGGAACTCGGAATGGGTTATCATGCCGTTAATAATATTTTTGCATCCATTATTCTAACCAACAATTGGCAGGCGTTTCAAACGGATGCTTTGTTCGTTGATTATTCTGCACCGTCTTTTGGTCCAGAATTATACCTCACTCTATTGGTTTTACAGCCTTTACTTTTAATTTTATTCGCCAAAATTTATAAGTGGAAGAATTGGAAAGAGAAATTATTTCAATAACTTGTAAGAATTAATCAATAAGTTCGTTTTAGAAGTACAAAAGAAGAATATGCCCGTTTTAAAACATAAATCCTTAGCTGCACAAAATCATTCACTTTCTAAAAGTGAAAAGCAGTTTGCTATACTTGATAAAACGGAAGTCAAGCACTTTTCTGACGCTTTAAAAGAGACAAATTTATTTCCATTAAAGCCAACGGGGGTTGATGTTTTTCAAATTAATTTGGGTAAAATGTGCAACCAAGTTTGCAATCATTGCCACGTTGATGCTGGTCCTGACAGAAAGGAAATCATGATCAAAGAAACGATGATTCAATGCCTAGATGCCATTGATAAAACAAATTGTTCTACGGTTGACTTAACAGGCGGCGCTCCAGAAATGAACCCTAATTTTAGGTGGTTTGTAGAAGAATTATCGAAAAAAGGGAAGAAAATCATTGTTCGGTGCAACTTGACAATCATTGTTGCCAATAAAAAATACAACGATCTTCCAGAATTCTTCAAAAAACATCACGTTGAGGTGGTTTCATCTTTACCTTGTTACACGGAATCGAATACAGATTCTCAACGAGGAGATGGCGTGTTCGGCCAGAGCATTAGAGCTTTGCAAATGTTAAATGCTGTTGGTTACGGAAAAGGAGAAGATCTTACGCTCAACCTTGTGTTTAATCCTGGAGGAGCGTCTTTACCGCCTTCGCAAGATTCTTTAGAGCAAGATTACAAGAAAGAATTAAAGAAGGATTTCGACATTGAATTCGATTCACTTTTTGCGATTACCAACCTTCCAATCAGTCGTTTTTTAGAATTTTTAATTGCGAGTGAGCGTTACGAAGAATACATGAATTTATTGGCAGACTCTTACAATTCTGTGGCTGCTGAAAACGTAATGTGCAGAAACACCATTTCCATCAGTTGGGACGGTTTTATTTACGATTGCGATTTTAATCAAATATTGGAGTTGAAAGTAGCTGCAAAAGGTCAACATTTATCCGATTTTAACAACGAAGAATTAGAAAATAGAAATATAATAGTCAGTAATCATTGCTACGGTTGTACTGCAGGAGCAGGGTCAAGTTGCGGGGGTGTGACTGTTTAGAAACGCTACGCTATTAGAACATTAAAACATTACACAATGAAATCATATTTAGACACAACAGCAAACGTATATAAAGAAGCAGCATTAAAACCTGATGTTGGATTATGTTGCACAACGACGCCAGTTTGGGTTTTGCCAGAATTGGACATGCCGAACATCATGTTAGAAATGAATTACGGCTGTGGAAGCACTGTGAATCCTCGTGATTTGGTGGATGACCCGACCATTTTGTACGTTGGAGTAGGTGGTGGAATGGAAGTTTTTCAATTCTCTTACTTCTCTCGCAAGAAAAGTGGAGTCATTGGTATCGATGTCGTTGATGAAATGCTAGATGCATGCCGCAAGAATTTAAAAGAGGCAGAAGCGACTAATCCTTGGTTTAAATCAGAATTTGTTGACATTAGAAAGGGAGACGCGTTAAACATACCTGTTGAAGACAGTTCAATTGACGTTGCTGCGCAGAATTGCCTGTTCAATATTTTCGACAAAGAAGATTTGAAGAAAGCCATTGATGAAATGTACCGAGTTTTGAAACCTCACGGTAGATTGGTCTTGTCAGACCCAGTTACAGAAGATCCAATGCCAGAATCTTTGAAGAACGATGAAACCTTGAGAGCATTGTGTTTGAGTGGTTCTTTACCTTTGAATGAATACATCAAAATGCTCACCGACGCAGGATTCGGAACCATCGAAATTCGTGCAAAACGACCTTATCGAGTCTTAGACCCGGCTCATTATGACACCAAAGAGCTGATTTTCTTAGAAAGTGTTGAGGTTTGTGCCATAAAAGACCCTGTTCTCCCTGATGGACCTTGCGTTTTCACAGGAAAAACAGCTATTTATTTTGGTGATGAAGAATTTTACGACGACGGAGCAGGACATACTTTGATGCAAAATTCTCCTTTGGCAATTTGCGACAAGACAGCAGGTCAATTCGCGGCACTGAATAGAGAAGACATTTTTATTTCAGAATCGACTTATTTTTATGACGGCGGAGGATGTTGTTAAGAGAGAATGAGAAACAACTTGCTCAAAACTCTTGCTTGGTTACCGAGCTGACCTTGCTGAGCGAAGTCGAAGTATGCAAGGTGCACTCCACACTCTAACAAGAGCCTACTTCATTATACATTATCCGCCATACACTAACACACATCTACTTCAAAAACGCATCACTCCTCACTCCTAAGTCACCTTACTCGCCACCCAAACTTTCAACCCTCTAAACGGTGTTGCATTGGCAATAAACGCTAAAATTTTATTTCGAGTACCTGGAATGACATACATTTTATTCTTCATTAAGCCCTTGTAACCAACCTTTGCAACAGTCTCTGCATCCATTACAAATTTATCGAATAATTTTGACTCTTCCATCTCTGCGGCGTCCTCAAAGCCAGTCTTGGTGGCTCCTGGACAAAGTGCTGTGATTCCAACATTGGTGCCTTTTAGTTCAAAATGAATGGCCTCAGTGAGGTTCAAGACATAGGCTTTTGTCGCTGCGTAAATGGCGAACTTAGGAATGGGTTGAAAAGCCGCCGAAGAGGCAACATTGAGAATTTTCCCGCTGTTCCTTGCCACCATTTCTTTGGCGTAAATTAAGGTCAATTCTGTGAGGTTAACCATGTTCAAATTCAACATTTTAATGCCTCTTTTGATGTCAGAATCTACAAAATTTCCGAAATCACCATAACCGGCATTGTTGACTAAAACATCGACTTGCCAACCTTTCGCTGTGACTTTTTTTGCGAGTTCTATTCCACTACTGGGTGTAGATAAATCGTGAGAAATGACATCCGCTTTTATAGAATGTTTTTTAGCGCAATCATTCGCTATCTCCAATAAAGTATCCTCACTTCTCGCCACCAAAATGAGGTTATATCCTTCTTTTGCGAATATATAGGCGAGCTCTTTCCCAATTCCACTTGATGCTCCTGTAATTAATGCTGTTTTCATGGTGTAAAGATAAATAATTCTTCATTCTTCATTCTTCATCCTGAATTAATAATTATCTTCACACTCTCATGCTCGAAATTAAGAACATATCTAAATCATTCTATCGTAAAACAGCTTTGGATGATGTTTCACTTTCTATCAGAAAAGGAGAAATTTTCGGCTTACTAGGTCCTAACGGAGCGGGAAAAACAACTTTGATTAGAGTCATTAACCGCATTGTTGAGCAAGATTCTGGCTCGGTGCGATTGAATGGCAACCTAATGACAGAAAAAGACCTCGCCGACATTGGTTATCTTCCAGAAGAAAGGGGGTTGTACAAAAGCATGACCGTTCACAATCAAGTCTTGTTTTTAGGAAGACTTCGCGGTCTGTCCAAGAAAGATACGCTTGCAAAGATGGATTTCTGGTTCGATAAATTTAGCATCAATGACTGGAGAAAAAAGCGCATTGAAGAATTATCAAAAGGAATGGCGCAGAAAGTTCAATTTGTCTGTGCAGTACTCAATGAACCAAAATTATTGATTTTGGATGAGCCTTTTAGTGGTTTTGATCCGATCAACGTCGAATTAATTAAGCAAGAACTCATTGAAATGCGAGCAGCAGGAAAAACAATCATTCTTTCTACGCACAACATGAAAAGTGTGGAAGAAATTTGCGACCGTGCAGCATTGATTCACCAAGCAAAGAAAATTGCAGAAGGTTCCATTTCAGAATTGCAATCAGCGAAGAAAATGGGAATGTACGCTGTACGTTTTAAGGGAAGCATGATTGCTTTTGTGAATGCTTTGTGGACAGGTTTTGAAGTCGTTGATAAAGACATTCTAGGCGACGACCGCTTTGTTGTTCGTGTAAAAATGAGAGGAGAGAATTCATTCCAAGATTTATTAAAAGTATTGATTGGTCAGATTGAAATTGAAGCAGCGTGGGAAGTTTTACCATCGATGCAAGACGTTTTTATTGACTTAGTGCAACCAAAAGAGGAGGTAAGGGATGAAAAATAGCCTTTTAATAGCCATTCGAGAATTCAAAGAGCGCATTGGCGCTCGTTCATTCATCAGTTTATCCATTCTTGGACCTTTGTTTGTTCTTGGAATGATTTATTTGATGTTCACTTATGGGGGCAATTCTAAGCAACATTGGAACGTCTTAATTGCTGATCACGGCAACTTATTGGAGAGCAAAATAATGCCCGGAACAAGCACTGCTGTTACCTATTCTTTCTACAATGGAGTAATCACGGAGGCAGATTTTGCAGACGGTAAAAAGTATCAAAATTTTGATGCCCTCTTGGAAGTCAATGAGAAAGTACTGACCAATAAAATAGGTTTTGTATTCTACCGAGAAGAACCGGATTTAAAGATGCAAACGCGCGTTCAATATCATTTAGAAAGGCGTCTCGAAGAAATTCTAATAGAACGATTTAAAAAGGTTTCCATGACGGATTATCTGAAAATTAAATCACCGCTCACCTTGCGTTATGCAAATGTATATGACCCCAACGAGGAATCATCGGACTTGGTAGGTTGGGCAGGACTCTTTTTCGGTGTTCTAATATTTGCCTTTATTTTTCTGTTCGGCATGACGATTTTAAGAAGCGTTGCCAAGGAAAAAAGCAACCGCATAGTCGAGGTTCTGCTTGCATCTGTCTCACCACGCCAACTAATGCTCGGAAAAATTGTAGGTATCGGTTTTTCTGCGTTCTTGCAATTTTTGTTTTGGATAATTATCATTGCTGCAGGTCTTTATTTTATGCGAGAGAATGTCTTTCCAGATGTTTTAGACGCAAGTAATATGAACTTGCAACAGTTGGTTATTGATTCTGCAGAGCAATCCTACCAAGAAAGTCATTTTGTAGCAAGAGAATACAATCAATTTGTAGAATTGGTCTTTGAGAGGATGCAATTTGCAAATATGCTGTCCTTTTTTGTTGTCTTTTTCATTCTTGGATACTTATTTTACGGCGCTTTGTTTGCAGCAGTCGGAGCAACAACTGGTTCTGAAAGTGATGGGCAACAATTCGTTCTTCCGTTGATTTTCTTGCTTTGTTTTGCCATGTATGCTGGTTATTACGCATTGAATTATCCCGAAAGTTCACTGACAACACTCTTTGAATACTTGCCATTCACGTCTCCCGTCGTAGTGATGGTTAAACTGGCGCAAGGTTATGACGCAGGACAAGGGTATCAAATTTATGTATCACTTATTATCCTTTTAATTTCGGCAATAATTATGCTTGCAATCGCTGGACGTCTATATAAAAATGGCATCTTGCAATTCGGTCACCGTGTTCGCTTGAAGCATATTTTTAAATGGTTGAGAAAGAGTTAAATTGAAATAAAATTAAGTAGAATGGCAAAAATATTAATCATTGACGACGAAAGAGCAATCAGAAGAGCATTGCGCGAAATTCTTGAATTTGAAGAATTTGAAGTGGACGAAGCGGAGAATGGGAAACAAGGATTAGACAAGGCAAAAGCGGAAGAATACGACATCATTTTTTGTGATATTAAGATGCCAGAACTGGATGGAATGGAAGTCTTGGAAGGATTGCAAAAAGCGAAGGTTGATTCTCCAGTGATTATGATTTCTGGTCATGGCAACATTGATACAGCTGTGCAAGCAATTAAAAAAGGTGCTTTTGATTTTATCGAGAAACCACTCGATTTGAATAGAATTCTGGTCACCATTAGAAATGCCAACGACAAAACCAACTTAATTGAAGAGCGAAAAGTTCTAAAAAAGACCGTTAAGAAGTTCAAAAGTTCGTCTATTATTGGAGAAACGGATGCAATTCATCAAATCATAGAAATGATTGAGAAAGTTGCACCTTCTGATGCACGAGTCTTGGTTACTGGAGAAAATGGAACAGGGAAGGAGTTGGTTGCTCGTTCTTTGCACGATTTAAGCGGTCGAAAAGAAAAACCTTTTATTGAGGTGAATTGTGCGGCAATTCCTGCAGAATTGATAGAAAGCGAGTTGTTTGGACATGAAAAAGGGGCATTTACCTCTGCCGTTAAGCAAAAGAAAGGAAAATTTGAATTGGCAAACGGCGGAACCTTATTCTTGGATGAAATTGGAGATATGTCGGCAAGTGCGCAGGCGAAAGTGTTGCGTGCATTGCAAGAGAATGTGATTCAAAGAGTAGGAGGGGAGAAGGATATCAAGGTAAATGCAAGAATCATTGCAGCAACGAACAAAGACCTCCGAAAAGAGATTGAAGAAGGCAATTTTAGAGAAGATTTATACCATCGATTGGCGGTTATTTTAATTCATGTACCTTCTTTGAATGAGCGAAGAGAGGATGTGCCAATTTTGGCAAATCACTTCATGGCAATGGTTTGCAACGAACATGGAGTGGCAAAAAAATCATTCGAAGACAAAGCATTGGAAGCTTTGCAAAAAACCGATTGGACAGGAAATATTCGTGAATTGAGAAACATCATAGAACGGTTAATCATTTTAGGTGGAGATGTCATCACTGCCGATGAAGTGAAGATGTTTGCGAATCCGAGAAATGGGTAGAGAATTGAGTAATAAATGAAATTTTTTTTAATCATACTTGTAATTTTAAATTTACTCTCTTGTTCTGTTACAAAGGAAGTGACAAGTAAACAGATAATTGGTAAATACCAACGGAGCGGATTTTATGATGTTGGTTCGACCATAGAATTAAAAGATGATGAATCATTTGAATATAACTGGTGGGGAGGCTTAAATAATGGAACAACCTATGGAACTTGGGAGCTTGAAGGGGATGAAATCACCTTGAACAGTACGCTTCAGCCAGTAACAGATGAACTTGAGACCTATGAGGTTATCAAGGTGAATTCAAAATTTTCAGATTCTCTTTCAATAAGAGTGGTTGATTCTAAGGATAGACCTATGTTCTCTGCTATTTGTCAATTGAAGGCAGACACGATAGTAATAGCAGGTGGCTATACAAATTTCAAAGGTGAAAAAAAGCTGCCCAAGTGGAAAGCTGATAGTTTGATAATTGTACACCCTGGTTATTACACTATTCGGTATCATCTTGATACTTTAATGTCTCGCTATGAATTTAGGATGGAAGAAAAAAATATATTTTATGTGTACTTTACAAACGATACTTGGACTTATAAAAAAGGGAGGCTCTATGACCCATCAATTAAAAAAAGCAAGTACATAAGAAAAAAATACTATCAAAGATTGGCGGAAAAAAATTAGATAAAAAAGTCAGAACCTCTCTGCATTTTTTTCAATCCAACGAATACACATCCATTTGAACCATGTCCTTAACGGTGGAGTTCATCACCTCGTTTCCTGCGTAGAAATCAACACAAGTGGTGTCTTCAAGCAAAGAAAGTTCGTAGTCACAATTCATATTCATGTCATTGGCAATCAATGCTCGGTAAGCATAAATTTTGACAACAGGCGAAGAATGAATCAGTAATTCATTGAGTTCTTCTTCGGATGCGATTGCCTGAAGTTCTTCAAATACATGATGTTCAGGAGTGATTGTGTCGTTGATGTCAATAAACATTTGCTTCACAGCAGTTGCTTGAGATAAATCGTAAACCAAACTATCCAAGCGATTTTCTAAGGCAATTGGAATCAAAGTAGGAACATAAGGGCTGTCAGGAATGGCATGAACCATCACGCGAAATTCGTGATAATCTTTCGCAGAAATACCCATGCTCTTTATTCCAAGAGCAATGAGAATCGACACTAAAGAAAGCATTCTTAATTTCATTCGACTAATAATCAGTTGTTTCTGTATGCAAAAGTACGAAAAAAGATACGTTTTCAGAAACTTAGGCTTCATTTATTTATGTGTCAACTTTGTTAATCGCCCAGAAAGGAAGGGTTTAAATTCTGCTCCACCCCATTCAATAACAGTGAATCCTACCCTGTTGGCAACTTGTATTTTTTGTTCCTCTACAACTAAATCCTCATCGACTTTTCGCCACGACATAAACAAACGATATAGATTGTCAGGTTTTGGCAGAATTTCCAACGAGGCATATCTATCGCATTCTTCGTTGAATTGAAACTGGATGAAAATTTTATCCAGCGACAGTATTCTTGGAGCCCAAAAAGTAATGAAATCGGCTTGCTCTTTTGAATTTAACCCTGCGTGTGATAATTTATCCTTTAAAAAAGGCACGATGTTCTTTCCTTCAACGATAAAACCTTTCAAATTTTCAGCAATTTCCGGTTCTTGGTATTGGCTTGATTCCCAAAATAAGTAACTGTACTTTTCTCCGTCAACTTCCAATTCTCCATTGGGTTGCGCCGTAACTCTCCAACCACCCTTAATTTCTGGATAGGTGAGAATGAATTCCCCCACTGGTCTTACATTGACCAAAATCTCTTTTTCTTTTTCGGGATAGAGGTAAATGATTGGCTTTAGAGGCTGAACTTGATATGGTTTTTTTGATGACTCCTTAAACTCAATCCCCCATAAATCTTCGTGTCTTTCTATGACAGAGATGTTAATAAAGACTTCAGTAAATTGTTTGGTGTAATAAAATTGAAACTTGTGTGTTCCAGGATTTGTTTTTAAGGTAATGATTCCATTTTTTTTTAAATGACTGCTCGAAGCAACTCCATCAATACTATAGAGAATTGTGAATGTGTCTTTCTTAATGTTTGGAAAGGTAAATTTTATAATAGACTGTGTTTTTCTAAGCTTTAGTCTTTTTTTTGAGGATATTTTTCTATGATAGGGTAATTCTATTTCATTTATTTGAGCAGAACTTGAAAATGAAACAACTAATAGTAATAAAATAACTTTCATCTTAGTTTTTATTGTTTGATACAACTTATAGCAATAATCGTTCAAATTATTCTTCAAAGATTCTATCTTTACGACTCACAATGAAAAAAGTTCTCATCATAACTTATTATTGGCCACCAAGTGGAGGTTCTGGTGTACAGCGATGGTTGAAATTCGTAAAGTACCTGAGAGGCTTCGGTATTGAACCTGTAATTTACACGGTTGAAAATCCCAGTTATGCGCTAATAGATGAGAATTTAGAGAGTGAAATTCCCGAAGGAATAGAGGTGCTGAGACAACCTATTTGGGAACCTTATAAATTGGCGTCATTGTTCTCTAAGAAGAAAAATAATCAAGAAAGTGTTGGTTTTTTAATGAAGAAAAAATCTTTTTCGAGTAAAATTACAAGCTATATCAGGGCCAATTATTTTATTCCAGATGCACGTTTTTTTTGGATAAAACCTTCTGTTAAATATTTGAGAAAGTACTTAAAAGAGAACAAAATTGATGCAATTATTTCTTCAGGACCTCCTCATAGTTTGCATTTAATTGCGTTACAGCTAAAAAAAGAGTTGGGAATTAAGTGGATTTCAGATTTCAGAGATCCTTGGACAGACATTGATTATTTACACCAATTGCCGCTTACTAAAAGGTCAAAACTGAAGCATGAGCGTCTGGAAAGAGAAGTACTTCAAAATTCTGACACAGTGATTGTTATCGGTGAAACGATGCGCCAAGCCTACTTAAGCGAATGCAAAAACACGGTCGTGATTACCAATGGTTTTGATGAAAAAAATACAGAATCACAACCTGCTATCGATAAAGAATTCTCAATCACCCATATTGGCTTGATGAATGAAGATAGGAACCCTGCAATTCTGTGGCAAGCATTGGCGAAATTGAGCAAAGAAAATAAATCGTTCGGTAATAATTTGATAATCAGACTAATAGGCATGGTGTCGGAGGCGGTTGTAGAAAGCATTAAAAGCAATGGTCTGTTTGAAAAACTTGAATTGATTGATTATTTACCGCACGATGAAGTCATAGAATTTCAGAAAAAATCACAGATTCTGCTCTTGGCAATTAACAATGTTCCGAGTGCAAAAGGTATTATTACCGGAAAAATTTTCGAGTACTTAATGGCGAGACGCCCAATTGTTGCCATTGGCCCTGTCGATGGTGATTTAGCAAAAATTCTTGAATTGACCAACGCCGGAGCAATCGTCGATTTTGATGATTTAGGGACACTTGTTTCTCAATTAGAAGTACTTTTTACTGCATATATCGATGGTAATTTGCAAAGTGAATCTTCTGATATCGAACAATTTAGTAGAAAACGACTGACGGAGAATTTAGCGCAGTTGATTCACGAAACGATAGATGCTGAGAAGTAAGTTTTAGTCTTTCAGCGTCAATTTTATCCTCTCGCACAGCGAATCCATAATAAATGTGCTTAATTCGGTAGAATTTTCAATGGCCTCTTTAAAATCATCAACATTAATTTTAACAATGGTCGAGTTCTTAGAGGCTTCAACGGTGTATGTGTAGTTTTTCTCGCCTGTGAAGTAAGAAGAAATCCCAATGAATTCTTTCTTATCAACGCTCCAAAGGGTGTGTTTATTAATTCTAATCGTGACTTCACCGTTTAACAGGAAATAGATGTAATCAAGTTTACTGTTTTCAGTAAAAAGAACAGAATTCTCTTCAATATTCATGACATCTAATTGTGAGTCAATAAATTGCTTTTCTGTGATTTGGTGGAAGCTATTTAGGTTCATGTTAAGTACATTTTCTACAAATCTACGATGAAACATGTTTTAAATAAATGAGATATATCATACTTTCACTATTGCTTAATCATAGAGCCCAGAAATTTTGGTTAAGACAGATATGTTTGGAATAATTATCCGTTTACCTTCTAGTTCAATTGCATTCTCTTTGCATAAAATTGCTAATGTACGAATGGTTGTCTCCGTTGTAGTACCGGCAATATCAGCTATTTCTGATCGCGTCAGCATTATACTCAACGTTTTTCCATCTTCTAGAAAGCCAAAAGTTGTATGTAAAAGTTGTAGTGCTTCAGCAATCCTTTCTTTCACTGTTTTTTGTGCAATGTTAATTAGATGCTGTTCTGCACTTTTTAGATCTTTCGAGAGAAGTTGCATTGTTTTCCACGATAATTTAGAGTTTTCTTTCATAATATCTGTGTACTTCTCTTTCGAGAGGTGACAGATGTAAGAATCTTCTAAAACAGTTGCGGTAGCTTGGTAAGGTTCATTGCTAAACAAAGAGCGGTACCCTAGAATATTGCCCGTTTTTGCAAAACGAATGACCTGTTCTTTCCCGTTTTCACCTAGTTTAGACAGTTTTACCTTGCCTTTGTGGATACAAAATAGACCGTGAGACTGATTTCCTTCGTAAAAAACGGCTTGCCCCTTCTTGTAAAAGTTACTACCTTTATTTTCGCTAATCATTTCGGTTTGCTCAGGAGTGAGTGTGCAAAAGATATTATCTTTATTGTCACATTCTGAACATGCAGGTATTTTAGTTGCAGTTTTACTCATGTTATTTTGTAATTATGTGATTTAGAACAAAGTTATGTCAATTAGTACATTTTTTTATAGACATTAATCATGTCAAAATATGATTAATGTCATGATTTTAAAAGTTCGATTTTGTGAAATTTGGTGTTGATATCTGATAATTTGAAAGGACAATGATTGAAATAAACGAAGCAATTAATATTATTACAAATAATTCTACACTCTTGAAAGAGAAAGAAATGGATATTATTGATGTGTTGAATCATTGTCTATCTGAAGATA
This sequence comes from Fluviicola sp., assembly GCA_002734065.2. GTDB lineage: Bacteria > Bacteroidota > Bacteroidia > Flavobacteriales_D > Crocinitomicaceae > UBA4466. The sequence goes on from NVXU02000045.1 coordinate 170,834, forward strand.
TTTTTTCGCCGATGTTTTTACCTCCATTCGATCAGTCGGCAATGGACGGTTATGCAGTTTGTGGTGAATTCGAGACCTACAAACTTGTTGGAGAAGTTCAAGCCGGAGATGCTGTTTCTTTCAGAATAAATAAGGGGGAAGCCTGTCGAATTTTTACCGGAGCAATTACTCCTGAAGGTACTACTGCAATTGCAAAGCAAGAAATTGTGAAGCGAAACAACAATGAAATTAGAATTCTTGAGAAAGTCAAAGAAGGAACAAGTATTCGTCGCAAAGGAGAAGAACTGGAGAAAGGTGCCTTGGTGATTAAAAAAAGCACTTTATTGACACCCGCAGCAATTGGTTTGTTGAGCGGTCTGGGCTTGGAGAAAGTTAAGGTCATCTCTCAACCAAAAATCACGGTCATTGTTACAGGTAATGAATTGACCCCATTGGGGCAAGAGTTGAAAGAAGGCAAGATTTATGAATCAAATTCTTACACATTAAGATCTGTTTTGCAAAGTGTAGGCTATAATTCTGAAGTCCTAAGAGTGAAAGATGACTTTGAAGATACAAAAAGAGTGATTTCAAACGCTATTGAAAAGAGTGATGTTGTGATTATGACAGGTGGAATTTCTGTGGGGGATTATGATTTTGTAGGCAAAGCTTTGGAGTCTTTAGGGGTTGAACAAGCATTCTACAAAGTGAATCAAAAGCCTGGGAAACCAATTTTCTACGGAACTAAAGACAAGGTGAAAATATTTGGTTTGCCGGGCAATCCAGCGGCAGTTTTAACATGTTTTTACATGTATGTCGTTCCAGCGATTCGTAAAATGACTGGCTATTCGAACCCTTTACTTGAGAAACGAGAAGTTATGTTAGGACACGATTATGTCAAAAAGGGCACGCGTTCATATATCTTAAAAGCAAAGGTAAAAAACGGTCAAGTAAAGATTCATTCGGGTCAAAGTTCGGCCATGCTGAGTTCTTTTGTCGATGCGAATTGTTTGCTTTTAATCGATTCTGAAGAAGGAACACTAAAAGCAGGGGAAAAAGTAACCGTCTATATGTTGCCTTAATTTAAGCTGATGAATAAGATAACAGGCGTCATATTAGCAGGTGGTTTAAGTTCTCGAATGGGGACGGACAAAGGCCTTATGCTTTTGAATGGAAAAGCAATGATTCAGTATCTTATAGATACGCTAAAACCTATTCTTGCAGAAGTAATTATCATTGCAAACAATAAAGAATACGATAAATTCGGACTAAAAGTTTTTCCTGATAAAATACCTTTTAAAGGTCCTGTTGGGGGAATTTATTCGGGTTTACATCATTCTAAAACAGAAAAAGTGCTAATTGTTAGTTGCGACACGCCATTTATCACGAAAGAATTAATACAATTACTCATTGATTCTGAGAATAATGAGGTTGTTATTTCTAAACAGGACGATAAATTGCAGCCTCTTATTGGTTTGTACAGTAAGAATACAATGAGTACTTTCAAAAGATGTATCGAAGAAGATAAATTAAAATTACGCAAGGTTTTGGCTGTTTTACAGACAAAAATCATTAACCTTGACGAATCAGACATTGATTCTTCAGTTTTTTATAACATAAACACACTTTCTGAATTTAACAAAGCGAAAAATGAAGATAGAAGCTAAATATTTTGGTGTCATAGCAGAATTAATTGGATGCAAAGACGAGAAAATTGACCTTGATTTTGACGGTGAATTTAACCTCAGAGACTTCTTTGAGAAGAAATACCCAAAAGTGACGGAGGTTAATTATAAAATTGCAGTCAATCAACAAATAACAGATAATATTCAGTCAACTGATGGTGAAGCAGAGGTTGCATTATTGCCTCCATTCGCTGGGGGATGATTTTAAAAAGATAAGATTATGGTAGATGTAACATTTAAAGCAAATACACTTAGAATTGCAACGGCGCAAGCAATTGTAGCAGTGAGCAAGCAAGAAACAATCGATGCAATTAACAACGACACTGTTCCAAAAGGAAATGTGTTTGCAATGAGTAAAGCTGCAGGTCTTTTGGGCGTAAAAAAAACACCCGATTTGTTGCCTGATTGTCACCCTATGCCTATTGAGTTTACAGGAATAGAATACGAGATAAATGGACTGGAAATCACAGTAAAAGTAACAGTTAAAACGATCTACAAAACGGGCGTTGAGGTGGAGGCAATGCACGGAGCGAGTATTGTTGCGTTGAACATGTACGACATGCTAAAACCGATTGACAAAGGAGTTGAGATTAACAACATCAAATTGCTGATGAAAAAAGGAGGCAAATCGGACTTTAAAGATAAATACAGAAAAGATTTAACCGCCGCAGTAATTGTTTGCTCGGATTCTATTTCTGCAGGTCAAAAAGAAGATAAAGCTGGAAAAGCTATCATTGCGAAGTTAGAGCAATCTTCTGTTGCCATTAAGGAATACACAATTATTCCCGATGAAGTGGATGTTATTCAAGCTTCTTTCTTGAAGCACGTCGCAGCGAATACCGATATGGTCATCTTCACAGGTGGAACGGGTTTATCTAAGAGAGATGTCACCCCGGAAGCATTAAAACCACTAATTGATAGAGAAATTCCAGGAATTGCAGAAGCGGCAAGAAAATATGGTCAAGACAGAACTCCTTATTCGATGTTATCACGAAGTGTGGCGGGAGTTAAAGAGAACACCTTGGTACTTGCTTTGCCTGGTTCAACCAAAGGAGCGGCAGAATCAATGGACGCACTTTTTCCCTCATTGTTGCACATCTTTAGAATATTTAAAGGTGCAAGGCACGAATAATAGATAGTTTGAGGCATAAAAAAAATCCATTGAATAGTTTCAATGGATTTTTTATTTTAATCGATGAGTGAATTACAAAGGCAATTCAATTTTCTCTTCCCATTTCTCTTTCGTTTCGATATTCTCTAATTTGAGTTTCAAATAACTGGTGTCTCCTTCTTTCAAGATAGATCTGTCAACAATTTCACTGTCTAATTTTTCTTCCTTTTTAAGTTTATCTCCCAATCTTGGTAAGAAAGGATAGAGAATCGTTATTCTTTCATCCTCCGTTTTGATAAGCTTTGTAGCAGTTTCAAAGATGAATTCTTCAAATTTCTCTCCAATGATTTCATCGTTCAATTCTTCCTTTGCCTTTGGGTCGATGCCACTCGCCCAATTAAAAAATAAGTCAGTTGCTTCTGTTTTTAACTGAGAATGGATGTATGCAGGGAATGGCGATCGAATGTGCTCGTTGTCATTGAACCAAAACTTGAAGGTTTGTTCAACCATCTCACTACTTTCTACAGAATCTTTTCTTAATTCGTTCATTTCTTTAATTTTAAGAGAAAAAGACTTTAAGATATTAAGACGGTAGTTGAAATTATTACCGTCTTAATATCTTGGGGTCTTAACATCTCATTTATTGTTAACTTCTGTCTAATAAATCAGCTAGTCATTGCATGCGACATAGGGTCATAAGATTTCACTTTCTAATTTAATAGCTTTCGGAAAAAGTATATTATTCTCTAAATGGATGTGTTGAAATAAATCATTTTGATACTCCTCTAACTTTGCATACAGCGCTCTAAAAGTATTGCAAGCAGATTCTGGAGGAGTGTAATTATTACTGAGTTTTGCAATTTCTTTGAGTATGTCACCAGCTCCATCATGCTCATTCTCCATCATGTTGATTGGGTTTTGTATTGTTCCAAAAGTAGGAGGAGTGATTTTAGTACCTTTCGTCTTTGCTTCGTCCAGTTGTTTGATGTATGGAAAGAGAATCATCTCTTCTTTTTGCATGTGTTGAGTTAATTCAGCCGCCAGCGCATGAAACAGTTCGTTTATTCTGACAACTTCCGTGTAATGATGTCCGTGAACTTTTGCAACCTTGTCAGAATACTGTATAATTAGTTGATTTGCTTCGGTAACATAACTGTGATGTGTGTTTATAATGAAGTCAGTTAAGAAGCCAAGGTTCCATGAATTAAAATCATGATTATTTGCTTGTGGGTTTTCAATTTCAATGATTGCTTGTTTGAGGTCCTCATAGTTGAGGTTCTTTTTTTTGCAAACTTCTTGAAACGAAACATTTCCGCCACAGCAAAAATCAATACCATTTTTTTTAAATACGTCTGCTGTTTTTATGTTCTCTGTAACAATTTCTGCTACTGTCATCGTGTCGATTGTATTACTTTCCATAATCCTATTTTTAGACAAAGTTAAAGAGTAGCATTAGTTCTTTATATGATATAAATCACTTATTGATAATAAAAAAACCTACTACTAAAAAGCAGCAGGTTAAAAATTAACTTACTCGTATTCCTAATACCCCATGTCAACTCCATAAATTATTAGCAATGTGTTGAACCCTACTCCCGCAAGTAGGAAAATGATAAAAATATTGAGCAAAATCATTTTTATTTCATCTCTTCTAAGATGTACCATTGCTGCTCCTGCCATAATCATTGCTAACGCAGTTGCGGCTATTGGTGTTAGAATAGGAAAAAAATCTAAGTTGTAAGGAAGAATCAAGCCCAATGCACCTAATAATTCTAAAAAACCAAAGAACTTCAATCGAGATGGAGAATAATCCCTTGCCCAACTAACTCTCTTTTCAATTTTCTCAATAGGCATAAACATTTTTAGTAATCCAAAATATAAAAACACGCATGTTAACCCAATCTGCAATACTAATATAAACGTTTCCATAATCTTTTTTTTGTAAAATTATTAATTATTGTTTCGTTGAACCATGATTTACGTCATGCTTTAAAGATTACAAGTAATATTTACTGTTCTATTTCACTGAAAAGTATGGCTTTACTGGAGAAAGCCTTGGAATTAAAGTTTTAGTATGATGAGAATCATATTACGCACTATCCGTCCTCATTTATAAGCTTGTTATTAGACTCTAATTTTACACCATAAACTAAAAGTTAGATGAATTATGGAGTCAGAAAAGTTTAAATTATTTGATTGGTCACAGGAGAAAGTAAGAGTGCTTCACTATACTTGGATAGCGTTCTTTTTGACATTCTTTGTGTGGTTTAATATGGCACCGTTGAAAACCGCAATGGTGGACGCTTTTTCATTCTTAGACATGAAAAACTTTAAGGCGCTGTTATTGTGTAATGTCGCTTTAACGATACCTGCCAGAATTGTGGTAGGTGCATTGGTCGATAAGCACGGGCCTAGAGTTGTGTTTTCGGGACTTATGGTTTTGACCATCGTTCCAGGTTTAATGTTTGCCTTTGGTAATTCATTTACACAACTGGTTATTTCGCGTTTGCTTTTAAGTTCTATCGGTGCAGGTTTTGTAATCGGTATTAAAATGACAGATAACTGGTTTCCTCCACAACATATTGGTCGTGCAGAGGGGTTTTACGCAGGTTGGGGTAATTTCGGTTCTGCTGCAGCAGCAGGTCTAATTCCAGTAATTGGATTGACACTCATTGGTGGTGAGGTAGGTTGGAGATGGTCTATGGCGATTAGTAGTATAATAACTGCTGCCTATGGTGTATTCTACTACTTTGCTGTGAGAGATTACCCAACAGGAAAAGAACCCGTAAAAAAAATAAAAGGGAAGGGAAGTAGCGAAATGCCCGTATCATCGTATTTAGGATTGGCTTCTTCTCTTTTTTGGACGATTCCTTTATATGCAGCTTTAGGTTTACTCGCTAGAAACTTGCAGAAACAACAAATCATTGATAAGGAATATGTGCAAGAGCAAAGTTATGAGAACACAGACAAGATTTTCAACGATGCAGATGCCGCCAAGGTGCTATTTATAGGACAGGTCAATAATTTCTATGACAAAGGCGATGAGGTAAAATTAATTGCTGACAGCAAAGTAATAGGTGACTTTAAAAAAGGGGAAGACATCAATGCGGACAGATCCTTATTTGAAAAGGCGGACAAAGTAGAGGTTTACAAAAAAGGAAAACTAAAACTAACGCACAAGAAGAAAGCAATTCTGAAAAAATACGATGGCTTGGCCGTTGTTAAAGAATACAAGAAAGTCGAGTTGCAAGAAACGTATAAGCAAGGAAATTTAGCTGCTTTTTACAGTGATGGAAATGTAGTAAGAACCTACAAGAATATGTTCACAATGAAAAACATGTACATCATTTGGATTGTTTTAGCGCTCTTCTATATTTACAAAGCGTTTGCAATCATTCGATTTAACTTACCACGATTAAAAGCAGGTATTCCTGAAGAAGAGAAATTTCCATTCAGCAGTATCGCTGCTCTAAACACAACTTATTTTGCCAATTTTGGTGCAGAGTTAGCCGTTGTTTCTATGTTGCCGATGTTCTTTGAAGGAATATTCAACTTTACACCTCAAATGGCAGGGTTGGTTGCGATGTCGTTTGCATTTGTGAACCTATTCGCTCGTCCTTTGGGTGGTTATCTTTCTGACAGAATGGGATCGCGTAAGAAAACAATGCTGATGTATATGGTTGGTATAACCTTAGGATTCTTCTTAATGGGACTCATTAGTAAATGGGACGGTGTCACCGGAGACGGTGTTCAGTTATTAGCGCCTATGTTTGATGGTGGTTGGTGGATTGTTGTTTCTATCATGATTACGATGTTCGCTTCCATGTTCGTTCAGGGAGCAGAAGGTGCAACATTCGCAATGATACCATCTATCAAAAAAGAACTCACAGGGAGAATAGCAGGAATGGCTGGAGCGTACGGAAATGTAGGAGCAGTAACCTACTTGTTCATTCTCGCTCAAGTCGATTCTAAAACATTCTTCTTCATTCTATCAACAGGTGCAGCAATAAGTGTTATTGCTTGCTTCTTCTTACTGAAAGAGCCAAAAGGCGCATTTGGAAAAGAACAAAAAGAAATAGTATAAATAAGTATAAACGAGTATAAATTAAAATCAATATTTATGGATGTTAACATAGAGAAATGGGATGTCGAAGACGAAGGTTTTTGGGCTTCCACAGGTAAAAAAATAGCAAATAAGAACCTCTGGTCTTCAATACCAGCTCTTCTTTTAGCATTCTCCGTATGGATAATGTGGGGAGTGTTGGTGAAGTACATGAAAGAGTTCGGGTTCACTTTTGGAATGACAGAAGGCTTAACGCCTGGTTCCAATGAGTATGTGGATGCGCTAAAAGAAGTGAATAACCTCTATTATACGCTTCCGGCGATAGCAGGTTTAGCTGGGGCAACACTCAGACTTCCCAACTCATTTTTAATCTCATTGGGAGGTGGACGTAATGTTGTTTTTGTAACAACAGCTCTGCTTTTAATTCCAGCGATTGGAACAGGAATGGCTTTGAGTGATATCAATACACCTTACATGTTCTTTGCAATCATGGCATTGCTCTCAGGATTTGGTGGAGGTAATTTCTCATCTTCCATGAGTAATATCTCTTTCTTCTTTCCTAAGAAAGTTCAAGGTTATGCTTTGGGAATGAATGCAGGATTGGGCAACCTCGGTGTTGCAGTAATGCAGAAATTAATACCATTTGTGGTAGGATTCTCCCTATTCGGAGGAACAGTTGGGTCCGTTGCTACGGCAAAAGGAGCACCCTTTGAAGGATTACAAAATGCAGCTTGGGTTTGGGTGCCGTTAATTGCACTTACAGCTATTGTTGCTTTCTTTAGAATGAACAATGTTTCTACAGGAACACCAAGTTTGCCAAATACTGCAAAAGGCGTTTCTAAAACTTTATACATGCTCGTATTAGGACTTATAGCAGCAAGTATTGGAGCATTCTTACTAATCGGTATCCCTTGGGGAGACTGGGGAATGAAGAATGCATCCATGTGGATAGTGCTTCCAATTGTTATTTTGCTCGCCGTCATGCTGATGAAGTATGCAACTCCGACAGATATCAGAGGAAACTTGAAAAAACAATTCTCGATTCTTGGAGATAAGCACAACTGGATAATGACCATCATTTATACCATGACCTTTGGTTCTTTTATCGGCTACTCCATGGTGTTCCCAAAGTTGGCACAAGATATATTTGTTTACTCGAATCCTTTAGATCCAGAATGGGTCAATCCAAATGCTCCTAATATTATGATTTGGGCATTCCTAGGACCTGCTTTTGGAGCCTTAATCCGACCAATCGGTGGAATTCTCGCCGATAAAGTGAACAGTGGTGCGAAAATAACCATGTGGAGTACCATCTTTCAAATTATCGCAGCATTGTCTGTTGCCTACTTTGTAGTTCAGGCAAGAGATTCGGTAACGCCAGAGCAATATTGGTGGCCATTCTTTGCTTCCTTTATGGTGCTGTTCTTGATGACAGGGATAGGAAATGGATCAACCTTCAGAAGTATTCCTTATATATTCTCTAAAGAGAAAGCAGGTCCCGTTTTAGGCTGGACGGCAGCAATCGCAGCCTACGGAGCATTTATTATTCCTAAGGTTTTTGGACAACAAGTTAAAGCTGGACATGCAGAATACGCTTTGTATGGATTCGCAATTTACTATTTGATTTGCCTCATTCTGAATTGGTGGTATTATCAAGGACCGAAACGTGAATTCGACAATCCATAAACAAATAACTTCCAAACTCTATTTAATTGAATAGATAGAGTTTGGATTATAAAAAGAATAATTAAACCAAAAAGTAGTAGTATGAAAACAATTGTAAAAAAAGGATTGGCATTTGCGATAATGTCATTAGCAGCAGGAACTATGTATGCTCAGTTCAAAATATCGGGTGAGATTAGACCTAGAATGGAGTATAGAAATGGATTTAAAAAGTTAGCCAGTACAACGAGCAAAAATGCTGCGTTCATTGACCAGAGAACACGGTTGAATTTTGACTATAAAAAAGATAGAATTCAATTTAAAGTGGTTTTACAAGATGTCCGGGTTTGGGGAAGTCAATCTCAACTGAATGGAAATGAGGATTTTGGAGTTTCTATTCATGAAGCATGGGGACAGGCATCTTTAAATAAGAATTTCTCGGTTCGCTTTGGACGACAAGAGTTGGTCTATGATGATCATCGAATTTTTGGTAATGTAGGATGGGCGCAACAAGCAAGAAGCCATGATGCGGTAGTTTTTAAGTATCAAAAAGATAAAATAAAGTTTGATATCGGTGGAGCTTATAACCAAAATGGTGCAGGTCTCATAGGAACTGATTACACCGTTATGAAGAGTTACAAAACAATGCAATACTTCTGGGGTAACTACAAAGCTTCGAAAGAATTCAATGTTAGCCTTTTGGCCTTGTCAGTTGGTCAACAAGTGAACTTTACAAATACCTTGGGTAACGCCGATTACTACGATAATTATACCTTAACCGCTGGAACAAGAATGGTTTATAAAAAGGACAAATTTGGAGCCAGTTTGAATGCCTATTATCAATTAGGTTCGGCGAATGTAATGCCAGCTAAAGATGTATCGGGATATGATATCGGTATTGATGTGTTTTATCAAGCCTCAAAAGTTTTTAAAGCAACGTTGGGTTATGAAATGTTGTCTGGAAACAGCCAAACGGATACAACAGCGTCTGGTTTAAATACCAACAGAGCATTTAATCCATACTTTGGTACAAATCACAAGTTCAATGGTTTCATGGATTATTTCTATGTTGGAAATCATGCGGGGAGTGTTGGATTGAACGATATTTATCTAAAACTTGATTTTAAATTGAAAAAATTCTCTACCGGAGTCACAACGCATGCTTTCTTAGCGAATAATGATGTAATGGACCAGAATGAGTTCGCTACAACAGGAAATATCAAGGCAATGGATGCATATTTAGGTGCTGAAATAGATGTTTTTGGAGCATTTAAATTAGCGCCTGGTGCAACTGTGAAACTGGGTTATTCTCACATGATTGGAACCGATACAATGGTAGCAATCAGAGGAGGAAGTACTGCCGCTACATCTAACTGGGGATATGTTATGATTATTATGAAACCAGTTTTATTCGATAGTGCGGCAAAAAAGAAAGAAAATAAAAAATAGACAGTCATTTTAAAGCACGAATATTCTTCCTCTAAGAGTATTCGTGCTTTTATGATTTATATCATTTAATCAACTGATTTTATTGATGACCTTTACCTAAGTAATAGTAGTCATATATAATTGAAAACGATGAAAATAATTAATAAAATAGGAAAGAGAATTGATGGAAATCAATCTGATAAAGCGATTAAAAAGGAACTCAAAGAAGAAGATCCAATTATTCGCAATGCGGAAAAGGATGATGCAGAAGAACTTTCTCCAATGGATCCGCCAGATGCGTATGATGAAAAACAAGCAATTGGTGTCGAATACGATGATTTGCATGAGAATTTAAAAGAACTGTGTGATGAACACAAAGGAGCCATCGAAAAGTGCGATGCTTTCGAAAAAGCACTGATGGATTTTAAAGAAGGTGGTTTTTACATCACCAAAGAAATCAATGATGCATTCAATGAGTTTTTCGTTGCCTTTGATGAGTCCGTTATTCCTCACAACAAGAAAGAAGAGAAAGGTCTGTTCTTAGTCCTACAGAAAAAACTATTGGAATCTGGAGAACACAGCACGGGAGATAATCCTCACACACCAGTCGATTTAATGGAAGACGACCACGTGAAAATGCTCCAATTAGCAACACTTTCTTTTAATTTCTTAGGATTGGCAATGAGATTAAAAGACAACGAAGACATCGCCATGACCTTTGACATCGCCTACAACAATGGCAAAGAATTAGTCGAATTGTTGAGGTTACACATTTACAGAGAAGACCACACCATTTTTCCACTGGCGCAAGAACTTCTTACAAAAGAAGAATTGAGCACATTTTATGATTAAAAATCCCCTAAATATCATTGATAAATTCGGTCGTGTACACGATTATTTGAGAATTTCCTTGACAGAACGGTGCAATTTGCGTTGTTTCTATTGCATGCCAGAAGAAGGGGTAAAACTAAGAGACAAAGCCAACTTCATGACGAGCGAAGAAGTGCTTGGCATTGCAAAAACCTTCGTAAGATTAGGCGTGAAAAAAATCAGGTTGACAGGAGGCGAACCCTTGATAAAAAAAGATGCCAAGCATTTACTTTTAGAATTAGGAAAACTTCCTGTAGAATTAGCCATTACAACCAATGCTGTTTTAGTAGATCAATTCATCGAGACCTTTAAAGAAGCTGGAATTAATTCCGTCAATGTGAGTTTAGATTCGTTGGAAGAAAAAAGTTTCAATGCTATTTCACGAAGGAATTATTTCGATAGAATTAAAGCGAACATCGATTTGCTCATCAAAAACGATTTCCACGTGAAGATCAATGTGGTGGTTATTCGCAACTTGAATGAACACGAAATCCCCGACTTTATTAGTTGGACCAAAAACGAGAATATACATGTTCGTTTTATCGAATTCATGCCTTTTGACGGTAATCAATGGAATTGGGACAAGAAAGTTTCCTACAAAGAGATTATGCAAATTGCCAAGGATCGTTTTGGTGAGAAATGCATCTTCAAAATTGAGGATGCAAAAAACGATACCGCTAGAAATTACCGACTCATTGATGGAGAAGGAACTTTCGGAGTTATCAGTTCTGTTACGAATCCATTCTGCGATACGTGCAACAGAATAAGACTGACAGCTGACGGGAAGATAAAAAACTGCCTGTTCTCACAAGATGAAACTGATTTATTGACGGCATATAGAAAAGAAAAAGACATTGAAACGCTTATTTATGCTGCAATAAGAGATAAGAAAAAGGAAAGGGGGGGAGCACGTGCATTCGACGATGGTTTCGTAGAAAATATGAAAAATCGCTCCATGACCACAATTGGAGGATAGTGAAATGAGTAAAAAAATGAGTTGAGAAAATGAATACTTTTATAGAAAATAGTTGCGACAAAGAATGGCAAGAATTTATTTCTTTTCACAAGAAAGTCATTACTTTTAAAAAAGGAGATTTCATTTTTAAAGCCGGTGAAAAAACGAAAGGATTGTACATCATCGATGCAGGTAAAATCAAAGTAACTTATCGCCAATACGACGGCAGTGACCGATTGATTCGCTTGGCAAAAACGGGCGATGTTTTAGGTCATCGGGGTTTTGGTGGCTCATGGAAATATCCTATTTCTGCCATGGCGTTAGACGATGTGCAAGTCAGTTTTATTCCTGTCAATGTCTTCAATGTTCTGGCAAAATCAGACCCAAAATTCACCTATCAACTCATGATGTTCTTTGCAGAAGAATTGCGAAAATCAGAAGCTAAAATAAAGCATTATCCTGTGAGAATTCAAGTGGCAAGAGCAATTCTAGACAACTACAAAGCCTTTGGTTTTGAAAACGAAAACTCAACAAAGCTCAGTTACACCTTATCCAGAAAAGACATCGCCAACAAGGCGGGAACAACCTACGAAACAGTCGTTAGAAATGTAGCGGAGTTGAATAAGACGGGTATCGTGAAGATAGATGGCAAGTCTTTGCATATTTTAGACTTGGAAGGCTTGAGAAGGATTGCAAGACCGGTGTATAGTAGTGAGTGAGTCATCATTTTGGGTATAATATCTTCATAACGAGGTTATTTTATCCCATTTGAAAGTGATTTTACTCCATTTGCAGACGTTCGGAACACATTTCAAGTAGGTTTTTTAACATTCATTGTATATTTTACTCCACTTACAATCGTTCGGAACACATTTCAAGTAAGTTTTTTAACATTCATTGTATATTTTACTCCACTTATAATCGTTCGGAACACATTTCAAGTAAGTTTTATACCATTTGAAGTCTATTTTACTCCATTTACAAGCGTTCGGAACACATTTTAAGTATGTTTTTTAACATTTGAAGTCTATTTTATTCCATTTGCAAGCGTTCGGAATACATTTTCAAGTAAGTTTTATACGATTTGAAGTCTATTTTATTCCATTTACAAGCATTCGGAACACATTTTCAAGCTGTATTATATTTGAAGCCCTTTCAGTTTATTACTAATTTTATTTACATGTACTAACTTTGATTTAATCACTTGTTGCCCAATAGCTTAATGATTTTATTAGCGGTTCGTGTTTTATTGTTTTATAATTTTTATTGTTTCTTGTTCTTTATTTTTTAATTCAACTTTAAGAAAATAGATGCCGTTATCTAAAATTGACAAATCTATGGCATTAGACTTTGTAGATGTAATTATTTGACCAATTGCATTATATAAAAAGGCTTCCTTGCTCATTTCAATATTTGAAATATATAAAATTGAACTTGTCGGGTTAGGGTATGCTACAATTACATTTTTAAGGACTTCATCTGTTATCGATAAAATGGTTTCATTTAAGATATATCCTAATTTAATAGTATTATTGCTACTGTCAAATCCTGACCAAATAATGTCATTGTCTCCGTCATTATCAATATCATCCGAATAAACAACTCTGTAACTTAAAGAATTATCTATACTACTTGTATTTATAAAACTTGAAGTTTGGTTGTTCTCTTTCCAAAATATTTCATTATTATCAATGTATAGTATATCAATAAAAGTATCATTATTCAAATCTGTCAAGTTGAACTTTGCATTTGTAACATCTAATGCGTCAGAATTGGGCTCATTATGATTAAAAGTAAATAAACCCGTGCCATCATTCTTATAAAATTGAACTTCACTATTATTGTTTGGATTTCCACTTATTACATCAATAGCGTTGTCATTATCAATATCTGCTGAAGTCAAAAATATCCTTAATCCATTACTAATATTCACTGGTGAATTAAAAGAACCAAGCATATTGTTAGTATAAATAACCATTCCAAATGTTGCAGTATTTAATACAAGGTCTGTAAATCCATCATTTGTAAAATCACCAACAGTCATTGAATAGTATTCGTCCATACTTTCCATTAATATTTCAGATGAAAAAACACCATTACCATCGTTTAAATATAGAGTAATTTTCGTGTCACTATTAATAACTATATCTTGATCTCCATCATTTTCGATATCTAAAAAAAAGGATTTAAATCCTCCTATTGCAAGTGTATTGCTAATTACAACCTCTGTCCAAGAAACACCTCCATTGTTATTTAAAAAGACACTTGCTCCACTTGTATTCCCATTATTATTAGTGACTAATAAATCAATAAAACCATCTCCATTTACATCTGCTTTGTCTAAATGATATGGGGTTGAAAATGTAGTAGATATATTTTGTGGGGTATTAAATCCTGAACCTGTGTTTTCATACCATCTAATGTTGTTAGTATATTCACTAACAACAACATCTTTTAGACCATCATTATTTATATCAAATGTTATAATATTTCGGATAGATGCAGTTAAATTATTATCTATTGGTATTGGACTTCCAAATTGAGAATAACAATTTATACTGATTGCTAAAAATAATATTTTAAGTATGTAGATTTTTTTCATTATGACCACTAACGTTTAGGCTAAGAAACGGAGCCGTCCCGAAGGGCGGCTATGTTTTCTTAGGTAGTGTTACCTGCTTTTTAGTTTCTTTTCTCATTTCACACCATGCATTTAAAGCCATTTTTCCTAGACTCAAAATAAGCAAAACAATTACAGGAGCAATAAAAGTCCCAGCAGCTCCAATTGTTTTTCCTATAGCCGCTGACATTACTCCTATAATATATTGCTGAGATTTATCAGAACTTTCTGCAATTTTCTTTCGGTCTTCCTCATATTGTTCTGCACCACACAAAAACTTCTCTAATTCTTCTAATAATTTATCTCTATAAATTTTAGCTTTACCTTGTTCCCCGCCAAATTTCGCAGTATTAGCGGTTGTCGCGTTTAGCCAGTTGTCAGCACTTGTTAGATAATCATTGGAGGTGTTTTTAAGAAAAGTCTTTAGTATATCCGCTTGAAATTCGTCAATAGAGGACATTAACTCATCTTGGTCAGACTGAATAATATTTGTTAATTCTTCCATATTAAATCATTTTAGAGATGTATTCAGATGAGACAGCATGAGTTGTTTGGTGTAGAGTATTTGGATCGATTCCTCCCAAAGAAATTCCTCCTCCACCTCCTGGAGCATACGACCCGATAATCATTCCAATAAGTTTAGAGTCCGATAATCTAAAAATTGGACTTCCTGATTGTCCGGGTCTAGTTTGGACATTTAATACTAGGTGGTTAGATTTAATTCCTGATGATTCAATTAATATTTTTGCACCAACTTCAGTAGATTGAAAAGTTAAAATATTACGACCATTTACACAATGTGGAAATCCGACAATTCCAACGTTTTCTGATACTTTTATATCATCAGTTCCACCAATTTGCAAATTAGAAACCGCTTGAGTATCAATTTTTAGTATGCAAATATCTCTAATCGGGTCAACTTTAAAAATACTTGCAGGAACTGTCTGTCCTTGATTATTTGTTGTATCTTGATAAGTAGTTAAGTCTGTATTTCCCGAAATAAATATTACCAGATTATTATTATCATTATTGGTAACATGAGATGCAGTAGCAAATAATCCAGCTTTATTTAAAAGAAAGCAAGTTCCAAGTAAGTTTATACCGTTAGGGGTTATACGTCCGACTGTGTATACGACTTTGTCTAATCCTTCTATTTTCATATTTTGTTGTTTTTCATTGCAGGTAACGGTATGATAATCGCAATTGCGATTATCCGCCTAATAGTTTTCCACCCTAAATCTAATAAATTTCCCCCACTTCAGCCATTCTTCTCAACAAAAAAGCCACTCTGATCTCTCAAAGTAGCTTTTTCAACATTAACTATTAATCAGTGGTTTCTAGGTTTTTTGCCGTAGAAATGTTTGGTTGAATTACGAATTGATTTTCTGTTCCAATTCCAAGTTACTTGTTGGTAGCACTTCAACTAGCGCTCAGCAGAACTGTGAGAGGCGCACTCCGTCAGTTTATCTGGCGGAGCCGTCTACTCGATTAGCAAATGTTTTAGTCCCATAGAATTTGTTGAAAATCAAACAAGATGTAAGGTCTCCAGTTACATTTACAGCTGTCCTGAACATGCCTAAAATTCGATCAATACCTATTATGACAATTAGACCATCAGAAGGAATTCCTGCACTCATTAAAACCGAAGCAAGAATGATTACTCCACCTCCTGGAATGGCCGGTGTTCCAATCGAAGCTGCAACAACTGTAGCTGTTATTAAAATTAAATTTATTAAATCTAATTCAATTCCATAAGCTTGGGCCATAAATAGAGTGGTTACGCATTGAAACAAGGCTGTTCCATCCATATTTATTGTTGCGCCTATGGGAATTACAAAATTACTGATATTAGAGGATACTCCTAATTTTTCATCTGCTGTTTTCATTGTTAATGGCATAACCGCTGCAGAACTTGCAGTAGAAAACGCTAAAAGTTGTGGTTCTCGTATTAAGCGTAAAAAACGAAATGGTTTTTCCTTTGTAAACACAAATACCAAAATTAAATAAAATACCATTAATATGATTAAACCTAATATTACTACAAGCATATAGTATCCTAAACCAAGAAATATTTCAATACCAATCCTTGATGTTAAAGCGGCTATCAATCCAAAAACAGCATAGGGAACTAACAGCATAGCCCAAGAGATTACAATCATACAAATTTTTTGAATGGCCTCTGCAAAACGAATGATAGGGCTTGCCGTTTTCTTTTCAAGTTGGGTTATAGCTACTCCAATTATTATTGTAAATATTACAACTCCCAACATTTCTCCTGTTAAGATAGATTCAAGTGGATTATTTGGAATGAGATTAGAAATTGCATTTGGAATATTTTCAAGAAAGGATGTCTTTTCAGTTGGTGGTAATTGATTTTCTCCACTACTGGGAAATCCACCTAAGGATAAAAAGTAAAGTCCAGGCTTCATAATCAAAGAAATTGACAACCCTATAGTAATTGCAATACTTGTAGTAAACAGAAAATAGAGTAATAATTGCAGACCAAATGATTTAAGGTCTTCAGTGGTATTACTTATAATTCCTGAGATAATAGATGTAATAACTAATGGAATCATAACCATTTGAACTAACCTCATAAAAATTTGACCTGGTAAATCCAGCCAATTGGCTAACGAAGAACTAAATTCTTCAGAAACTAAACCAGTTGAGGAGTTGAGAAGAACACCTGCTCCAGCTCCTAAAACCAACCCGATAATTACTTTTATCCATAGACGGCCTTGAATTAATTTGTCTAAATGAACAGATAAACTGTTTAACGGTTTTATTTCTATCATTAGGTTGGGTCTTATTTTATGTTGTGATTGTGTTTTTATTTAATGTTTGCCAACGGGAGTCTGCACACAAACCCTCATTTTCCTTAAAAGTATCTTTTATTTTTCATTAACACCGTCTGTAAGGGCATAATTTTTTGCCTGCCTTCTCTTACTTTCATTTCCTTTTGAACGAAAAAAGTAGCTAGAACAGCTTGGTTTAGTCTAAATATCTTCAAAAAATCAAAGGCAAGCTCTTTTAGCTTGCTTTTCAACTCATCTGCTGAAAAAATGGACATAAGTCTTCTAAGATTGTAAACAGTCATCATCAAATCCACCTCAGAGAGAACATTTTCTTTGCCTTTCATTAGCGTAAAAGTAAATCCCCATTGCCTATGCACGAGTAAGAAAAAACAGGAACATGCTTAGAATCAATTAAAAATCTGCAACTCGCGGATACTTCGACATACTTCGACAGGCTCAGCAGAGTCAGCTCAGCACGAGTAGGAAGAATAATGCCCAAAAAGTAGATTTTTGGAGTAAAAAGTACGTTTTTAACAATAAAAGAGTAAAAAAACGCAAAAAAGTGATGAAAACACCTGGGAATGACTTTGAAAAAAGTAGATTTTAGGTGAGCGTCATAAAAATGAACTTGATATCCAACACCGAATCGTTCGTTTCCCCCATAGAGACATCTTGAAATGATAGAGAAACCTGAAACGGGTTAGTCAACACAGCATTCACTTGGCCTTGTTGCTGAGCTGACTCTGCTGATCCTGTCGAAGTATGTCGAAGTATCGGCAGTTCGTATGCTTAGTTATTGTAACCAGTTGTTTACTTGTCAGTTCCACCTTTTTTGTAAGGTTTCAATTCTTTTAGTAATGGAAACAAAGTGGCTCGTCCTTTTTCGGTCAGGTAAGGCGTATATGGCTGAAATACGGTAGCTAGAGCCTGTTGTATTTTCTCATTGTCCGATAATAAAGGCTGGAAAATAGCAAGTTCTTGTTGCCAAAAGATACCTAGCATATTTTGCACATAGAGGAATTCATTCAGGTTAGGTAATATATTGGCAGTTAAAAATCCATCGGTTACTAATTGCTCGAATATCTGTGTACCCTCAATAAAATGATTTTGAAAAGTTTCCTGATAATAATTTTGCATTTTCGGAATAGTATTAACTATTTCTGCAAGTCGGCCATTGAAAATAAACCTGTATTTAAGCTGTGTCGTAAAAATAGTCCGCATCATATTATGTATGGACACAAGTGAATTTGAAGTAGGAGCTGTCATCATCGTTGTTATTGCATTATTTATGTCTTCTATCAATTGAAGGGACAATGCATAGATAATATCGTTTGTTGTTGGAAAATGGTAGTTAAGGTTTCCTACGCTAATTTTTATTTTTTTAGCAATATCTCTTAATGAAACCTTCTGTATCCCATATTTATTAAACATTTCTAGCGAAGTGACCAATATCTTTTCCCTTGTTTTCATAACCTCAAAGATAAAATATTATTTAGGATGACGTCCTATTCATGAAATTAATTACTACATTTGGGGCGTTGTCCTAATAAGCAAATTTAAAATATAGAAATGGATAAAATAATCACAAACCCAATCACAGGTGAAAAGGTGACTTTTTTAAAAGAATCTGCTGATACAAGTGGAGAGTATACCAAAGTAATGGTAGAATTAACACCGTTTGCTAAAGGTGTTCCTAAGCATTATCATACTGCTTTTACGGAAGAATTTGAAGTGTTAGAGGGAGAAATGTCTATAACTGCGGGCAGAGATAAGAAAATTGTTAAAGAAGGTGGGAAGGTGTTTGTTCCGATTAATATGATGCACACATTCAGAAATCATTCTGATAAACCCGTAAAATTTACTGTTGAATTAAGACCTGCTAGTGTTGGTTTTGAGCGCTCCATTAGATGCTTTTTTGGGCTAGCTCGGGATGGAAAAACAAAAAAAAGTGGAATGCCAAAGAGTATGGTTCATTTAGCCTTATTGGCTAAATGGGGTGAGGGAATGCCTGCTTGGCCACTGTCAGTACTCGTTAAAATGTTAAATAAGAAAGCTGAAAAAGCTGAAAAAAAAGGTGTTGCACAAGAGTTAATAGACAAGTATTGTTCTTAGTGAATGGTGTACAACGACTTAGGCTAGAAAGTCGTACGGACTCTTGACCTAGATTTGATTTTAAAGTTAGGAATAGTTTTTCAACCAAAATTTATCTTACGAAGCATAAGACCCGTATGCTTTTTAAGCCTTTGTTATATACCTTTTTTGTTTATGCTTTTAGAATTTGACATATGAGATAATAGGAGCAATAGTATTCGATGTCATCCTGAATATTTGCGCGCATATGATCAAGCTCAATAATAACTTCTTCGTTGTTGTCACATTCCGACTTTAGAATTCGTGATTCCAAATCGAATAGACCATCTCTAGCCCCCAACTTACCGAGAGCAGGCTGATATGACTTACTGTTACTTTCGGAAATTTCAACGAGTTTAAAAAGTGGATCAGAATTATCCAATCTATCAGCTTCTTCAGGGTCGAATAACCGAATTATACTCCGTTTACGTCCTTTTAAGCTAAGCGTTATATCATTAAGGAAAACGTCGATCAAGTTTTTATAACGTAAATGTTCGGATTGTCTACCGTAAATGTTCAGCAATGAATCTTTATCGTAGATTTTTTCATAATCAAAAATTAATTCATAAGATATTGAGGACTCTTTTAATAAATCCTTGAAATCAAGTGTTTCCAATTTATTTCCAAGTTGCTCGACAGCGGTTTGAAAAACTTCGAGTACTTGTTTTAAGCGAATCAATATTTTGTCAAAATATTCATTTAGAAATGTTGTATGCCGCTTAATAATATCATCCCTTTTATAGGATTTCATTTCAAATTTATATTGGTTGTCCTTATGATATCTTAAATATGTTATTGATTCTGGTTCGGACTGGTATGAGAACAGTGTAGATGATACAAGTGTTTTATCACCTTTTGATTCTCTACTTATTGGATGACCAATTAATTCATTTCTTATGCTTCGGTTAATACTGTAATTTTCATCCTTCCACAAATTAAATTTGATTTGGAAAACCCCGAGTAATTCACGAACTAAATCTTGATGTACAAAGATAGTTTGCAAAAAGCCAATGTCATTAATAAAACCAGCAGTATATGATCCACTTTTCTGCTTTTTATAAACAATGTCGAACGTGTCGGAAAAGTGCCCAATTATTGACCCAAAATGTGGAGGTATTTCATTATTCTCTAAATTGATTTGCTCATAGCATAACCTAGATTCGATTATGTAATTATTCCAGATAGTGCTAATTTTATCAAGTTTTCCTTCAACTGTTTTTTTCATGGTGAATTAAGTGTGTTATTCCGATATGGAGACACTTGCCTCTAGAGAATAATGGTACAGTGCTTCATGGTATATAACGATAGCGTAAACGCCGTTTTCAAATGGCTTTTAAGCGATGTTATGTTGGTTTTTTTTAACTAAGGTACAAAAAAAACACTAGTTAAGTGACTTTCCCTTGCTCTACAATACCATACCTTGATCAATCATTTTATGAATTATATGTTCGGATATAATTACGTTAAATGTGAGAGAATTATTGGAGAAAAATTTGAAAAGACTTGATTTTGTCATTTTTTCTAAATAACTTAAAGTCGCCTTTGTGTAACAATTACAAATTCAGATTTGCATCGATTACCCTATCGATCGACTTTAATCTACTTAAAATCCTTAATCTTTTCTTTTTATCCAATGTATTCAAAGTTTATGCTATTGTGCAACGGAAACCGCTTAATTCAACCTAACGGTATGATAATCGAATTGCGATTATCCGCCTAGTGCTTTCATATCCAAATATAGTAAATATAATACGCTTTATACTTGAAGATAAGTTTAATATCGTCCTAAGTAATATTACAATGGATATCAGCCTTCGAATCAAACATAGGTAGGACTAATCGAAACTCCTGTGTAACCGTAAATTCGACTCATCTATCTAAAAATCAGCTCTCTATATTTATAGATAATCCCCCAACAACTATCAAAACAACAACACCGGTTGTCCCTCCAGGGCTACAAAATAAAGCCGGAATGTACTATTATCGCTGGATTATCTAAAAAAGAGGTAGCGAAATGGTAGCACAAGCGTGATTATTTAGTCTAGAGTTTCAATAGAGTTCTTTAATTTTAATATAAATTGTACTTTATAAACTCTTGGTCTACTTTCATCCAATCAACCATTTTTCCTGAATCTAATGAAATGTTCTCGCTTAGATGAATTCCTTCACTGATATCATCAATATAAATAAAGTTGTCTTTTTTTTGACATCTTTGCCTCAAAAAACACTCCCATTTATGGACATCCCCAACACAAGAAGAAGATACCATCACCTTATTCCTATTCTATATCATAGTAATATGTTAACGCCAGAACAATTGGCAATGATACCATCTTCAACAAGGTCTAGATGGGATGGTTATAAGCACGATGATTATTTTGGTTTTGAGATGGTCAAAGATTACATCGATAGCTTTGATTACATTCAGCAAGTTTTAGTCAGTAAGCACATAAAACAAGGATTAAACTTCCCTAAACTGAAAGACGTTGAAGGAAACGAAATTGAAGATGCTGAAACGTGTGATTGGGTAACGCTTTCTGGTAAAAGAGGCGCTGAGTTGGAATCGTTTTACAGTCAATTACTGCGTACACTTTCCACAGAACAAGGTATGTTAGGTCAAATTTACACCAAAAGACAAAATAAGATTCAAGACCCTTCCAAATCATCCGGAGCACATACACTTTTTGGTCCTCAGTAAAATTCTACATTTCCAACTTTAATAGCCATGTGAATAAATTTAAGTAAATTAAATATAGCTATTAAAGTTCAATTCCACAGTATTTATTCATTCCAAAATGTAGTTCAATTTTTTCTTAGTACAAAAAAATGGCGTCATATTGACACCATTTTCCCTAATTTAGAATACTCTAAGAGTTAAACTATTAGTTTTTGCATCCATTCCTATTGCAAGTAATTTTTTCATTACTAGCAACCCAATGCGATGAGTTCGCTGTTGTACTGATTCCACATCCAGTAGTGCCACCTTTGGATCCTTTGTGTACTTCAGCAGTCGGTGTATGTTTTACCGCCATATCTAAAAATATTAATTCCAAGTAACGTACTTGTGCCGGAAGTAACCGAATTTGACAATTTGAATAAATATATATATATTTAGTGTCTTGAAAACATAAAAAGAATATTGATATTCAAATACATTGGGCTGGTTACTTCAATCAGCCCTTTGTCGTTTCAAAATTACTAAAAAAATTTCTTTAATCATTCTAAAAACCAAAGAGTTATCCACAATTTGGACGAGATATTAACCGTAAAACTATTATAAATTAATCAACATTTGAACTTATAGTTAAAAATAGGAGTAAATAACAATCGCTATCAAAACCTAGCTCTAACTAAGATGATTCATTTTTTTGTGCAGATCTTCCAGTAATGATAATCAAAATATAACAATACACACGCCTCCAGCATTTTTTTTGACTTACTGAAACAGATTGTCTTTCTGGATAAACGTTTAATATTTGTTCTTAAAGTTAAATTAGACCGTTCTATTCTGTTATTTGCATAGCGGGTTGTATCATGAAGTTCTGACGGTATAAGCCCCGGGTATGTGTTTAATTTATCAGTAACTATTTTCTTCGGTTTATAAGACAAAACTGATCGAATAACCTTTCCTAAATTTTCTTTGCTTCTAGAGCCAAACGAAACATCAATTACCTCGTGAGTTCTTCGATTGATAGCGTAGGTTATCCAACAGTAATTTGATGGTTTTTTCTTTTCTACGAAACTCCACATTTCATCCACTTCGTACACTTCATTATTTGCACTATAAATAGGCTTAATAACTTTGGATGCTAAATGTTGAATTCTTCGAATAATAGTTCCTTGAGAATAGCCTAAAATTCTTGACATCGAACGAATGCCAACCCCTTCTGCATTGAGAATTTTTATTTTCTTGTCATCTTGTGAGTTGTAAAGTTTATAAGAGTAGAAATCTTGCTGATATTTACCACAATTTTTACATTGATAACGTTGATTAATGCCTCTTTTTCCTTTACATATAAGTGTATTCTTAGAACAATAATTACATTTCATAGTGTTTTAAGTGCCATTTGAAGCACGTGGTTAAAAATTGGTATTTTAAGCCGTTCTAACAAACTTTCTATGGAATAAAGGTGTTTTGTGCTGGGAGAAATTCAGAGCCCATTCTTATAAACTAACTGATTATCAGATACTTGAAGGTTGAAATCTGTAAAAGCGCCAATTGAAGCATTACCCAATTGAAGCATTACCAAATGCGCAGTGAAGGTGGTTGGTTGGAACGCGAAAAGTTCGCGCACCAGCAAATTAATCTATTCTTCGCTCGGTAGCTGGGGTTAATCCATTATATCAATCAATCGCTTTAATTCAAGTTCGGGGGACTCAATGTTGCTCCAAAATGCGAATTCATTTTCTCTTAACTTTACATAATTGTAACCATAAATAATTCCACCTCCTGTTTCAATGTGTAAATTACAATTTATTTGCAACCAGCTATTCTCTATTTTAGCAATACTCTCAACCTTACTTGAGAGACTGTATTCATTGATGTGTAGCTTGCTTATTATTTTATTATTCGCCATAAAGAGTTGTCCTATTTTGTTCAGCTCTTCATTTATTTTTTTTTCATAAGTTTTATAGAATGAATTATTAGTTTCAACTATTACAACCGTATCTCTAGGTGGCAGATTTAAAAAAAATCTAACTAAATAATATAATACTCTATTCCCAAGAAAAAATCTAAAAACCGTATTCGTTTTTAAATTAGTTAATTCATCTTTAAATATTAAAAAAATTGACATATCATTTTCCTACTGAAGGTTTAGACTGTATTTTTGGAGACGCGGTTGCCTCTTTATGTGCTTCTATGTATTTCAACATTATTTTAGCTGCGCCCGCACCTCCCGCTTTGTACGTCCCATAATCTTGACTTTCTAATACAGCCCAAATATTATCAGAACCTGATGCACCAATTAATACTAAATTTTCTTTTTCAGGACCACAGGCATTACAAATATAATCTGTTGCGTCAGACTTATTATCACCATCCCTATCAAAGCCTTTATAGCCTATCCCAGCAACATTCGGGAAATAATCAGTTCTAGCTGGAGTAAAGGTAAGATTAAAATCTTGGTTATTGTATTCAGATGGAGCATATGCAGCGTTCGAGCCACCTCTCATTAATAATTCCGCCAAGAAAACAATGACTTCTCCTCCAAAATCTTCCCAATATCTTGCACTTGTTTTGTTATCAACTCCAGCTGGAGCAGCAAGTAAAGGACTCGCTCTGTAAAAAATTTTTGTCTTATTACCTCCATTTTTATGTTGGTAATGAGGATTAGTAGTTTTGGATGAGTTTTTTGCAATTGTATGTTTTGTATGATGTACGGTACTCTTTCCGTGTACTTTTTCAGCATTTTTCCGAGCTACTTTTTGTGAAATTTTCCCTTCAACTTTTAACCATTTTGGTGAACCTTTCTTGATGTAATTATTAAAAATAGTTTTGTTAATTTGTTTCCACACGCCAGAGCTAAGTTTTACAAAAAGCTTAGTAGCTTCCAGCCCTTCTAACTCTATAGCGTCTATAACTCTATTTTCACTAAAAGCATAACTACTATTCCAAGGATATTCTGGACTCAACGGGTCAACAGCAAAGAACCTTCCCACCCTCGGGTCGTGCATTCTGTACTTGTAATTCACGCTGTTTCCTTCTCCTTTTATCTCATCATCAGCTTCTTGACCTTGGAAGCCATAACGGTAATCTCCATTACTAATTGTCCTTCCGTCTAGTTGCACACCAAATGGCGAATAATCACTAATATTCACGATTCCTACTTGGTACGCATCTACGATTAAATCGCCGTCTGTATCTATTGGAATAAGTTCGTTATTGATGACTGTTAAGACATTACCTAAATGATTAGAACATTCATAATATCTCAGTCCAAGTGGTGTACCCAGCCCAAAGTCAATCACCGCCGGACCTTCCAATCTCACTTCTTCCGTAGTCATACCCAACCTCGACGAACCATAAATATGTCGTTCTTTTAAGTTGTAAATAGCATCCGTTGCCACTATCTCGTGGTCATAAGTGCTCATTGTATTTCCCTGTGCGTCCAAAATATAATACGTGCTCTTTTCAAACTGACCCGTCGAGTTATCGTACACGTGTTTCGCTATACGGTTGCCCATGGCGTCATAATCAAAGATAACATTTTTTGTGGAACTACCCGAAACTCTCACGATTTCTTTCACTTTTCCATCCACTCGCCAGACAATTTCTTCAATGTTTTCGGCAAGATCTCGTTTTAAACGACCTTCCTCATCGTAGGTGTAATTGTTGTTGACATTGATGTCTGCAATGTCCGATAAGAATGCATTTTGCTGTCCTAAATCACTTGCTAAAGGATCTACAACTCCCACAGCATCATTGACCGTAAATAAGCGATTTCGCAAGAGCTTTGTATTGGCTCCAGGGTCTAAATAATCGTAGTTATAGGTCAGGTCTTCCCATAAGTCACCATTTCTTGCATGTCTTTTCTGCGTAAGAATATTGCCCATCGCATCGTATTCAAACTTATTGAAATACTCATTGTTATACGTCGTTGGATTCCAAGAATTGTTAGCATATCCCGTTTCAAAACTTCTGGCTTCGAGCAACCTGTTCAATTGGTCGTATTTGTAAGCATTTGCCATTGGCATTGCTGCTCTTGTGGTCGGATCTGTCAAGGTCGTTTGCATTACTTTAATATTTCCGTTGTACAGGTCATTGCTATTTGCGGTCAACTGTCCGCCAATTGTTGCTGCATGATTCTGCCCCGTGCCGTTTATTGCTTGGTAATCATTCTGAAAATAATGCAAACTAAAACCGACAACATCGTTGGCAAAAGGTGCATTTACAGTTCCTGCAACGCCGTCTTTCCCCGGATCAATGGTTTTGTCCAATGAGGTCGCATTCTCTCCTTTCAACCAACCTTGAAGGTTGTAAATGTAATCGACTCCTTGCAGTTCATTCTCGCCAATTTCTGTTCTTGCCAAAGGTCCATGGTCGTAATAAATGTAATGCGCATCATTCTCCCAATCGCCATTGCTTACAATCTCATTTTCCATTGTTTGGGCAAACTGCGTGTTGCTAATTAACGGAGAATTGGTGTTTGTAAATGCATCTGTTATTCTATTGTCGGCATCGTATTTATACGCGTGATGCCATTGGTCATCTTCGCCATTCTGAACGCTCATTCTGTGCACGTTCCCAGAGACTAAATCATAGACATAGTCCATTCTTTTCAATCGTTGGTTGGCAAGCGTAGAATAGGTGTTCACCATCTTCAAGTTGTCTTGAATCAGTGTGGTTACGTTTCCGTGAATGTCGTATTTGTAATGCGTTGCGTGTCCATAAGTTAAATCATCGCCATCAAAAACAGCCTCGTAAGTGACATGCAAAATTCGTTTTCTTTGCGTCGATAAATCAGCAACAAAATCCGCTGGAATGCCTACAATCGGTAGGGGAGAATCGTAATAACTCTTGGTTACTTCTTTTCTCGGTCCAGAACCTGTCACCCAAGCAAGTAATTTGGCATCGTCAATCGCATTGGGGTTTAAATAGTTAGAAATTACGGTGCCAAAAATGTCTTTGAAACGAAGTTCATTGGCTCCTGCGTTTTCTGTTTTCTCTCCAACCTCTACCACTCTTCCTAAGAAATCGTAAAGTGTGTAACTAAATTTACGGAAAGTACCATTGTACTGCCTTGCATTCTGCGAAACTATCAATCGTCCTAATTTATCGTAGTAGAATTTGGCAGAATAGCGAGAATTGGCATCGTATATTCTTCTCATGTAAGCTTGCGTAAGAGAAAGTGCTGCAATTGGGAATGTCCCATTGTACTGGCCACCAATTAGCCCGTCATTGGGAGAAGAAAATGCAACGGTATAAATGTTGACTTGATTTGCTTGCGATACAAAATAAGGATCGGCTGTATAAATCGCCGTTTTTTCTATCCAATTGGTTGCCGTAAGGTATCCTGTTGCCGTCTGTGATTGGTTGGTGGTCTTGTAATAAGCACCATTGTCTCCAACCAAAACACCGTTGATGTTGTCGTGGAAAAATAGCGCATTGAAATTCTTCGCAGGTACAATGCCCGACGATGTTATGATAGGAGTTCCAGTGCTGGAAAATGTCTTGAACAGAGAATTTTCTCCGGCAACGGCAAACGAACCATCGTTGAAAACATGGATGGCATTGGCAATTTCTGTCGCACCAATTGAAGTTGTATTGATGATGTTATTCGAACCGTCGATTGTCACTTGCACCACTTCATTGGTGTTGGCAATGTACAAGGTATTGGCATCCAAACCTGCATCTAAAGCTCTAACTTGTGCTATTGAGGGTAGAATAGGATTGGCTGTTTCATTGAGAATTTCAAATTGCAAAGGATCGCCCATGGCAAAAGCACGGTTGCTGTTTTTGGTCCACGCAACACGCAATTGACTGGTCGGTGCTTGTGGTGTCGTTGGCGTTATAACATTCCAATGAATACCACCATCGTTGGTTGTTCTGATGGTAAAATTCTCCGCTATCACAGTTCCGTTATTCATATCAGAATAATGCGCATCGATAAGACTTGGCAAGAATACTTTTCTATTGAGTAAGAATGAAGCGCCACTATTGTTGTGCACTCTTCCATTTTCTCCAACAGAAATCGCTTTGCTAGTTCCTGGAACTTGCGCAGCGCTGTAAATATTTTTACTTCCTTGTGTAAGAACGCTAAATGGTGCTCCAAAAGCAGGTCTGTAGGCAACTTTTCCATTTTCTCCCACTAAATAAACTCTGTTAGAATAGGAAAGAACGTCAAATAAATCGTTACTCGCTAGTTCACTTTGCACAGAACCAAGGTTGGTGGTAAGGTCGTTTGAGGCATAGGTTAAAGAAGCGATTTGTCCTGTTTTACTCAAGCCGTCTTGTCCAACAATGAGAATGTTGGTGTTGAATTCTTCAATGGCATTGATGTTTTCGTTAATTTCAGTGTTCACTCGTTCCCATGAAGATGTTGTGCTGTTTCTCAGGTACAATTCTCCGTCTAAACCACCTGCAATGAGTTGTTGACTATTGCTTATAAAATCAATATCTCTCAAAGCAAGCGGATTACTTGCCAAAGAAAGGTCGGATTCTGTTTGCAGAGTTGTTCCACTGATTGCAGAATGAACAACCTCTCCAGCAGCACTTACGCCCACTAAATTAGTACCACTTGCGACAAAAGAACTAACATTTGCTTGCAAAGTACTCGGAGGTGTAATTTGAGCATAATTGTTGACCCCAATAGTAACAAGTCCAAGCGAATTGATAGTATTGTCATAAGCATAAACCGTGCTTTGGTCTTGTGCAATGGCAGAATAAGCGTTTGCGTTTGCCCCAGTAACAGGGTTAAGAACTGCAAGGTTTGCAAAGTTAAGCTTGAATACTTCAAATAGACTTCCGTTTGCTGTTAAGGCAACACCGTTAAGTAGTGGGTTGGATCCTCTAACAATTGCCAAATCAGTGATTGTGTTGGGTCCTAAAATACCCGTTAAATTAGCTAGTTGCCACGATGGGTTGGGCAGAAAAGCATTGGGGCTGTAATACATTCTTTGGTTGTCTGTTGCGAAAAGAATGTGCGCGTTAGAACTTGGAGAAACAACTTCTTTGTCAATCCACGCCGAAGTAATGTTTAAATTCTGGCTTGTAATATTGACTGTAATTGTGGGTGTCGTTAAACTATTTGAAGCCACCATTATTTCCATTCTGCTGTCTTGTCCTACAGCTAAAATTAGGGTATTGTCTTCAGATTTAGAAAGGTGATTAAACATTCCATCAGAAATGAGTGTCCAATTACGTCCGCCATTAATTGTTTTCATCAGTCGATTACTTCCTAAAATTTCAACAAGTGCAAGTCCTTCATTCTCATCAAAGAAGTGGATGCTTGTAATTGGTTCAACTAGATCAGTTTGCACCAAGTCCCACCTTTGGGTTGGGTCAAGTGCGTTGCTGTTTTTAAACAAACGACCGTCAATTCCCGCTGCAAAAGCGCCCGTTGCGTTGTAAAATTCAATGTCAGAAAGAGATCCAAAACTAAAGTCGTTTTCTACAGTCCACAAAGAACCTGTAATTGGCATTGTGTAAATAGCAGCTGTATTTGTTAAGGCATTGTTTATGGTTAAAAAGAAATTAGAACCATCATTTGTGATGCTAGTTATCCTAGAATTTGCCGGTTCTGTGATTCCATTAGAAAGAACAGAAAAACTCGGCACAGGCGTATTAATATCGGTAGATTTTACCACCAAGTTATCTTCTCCTACAATGATTACTGTAAAATTATTGGGAGATGTTTCCACAAAAGAAATGTCGTTCAAGTCTTTTATCATGCCTGAAGATGCTGTGTTCCATGTTTCGATTAAGTCCCATGATAAGCCACCGTCTATGGTTCGGATAATGTTTCCTTTTTCACCGATTGCTACACCAAAATCAGCATCAAACATCGCTACTTTTTTCATGTTTGCTCCCAGTAAATCGTAAACCCTAGTCCACGATGCTCCACCGTCATTGGTTTTGTAATAATAACCTCTTGTGCCTAAGTTTCCTGCTAAGTATCCTTGCGAAGCAGTAACCATCTGTATTTTTCTTACCACTAACTCATCTGCCAAACCAACTGATAATGAAAGATCAAAAACCTCCATTGGGTCAGTATCGGGAGAAGATTGCGCAACTAGTTGGTTCAAGCTATTGTATTCATAATCAGTTGGCAGTCGATGCGTTGTAAAGACCGTTCTGGTTCCGTTAAGTCTATCTGCATTAATTTGCAAAGAAATTGGATCTGAACTTGCCGTTATTGGAAGAATTTCAACTCCTGCAGGAGGAACCGTTTTGGTTAAATTACCCGCTTGGTCATAGAAATACAAAGTGTAATGGTAGAGTTTGTCCAAATAATCGTATGTGAAGTTCTCTTGCACTCCTAAACAGTGTTCATTGTATATTGTTAACATGGCATTACTCATGCTATCAATGTAATCTTGATAATTCACTTGCGCTTCGTAAAATGCTTGATCAATCATCATCTGCACACAGTCGTTGATGATTTCAACAGCCGGAGAAAGCGTGAAAGTTCCAGTATCTTGTATTGGCTCGCAAGGAAGCGGAGGAATAACGGTACAAATAACATCTAAATTTATGTATGCCTCTAATTCTGCTTGGTTGTTAACAACATAAGCTCCTGTAAGCAGGTTATCTAAACGTTGACAGAATGCATCAATACACTCACAGTAATTATTCTTTTTGAATTGACCAAAGTTGATTTCATCAATTTCATGGAACCAATCGTCAGCATTTCCTACGTCTTCAAAGTCATCGTTAAAATCATCAAGGCAGTCTTGGTATTGTTCGTAAGCTTGCCTGCAATCAACAGGAGGACCAACGACAACATCATTACAAACACCTTCCCAACTGAGATAAGCCTCTAACTCTTGTTGATTATTGACCGTGTAAGTTTCCGAAAGTAAGTTACTTAAACGTTGACAAAATGCATTAATACACTCACAATAGTTATTCTTTTTGAATTGACCAAAGTTGATTTCATCAATTTCGTGGAACCAATCATCAGCATTACCTACGTCTTCAAAATCATCGTTAAAATTATCAAGGCAGTCTTTATACTGCTCGTAGGCATCTTTACAATTTATTGGAGGTGGCGGTGGAGTCACAACAATAAACAAAGGATTATTTGAGTTTCCGCCATTGATTGCTCGACCTGCTCCTGGAGGTAGGTCACTGTTGTTAGCAATAAAGGCATCTTGACCGCAAGGGTCACACTCTTTGAGTGCTAAACATGAAGTGCCAGAAATAATGATATTCTCAATGATTCCATTGTTATTAAAGGAGCCAATAAATTCAAAATCATTATAAGAACCAAAATTATTCACCGTACCAGTTACTTGAAAATCAGTAATATTGACTATGTCAGAAAAAGTAACATTAAAGCTTGTTGGTAAAGAAAGAACAATATCACAATTATCTACTGTGATTATTAGTGAACCGTTAGTTGTTGACTCTATACTTGCTGAACTTGTAGCATTATAGCTGAACTCACCTGCAAGCGTGGGTGTAAAAGCAACGCTCTGGTACAGATCGATGCTCGCTCCATTGTAATCTTGAGTAACTAACACATCGTAGAGTAAATTCTCTAAATCATTGAACACTTCGTGCTGAAGTGTTTGACAAGCAATAGCTGTAGGATAATCACACTCTCCTAATACAACGCCTGTGAGAATTGAATTTTCAATTCGGTGAGCAGTCCCTGAAATTGTGAATGAATCACCATTTTGCAAATAAGCAACTAGCTCAAAAGAAGAGCCTCCCGTTGATGCAATATTGTCAAAATAGGCAACATTGGATAAATCGGAAAACGAATACGTGTTTGGAGAGTATGAATCGAAATTCAAGTAAAAACCATCAGTTGCAGGTCCCGATAATGGAAGAACTTGAAAACCATCAACTCCATTTGACACCCAGAATAAATTTGAACCAAAACCAACGTTGCTTTCAACATAAGGTGTCACTAATCCTGTTAGTGTTGAACTATTATTTACAAATGGATTAATTGCAACAGGCGAAGTAGATAATAAACTTCCTGCATTAGTCAATGAGCTCATTATCATAGATAAATCGATTGCAAATTGGTTGGAAGTACAATTTTGCTCAAATGTACAATCACTTAAATCAAATGTTGTTATTATTCCATTGATGGGAGTAAGTATTTGAGCTCCATTTACATCAATACTTATTGCTTCTGCGGTAAACGTTCCTCCAGATGCTCCAGGATAAAGGTTCACTATTTGTGCTACGTCAGACCATAAGATTGAATTATTTCCAAGGTTCATTGTCAAAGTTGCATAAACAGAACCATTATCAGACCATGTTGCCGAGTAGGAAGTTCCACCTATTGTAACATCTTGAATTAAAGTAGGGATTGTGTTAAAGTTCGAGTAATTACTATTTGCTTGAAAGAGAGAAAACAAATTTGGATTGTTGTTGAGCGTATAATTTGAAGAAACCAGTGTGTTTTCACTCGCTAATGAATTCAATAAACTTTGCAAGGTATAAGGAACTGGACATTGACCTGTTTGAAGATAAATCTCGTAGGCTACATCGTTTATATTCTGCATAGGAATAGCATCCTCATCTGAAAATCTTCTGATCTTATTTTTATACCATTGAGCTGTAAAGATTGAACAAGGTTGATCTGCATTAAAAATTTGATTGTTGAGAAAACCTCCAAGATTAAGTGCATTTAATTCAGAGTTCCATGCATTGAAATTATCATTCCCTATACATCCGTTAAATGCGTCACAGTCGTTAACAGCCACACAGTCAGCAAACTTTTGTTTTAATTTTTGCTTGGCACTTATATAAAAAGACTTCAAGTAATTCCATTCATTCTCTAAAACTTGATTGTCAACAACCCCGTTATAAAGTCCTCCGAAATCAAAACAAGAAGCAGCGGGCGAGGTGTAGAAGTTTGTCCCACATCTTGCCATATAAGCAGCCACTTCTACCATAGAACGCATTGTTCCACCAATTTCTTTGTAATTGTTAAACTGAAATAGAAGGTCTGCTCCAAAATTAGCACATGATGTAGAATTCCAATTTGGATTATAGACCACAAATGGATCCCATGCGTTCCCTGTAAATGTGCTGCTTCCTTGATTACTGAACCAATTCTCTACAATTGAAGGATCTGTTGGATTTAAGAATCCGTTATCGACTGCATCTTGAACGGTAGTTGTACTGGCTAATAAATCATCAAAAGATGTGCTCGTAAAGGCATCTCCTGCAACAATCTCATCTTCATACTTGACACAGGTCTCGTAGTAACAATATTCAGGGTGGTAAACCACCAGCGACTTTGCCCATGACTGCTCAAATAAGTCCATAAAATCTTGAGTACTTCCCAATTCGTGAGGGTATATGTACGGGTTACCAGTAGCGACATCTATTTTGACAAGGTTGTTGTTTGATGGAGCAGGCGACCACATACTCGGTGTAATGAGGTCAAGCGTGAGAAAAATCTTACTCGAATCTCCGTTTGCTTCAACATAAATTTCTTGAATACCATAAGGTGTTGGCAATTGTGGATTAGTCCAGTATGCTGCCTGTCCGTTTACTGAAGGAAGAAAACTTGTACTAAGATAAACAGTTAATGGGTTTGTACCATTTAAAGTTCCATACTGTCCTCCTGGAGAAACGTCAATTCTTAAAAGAGACAGTGCAATTTCACAAAAGTTCATGTTCTCTTCGCAAAGCCTTTCACAATCTTCTATTCTTAAATAATAATCATTTGCTGTTCCGTCTCCATTGGCAATGTAATCCTCTAAAGAACCTAGGTTGGTAAAACAGTCATCGCAAGTTATTGCACAACCACTCGTATCAATATTTGACATTGCTTCATTGATGAAATAATCTAAATCATTGGAGCAATCTGAGGCTAATATAGAATCTAAGAATGCTTGTCTAGCATCGTTATTGATTGTTAAAATTTTATTTAAACTATAATAACCAGGCTCCAAAGATGCAGAAAAATCAGGAATTGTTGTCTGCTGTAGATTTTGAGCACACGATGAATGAAAAATATAACTCCCATCTGTAGCAACAATAAATTTACCCACCAATATATCTTCGAGTGCCTGTGGAGCTAAATTTATCCCACATTCATCGACCAACTCAATCTTAAGGTCATAAACACAATCAATGCATAAGTCACCCAAACATTCAAGTTCAATAGGGTCTATGGCAAAATCATATTGAAAATTATACGTTGATTGATAAGAAACTAATAATTGCGTTGAAAATTCAATTGAATTTTCATCTACTGAAACAGTGTTTGTGTTTTCCCCATCAAAAGCATCTACTGTTAAAAGTACAGAATCCTGAGATTCACTTTCTATACCTGTCAAATTCGATGGAGCATCACCGGCAAGCGCTGTAGCAATAACTCTCCCTTCTTGGTCTAAATAAGAAACACTTGCTTGACCATGTGCATCAATGACAACATTCTTTTTGTAATGAGAAACGTCTCCCATTTCAGAGCCGAAAACTCGGTCTAATTCTAACTGATTAGGTTGACCGTATAAATATTCTGTTTCACGTCCACTTCCTATCTGAAACTCTGGACCAACTCCCCCTTGTCTTCTAATTCTGCCTGTGTTATCTGGTGTATATTCAACCTGAGTGAATGGATATTCTTTTGCATCTGGAACATAAGCTTGCTCATTGATTTGATTTGGGTTGTTGGGTGAATAATATTGTGAAGACCCGTTACTTGGAGACATTCCTTCTGCGCCTATTTCACATTCTGCTCCTTGTGCACTGACGTCAAAATCAAGTTTAGAATATTGCTCATTGCTCAAATTTAGGTTGTAATCTCTGTACAAATGGATAGTCGGCTCGAGTCCATAACCTGCACATACAGGAACAACAGGTGTTGGCAAAACGTTTATTGCAGGTCTTCCTTGGTAATCATAAATTGTTTCACCTACAATTACATTCTTATCAGAATTAATTCTGGTTACCGTTTGTCGATTTCTAAGGCTACCGTCATAATAACTGACAATTTCCTTTTTCTTTCCTTGCTCGGCATAAGTTGCAGAGTACTGCCAGTTGATCTCCTGTTCATGTCGAAGTACATCTGTGACATGGAACTTACTATTGGTACTAATCAGGTCAATTGTTCCAGAGACCGGCTCACTCCATGACCCATATATTAGCTGAGAGGGGTTGTTGATGTTAACACCAACGGGTCTAATTCTATAAATAATCCAACCTTTGTCATAGATTAGATTAATTGGATAAACGACGTCTGAGGTTGTAACCCGAGTTGAATTGTACTTAAAGCTAAAAGCCAAAGACGATTCTGGCATTGGTGTAATTGTAGGATTATAAGGAGTGTTAGGATCAAAACCGTAATCATTAATATACAACCATTCTATTTGATATTCTTCCGCTCCAGGGATATTTGCCCAATAAAAAGCAAGTCCGTCCGTTTTTCCATCACAATCTTTGTCTCTTAGACCTATGTTTTGGGACATACCATTTCCTGTAGCGTTAACATCAGCTAGCTCTATGTATCTTTCGATAAAAATATCACATTGGAGGAAAAGATTGGCAGGTAGAATAGTCAATGAACCAGGAGAAGTTCCTGTTGAAGTAATACCAATAATTTCAAAAACAATTCTATAAGCATTCTTAAACTCTTCAATCCCTTCGACAATACTCTGCTGACTATCAAATGCATGGTATGCAATTTTAAGAGTAACAACCGTATCAGTCATTGGCATCATCGCACTGTCCCATCTTTTTACAAGAACTTGCACCGAAAGGTCAAGAGCATTGTTGAGATAATCGGTATAATGCACATCAACCCCTAAAGTTAACCTATTAACAACCTGAAGGTCGGTGTGATTTATTGAAATAAGATCTGCCTCAACAGAATCAATGGCCGTTGGGGTTCCAATCTCCACAGCCGCTCCTCCTGATGGAGTGTTAATGCTATTTGTCCATTGTTTTATTCCTGCAAAAGAATTGTTTTGCACCGCAATCGTTAAAATTGCTAAAATAAATATGCGTATAATTAATTTTACCATTGTTCTAGTTATTTAGAATTTCTTAAATCAATAATTTCAAAACCTTCGTAATTCTCATGAGGCGTATAGACGCCTTCAGTTATTACAATAAAATCTTCTGCCGTTTTAATTTTTTGCTTATCAACTGTTTTATCAATCTTGTAATTGCTGAAAACAACTTCCATTCGAGGCTGAATAAGTCTTTCTTTTTCTTGAGAATCATCAAGCATTTCTGATGCGGTATAAAGGATGTATTTCTCTACCATTCCTGAATTTTTTATCCAAATTTCTGCTGCTAAGTATTTTGGATTTTTTGCAAATTCAAAATAATATTTAGTAAAAAGCTTCGTTTTTTTCTTTTTCACCGCACATTGACTGTTTAGTAGAAGGTCAAAGTCGGAAGTTGATCTTCGTTTAAAATAGACAGGCTTGGAGTCTGATAAAATTATTTTTCTATCACTTGTATCACAGACAATATTGATTAACTTATTTTGATACATCAATCGTCCAAATTGCGAAAGATAAATTTCTTTGCCTTTCTTACAAATTAAGCTACTGTACATCGTTAATTCAGGCTCGTTGATTGTTAGACTTGTGAAGAAAAGGTATTTAGAATCAAAGCTATAACTCTGATTCGGACCTATCTTGCTGTCAGCGTCTAAAATAGCTTGTGTGTATTCTGCCAAAGAGCAATCCTCCCATCCATTTTGTGAATAAACGTTGAGGCTAATCAGAAGAACTAAATATGTTGCTATAATTTTCATTTCCTATATCGAATTTGTCGAGATATTATCTTTTCTTAATGTTGTCTCTGTTTTCTTGGATAGTCATCACACCTCGTGCTGTTTCTTTTTTCACTCTGACTAATTTCCCTTCTTCATCGTACTCATAGAGTGTTGCATAATTCCTTTCATCTAATTCTGCCATTAATCGCAAAGAAATAGGATCATATACATAACTCATCATACTTCCATCAAAAGGATAGAATCGGATGTCGTCAAAAAAGGCAACTCCTGAAGAAACACTTAATTCAATATTGATTCCTGTAGCTGAAGCAGGAACCGTAATTATAGATTCTATTCGTTGCCAGTCATCTATAATTTGACCAGACGGAGCTAAATTGAAGGTTGACACACTTCCCAAGAAAGAAATGTTTAGGGAAGGTTCAGTATAGGTTAATGTGCCAAAAGGAGCGGCTTTAACCTTTACCCAAGCTGAAACCATATATTTACCTGGGGTGGGAGAAAATGAGGTAATGCAGGTTTGGCAATCTGTGTTGATCTCAGGTGTAGTTGTGCAATCCAACCCAGTATCTCCAGTAATAGTAAAATCAACTGCACCAGAACAATCCGTTGGCTGAATCATTAATAAGTAAAAACCAGCTTGATTTGATAAATAAATGGTTGCCGTGTTTGTTAAAGAGCCTGTTTGAGAAGGAGTCGATGAAGTGCAAACATCAGCTAAGCTATTGAATGGTCCATAATAAGAGTACGTGCCATTTAAAGTGCTTGGATTCAACGCTATAGAATTTGTTCCTGCAAGAGTGTAGTTGAACGTATAATAAAAAGGAGAGATGTTTGCGCAGGGAGATTCATTGAATTTTTGAGAAACCTTCCCTAAGTCACAAATTAAATAGGCATTCTGACAACTTCTATTGTCTGTTGCAGTTGGGATTGTTGTCTGTGCCATAACATTGAATAATGTTATGATTGAAAATGTAAATAATAATATTAATCTCATCATGTAATTTTTTTAATTAAACTTCTTTAAAAGCCACAAATATTTATCTAGTGAATCAAATTTACTTGTTTAGTACATCCGTTGTCGTCTGTTACATTGATAACCACATCCAACACACCACCGACTGGTACAGTAAAGGATATAGAATTTGGAGAGGTCGCAATTGTTGGGCTCCCATTATTTAAGTTGTAAGTTATATTATACGGTGGCGCACCATATAAAAATTGATATTCATATTTGGTTTCAACCAAGTCATAAGTTCCGAATGGAAATCCACTTGGAGGCAAGTATGTATTAACCTCTGTAACAGTAGATGTCATTCTTAATTCACAAGCTTGATTTGCGGAGTTGAGTGTGGTTGTATTTGAACAACCGTTTGCGTCGGTCACTTGAATATCAACGTCTATTAACGCATCATTACTATACTCAAAGTTTATTGAATTACTTGTTGTGACAACAGTTGGGCTACCTTGATTAACAGTGTAGTTAAATGTATAAGGACCAGCTCCATTATTTACAGAAAAATTAGCCTGACTTGCTAAAAGCGCATCAGTTGTAGTAGTAACCGAATTAGGACTATTTGGAGTTGGTATAGTAACAGAAGTCAACGCAGGAACCAATTCAACTGTAGATTGCAACTCAGCAAAAGTTAGGTTACAAAGCGTATCAATGTCAACTACCGAATTTTGATCGTTAATGCTAATTACTGTTTCTTGTGAACATCCAGTTCCATCAGTGACAGTTACAATAATTGAAGAAGGTGTCTGAGAATGACTTGTAAGAACCATGGAAGTTATGCCATTTATATCTTCGGTAATCTCAACATCCAGTTCCGACTCATCTCCATAAACCATATTGTACTCAAATTGAACAGGTTGAACTGCTCCAACTGTTGTTAATGTGCTTGTACAGTGGTTACCAATGTCACCACAAATTCTGCTACACACGAAACCTTGATTAACGACATCAATATTGAATTCACACTCTAATTCTGCACACTCTTGAGTAAACACGTTGGAAAAAATTACAGGGGTGTCTGCTACAACTTGAACACTTCTCCTTCCAGTATGAGATTCATCTTCAACAATGGTGGCATTTTCTGCTATTTTAAAATGATCGTCCGAACAATTGATATAATTATAATCCTCAAACCCATCAAATCCAATTTGGCGATACCTAGAGTTTGCAGCAACTGCAACAGGTAAAGATTGATTATACCCAAACATGGAAGAAGAATACCTATCCAAAGCATCGATTGTTTCTAACGCTTGTCCAAAAGGGCTGAATTCAACCACCGAAGAAGTGTAAGTCCAATTTCGTTTGTCAATATTCCAATTTCCACCTGTTAATTCATAAAAAGGAGTGTATGAAGTAAATACTCCATCTTCTCGAATATTTGAGTTATTGTTTGCAAATGCTTTGGTTCTTCCTGCTAGATGAACATAAGACGCTTTAGGTCTCCAATTACCTCTTAAGCCAAGAACATAAGGATTTGTTGTGAAATTCGTTGAGTTTTCATCCAAAAAGCATTCACAAAATGTTCTCCATTCATCGCTGTATTCAACAGCTCCAGCCTGAAGAACTTTATCAAAGATATTGCCAGTCAAACCATTTAGCGGGTTGGTTCTTAATGCAACAGTTCCGATAGGGGTGTTTTGTAAATTTCTTCTTCCAGAGCGTAATACTTTTGGAAAAAGATAAAAACCATCAACTGTAGTACCATCTTTTAATAGGGCAGTAATAGTGTTTGGATCTACATCAACAATCCATGCTTTAACAACATCCCCACTATTATCAATCAACCCTATTTCATCACCTGGATAAAACAGATTAGATTCGTTAGTTATTGCTGTTCCGTTAGAAAAAGTTATAGTCGGATTC
This sequence comes from Fluviicola sp., assembly GCA_002734065.2. Classification (GTDB taxonomy): domain Bacteria; phylum Bacteroidota; class Bacteroidia; order Flavobacteriales_D; family Crocinitomicaceae; genus UBA4466. The sequence continues at coordinate 210,388 of NVXU02000045.1, forward strand.
AATCTTTTGCCAACATTCTTATATGCTTGTCCCATCCCTTTGTAATACCAATGAGCAGGATAAGTAAAGTTATAAACTTGGTCATTAAAGTTTGTTGTTGTTTGAGTCAAAAGAACCGCACCTGTTTCTGCATCATAAGCCAGATTGTTTGTTTCAACAACAGAGCCTAAATCTGTTGCGACAGTGGAAATCAAAATACCTTTTCTTTCAATTATTTTGGTAAAAGTTGCACTCCTAAATGCTGTTCTTTCATAACTGCCTGAACCTAGAACCATGGGTAACAATATAAAAGGCACAGTGTAATTCAAGTTCAAATTAATACTTCCTGATTCCATGTTTGAAGTACTCCTTCTAAAATCTGCAACCGCTTCATACGATCGACCAACAACGCTTTGCGTTATTCCACCTACGGTATTAATTGACTTTACTTCACTAACTAATTGCCTTCCAGGGCCTCCATTTGTGTAAACAGGTTTAGACTGATAAAAGTATTCAACTTTTGTGATTGGTTCTGATTGACCTTCAGCGTAAACGGTTTGAGCCTTTGGTTTACCGTGCATGTCATTGTTTTCAACAACAAAACCTTGACTTGCAGACATTTCATCAATACTCATTGTAAAGAAAACAGCAAAAAGAAAAAACTTGTTTCTCTCCGGATTAACAGAGGTTCTTTTCGTAATTGTTGGAAAATCTTTTGAGGTATAAAATTCATGAATTACTCTTCCTGTTGCTGTTCTTGTTACACCAGTTCTTGGTAAATCTTTAATTGTAACTCTTGAATAACCAACTCTTGGCCCTGGGAAAAACTGCTCTCCAAAAGGTGTTTCTTGATAGTTACGACTGTCAGGAGCAAGGAAAAATTTTACATCATTGGCTATTGGTTGTCTCCACACATTTTCATCTCCTCCAATTTGAGGTTCATAGGATGCAACCCCACTAGAAGTCCCGTCCTCAAGAGTATAGGTGTACTGCTGTCCATAAAATGACTCAGTACCTGTTCCTGTCATTGCGTCCCAAGCGTCATACATTCTAATTTCTTTTACTCGGTGACCACCTCCCAATTTTTTCTTATTGGGATTCTTCAACCTAAGCCAACTTTTATTGGTTACTAGCCTTTTTCCAATATCTGCATTCCAAAGGGATTTATTTGGACCTGTAAAAAACTCTCCAAAAGAAGTGAATGCTCCTGCTAATGCTGTCAAAACATCTATAAAAGATGCACCGTTGCCGTCAATCTCTCCTTGATTAGAAGGAGGGATGACTCTTGATAATTGTAGTCTAGCAAATTGAATGGCAGAAACGGAAATAGGGTTGTAATAATCAGCCACATTATCTTTTAATCGTGCTCCTTCTAGAACTATTCTTAAAGCAGGTTGCCCGTCATAAGAACTTTCAGTAATTGACTCTATTTTAGCATAACCAGGAACAAAATCAAAATTATTATCTGAAAAGTCCATTAAAGCTCGATAGTAAACCAGATCTCCAATAGATGCATAGTCAGAAGCTTGAGTGCCCGGCAGTAATTCAACGAATATTGCTGAATTTGGACTAGTTACACTACTGATAGTTTGTACTAGACCAGAAGGACTTTGACCTTCTACACCAATTATTTTAAACATTTCATTGCCTCTTTTATGTTGCACATAGGCAAAATCATCGGATTCAAAATCAACTTCAATACGTCCTCCTGAAGGGAGGTGTATTTTGTTAAGAGTCCATGCCGCAATCAAACTATCCACAACGGGCTTGTCGTGACCCACATACGGAAAATCACTTGGTCTTAGAGGGATGTCCTGTATTGAGCCAGCGCAAGATAAAGGCTTCTCTTTGTAGCATCCCCATTTGTCAGCAGCTTTTAAATTGTATTCAGGGTTAAATCCATACTCAAATGTGTAAGGGCTGTACCTGCCTTTGTTAGAACCTTGGTATGTGAAATAAACTCTTTTTAGGGTTAGTTTACCATCACCTAATGAGTCACCGACAATATTTTGGTCAAAACTAGGACAAAGCGTATAGTCGTAATCAAAATGTACCACTTTTAATGGAATCGAACCCGTAGGGTTGGCTTGATACTCAGGATAGGCATACAAGGCAATACTATCAAGTTTCTGCATAGAAATTACTGTTGATGTTGACACCTCTCCGCCATCATCAATAACAGTGTGTCCGTCATTTCTATCAGAGGTGTAAAATATTGCAATGTGATTTTTGGTCTTTATAGTATCAACATACCATAGTTCTTTTTCTCCATAAATATAATGGGCTTTATCATCACTTGAAAACGAATTTAAACCCTCATCAAAATACGCTTCATTTAAGTTTACAGGATTCTTCCATTTGTAGTTGTCTATCTTTCTATAAGAAAAAGACATATATCCACCAAGGTCGCCACTACTTGGACCTTTAATATGATCAGCATCTATATAATCTGCATTTAAAACACTTGTTAGTAAAAAAGAGTGGGCGAAAGGAGGGGTTTTAACTGAATTAAAGTGATTGTCTATACCTCTATCGTTATTGACTGTGTTGTCACCAGCAGAATAAACAACCTGACCATTTGCGCAATTTTCAGTCAGTCCAGCGCTATTAATTGTTGGTCCAATCGCAAAAGAAACATTATCTTGAATATGACTGTAAGCAGCAATACCATAAACATATCTCGTGCCATCAGTATTAAGGGTCGTAAACTGCGCTAAATGGTGATCAAAACCACTATTCAGATTGCCATAAGCCTGAGGGTGAATAGCTTCTATTCCCAATCCATTGGCTAACTCTCCGTTATTTAAAGTATAAATGACTTGATTTCTTTTTTCTTCTCCAGATTTTACATAACTGCTTGAAATTGATATTGGTGTGCCATTATTTTTTACTAATTTATTGGAGAGTTTTCTAAAATTAGTATTATCAAACCTTACAGCGTTGTCTTCTCCAATTTTTGTGAAATGAGCAGGGTCACTATCAACAGATAATTCGTTGGCTTCTCTAAAATACAATTCGTTGGAACTATATTTCATTACTTTTGAAGCTTCATTTTTATTTTCATTCCACGCCTTGGATTTAGATTGTGTAAAAACGGTTGAAACATCAACTCCCGCTTTAAAAGTTGCTCCCATTCCTACTTCTGCTCCAATACTTGCAGACACGCTTTTTGATTTTATTGTAGGATCAAAAACATACCCTATATCCGGCCTGTAAACACGATAACTGCCACCAACCCCTTGACCTGAAACGGAAAAAATATCGTATGTTAAGTTTGGAATAGGTAAGGCAGGAGTATTCTTTGTAAATTGACCATCATTCTCTCGGTTAAAATCTAACAATGCATCCTTGTTATTTTGACCAACCTGTAAATTCATGTATCCAAAGGCAGGTGCGGTTATGGTATTAATTTTGAGCCACCTTCTGTTAAAATAACCCTAAAAAGAGATAGTTAAATCATTACCAACAGCATCAGGGCCGAGCTTAAATTTACCTGTAATTCCATAGGATTGCATGGGGAAAGATATAGAGGGCGTGTATGTTGACATACCTGTATTGAATGAAGAAGATCCACCACTAGTTCGGGACACGCTCTTAGTTTTTTTCTCACCCTTTTTGTCTAATGCTCTTAGTTTATTTGTATTATTATATGACCTAGAATAACTAAGACTTACATTAGAAACACCACCTCTTGAATTGAAAGATGATCCAATATTGATTCCATTAGTTACAGACTCAGCGCCCTTTCCTGAATAACCTTTTGTCTTTGAAAAAGACAAACTAGGAGAAAGCGAAGCCCCTCCTGTACTACTTCCTGATATACCCAAACCAGAGGACAAGTTAGAACCACCTTTGCCAGCAATACTGAAAGAAGGTGAAATGGAGAAATCTGCTCCAAATCCATTGTAATTATTATAATTAATTCCTAGTGAAGCACCTATAGATAGAGATACAGATGATGATGACGTATCAGCACCATCAATCTCTTGATTAAAATCAAAAGAGAACAATTCATAATCAACTCCCACACTCGTCCCAGCAGTCCAGTCTGGTTTCTGATTAAATTCTTTTACAATCTCGTCTTCACCATTAAAATCATCAGGTAACCCCCTCATACTTCTGTTAACAACTCCTGGGTTTAGATTCCAGCCAAGTCCAACCCATGTTGCTTCTTGGTCCATCGTAATTCCAGCATTATAGGCAATGTTAATAGGATAACCATCCACTTCCAGTAGTGGTATGTTGTAAGAAAAATCTCCCGAAAAAGGGTCAACCATATCACTAGTCCCAATTGGCGTAAAACTTTGAACCTCTGGCTGGTCAGGTCCTCCAGGAACGGGATTTAAAGTCTTATCATCAACAGATGCTGCATCAAAAACAATGTCTTTATCTTCTGGGTTTATATTCTCTTGAGCATCTTCTAGATGAAGAAACCTCATAGACCCTATAGGTTTTAATGTATCCAATTTATTAAACAGCAAGGTCGCATGAGCAATACCTGGTGCAATTGTTGTGTACAACATAATAAACGCAATAATCAGCGAAGAAATAGAGAGCGACTTGTATTTTGGATTTACTTTTTCCATTTGTTATATTTTTTTAATGAGGGTAGTTTTTTAATATCCTTGTTACTAAAATCAAAAATTACTTTTCTGTCAGAGAGAACTCTGTCATTGACCAAGACAGATATTTGAGAATATTTTTTCGTGATACTTGTTCCAATAACAAAACTTGCATTTGGAGAGATGCCAAAATTTCTTTCAAAAATAAACTCATCACACAAAACGGTGTCTTTTTGGTCAAAAATGAATCTGATATCATTCTTAAACTGAAAAGAATAATAGTCAAGCCTACTCTCATAGCTAGACTCGGAGGTCTCATACTTTAAAAATTCTTCTCCAAAATTTGGAATTGAAACTTGTAATAAGAACTCAACATAATGTTTTCTATCATTCTTATATTGAGTATATAATGGTTCAGACATCGCGCCTTTTTTGTCAAGTTGTATTAGCTTCAATTCCAAGGGCACGTATTGAACTTTATAAACAACCTCACCTACTTGCTTTTTGCCCATTGTTTTATCCTTGTATTTATTATATAAGGATAAAAACTGTTTAGGATTTACCTTTCTTACATTAGTTGTTTGAAGTGAACTTGCAAAAAAGAGCAACAAAAGAAAAAGAACTTTTGTAAATGATTGATTATATGTGGCTCGAATTATTGTCATTAATTTTTTACTTCACAAAGAAATTTAATTTGTATTCTTCAGCTTTGGCATTGACAACTATCAAGGTGTAATTACCCGCCTTAACAGAGTTGCCTAAATCTAACTCATAAAAATTTGAACCATTCTTTTTAACCTCTAATTCGCCTTCAGTTTTACTTGATTTTTCATCATCTATAATTGAAGAATAAACTGATTCAAGTTTTTCATTCAGGATATAATAATTTAATTTTTCTGAGTAATATTTCTCGTCCATCTTGAAAAATATTTTACCACCAACGGCTTCATACAACATTCCATCCCCCTTTGTTTTTAAGGTCACGTATTTTTTAAACTTAGGAACCTTGGGTAGAGCTAATATAAATTCCCAAGCTTCTGATTTGTCAATAATTATGTTGTTCTCAATTTTTTGTATTTGCCATCCATACCGATGCCCTTCAATTAATTCTGGTGCATCATACGGGTAGAACAGCTGTGAGCTTTTTAGATTCTTCATTTTTAATAAGGGAACGTTGATTAGTATTCCCGCTTCGGCAGACTGCTCTTTTTTCAATTCAACTATAATTATCCTATAACTTATCCTTGAAAAATCACTGGCATTCATGTAAAACCAGCCAAGAAGAGGGTTTTTAGTATTGATAGTATCCTTATCATAAGGCGTGATTAAAGAGATGCTTTCTTGTGATAATGCTCCAGAATATAGGATGCTCGTTAGAATAAAAATTATTGCGTACTTCATTTTATTTCAGTTTAAATTTAATATTAGACAATATTGCATAAGGAAAATTGTCAAATCGTTGTCTATCATAGGAGTTATAAAAATTTCCCAAAATTAGTTTCTCTGCACTCAAAGAAAATTCTATGAAATCGGTTAAACTAGCAATAAGTCCGGCTTTAAAACCAATATCATTTTTCAACCTATTGTTATAAGCGAACTTAACTCCAACATTTATTTTAACTCTTTTCATCCCATAGACATATTCTTCTCCTATGATAATTGCTTCAGATTCTTCAAAATCATCGCTACCAGATTTAAAATAAGATACAGAAAAGGAATTTTTACCTTTCCTGAAAAATGTCAGGTTTTGAACTCCAATATTTCTAAATAAATTTGTTGAAATAGAATCCGTTATCAAATAGTCATTGTAACTAAACGTTATGGCATTTTTGGTGTCATTCAATTCATATTGATAAGAAATACCTGCGCCAAGCATGTAGTTGTTTTTTCTATCAAACTCTAAAGAATTGCTCATTGTAGATTGTGTTAAGTAATTAACCGTCCCGAAATAGCTGATAATTCTGCCTATTTGCCCATTTATCTCTCCACCAATTATGTTTAAATTAATTGTTGAATCACTTGTTCTAGCTACATTGTTTTGATCACGACGATAATTCAACCCAACATTCAATCTTCTTGTTATTGTGTGCCTACTTCTTAATTCATACCTGAAGTTATTTGGTTGCAAAACACCTAAGCTTCTCATGTCGGCACTTGGGTCAATCCACCTTGCACTGGCTGTGATTCTCGTTTTCAGGCGCTTAATAGGTTGAATTATTTTTACAAGTCCTGTGTTTGTTCTATCATTTGAAAACAAAGAGTTGACCACTGATTTTCTGGTCCCATCAATTAATTTACTTGTCTGAGAAGTTTTTCCATAGACGAAATCGATTTTGGTGTCTGGCAAAAAACGAGGGATTATTCTAGTATCAATCTCTAAACCTAAAGAAGGAGTCTTAACAGGTGTTGAAGGATTATTGTACAAGGCTAAATCAACCCTACTGTTAGACAAGTGCCTTACTCCAAGAAAAATATGAGAACCTTCCTTGGTTCCGTAGCCTGAAATAATATTGACCAAAAAGCCCTTTTCTGTTATTGACTGAAAATCAAACTGATTGAAGAGGTTCTGTGTGTTCACAAGTTTATTTTGGACAATATCATTGCTCACAAATAGATTATTAACTGTTGTTCCAACGGAAACGGAAGAATACCATTTCTTTCTTTGTAATTCTAAATGTAATCCTTTAATTGGGACGCTATTATTTGAAAGAGCTGTTGTTTTTGGGTAAGTCAATCCAATGTCTAAGGTTTTTATATCGTTGATGATACCACTTTTTCTACCTACTGCTTCAGACTCTAATTTCGTCTCAATGTTTTTCTTACTAACTAGTCCTGAATAATCATTTAAAAATTCTTTTTTCTCTTCCAATTCCTGCTCAATATTGGAATATCTAGTATAGACTCCTTTTGCTTTTGAATATAGAGTATATATAGTATCGTACAATGCAATTGTTTTCTGGTAGGCTTTCTGTGCTTGTGAATATTTTCTTTCCAAGCTATCGAGTTTTGAACTACTCATTATTGAATCTTTTATTTTTGAAGAAACGTTAGTGGAATCAATTACTTGACTGCTCTTAAGTTCTTGAAGTTCAGATTTTTGAGACTCCAATCGTTTTTTTTGAGAATTAATCTCTCTATCTAATCTTTCCATTAAAATTTCACCGTATCCAAGCTTACCTGTTAGCTGACTTTTAATATTCTTAACGTCATTAATTTGCGAGTCTACATTACCTATCAATTCACTTTTTTTCTGTTCAGATTTTTGCTTTAATTTATCGGTGTCAACAGATATTCTAAAATAGTTATTCACTCCAAGTGGATTCCTGAAATTGGAATAACTATAAGATACGTTTAATGGCAGTCCCAATGATGTTACTTGTAAATCTGCATTCGAATTTAAAACCCTAAATGGTCTTGAAGAGGATGTATCTACATAGCCAACTAAAAGTCCATAATCCATTCCATTATTTAATTCACCAGAAAAATTAAAAAGCTTTTTAAGCTTAAATAAAGAATCTAACTTTAATTCGTTGCTAAATTTATTTGAATCAATCTCTGTGAAATCAGAAAGTCCACTAATAAATAAATTAACCGATGAATCTAATTCGCTTTTGTGATTATCTAATGAATCATTTTGTGAATGACAAACTCCTTGAAAGAGCAGTAATCCAAAAAATAAAATCATTTTATGCATATAAAGTCAAAATTATTTTCTAACCAAACTAGCCAGAGCCGAAATTGAATTAAAACACATTGATCAAAAAACTATAAAATAAAATAGTTGTGAACAACGAGAAGTTAGCGTAACAAAAATAGGAATATAATTTGTATAAGCAATTTTGAGTCTTTAATTAATAATTAAAATCTCAAGCAGCATTAATTCAAATTACAGTTTATAAATAATTTAAATTTAATTTAATTAGAAAATTAATAGTTATGAATTAAAATTATGTTCCTAAAAATTCTAATTAATTTTCGTGTTTTTAGCAAAACAAACAGAAAGAGCTTAAAAATTGAATAAAAACTAATCTTATGATCTTATTAGCATGTGAGTAGATGAATTTTCAATAAAAACAACAATTTATCTTAAATATTATCGAAATTCGTCTTATTATATCTGTTACTTTTTCTTTTATTGTAGGAAAATGTTTGTTTTTTTCTTTTTGAATCGAAATAATAATACTTTGTAAAATACAATTATAGATTAATTAGATTTCATAACCCGATGAAAGCGCACTTTTTAGTTAAAGTTGTACTTTTTTAAGCTTTTTCTAAAAGAAAACTGAATGTTTCTATTATTAGTTTAAGTTAAATAGACTGTAAAAGTAAAAAAAGCTTAATAAGAGACCTAACACTCGATCTTATACAATGATTTACAGTTATTACTTTATCTATTTATTAAATAAAAAAGGTCGTAACCAACTTTACATATTAACTACGACCTTTTTCTTAACTAATTGTCGACGCACAAAATAAAATAAGACACTTTTTAATTTAAAACAACTCTTTTAGTTATAATTTGGTTATTAAAAACTGCTTTAATTAAATATACACCTTTCGACTGCTTTGATAAATCAATTTCGATTTGAGATTGGGAAATGTTTGAGATTGTTTTAACGATTTTCCCTTTACTGTCTGAAATTTCTATTTTTTCAACATTTTCTTCTGTAATTAACGAAAAAACACCTCTTGATGGATTGGGATATATGATGATTTTGCTATTTTGTTGTTCTAATTCATCTATACCGACTACAGAAGTTCCTGTAATTTGTAAATCATCAATATAAACCCCAAAACTTGTTCCTGTCCAGTTTGACACAAAGCCAAATTGAAAAGCATAAAGGCTAAATGCCTGCCCCGTATAATTTACAGAACCTTGTTGCCAAAGTTGACCATCCCATGGGTGAGCACTTGTTGCAGTAAATTGTAATGTCCAAGAACCAAAACCTAAATCATCATATCTTCTAAGTTCATCATTCGTACCAGAGTTATTTAAGTCTAAATCTATCCAATAATTAAAAAATATATCATTAAACCCTGAAACATTGATATAATTCGATGGAGCAAAAAAGGTAACCATGTCGTTCACATAGCCCCCACCACAAGCATTACATGCTGCACCATTCCCAGCACACCATACACTCCAAGAGCCACCACGTTTGTAACAACTCACATCTTTCCATCCGCAATTTACGGAGCCATTATTTGCATTATAATTTCCTCCAGGCACAGCACTACTTTCAAACCCTTCACTCCAAATTAATGCTTTGGGGTTATTCACGTTTTCATCTTCTTTTACTATTAATTTTGTTTTATTCCCATAATTTGACAAAATTTCGACTTTTACTTGATTATTTATAAGATATTCTATGTCAATTTGTGGTAAATAAGAAATTACATAATTTTTAACATAATCAGGCACAAAAATATTGACTTTCGCAAGTAAAGTTTTACTCTGATCTGTTACTTCTATATTAGCAAATCGAAAATTTGACTTATAAATGTTTAATTCTTTATTATTTAATATCGCAATTCGTTTTTCATATATCTTAACATCGTCCATAACTGGAGTTAAGCAATAATTTTTCTCACCATATAACCTCGACCATGTTTTGTTGTTAATTACAAAAACTTCTGTATTTGATTTTAGTAATGGTGTTTTTTGATTGTCAAGAAATTGCACATAAGTTTTTTTTGTAAGATTATCATTGAAATCAACTTCTTCAAAAGATTGGTAATTACTTTGTTTTTGAGCTATAGAAAAACTACTAATAGCAATTGCAATGGTAATAATTGATAAATTTTTCATGTTTGTTATTGTTTGTTGCTCAAGGTTCTTTCAGCGATTTAAAATAAATGATTACTTGATTTAACAACAAAGAAAGAGGGCGTGAACCTCTGCCGAAAATTCAAAGCCCTGAAGGCACGACCAAGTACCTGACAAGTTTGAATACAACAAAAGACACGCCCAAACGGGCGCGTCACTTGATTGATTCTTCTTGTCTATTTTAAAAATTGGTCGTTTTTCAGGACGAGAAACAATTAGCAACGCTAACTCTTAGTATGTTGGTAGTTTTTTAATATTTCACTTCATTGGCGGTGTTTTATTCATTTCAAATATACTAAATTTTATCTACTTTATCTTCCTGAATTTATCATTCTTAATTTCTACTAAAATATTCTCTAATAACTTGAGATCATCTACCAAATATTTCGATAATTCTCCCTCCGACTCCACTTTTTAAAAGCGTTACCCTTTGGGTAGCGCTTTTTTTTATTAATTCTGAATCCTCCTCATTAA
>NVXU02000046.1 GCA_002734065.2 Fluviicola sp.
CCTCAACTCGTTCGTTAAGGGACCGCAAAGATACATGCAATTTTTATATTAACAAGCTTTTATGAAAAACTTTTTAAAATAAATTAAAACCGCAAAATCAAAACCACTTAGCGCTCTAAGCGGGGGGCAAAGATAGACACTCTTTTATAAACAACAATAAAATTTATTGAAAAAAATGAAAAAAATTTACAGCCATACTTAAGCAACTGGAAAACAAGAGCTGAGAAATTCGATTAAATTAATTCTGCAATAAAAAACTAACCGAGAGTTCTTAATTTGTGCAACATTTCTAATTTAGACATATCTGGAGCAGCAGTAATTTGAATTGCATCCTGTATAGGAAGTGTGTGCAATGAATCTCCTTTAGAACCAATCATGACATTGGATTCTCCTGCAAGTATTCTTTCCATTGCAAACGCTCCCATTCTTGTCGCTAGCATTCTGTCAAAAGCAGACGGTCTTCCTCCGCGTTGGATATGTCCCAATACTGAATAGCGTAAAGAATATCCTTTCATTAATGGTTTTACTTTCGTCATTATTTCTTTTGCTCCTCCTCCATCGTCTCCTTCAGCAACAATCACAATAGAACTTCTTCTTCCTTTATTTTGCTCCATTAAATCTTTCGCCACTTCTTCTATATTGGTATGCTCTTCTGGAATCAAAACAGATTCTGCACCTGATGCAATGGCAGAATTCAACGCAATGAACCCTGCATTTCTCCCCATTACCTCAATAAAAAAGATTCGGTTATGACTACCTGCCGTATCTCTGATTCTATCAACAGCTTCTACAACTGTATTCAATGCGGTGTCATAGCCAATGGTGTGATCAGTTCCATAAATATCGTTGTCGATAGTTCCAGGGATGCCTATAACAGGTATGTCCATTTCTTCAGAAAGAATACTCGCCCCCGTAAAAGTTCCGTCTCCTCCTATACATATAAATGCATCAATCTCATTCTTGCGCAAATTGGCAATGGCTATATCTCTTCCCTCTCTTGTTTTAAATTGATTGCTTCGATAAGTTCCCAAGATAGTACCTCCACTTTGTACAACGTTGTTAACATCCATAAATGTCAGTTCACAAAATTGGTTGTCGATAACGCCTTGGTAACCATCTCTAAATCCAACAGGGACAATTCCTTCGTTTAAACAATACTTTGTTATCGCCCTAATGCAAGCATTCATTCCTGGGGCATCTCCTCCAGATGTTATAAGTCCAATCTTTTTCATTCTCTAAAATTAATCAACTATTTATTATGGAAACCAATTATTTCTTGCATCTTTATATAAAATGCTGCTCAATAAGAGAAAAACATATCGCAAATTGCCTGATGAAGAGTTAATTCTTCTCTTTAAGCAACACGAGAATTCTGCCATAATTGGTGAGTTATACAATAGGTATGCGCATTTAGTTTTGGGAGCATCGATGAAATACACAAAGAATAAGCACGATGCAGAGGATATAACAATGATTGTTTTTGAGAAATTGTCGAGTCGAATTATTAAGTCGGACATTAAAAATTTTAAATCCTGGTTATATACCGTAACGAAGAATGAAGTTTTTCAATTATTCAGAAAGAAAGGGATAAAATCGACAGAATTGACCCCCGAATCTGAAAATTACCGAATAGAACAAGATAATTCTCTTGACAAATTGCTGATAAAAGAAGATCAGCTGAATTTGTTGGAGGATTCTATAGAGAGCTTAAAAGAGAACCAAAAAAAGTGCATTCTATTGTTTTATATAGAACGAAAGAGCTACCAAGAAATTTCTAAACTACTGAGTTTGGAGATTAATGCTATAAAAAGTGCCATTCAAAACGGCAAAAGAAATTTGAAACTTAAATTAGAGAATTGTGAAGAATTCAGATCGATATAAGGATATTTTTAGCGGAAAAGAGAATCTAACTCGTTCAGAGGTGGAATCTTATGAGGCGTCTTCTGGAGAAGCGAAGAATATCATAGAGCAAAAAATGGAAAATGACTCCTTTGAGCAAGATGCTATGGAAGGTTGGGAAGAGATGTCTTACAATACCTCTTCTTTAGATGGAATGAACAGTAAATTGTTTCCGAAGAAAGGTTTTTCATGGGGAACGGCATTCGTTGCATTGACAATAGGCGTTGTATCTGTTCTGTTAATTCAAAACATAACAAGTAATAAGGACGCAGAAAAAGAAATCGCACTCGCAGAGAACGTTATTGAAAATTCTTCAGAAGAAAAAGAAATAAACATCGAATCAGCAGATGTTGTTTTGCCAACAGTCATAGCAGAAATGCAAGAAGTTGCTTCCGTTGATCAAATAAAAGCGAAAGATATCATTGTTGATTTTGTCAGTATGGAAGAAATAACCATCAATTTACCGCCCTTAGAACCTTCCAAAATCCCACAAGACAATAACACTCCTTCTATAGTTAGCAGTCGTGTTCTTGCGAAAGAAATCTATTTGCACGATTTAAAACTCATTGATTATCGACTATACAGATCAAAACCTGTTGTGCAAACCAAACAGTTGATTCTCACGGGAACTTCTGCAGATAAAGAGAATGAGCATTCACAATCATTCAATTCTAACTGGGAAAACGTCGATATTCCGTATATGGATTATCTTGAAAAGTCTGTCTATTATTTCAATAAAGGGAAGAACAAGAAAGCTCTTGCGAGGTTTGAAACCATCCTCAGCTCATACAAAGATGATGTAAACGCCAACTTTTATGGGGGACTTTGCCTGTATAATTTAGGCGAGTATTCTTTGGCAACATCCTACTTTAAAAATTGCCTCAATAGCAGCTACAACAACTTCGATGAAGAAGCTTTGTGGATAATGGCGCAAGCTTATGAGAGAATGAAGAACTCTGCAGAAGCTAATCGCATTTTTCTCCAAATAGCGGAGAGCAAATCCTTCTATTCTCAGCAAGCCAAGAAAAAATTAAAATAAAGTACCCCATTTATGTGACATTTTGTAATTTTTCACGTTCTTAGTAGTAAGAAACATGCAGAAAATTCTATTTGTCATACTAAACCTTGTAATTGTTGCTCAACTCAACCTTGTTTTATCGCAGGTTGATGCCAAACAGAGAAAGGATGTGGCTATTTTCAGAAAGGTTATTCTTGCCAAAGAAAGTAAATTAGACATCCATAACAATAAGGACAGTGTTCTTTTTTATTTTGACAAATTAGACAGTGATTTATCCGAAAACCTATCGTCTATTGACCAATTCAAGTACTTCGGGAAAGCACTGTCGAAGATTTATAGCGGTCACACACAAATTCAGCCAAACAAAGAAATTTACAGAGAATGGTTGAGTTCTCGAAATTCTTTGCCCCTCGATTTTTACCTCATCGGTAAACGATTGGTGACCAATAAACTTCTAGCAGAAGATTTAACGATCATCAATGAGGGGAAATCCAAGTTTCAACGTAAAAAGAAAGTAATTTCTGGCACTGAAATTCTCTCCATTGATGGAAAAACAGTTGCTGCAATGATGAATGAGATTGGAGAATTTCTTTCTTCCGACGAAAATTCAATTGACTTTAAATATTTTCAAGCGGCACAACTTTTTGAATTTTACCGACACATTGCATTGCCTTTTGACAAGGATTCAATCGAAGTTACTTTCCTCTCGCTGTCTGGAGATACTTCTTCCCTATATTTTTTGACAGGCACTGCTCCCGTTCACACCATTAATAAGCGCTTGGATAAAAGCGAACGTTTGTATCAAAAAAACGAGTCGAATTTAGGCGAATTTGCCATTGTTAACCGCAAAGGTTTTTTTAGATTTCGTTCATTTTCCATGTCCGTCGGAAGTAAATACGAAGCATTTTTAGAACGTTCTTTCAAGAAGCTAAAAGCACGAAACATTGACGAATTGATTATCGATCTCCGCGGAAATATGGGAGGCGTGATGCAGTATTCTTTTATGCGGTACATTGTTGGAGAAGATGTCAACCTCGGAAAATACATTGTTGGGAAACCAAAAAAAGGCTTCGAGAATTCTCACATTAAAAAATTTGATTCTGGTTATTTTAAGCACCGAGCGATTAGCAAAAAACAGGCGAGATTAAAGCGTCTGGGAAAATTCAACGGTGGAATTGTAAAGACAAAAGCTGTCGATACTTCGCTTATTTTTCATGGGAATATCATTGTGATAACAGACGAAGGAACTTTTTCTGCCGCTGCAATATTAGCGAGCAACTTGAAATCTTTAGTAGATGCAAAAATCATTGGCAGAAGGGCTGGCGGTAGTTTTTACAAAGGAAATGCGGGAACAATTCTCTTGAAATTACCGAAATCTAAATTGCAACTTTTTATCAACCCGAATTCTTTTTATTCTCAATTAGAAGAAGTTGAAGATCCTTTATTGATTAAAGAGCCTGATTTGTACTTGCATCCATTGATTATTGACAATAAGAAACGGGATATGTATTATTTGAGAGAGGGAGTGAAGGCGTTTTCGTTGTTTAAATAATGGAGTGTTGGAGCTTTCGAGTGTTGGAACGTCACTGTCATAGAAATCTCAGTTAATTATTTTTTCGTAGCTTTAACTCAAACAAATCTACCATGATGAAAACTGTATTTTTCCTTTCTGCTATTCTACTATTCGCTTCTTGTCAAGAAGAGTTAGAACCGATTGAGGTCATTAAAGAGGTCGAAATTCAACCTGAAATGGTGGCCGAAGACAATTTTAACTACGACACTTTACAAGGTATCTATTCTGGTGATTTTGCCGGAAGTTCCATTCGAATCATTGTAAGTTACGCAAGTGGCAGTAATGCAATCGGTTACAACATTCACAAAGGATTACAACGCAATCTGTCGGGGAAGGTTCTTAATTCTAACGACACCATTTACATGACTTTGGCAGAACCTGGAGACCACGAATACGATGGTGTTTTTACCTTGACATTTGTTGGAGAAGATCAAAATCCTTCTGCAATGTGGGTGTCGAATAGTGGAGAGATTAAGGCTAAATTTTTCTCTATAAGCAAACTGATAAAAAGGAGATATGACGGTGGGAAATTGTCTGAAAGCGATATTCCTGGATTTTTTGATGCCTCTTCTGACACTCTGGGAGACTACTCTTTTAGTAATGATGGCTTTGTTAGTTTTAAGTATTATCCAGAATCTGACAGAGAAAATCGGGTAGAACAATATCAAAAAATCAAAGGAACATGGTCTTACAAAGATGAAAAAGTAATTATTGACTGGGAGAAAAATAAGCTTTTTCAATCTCCAGAAATATTCAAAATCATCAAACTTGACGACTACGAACTCTACCTCCAAAAAGCAGACAGCAGCAGAACAATCTGGCCAATGTACATGTAAGCATGGAGTCTTTTTTTAAAAAATCAATCAGTTTTGGTGCCTTTTTAGTGATTATTTACGCTTCTTATTTGTTGGTTCTTCTCTCTTTGCCGTATATTTATTTTGAAAAACACGTCGGTTTTTTAGAAACGAAACAGTTGATTTATCACAACAAAATTTGGCTCACAAGTTTCTACATTCACGTTTTCACGAGTCCAATTGTGATTATCAGCGGCTTGTTTCAATTCAACAAGCGAATTCTAAAAAAGAAACCTAAAATTCATCGGCTTCTCGGTAAAATTTACATTTTCACAGTCTTATTTGTCACCGGACCTGCTGCCTTCGTGATGTCTCTCTATGCAAACGGTGGAAGAGTCACTCAAACGAGTTTTGTTATTCTTTCGACCTTATGGATTCTCTTTACTTTTTTGGCTTATCAGAAAATTAGAAACAAAGAAATCAAGCCTCATGTGAGATGGATGATTCGGAGTTATGCCTTGACTTTGTCTGCTGTAACTTTACGCTTTTATGCTTACTTGCTCGATGTTTTTAATGTCGATATTCCCCCAAGAGAAGCCTATTTAATTTTGGCGTATATCAGTTGGATTCCCAACTTGATTGTAGCAGAAATTTACATTCGATCGAGGTGGTTTTTTGACTTTATTGGGAGAAATTAAGGCTTATTTTACTTTTTATTCCCGCACTATCGTTTGGTCTTCATCTTGCTTATCACAAGATTCTTATTGCCGAAAAAAAGTAACAAAAAAAGTCTAGCGCTGCGTTTACTCAATTTCATTCCCCTCTTGAAAGGCGATACTTTCGGTGATACCTACTCTGCGTTTCGGTCTTCCTCAAGTATTTGCGCCATTCAATTCGATGCATTCATTTCATAAACGATGCACAGGCTTCGAAACTAAACTTTTGGTTTTTTTATAAGCAAGCTATATTCGAGCTTTCACGAGATGAAATCTAAATCAGCAGAGGAGAAATTAAGATGAAAATAGAGAGAAAATCACTTTTTCGGTTTTGTGCCAATTTTTGGGTTTTAGCTTGATTTTTCGCAAAATTCAATTGAATTTTGCGAAAAACAGGTGTTTTGGGTGAGAAAATCAGTTTATTCACCGCAAAATATGCGGAGATTAGTGGTGTTTTCTGTGATTAAATTAACCACCGATAGAATGCTTTAACAGAAGCTCCGAACAAGTTTTACAAGAAGGAAAACGTCAAGGTGTATTGATTTCCGCTGATTTTACCTTATCTTTGATATATGAACATCAAAAAATACATAGAAATAAATTCTAGAAAGAGATTTGGAAAACCAGTACTTATAGGAACTCGAATTTCAGTTTTTGATGTTTTAAATTGGTTAGCCAATGGTATGACTAGGCAAGAAATTACTGAAGAATTTCCCGAAATTTCTGATGACAGTATTAAGGCTTGTTTATTTTATGCAGCGTCAAAAGAGCATTACCTCGGAATTGCATCATGAAAATTCTCTTTGATCAGAATATTTCTTTTCGACTAATAAAACGTATATCAGATATTTTTCCTGAAGCAAAGCAAGTTCGCAGTTTGGGATTAGAAAACTCAAGTGACAAAGAAATTTGGAATTTTGCTAATGAAAATGCCTATACGATCATAACTTTCGATGCAGATTTTTACAATTTCTCATTGATTTGGGGTCATCCTCCTAAAATTGTTTGGATTCGCACTGGAAATAAAACTTCGGCTGAAATTGAATCAATTCTACGAAATCATGAAAAGAATATCGAGTGTTTTATTTCCGATAAAGAGTTGGCATGTTTAGAAATTATTAAAGGATAGTGTTAATTGTTCACAAGTTCATACTGGTTTTTCAACCACCACTAATAGTATAATAAAAAGCCATCAAGTATAAAAAGTTTATTCACCGCAAAATATGCGGAGATTAGCGGTGTTTTTGTCGGTTGAGCGAGGTCCGATATACACCACGAAGTAGCACCGAAGGTAATCTCGAACCAGCAGTGCAGACTTAAAAACTAAATCTTTTAGATTTTTTATTACGGAAGAAATGATTCTATCTAAAACGGTGGAGTCCCTATTTCGAATGAGTATGATTGAAGAATTGTGTCGCCATTTTCTATATTTATATAAGTGTAACGACTGTGGATGTCTTTATTTTTTGATTTTGAAACGGTCCTCTTGATTTTATAAATATATTTTGATTCGGATATTGAATATATCCGAACTCCATCCATTTCAATACAACTACGTAACACTCTTTTAATTGGTCGTCTTGTCCAATAAATATCTGTTAATTGTAAATCAATAGTATCATTTTTCAAAATAGTAGAATCTTGAAGGTTGACGAGCGGCTTTGTCAATGTATTTCCAATTTTTTCATCAATAGATATAACGTAATTTCCATTTTTAAAATGCTTGTACAAGGTCAAATCTAACTTAGACAGCCTTATTCGATTTGTCTCCGTTTCATTCCTAACATCGCGATTAACAGAACATGAATTCATTGTGAAGATAAATAAAATTATGCTCGCCAAATTTACCCTTCTCATTCCTCAATAACCTCACTCACCAATTCCTCATTCACACTCAGCTCAAACTTTCCATTTTTCAAAATTGTTAAAGTTGTTTCAGATGTTTTTGTTTCTGAAATAATCGGGTTATCATAATAACCGTGCTGATCTACATCCTTTTCGTATTTCAAATCGTAAGAACTGATTAGAACCTCCGTTGCTGAAATTGTTGCTTTCATCAGGGGAGCATCCATGTTTTTCTGTCCTGCAATGACTTTTTTGTCGATTAATGTGCCGTCGTGCGTAAATGTTGCCATTCGGTAGAGCAAAGGGTACGATTCTCCCATGTATTCTTCTCGGATAATGTAAATTAAGGCAACATAATCTTCCGTTTCGTAGGGTGCGATGTGGTAGAAAAAAGTTTTGCCGACATCTCGGGAGAACATCTCATCGCGCATTTCTGCAATGTATTTTTCGTAATCGTAAGAAATCATCTTGTTACTTGTGCTTAATTCTCCGTACGATATGCGTGTTTTTAATTCTACAGGTAATTGCACTTGCAAAAATTGCTTTTTGAACTGCAGCCAGTATAAATTCTCAGCATTAGAAACGCCTTTCAGTCCTTTTTTGACCGCATTGTCAAAACTCCAATGGTCACGTACATTGTCCAAATCGCTGTCATTCTGAAGATGGTCTAAATTCGAATAACCTGCTTGAATTGCATACTGAATGTACTGCGAACTCTTTTCGTTTTTCTCTTGCAAGGAATAAATGCACGCTTTGTTGTATAGAATTTTTGAGAAAGGTTCGTAATTCAACTGCTCCGCCATGTTAAACGCAAGCAATGCTTCATCATATTTTTCTTCTGACATATTAAGGTTTCCCAACTCATAATAAGTCTGTGCAGTCGGCACTTTGAGCAAAGATGCTGTGAAGTAAATTTCGGCACTGTCTAAGTCCTTTTTATTGCGAAAAGAATCGAGTCCTTTCAAGAAAAGTGAGTTAGATTCTTGGATTTCTTTCTCTTCATTGTTCAGAAAAGAGAGAATTTTTGTTCCGGAGAATAAATCTGCTTTCGTGATGGTTACAGGCAATAATTTTTCAACGATTGTTTCGTGAATGGGAGCAACAGGCTCTCCGCAACTCGTCACTACCATTAACACAGAGAGGATTGCAAAGGTTTTTATCAAGTTCATTTGTGTGGGTTTTAGCTTT
This sequence comes from Fluviicola sp., assembly GCA_002734065.2. Taxonomy (GTDB): domain Bacteria; phylum Bacteroidota; class Bacteroidia; order Flavobacteriales_D; family Crocinitomicaceae; genus UBA4466. Next base: position 9,034 of record NVXU02000046.1, read on the forward strand.
CAAGATACAAAAAAAAATGAGCTTTGGAGCGTTCGAGCTTTAGACTTAAGCTTGCTCGATTATTGAACACTTCGCCTTTCGATCACTCATCACTGGTTACCGAGCGTCAGTCGAGGTACACTCCTCACTCAAAAAATCTCTCCCCTTTCTCCACCATTCTCCTCATCAACGGACTTGGTCGATAACGATCTTCGCCGTATTCGTGGAACATTGCCTCTAATTTTGCGAGTACATTCTCCAAACCAATTTCATCCGCCCACGAAAGCAATCCTTTGGGATAATTCACCCCTTTTGTCATCGCTAAATCAATGGCTTCTTTGCTTCCAATGTTTAAGAATACTGCATCCACTGCTTCGTTAATGAGCATTACTAAAATTCTGTCGAAAATTTGCTGACCTACTTCTGCATCTTCCGTTGGTTTTGGATTTTCCGCTCCTTCTCGGTAATCGAAGTAACCTCTCCCCGACTTTCTGCCGAGGTATCCTGCTTCAGAAAAACGCATTTGCGTAAACGACGGTTTGTATCTTGGATCGTAATAAAAAGATTTAAAAACGGTTTCTGTCACTGTATAATTGACATCATTTCCGATGTAATCCATCAATGTGAAAGGTCCCATTCTGAATCCTCCGATGGAAGTCATTGCCCAATCGATGGTGGCAAAATCTGCAATTCCTTCTTCGTAAATCCGCAATGCTTCACCGTAGAATGGTCGAGCCACACGGTTCACAATGAATCCTGGTGTGTCTTTGCAAATCACAGTGACTTTCTTCCAAGAATCAATGAGTGATTTTGCTTCATTCAAGGTTGCTTCTGAGGTTTGCACCGCCGGAATGATTTCTACCAAAGGCATCAATGGCGCCGGGTTGAAAAAATGAACGCCAATTATTTTACTCGAATCTTGCAAAGCTGCACCGATAGATGCAATGGAAAGTGAAGAAGTATTGGATGCCAAAATGCAGTCATCAGGTGTGATTTCTTCCAATTGTGCAAAAACCTTCTTTTTGATATCTAAATTCTCAACGATTGCCTCAATGACTATTCCACAACTCTTAAAATCATTGACGTTAGTGCTATACGCAATATTTCCTTGCGTAGCATCGGCTTCATCTTGACTAATTCTCCCTTTCTCCACCAAACGCGCCATAATTTTGGCTAATTTCTCCTTTGATTTTGTCAAAACAGCCTCGTTTAAATCGACCAAAACTACTTGGTGACCATTTTGCGCTGCTACTTGCACTATTCCGGAACCCATTGTTCCACCTCCTAAAATTCCTACTTGCATAATTTTTATTTGGATTGTTAGAGTGTTAGAGCATTCGAGTATTGGATTTGATCTTTTTTCAAGCCCACTAAACTAACACTTATCCACTTCAATAATTCATCATTCATAATCAAACATCGGTTGGTTGCCGAGTCGCCCATCGAGCGAAGTCGAGATGCAGCCGAGGTACAACTTCGCCTCATCACTCCTCACTCATAACTCCTCACTCATAACTCATAACTACTCACTTTTACTCACTCCCCTTTAAATTCCGGTCTTCTTTTCTCCAAAAACGCTGCGCATCCTTCGTTAAAATCATAAGAATTGCCTGCTTCTGTTTGTAAATCTTCTTCTACTTTTAACTGTTCTTCTAACGAATTGGTCAAACTTTGGTTCATTGCTTTTTTGGTTAAGCCCAAACCTTTGGTTGGCATTTTTGCCATTTTCTTCGCGAAATTATTTACGGTTGTTTCAAATTCTTCATCGGCAATTGCTTTGTAAATCATGTTCATTGCTTCGGCTTCTTTTGCAGAGACTTTATCTGCCGTCATCATCAATGCCAATGCTTTTTGCATTCCGACTAAACGCGGCAAGAAAAAAGTTCCGCCAGAATCTGGAATCAACCCTATCTTCGAAAATGCTTGAATAAAACTTGCACTCTCTTTTGCGAAAATGATGTCGCAAGCCAAGGCTATGTTTGCACCTGCTCCCGCTGCCACACCATTCACAGCAGCAATTACAGGCTTCTCTATGTTTCTTATTCTGAGAATAATTGGGTTGTAATGATCTTTCACAATAGAATTTAACGGAGGTCCATTTGGATCCGTTGCTTCTGCCAAATCTTGCCCTGCACAGAATGCTTTCCCTTCTCCAGTGATTACGATAGCTCGAACTTCTTTATTTGCCTCGCACGCATCCAAAGCATCTTGCATTTCCATCGCCATTGCTTTGTTGAAAGAATTAAAAACGTCTGGTCGGTTTAACTTAATTTCGCAAACACCGTCTGTTATCGTTGTAATTATCCCCATTGATTTTCTTTTTTACGAAGTTAATATTTATTTGACATTTCGACAAGCTCAATGACCAAATCTAAAGACTTGAAAATTTCATATTTCGAAAAACTCAATGACCAAAATTGGAAATTTGAGGATTCGGAAATTTGTCAACTCACAAAAAAAACATTAGTTTCACAACCAATGATTTTTACAGAAATAAAATTAGACAGGAATGTTATTTAGTAGTCTTGCCTTTCTGTTTTATTTTTTACCCCTGCTTCTTGGGGTCTATTATATTTCTCCAAAGAAATACAGAAACACAATCCTGTTAATTTTCAGCCTCGTTTTTTATGCGTGGGGAGGAGTTAGTTATTCGCTGATTCTCATCGCATCAATTTTATTTAACTTTCTCTTTGCGAAGCAGATTGAGAAAAATAATTCAAGAAAAAAAACATGGTTGGCAATGGGATTGACAGTAAATGTTCTTGTCATAGTTAGCTTTAAGTACATTGATTTTTTTATCAGTAACATCAGTTGGATAAAGTCCCTTTTCGTTAAAAACAGTGAAGAAATTGAATTGCTTCAAATTGTTTTACCTCTCGGCATCTCGTTTTTTACCTTTCAGCAAATGTCCATGCTATGGGATTTGTACAGAAATGAGAATCGAAAAAAAACATCCTTAAAAAGCACCGCTCTATACATCTCTTTCTTTCCTCAATTAATTGCGGGACCAATCGTAAGGTACAATGATATCATTGACCAAATAAGCAGTCGAAAAGAAACTTTGCTCCAATTTCGATACGGCATTCAACGCTTTATCATAGGTTTAGGGAAGAAAATTATTCTGGCGAATGCCTGTGGAGAAATTGCAGACAATATCATGGATTTGAACATCGATTTTATTGATACTCCAACCGCTTGGCTGGGTATTATTGCTTACACTTTGCAAATTTATTTCGACTTCTCTGGTTATTCTGACATGGCGATTGGTTTAGGCAAAATGTTCGGGTTTACCATTCTCGAAAACTTCAACCTACCTTACATCTCGAAAAACATTACTGAATTTTGGAGAAGATGGCATATTTCTCTCTCAACATGGTTCAAAGACTACGTTTATATTCCTCTTGGCGGCAATAGAAATGGAAGCAACAGAATGTATCGAAACCTATTAATTGTTTTTCTTTTAACCGGTTTTTGGCATGGAGCAACCTGGAGTTTCGTCCTTTGGGGTTTGTATCATGGCATTTTCTTAATCATTGAAAAGGTTGGATTCTTGAAAGTTTTGCGAAAAATCCCTCAATTAATTCAATGGTTTTATGCCATAATTATTGTGATGATAGGTTGGGTTTTCTTTAGAATAGAAGAATTACCGGATGCAATCTCATTCATAGGTAGAATGTTTGGAGTTGGAGAAAGTGCTAATGTTAACTCTAGCGTTCTTGCCTACCTCAACAATGAGAGAGTTTTAATTCTCGGTATTGCCATTCTTGTTAGTACGTCTTTGTTTCAAAAGGTAAAAGAGCAACAATTCTATAAGAGTGTTAAACCAAATACTGTATTTCAAATTCTATCTGACAGCTCGCTAATCTTCATCTTTTTTATCTCCATCGTTTACATTAATTCTGGGTCTTACAATCCATTTATCTATTTTCGTTTTTAATCATGTCAGAATTAAAACCATATCATTTTTTCCTTCCTATTGCGTTTTTGGTGCTTTTGATACTTCCATTCCTGAATGACGGATTGCATTTTTCAGAGAACGAAAGAAATAAAGAGAATAGAAATTTCACAGATTCTATAACAGTTAACGTCAATAACTTGGATGTTCTCCCTGAGAATATTGATAACTATGTCAACGATAATTTTTCATTCCGACGACCTCTTTTAGACTTGTTTCACTACACTAAATTTGCAGGGTTTAAGGTGTCCCCCCATCCAGACAAAGTTATTATTGGCAAAAACAACTGGTTTTTTAACGCTGGAAAAGAGGTGGCTATTTACAGTGGAACAAATCAATTCAGCAACACCGAGTTAAACTTATTCTCTAAAGAATGGGAGGGGCGAATGCATTATTTCGACTCTCTTAACATTCAACCTTATTGGATCGTCGCACCATTTAAACATCACGTTTATTCTAACCAACTTCCTTTCTACATAACACAAGTAAAAATTTCTAGCACACAGCAAGTCATCCAAGAAATATCATCCAAATATCCTAAATTAATCATTGATCCAACAGAAAGGTTAATTCTAGAAAGAGACAAAAAAAAATTATTCTTCCAATTAGACAATCACTGGACCTATCAAGCTGGTGAGATTGTTAGTGAAATGTTCCTAGAGAAAGTTAAAAAAGACTTCCCAAATGCCTCTTTTGGAGAATTTTCAACCCCAATATGGAAGGATACTTTAACTCGTTCGGGAAATCATTATGACGACCTTGGCATTGCAGATGTTTCTGAAACGGTGCAACTGCTCGTTAATAAGAATTTTAAAGCGAAGGAAATACATAAATACACATTTAAAGGCATTGAGAATTTTGCCTACGGGTATGATTACGTCCACACTTTTGAGAACACTGCAATAGATTCTAATGGCTTACGAATATTAATCATTCGTGATTCTTACGCCAATGCTCTTATGCCATTTATTAATGATGCGTTTAAAGAAAGTGTTTGGATTTTTGATGCTTGGCAATACCAATTAAATGCAGAAATCATTGAAAAAATAAAGCCTGACATTGTCCTTTTTATAAGCCTTGAAACGCATATTGATGCAATTATTAAGAAGTACGCAGAAACAAACTAAAACTTGAATTCCCTTCTGTTTTCACAAAAAAATCATTAGTTTCACACTCAATGAAATTTACAGAATTAAAATTAGATGAGAATGTCTTAGAGGCAATCTCGTTCATGGGGTTTGAAAATGCTACCCCAATTCAAGAAAAAGCAATTCCACTCATATTAGATAATAAGGACTTAATTGCTTGCGCACAAACGGGAACCGGTAAAACGGGAGCGTTCGTTTTGCCCATTCTACATAAGTTAGTTGGGAAGCAAGACAGTAATATTGATACATTAATTATTGTTCCAACCAGAGAGTTGGCCATACAAATTGAACAACAAATTCAAGGTTTATCCTATTTCGTTTCTGTTGGTTCCAAGTCCGTTTACGGCGGAGGAAGCGGAAAAGATTTCGATTTAGAAAGAGATGCACTGAAGAATGGAACCGACATAATTGTTGCTACACCAGGAAAGTTACTTTCTCACTTAAAAATGGGTTATGTGAACTTCAAACACGTGAAGCACCTCATTTTAGATGAAGCGGACAGAATGTTAGACATGGGATTTATCGATGATTTGACTAAAATTATCTCGTATTTACCCAAAGAACGTCAAACATTGTTGTTTAGCGCTACGATGGCTCCAAGTATTGAGACTTATGCACGGAAAATCTTAAAAAATCCAGAAAAAATATCTTTGGCAGTTGCAAAACCTGCAGCTGGAGTAAAACAGTCGATTTATTTGGTACACGATGAGCAAAAAGTCAAAGTTTTGGCACACATCATTAAAGAACGCAAGGATTTTGACAGTATTATTGTCTTTACTTCTACCAAGAGTAAAGTTTCGAATATCGTTCGTTCTTTAGGTCGTGCAGGATTAAAATCACAGGGTATTTCTTCTAATTTAGAGCAAGACCAGCGAGAGGAAGTTCTTCGAGGATTCCGTTCTAAACGAATCAGAATATTGGTAGCTACGGATGTGATGAGTCGTGGAATTGACATCAAGGAAATCAACATGGTTATTAACTATGATGTTCCGCATGAAGCGGCCGATTATGTGCATAGAGTTGGTCGAACAGCAAGAGCAAACAGCAAAGGTGAAGCAATTACATTGGTAAATCCAACGGATATGTTTCGAATGCGAAAAATTGAGCAACTAATTGAGTCTTCTGTTCCAAAGTTACAACCACCCGAAGAATTTGGAGCTGGTCCACAGTGGCAAGAAGGAAAACCGAAAGGGAGTCATAAAGGAAAAGGCAATTACAAAGGTAACTCGAAGCACAACGGAAAACGGAAGTTTTACTCGAAGAAGAAGTAGGGGAAGTTCGCTGTATATAGATTATATTATGAATTAGGAAGCGGAGAGGTGATAGCACTTCGACAGGCTCAGTGTGAAATTATGAAGAACATATTTGAAGCAGAAGTAAACAATGAGTTTATCGAGAGAATAAACAAACTTGAACCGAGTTCAAAACAACGGTCTAAGCTAAAATGACGTGCGCCTTTTAGCAGTGTTTAAGTTTTGGAATTAAATATAGTGATTTTCGAGTAAGCTAGTTTTGCGAAGCATAAACGGAGCATGCATTTTAGGTGTTGTCATAGACATATCATTATCCTTGTAACGAAAGAGGATGGATGCGTTATTCATTTTTGAAATAAAATCAAATGAAGTTTTTAATTATAGCTTTTACATTCCTTGCCAGCGCTGTGTTTTCTCAAGATATTGATAGCATTGGGTCTCAGTTTTATACAGATTCTATTTATAGTAATGCCCTGAACGAGTTTAGAAAAATGAATATTTATTTACCAGAAGGTTACGTTGAAGGAAACGAATATCCAGTGATATATGCAACAGATGGTAATCCGATAAGTGCTAATTATGTCAATGATTATAGACTGATATTAGACTCGTTAATTAAAAATGAACTCATCCTTCCTGTAATTTATGTGGAGTCATTCAGTAATAAAAAAAATGCTCAGGCTTTAACTGTATACCTAGAAAATGGGGATAGTATTTATTATACATATCGAAATTTTGAATATGTCGAGTACAGAGCAGATGAATCTGTAGATTCTATCTTGCACCTGAGGTTCGATCAACACCTAACATATTTTACGGAAGAATTAATTCCAACAATTGAGTCACGGTTACTATTGCCAAACAAAAAGCGCAATAGGTTTTTTTATGGAGTTTCTAATGGTGGTGGATTCGGAATCAATATGTTTTTCAAGAAACCTGATTTGATTTCAACCTATCTTTGTTTTTCTAACTATGGTTCAACACTGGAAAAGGTAATTTGGGATAAAAAAATTACATATCCTACTTTGTATTTGGAGTATGGAAATTTGGAATCTCCTCGAATTCAAAATGAAAATGAACAAATAATTTCAAAATGCAATGAGTACAATTTAGATTGTCACATAAACTATTATGCAGGAGGACATGACTATAAGATTTGGACGCAACAGTTCTCCTCTGTATTGGTGGATATTTTTGGGAAGTAGTTGACGTTGTCTATAACAGTGGGGGGAAATGGATGTTGGGCAGATGCTCGCACATTGCAACGTAACCTATGAATACGTATACGACAATAAGCATCCTCAACCAAAAGGATTGAAGAAGTTTATTCTGAAAAAATTTGTAAAGCCTATCGTTGTTGGTGAAAAAACCTACCCAAAAAATAGTCGTACCGCGCCTGAATTTGTCATTACGGATGAAAAAGAGTTTGAAATAGAAAAAAATCGCATAATCGACCACATCAAAAAGACACAAGAACTTGGAGCTAATCATTTTGACAACAAAGAGTCCCATTCTTTCGGTAAACTAACTAGCGCTGAATGGAATAATATGTTTGTAAAACATTTAGATCATCATTTAGGGCAGTTCGGAGTGTGAAAATTGAGTTTTCGAGCTTTCTATTTACTAATGCTCCAATGCTCGAAAACTCTAAAGCTCTGATCATCAATACTATTCTTTCAATTCTTCTCCAACCTCTCCCGTAAGCGTTTCTAAGAAAAATAATATCCCTGCTATTTCTTTTGCTGATAAATCTCTGTTCAATTGAGTTTTTCCCATAATTGTAACAGCTCTCCTTAAACTTTCAACGCTGCCGTCGTGAAAATATGGTCCTGTTTTAGTGATGTTTCTCAATGATGGAACTTTGAACACATACATATCACTTTCTTTTCCAGTTACATCAAAACGACCTTTGTCAATATTTTTACTCTTAGTGTAATCCCAATAATTAGTTGACAGTCCAAATCTTTGGTAGAGGTCACCTCCTAACAAGGGGCCGGCATGACACGTGATACAGCCTGCATCGATGAATAATTTCATCCCTCGTTTTTCTTTAGAAGTCAAAGCCTCATTTTCACCAGCCATGTATTTATCAAACTTTGTTGGAGTAATTAATAAACGCTCAAATGCGCCAATTGCTGATTTTAAATTATTATAAGTTATCGGAGAATTGGTTTTTGGAAACGCCTCTCTAAACATCGTTTTATATTCTTCGATGCTAGATAGTCTATCGATTACAAACTTCTCGCTTGGCATTGCCATTTCAACTGGATTTACAATTGGTCCGCCTGCTTGTGCTTCTACGTCTGGTTCTCTCCCATCCCAAAACTGTGAAAAGTGTAAGAATGCGTTTAAGGTTGTTGGAGAATTTCTCCCACCTAAACCTCCGTCGTTCCCTTCAGAAAATGAATTATTGTCAACTCCAAAGGTATTTAAGTTATGGCAGGTGTTGCAACTTTGCTTGTTGTCTTTGGACAAGCGTTTGTCAAAATAAAGTGACTTACCCAATTTCGCAATTGGATCATTGACAGAACCTTCAACGGCAGGTAATGCACCAAATAAATCTCTTGCTTGTGCATCTAATTCGGTAAACTTATATTCCTTAACTGTTGTTTTTATTTCTTCTTTAACTTTAGAAACCTCTTGGTTATCACCACAACTTGCTAAAAAGGCAATAGAACTCAATAAAACGATGTGCTTTCTCATAACTTCTTGTATTTATATGCACAAAGATAAACAAGAAGGTGTATTGTTCATATCAATAATGATTATACTCCTATAAGTTTTATTGATGCCCCTCAACACATTCTCTCCGCTCTTCTCACCACCTCATCTTTCAAATCTTTTGGTTGTAAAACGTGCACATCTCCTCCATAACTTAGGATGGCGCGAATCAATTCTTCAGAGATGTTTACGGTAAGTGAAAAGACAAAATAGTCGTCATTCATCTCAATGACTTTTTGAGAATGATGCAAGGGCAGTGAGTCTAAATATTTGGCTGCAACGGTGCTTGTTTTTAGTTGCACCGTGCTGGGTTGCTTGTTACCACTACTAATCCCGATGGCGTGTTTGAAATAATTATCAGGATTAAAATCAATGGGGGTCTTTGCTACCTCTTTGCTTACTTGTAAATCTTCTATTCTATCTAAAGCATAAGTGATGTAATCACTCTTGCTCTCGTCGTAAGAAATTAAGTACCATCGATTGCTATATTGCTTCAATAAAAGCGGAATTACCTTCCTCGGTTTCAATTCTCCAGAAATAAAACTTGCATAGTCAAAAGTCAGGTAGTATTTTTGCTTAATGGCTTCGAGAATTGGTGAGAGAAATTCACTTCCTCCTTCAGAACTGGATGATTCAAACTGAATGTATTGATCGGTGTCTTCGTTTTGAGAAAGCGAAATTCTATCCACAATTTTATCAATCGCGCTGCCAAATTGCTTGAATAAAGCAACATCTCGAAATTGCATTAAAGTCTTCGCTGCAAAACTAATTGACTCAATATCGTCTTCTGTTAGCGGAATATCATTGATGGAAAAATCATCATTCTCATAAAAATAACCTCGTTCTAATTTGCTGTACTTAATAGGAGCATCCATTTCCATTCTCATCGCAAAAAGATCTTTCTCAATGGTAGAATCACAAATATGATTACCATCTATGCTTCCAAAAAGAGATTCTTCACAAGCTTCTCGTAAATCTCGCTTACTCGGATAAGGATTGTACTTATTCTTGATGCATTTATCGATGATGCGGTAACGAATGAGGGCATTTTTTATGTGAGGCATCTTTTTTAAATTAAGAATTAAAAATGAAGAATGTAGAATTGATGCCCATTGTGTCAATTAGTAATAATGCTCATTTGGTATTAAAATAGATTGCTAAAGTGTTCGAACAATCGGCGAATCCAAGGCTCGAATGCTCTAAAACTCAAACGCTCCTTTTAACCTCTTCTTTCGTTTTATAACCGAACAATTCATGTTTTTTAATCGCATTAGCAACTTCAGTTGGTACGTCGTCTTCCCACATTGAAGCTCCCGCTTTTATTTTAGATAGGACATCATCGGACATAATTCCGAGCAATTTTTCGTCAAACTCCTTAAAAGCAGTGACTTTGTTGTTGTCTTTCATGTATTGCAGTAATCCTTTGAGGTTATCAGGAATCCTAAAATCTTCCAATGAATAAGTTTCACCTGTCTCAACATCATTTGCAGGATACACCAACATTTTCATCTTATGCCCAAATCCACGACCGAATGCTTCCAACAATCCTCCTCTGAGGTTGTCGTAATATTTTTCATCGAAAATAGTGTGCAAATTGTAGATGCCGACAATCACTCCCATCATTCTGCCTTTGGCAATTCTTGCGAGATAATCAACCATTTTGTAATGCTTGAGATAATTACTAATCATTACTGTGTAACCGAGGCTTCCTAATAATTCTGCTCTATCAACAAAGTCCTTCTCCGAAATTTTACCGTCTGCGGTCAAGTCTTTTAGCGTCAATTCAAAAATGACGCGTACTTTATCTTCTTCGACACCTTCTTCTTCCAAAAATTGCTTTTTCCCTTTCTCAACCATGTCGATATGCACCTTAGTAACTGGTCTAAATCGACCGCGCATTAACATAATGTTCTTTTTATACAGAGCAGTTGCTGGTTGCAATACTTCTCCTGATAAATCAAACATTGTAGCATCCGTCATTCCTTTTTTTACAAGATTGAGGGCAATCATTCTGTTGTCAACATCCTCAAAACGAGGCCCAGAGATTCTAAGCATGTCAATTTCCATTCTATCTCGCGGTAAACGATGAACTAAATTGGCTAAAAACTCATCCAAATCTTGGTTGTGAAAATAGGCAGAATGAATGAGATTAACTCCAAGAATCCCTATAGATTCTTGCTGTGCTTTGTGCGAAATGTCGTGCATTTTTATATGCAGAACAACCTCGTTGGGTTCTTCTTCCAATCCTAATTGAAATCTGATTCCTACCCAACCTTGACCTTGATTTGATTTGTGATAATTCAATGATTCTACCGTATTACAGAAAGCAAAAAAGCGCGATTCAGTAAATTTCTCTGGTAATCGACCTTTCAAAGTGTCGTATTCTGTAGAAAGCATGGTTGTTAAACGTTCTTCGCTAACATACCTCGATGTCTCTCCGTACATAGAGTCAGAAACTTTCATGTCATACGCCGATTGTGTATGCGCAATGGTTCCTGAACTTCCTCCTGCCTTAAAAAAATTAGCAGCCACTTCTTGTCCTGCCCCAATTTCGGCAAAACATCCGTAAATATCAGATGTCAAATTGATTTTTAGTGCTTTCTCTTCGGTGGTGAGTCTTCTCTCGTCAATCATAGTTTTGTTATCTTATACAAAAGAAATAATAATTATCTATTAAGACGGGATAATTGACGTTTATTTACAATTTCAATGATTGAATCATTAGAACATTGTTCCAAAAAAAACTAACTTAGTGTCCAATTATGAGTTTAACCCAAGAAGAAGAAAAAATCCGCTTAAAAATAGTCAACGCTTCGGCTGGAAGTGGAAAAACCTACCGTTTGGTCAAAGAGTTTATTACGCTTTTGATTTCTGACAAACACGTGAAATCATTCTCTAGTATTCTTGCGATGACTTTTACAAACAAGGCCGCTCTTGAAATGAAAGAGAGAATTATTGGTGGTTTGGATAAAATAAGTTCTCCCAATCATTTTGAGAATGTTGAAGAAAACTTAACGAAAGAATTAGCCAAAGACATCGGTTGCACGATAGAGGAAGTTCAAAAAAGATGTCATTACGTTTTGCAAAATATTCTGCACCAATACGAAAATTTCAATGTAATGACCATTGATAAATTTAATTTGCGCCTCATTCGCTCTTTTGGTCGTGATTTAGATTTGGCACATGATTTTGATGTTGTCATGGATCAAGAAGAGGTCATTGAGAAAATTGTCGATGATTTAATCAACCAAATTGGACAGAAAGAGAGTGAAGAATTAAGCAATTTACTCTTCAAATACGCAGAATCGAACATCGAGGAGGACAAAGGATGGGATTTTAGAAGAAATCTGATCAAATTCGGTAATATTCTCACGTCAGAAAGAAATCGGAGCAAAGTTGAACTTTTACTGAGCATGGACCTCTCCGTAGAAAAAAGGAATGAACTGTACATCGGTATCAAGCAAATGGACAGTGATTTTATTGCCGAAGCAAACAAAATTTATCAAATCTATGATTCTGGAACACTGGATGAATCGAAAATTCCAGGGCAATCAAACTCAAAAAAAAGACTGGATAAAGTCACCGCTGATAAAAAATTCTTCACGGCAATTAAAGCTGGAGAAACTGTTTTTACAAAAACATTGAATGGCAACCTCGAAAAAGAGACTTTTCCTGGCGATTTAAAGGATGCCTTTTTGAACTTGCACAATTACTGGGAGGAGAACGTTCAACAGTACGCTTCAACGGCGTTGTTTTTAAATAATTTTTTCAACATGGCGGTTTTGCAATTCATGGCAAAATCATTAGTAACCATTAAAAAAGAAGAGCAATTAATTCTCATTTCTGAATTTAGCAAGTTGATTTCAGAGCTAATTCAAGGAGAAAATACACCCTTTATTTACGAACGACTCGGAACTCGATACCAGCATTATTTGTTGGACGAATTTCAAGATACATCACACATGCAATGGCTAAATTTAGTTCCATTGGTGGAAGATTCTATTGCCAATAATAACGAAAATTTGATTGTTGGAGACGCCAAACAATCCATTTATCGTTTTAGAAATGGAGTCGCAGAACAATTCATAGCACTTCCTGAAATCTATAACCCAGAAGGGGTTGGTGAGCTTGCAAAGAAATCAAAGGTATTTAAAGATGCAGGAAAAGTGTTTGAATTAACCTCTAATTATCGGTCAAGCGCAACGATTGTTAATTTTAACAACAGCTTCTTTGAAACGATGAAAGCGAGGATGCCGGAAAGCACTGCTTCGTATTATAAATCCATTAGTCAGCATCCTCAATCAGAAAAAAAAGGCTTGGTTTCTATTGTTTCTGAAGAACTGAAAACAGATGACGAACAAATCATAAATCAGTTAGTCAATTGGATTGATGCCTGCAAAAAGGATGGTTTTAATTACGGTGATATTTGCATCCTTGGAAATAAAAATAAAAATTGCAACGCTTGGGCAGTTGGTCTAACGCAACGCAATTACAAGGTTGTTTCTTCCGATTCTTTGCTCATTGATTCTGACACGAAAGTTCAACTTTCTATCGCCTATCTAAAATGGAGGTTGAAATCTGGTAAAAGTGAGAAAAAGCGATTTGCAGAACTGTTTTTCAGAAGTCAGAATGCCAGTTATAAGCATTATCAACGGTTCATTTCAGAATCAACAGGCAAAGACGACAAAGTTTACCGAAATTTTGATGATGATGCTTTTCTCACGGAGAATTTTGAATCATACGAACGTTTTTTCTTCAAATCAGAGAGTATTTACGACCTCATTCAAGGTTTTTACCGCCTGATGGACTACAACGAATTGGAGAATTCCTATTTGCATCATCTTGCCGATGAAATTTATGAATTTGAACTAAAAAAAGGTCCTAATCTTCGTAAATTCTTGGATCACTACCAACGTAATAAGTCTAAAATTGCGGTGCAAATACCTGAAAGTTCGGATGCCATTAAAATCATGACCATTCACAAAGCCAAGGGATTGGAATTTCCTGTTGTGCTAATGCCGACGCTGAACTATAAATTGGATATTAAATCCAGCTTCCTTGTTCAGGTAGAAGATTTTCTCGTTTATAAAAAACCGTCAAAAAACGACCTTATTATTCCATTACTTGAGTTGTACAATGAAGAAATGGACCAAGTCACAACCGACTTTATCAACCTTTGCTATGTTGCCATGACTCGTCCAATCGAGCGATTGTATATTCAAAATTATTATGACAAAGGTACTTTTGGAGACCTTTTTCATTCTGTTTTAAAAGAGCAAGAGAACGTTATTCCTTCTGAAAATCAATTGCACTTACTTCTTTCTGACGGGAAAAAAGAAATTCTCGTAAGCACGGTAGAAGCCGCCTTATTTGAACCAAAAAACATCAAAGATACGCTTTGGTTTCCTGATTTATCCTTGCAAGACAATGCGGAATTATACACCGAAGAATATTTGAGCAAAGAAATGCAGTTTGGCTTACAGTTTCACTTATTAGCAAGCAGAATTGAAGCGAAAAGTGAAATTGAACAAGAAATCAGCAAAGGAATTAATGCTGGAGAAATAGAAAAATCACAGCAAGAAAAACTCCGTCAAAAATTAGACGATTTACTTTCCTTAAAGGAATATAAGGATTTATTTGTCGGCAAAATTCAAGTTCTTAATGAACAAGCATTCTTGGTAGATTCAACAACGACCTTGCGCCCCGATAAAATCATCCTCAAAGAAAAGGAAACCATTGTGATTGATTACAAAACCGGAATTCCGAATGCAAAGGACGAAAAACAAGTAAAAGGATATTGCGATTTATTAAAAGAAATGAAGTACTCGAATGTGAAAGGCTATTTGTTTTATTCTGGATTGGGAGAATTGAGAAGGGTTGGGTGATTAAATTTACTCTGACTAGTACAAGTTACTTTTTGTTTTATTTGTCCTTACATCGATGGGTTCTAATATCTTTCACCAAAATCAGCGAGAAGTTCCTAAATCTTTAATTATCATTCTCCATATCGTTTCTTTCATTTCTTCTTTGAAAAAACTAAAGTGTCCTATGCTCTTAGAGTTGGAATCTTTCGAGCTGAGATGCCTTCTCTCTTGGTTCGTACTACAATATTTATCCGTAATCCAATTGACAGATTCTTTTGGAGCAAATCTATCATTCTTCACACTATATGAAAATAAATCGCATTGGATTTTGTCAAAATATAAATCCTTATAGCTAATATGGTCAAACAAGTAATTAGGACTTAGACACCACTTTCTCCATTCGAAAGACATTGTTTTAGGTAAATTTTCCATTATTTTAAACCTTTCCCCTGGAAAATAACCATATAACCCTGTTAGGAGAGGGAAAACGAGATGCCAATTAAAAAACATTTTAACCCTGCCTTTTCCTTTCCAAAATTTCCAGTAGCCACTTTGCGCAGCAATCAAAATTATTTTATTTGCCTGCACAGAGGATGGAGCCAAACCAATTAGTTGTCCTCCAATACTGTGACCAATAATGGAAACCTTCTTTTTTGGATATTTCTCTAAATAAAAACTCATCACAGACTCAAAATCATTACTCCCCCAGTCTGAAGCAGATGTGTCCTGTTCTTTTAAAGGTCTGTATTTAGAGTCTCCTATCCCGAAATAATCAAAGGTGTAGGTAGAATATCCATTGGATTGCAAGAATTCTGCAAACTTGTAATAAAACGACTGTTTTACTCCAGTTGCTGGTAAAAGTATAACAACTGAGTTGCTATCTGATGATGATTCGAACTCAGTCACAGAGATTTCATGTCCCTTTGTGGTCTTGATTTGTCTTTTATTCATGCTCTTTAAATTTTAGCGAATCACTCCCAAAAAACCGCTTTAAACTTCTCCACTTTTGGTCGAACTACCGCTTGGCAATACGCATTCTCTGGATTATTCTCAAGATAGTTAGAATGGTAATCTTCTGCGGGGTAAAATACTGGAACTTCAGAAATTTCAGTCACAATGGGTTGCTCCCACACCTTTTTCTCCTCTAATTCCTCCTTGTATCTTTCGGCGAGTTGTTTTTGTTCTTCAGAATGATAAAAAATAACCGATCGATACTGTCTTCCGATGTCGTTGCCTTGCCTGTCTAATTGCGTTGGATCATGCACAAACCAAAACATTTCGAGTAGTTTTTCAAAGGAAATGATTTCATCATCATAACGCACTCTCGCCACCTCTGCATGGTCGGTTTTGCCACTGCAAACTTCTTGGTAGAATGCTGTTGCCTTGCTACCTCCGGCATAACCGGGTTGTACAGAGATTACTCCTTCAATATCTTTAAAACACGCTTCGATGCACCAAAAACATCCTGCGCCAAGTGTTGCTTCACTAATCATAACACAAAACTATAAGAATTCCTCAATTCTCCACGAAATTGAGTGAAACAGAATTGATGCAATACCTTAACCCTGTCGGTTTGGGTCCATCATTGAAAATATGACCTAAATGAGCATCGCAAACTGCACAAACGACTTCGGTTCTTGCCATTCCAAAGGATTTATCGGTAATTTCATTCACATTTTGCGTAGAAATGGGTTGGTAAAAGCTTGGCCAACCTGTTCCCGACTTGAACTTCGTTTCACTACTGAATAATGGTGTTTCACATCCTATACAATGGTAAATTCCTTTGCTTTTATTGTCCCAATATTCTCCTGAGAAAGCTCTTTCTGTTCCTTTTTCTCTGGTTACATAATATTGCTCTTCTGTGAGTTGTTTTCGCCATTCTTTTTCCGTTTTAATCACTTTTAAAGAATCTTCTACGGGTAGAATGTGGCTGCTTGTCAATTGCAAGTCGGCGTTATTATTCTCCGAAGAACAACTGATGACCAGCAACCAGAAGAAAGAAATGGATATTATAATTTTCATAATTTGTTGTTTGGAGTATTAATAACTTGAATTTAATGAAAATATTGTGATTGATGCTGGGAACATATAGCGGAAGATGAAAAAAGCCGTTCCAAAAATTGAAACGGCTTCCATTTATTTTATACTTTGCTATTACTGCAATTTCAAGCTTTGCGTTTCAACCACAACATTATCAATTGAGATTTTAACCAAATACAAACCTTTGTGCAAGTTACTCAGGTCTATTTGCTGACCATTTGTCTCGCCCCATGTTTCGGTGTGCATTATTTTACCTGTCAAATCAATCACAGTGATTTTCAATTCGCCTTCTTCATTGTCAGGAAAATCGAAAGTAACTAAACCTGTTGATGGATTTGGGTAAATAGAAACCTCAAAACTACGCGATAAATCAATGGTTTCTTTTTCATCCTGGTCATTACCTCCAAGCATAATAGCTGAAGATTCTACTAAGAATGCTGGAACAATAGGCGTGCCGTGAATATCTAAAAGACAAGTTGCATTTGAACCTGCTCTTTTATCTGCTATGTTCGTTCTAACAGTTTGCAATCTGCTTTGTATCAGTGGGTCTGATTCAATTCCTTGACAAACAGAAGACTTGTTAATCAATTCTTTTTGTATTGTGCATATTTCTACAAACTCTGGAGTAGCGCCTAAGTCTTCCAAGTCTTCTAAAACTTCTTCTGCCTCGTGCTCATCTTTTAAGAGAATATAAATTCTATACAACAACTTTAAACTTGAAATATCTTCATCTTCGTCTTCAAGAATATCGATTAATTCTTCAAAATCAGCATCTTCTTCTTCGTCTAAAAGCAATTGGCTTACCATTTCCCAATAGAGTAGGTTTTTTTCAGATGTTAGATAAGAAATTTCGCTATTTAACCTGTCTCTTTCTGAAACTCCAACTTGTGCCGCTGCGATTTGATTCGCTGTCCCATTTGGCATGTTTACATTTGATAATGCAATTAAAACTTGCGCAGAAAGCGGTGAATTCGCAATCATTACTTGTTTTAAATGACCCGATGGAGGATTGCTTGCGATGTAAGCTAACAGTACCTCGTCAGAAAGGTAAGGACTGTGCTCCAAAAGCTCTTCTTTTACCTCGCCTGGACTTTCTTCAACGATTTCTTCAAGTAAATCTTCTTCTGCTCCGTCTTCTAGAAGGTCTAAGTTGTCTTCTATGACATCTTCAAAAGCTTCAATTCTTTGTTTGAAGAGTGAAATAGGTTTTTTGCCTAGTTTAGAAGGACAAGTGTTTGCGTCTGACAAGATAGAGTTTCCAAAATATTCCAACACAACAGGCAACACAAAAACACCTGAAAACCCTGATTGGGTATGTGAATCAGGGGTGTGTCTTGGGGCGCTTATGTGATAATATTCATATGTTGATGAACTCGGGTCAACAAATAGATCATGATCACCAACCTGTCCTTCGTTAGTCAATGAAAACTTGTTATTTGCCGCTGCTCTAGAAAACTCTAAAAGAGAAGTGTTTGAAGTTGTTGAGCCTTGCTCAAATTTTATATCCCCCTTCATCAACGTCATATCGTGCTCGTCAATATTAGAAATAAAATCGTTGCATTGCCACAGCAAACCTACAAGACCATTTGTTGTTGCATTATTTCTCTCAGTTTGCGCGCCAATTTTCAAGTTGGAGAAAGTATTTTTATACACCATATTGGTATAAGGTCCAGAACTTCTAATTACAATTCCGTAAGACTCAACATCTGTGATAGAAACGAAAGGATTATCGTAATTCGTAAGATTATTTTCTTGAATAATATAACCTGTAGAGAAAGATGTTACTATGCCTGATGTTTGGTAGGAAGTAAGTTCGCGAATTTGAAATTCATTCTTGGTTATCTTCTCATTATTTGTACCATAAACACGAATTCCGTGTTGGTTGTTAACGAACTCTGATTCTGTACAAGAAAAAGTCAAGCCATTGGCATTGGATGTTGCGATACCAATTCTCAAGCCCTTAAAACTACTGATTGTTTCTGACGGACAAGGTTGACCAACATTGACAGGAACATTGCATTTTGGCGAAACATGAAACTGTGATTCAAGCGCATGAATACCAAGTCCTTGTTCAAAAATAATGCGGATATCTGGTGTCATGTTCTCAAAATCACATCCTTTAAAACGAATACCCTTTACTTCTTCCAAAGCCGCGAGTTGTATTAATTCAGCATCTTCTTTCAAGAAACCTTCCCATAAGAAGCTCGTGTTATTGAAAATAGACATGTTGTTTGCATTGTTTGGCCCAAGATAAGGTCTAAAATAAACACCACGTTGGTTGTTGTAGAAAGTGGAGTTGTTAGTGATGACAATACCTCCGTTGCGTGCGTCGTCAAAGATAAACTCATTGATAATGGTATCGGTAGGGTTAGACGGGTCTGAAACAAAATTGCAATCACCTGGATTTATATTCGCCTCTTGTGTATAACTTGTCCTAGCACTGACCAAACAGCCGATCCAAGCATTCTCTATTCTTGAATCATTCATTCTTAAAACACCTTGGGAGAGATTTTGTTTTTGATTTTGATTACCCCATACTTCAACACCTAACCAAAGAGAGTCAATATCGCATCTATCATCATTGTTAAAAAGGGTGTTATTCATAATCAATCTGCCTCCTTGTTGACCGCCAGTACCATTTTCAATAACAACTCTTGCTGTTGGTGCAAAGAAAACATTTAAGTTGTTAATGTTTAGCGTAGCTCCTGCTTCGATTCTAAGTTCATTCTTGATATAGATATTATCGCCAGCTCCCATTATTAGAGGATTACTACCTCCTACACCGTTTGGAAACCATGTTTCATTGGTGCTAACTCGGTAATAATCTGTTGCATACGTTCTTGATTCAATTGATGAATAATCAAAACCATCTATTTGGTCTTGAAGAAGTCTAACTGCGTGTAAAGGTTCGTTAGGAGTGAGAACGTTATTGTTTCCAACATTTAAAAAAGTTGGGTCAAAATTAAAAGGGAAAGCAGGGTTGTTTCCACTTTCGATTCTTGCGAGACCATTTTGTGTGGCAATTAAAATAGTGTTGCCAAAACTTGCCTCAATTTGACTGTGCTCATAAGCTAGAGACGAACTAATTACCGTGCGAGCTGTGTTTGGATCGGCAACTGTTAAGTCAAACATATCCAATGTACTCGTATTTATAGAGGTTGTAGAATGCGACACATATAAACGTTCTCCATTCTCAGAGAACTCGACGCCTCTGATGTATATCTGTTCTATTGGCGCAGGTGGATTTTGCAAAGCATACCTTGCAAATTTCTCTGAATTTAGAATTCTATTACCTTGTGCATCGAAATCAATGATGACCACTCCTTTATAAGTTATACCTGGAGGTCCAAATACATTTGTAGCACTAACTATTTGCGCTACAAATCCCATTCTAAAATTACCATTGGACATTGGTATGAGTTCCATTTCTTGAGTAGAAACTTTAAGCACAGAGACACCATAAATCCCTACGAATAAGTCATTTATTCTAAAGAAGTTGTTGTCATAATAGACACCATTTTCATCTACTCTTAAGCGAAATACTTCTCTCGCATTTTTAACAAAAACGAAATATTCATCTTCGGAGATATTCACAGCTGCTAGATTAGGTAACTCTTTATGTGCTATCACATTTCCACCATCGTATTCTGAGCCAATTAAATCTCCTAAATAGGTAGAATTGTTACTGCAATCAGTGAAGTTTGAAAGCGGCGGCTGTACAAGTTCGAGGCCTGAACCGGAAAGGAGGTTGCCAAAGTTGTCGTATTCAATGTGCAACTTAGAAAAAACAGGATAAACTCCTGATAAGCCACCATCATATATTGTACTGAATATGTAAAACTCATTGCACTTTTTAGGAACAGGGACAATCAATATTTCGCCTTCTTTTCCTTTTACATAACTACTGGGGTTACTACCAAAAATTGAGGTGATAGACATGATATCTATTAACTGCCCTCTGTTACCAAAAATATAGCCGTCTATAATGAAAAACATTATTTGGCCTGCATCATCTACTTGTATGTTTTGGGCAAATGTTGCCGGATCTCCATCATAACCATCCAAAGGGTTGTTGGGTGTGTTGCCAGGGTTGGAAGTGGGGAGGGCGACGAAACCCAAGCCGGTAATGTCTGGAGTATAATTCGGAGCGAGAATAACAGCATTATTCTGCGCATAACTCAATGTAGTGAACACTACACTCAATAAGATTAGTATTTTTTTCATAATTGAATAAATTTGGTTAATATTGGGATAAATCTACATAAAAAAAAAAAAACACTTAAGCAAGAAAATGATCAAATTTTTTAAATTTTATACAAGTCTAACTTTCTTTTTGATGGCGTTGAGTTTTAACTCGAACGCTCAAATAGACTTTTATCAAGATGTTTTTTATGGTGGGGTTACGGGGGATGGCTATAACCCGTTCACTTTGGAAGATAGTGGCACAATCGATATATATATAGAGCCTGGGAGCACAGTAAGAGAAGCGTTTTTATTTATAACAATACTAACAATAGATACGGTTGCTGATAACACCTTTTTTTTTAACAACACCTTAATTAGTTTATCTGAGAGTTTTGCATTGAATAATGGTTTCACAAGAGATATTGTGGGTGTAATAGATGATTTCATATACAAAACACTTGTTATTGATGTTAGCTCGTTAATCGACCCTCTTGTTTCAAGTTACTCTATTACGCCACCTGTAGGTCAAAATGGAACAGGTGCTGGAGGTGTTTTTTCAGGTTTCTATTTATATGTAAGTTATGACAATCCATCTTTGAGTAAAATAGGGGCAAGTATTTTAATAAATAATCAAGATGCCCAAGCTTCTGTTAGTCACTCTTTTTCCAATGTCAATTCAATAGATGTCAACAACAATGTCGGTCTAGCATTCAATACCGATTCTTTTTGCGACACTGTTTCTGCTATCGATGATGGTAGTCGAGTGTATATTGATGGCTCTTTTATTGGTTTAGTCGGAGGACGTGAATCAATGCAAGAACCTTTCTGTTCGGGTGTAAGAGGCGCTTTTTATTACCAAAATTCAACACTGTATGGCTTAGACAATGATGTAGCCAACACAACGATGAGTGGGGTAGATGCGTTGGCAGATATTTCTTCCTATATTTCTAACCCAAATATTGTTAACATGCGTTTTGACTATCAAAATATAGGTGGTTCAGGTGACGAGACAAATCCATTAAATGAGTTCTTCCTCACCTACACCACTCCTTGCGATACCTTTTCTGTAACTACCCCCAACGATACCACTATCTGCTACGGCACACAACTGCAGCTCAACGCCACGGGTGGGCAAAGCTACGAGTGGTTGCCAGCAACAGGGCTAAGTTGCAACACTTGCCCTAACCCTGTTTTTACCGCAGACAGCACCATGCACTACACGGTTAGAATTTACAACAACGACAGTTGCTCTGTGGTGAGACCTTTGCAAATAATAGTGAGCCGGCCAGAAATAGACAATGTGAGCTTTGTAAACCCCGATTGTGGCGCTAACAATGGGCAACTTAGCATTTCGGGTAGTTCATTTAGCTGGTTGTCAGTTAATTATAACATAGACGGCGGAGCTTTGCAAACAGATTCTGTTTTTGCTAACCTTTCAGAGGGTACTTATTTGTTGGGTTTAGAAGATGCTGCAGGTTGCACCGCAGATACCAGTATTTTCTTGCAGAGTGTAAATAGTACCCTTGCTAGTTTTACAACAAGTATGGGAGCTTCACAAGTTCCAGTAAATGTTTTTGCAGAGAATTTTTCGCAAAACGCAACGATTTACGAGTGGTATGTAAAC
>NVXU02000047.1 GCA_002734065.2 Fluviicola sp.
AGGCTAACAATGCGCATAAAAAATTGCTTCATTTTGTTAAGTAGAAAAATTAAACTAAATTTAATCAAAATTAAAAAGCTATGAAAATTACGTTTTCAATCTCGCAACTTTCTCATGCTCTAAACCGTTAGGCACAATTAAAACACAAGAAAATAAATGAACCAATTAGAAAAAGAAATATCAGAAAAAAAGAATGAAATAAGTACTGATGGATATCCAATGTCAATTGGAGAAATATCAAGCCTTTATAAAGAAAATGAACTTGATATACATCCTGAATTTCAACGGTTTTTTCGTTGGAATACTTTACAAAAAACAAAACTAATTGAGAGTCTTTTGTTAGGTATTCCGATACCATCAATATTTGTTTCTCAAAGAAACGATGGTGTTTGGGATGTTGTTGATGGTCTACAAAGACTTTCAACAATTTTCGAATTCATGGGAATACTTAAAGATGAAAACAATGAGTACCTTCCAGCAAGCACATTAGTTAAAACGGACTATTTACCATCTTTAATTAATAAAAAATGGGAAGATGAAGACCCTGCAGTATCATTCACTCAATCTCAAAGGTTAACTTTTAAAAGAGAAAAATTAGATTTAAAAATTGTAAAAAAAGAAAGTGATGATAACGTTAAATATGAACTATTTCAAAGACTAAATACATTAGGCTCTAAACTATCAGACCAAGAAGTTCGAAATTGTTTGCTTGTTATGGTTAATAAAGAATTTTACAATTGGCTTAAAGAATTGTCAATGAACGAAAATTTCATAAATGCTTTATCCCTTCCAGACAGAATGATAGAAGAGCAGTACAATATGGAATTAGTTTTACGTTTTATAATATTCAAAAATATAAATGTTTCAGAAATTAAGACTACTCAAAATTTGGGTGATTTTATCACAAATAAAATGATTGAGTTTTCTGAATCAGCAACATTTGATAAAGAAAAAGAAAAAGAAATTTTTGAAACTTCTTTTGAGTTTTTAAATGAAAAAATTGGAGACAAAGTTTTTAAAAGATATAATCATGATAAAAGTAGATTTGAAGGTAAATTTTTACTTTCTGCATTCGAATCAATTGCTATAGGAGTTGGAACAAATATTGAAATCGTTAAAAACAAAACTGCACAAGAATTTGAAGCCAAATTAATAAGCCTTTGGGGCAATTCCCGTTTTAAAGCAAAAACAGGAAGTGGTGTAAATGTTACATCTCGTGTTCCAGTAATAATTCCGTTAGGTATTGAACATTTTTCTTTTAGTTAATTATGAAAATAAGATCAAGTGAATGTTTTTTTGATGCTATTTCAAAAGATTTAGTGTGGCGTAAAAAGGAATTATCATCAATTCGTTCAAGGATAAATTTGGCTAAAAAAAGACAATTACAAGATTTTGAAATTAGAGCAGGCATACTATTATTATATGCACATTGGGAAGGGTTTACAAAATTCTCAACAGAATGTTACTTGAATTTTGTAAAATATAAAAAGTTAAAGTATAATGAACTTTCAACAAACTTATTGGCATTGTCTTTAAAATCTTATATTCATGAATTTGAAACAAATTATCAACATAAACTGCATGTCGATTTTTTGAATTTTATAGAAAATGATTTAGATGATAGAGCAAAATGGAATATTGAAAATGCCATTGATACTCGGTCAAATCTAAATTCTGAAGTTCTTGAAAATATATTATCTGTTATTGGTATTCCAATGAACGACTTTGAATTAAAATTTAACTTATTAGACGAGCAATTATTAAAAAATAGGAACTCTATTGCACATGGTAACTATTTACTAATTGATAGAATAGAATACCTAAATATACATAAAGAAATTTTTACTTTAATGAATGTATTATCTAACGAGCTAATGAATTTAGTAACATTGGAAAAATATAAAAAAAGTGCCTAACAACGTGTATAAATCATTGGGCAATAAGTAGTTAAAATTAAATTAATAGTAATAAATAAAATTCACGGTAAACTGAAAATGAAGTGCTTCGAAATGCCCAACGCTTCATACACAAACCGTTAACTAAAACTTAAAACCTGAAACCCACTTTAGAAAATATCATAGCTTTTATAACTGACACAACAGGTGTTGAGTCTATAAAATCAAATACCGACATAGCAAAATATACAGGATGTTACGGTGATGACTGGCACGAAATGATTGATGAATTTTCCGAACTATTCTCAGTGGACATCAGTAATTATTTGTGGTATTTCCATACGCGCGAAGAGGGGTCAAGTTCAATTGGAGGTTTATTCTTTAAATCACCCGATCAAAGGGTTGAACTAATAAAAATTACACCAAAAGACTTATTCAATATAGCTCAAGCAGGAAAATGGAATATTGAATATCCTGAACATTTCATCCCCGCAAAAAGACATGACTTCACTATCAATACAGTTGTATTTTTAGCCGTTATTATTGGAATGGTCGTCTGGTGGTTTTTATAAAGCCTAATTTTAGCGAAAAAGCCGAATGAATTCTTCCAAATCTATCACCCTCAAAACTTCAAAAACAGCAAAATTGACCGATTTTTCGCAAAATTCAATTGAATTTTGCGAAAAAGAGCGTGTTTTCACCCAAAAAGCAAAACTAGAGTTCTACTAAACCGACGGGTTTTCTCCTCCATTTCCCTCCTCTATTTCATTCTCTTTAAACGCTGACGGAACCAAATCGGGGACTATTTTCAACACCAACGGAAGCAATAATGCACCTCCGGGCAATAAAAAAATAGCCAAGGACGGAACTGATTTTGCGATGTCTTTGAATTGCGTTTTTACGAGTTCTTTCTCCTTCTTGGTCAATTCATGAGTGGCTGATTTCTTTACCAAAAAGATCAATTCTTTGCTCTGTTTTAACTCTACGGACAACTTATCTTTGTTGCGCAAAATGACTTTTGTCCAACGGGAGGAAAGACTCGAATAAGCCTTTTTATAAGACGAAGAATCTTTTATAAATTCTATCTTATTCTCAGAATTTAATAAGAATGATTCTGTCAAAACGAGGTTGTCTTGCAATTCTTCGGGAGGTATTTCTAAGAAAAAACACAGTTTAATCAGGTAGTCGAGTTCTGCATCTACCAAAATGTCGTTTGAAATTGCCGTGAGAATAGAAATGTCCAACAAAAAGCGCTTTAACAACCAGTGATTCTTCACAAAAAATGAAAAATCATCCATGGAAGCGCCATTTTCAAACTTATTCTTTAAATAATCACGTTCGGCATCTTCTAAATTTGCCGAAGCCAAAAAAACGTTGAAAATAGACCTTTCTTGGTCCTCAATTATTCCGTCAGAATGTGCAGAAAGAATAACCGCAAGCATGGCGTTTATTGCATACAAATTGTAGCCTTGCAGAGCTTCCTCCCTTTTTTTGTGCACAAAATCATCGAAAAGAATGACGTCTAAAAAAGAAAAAGCATTGCTCAATGAATTGACCCACCACTTGTTTTCTAATAGATTAAAGCTGATGTCCACCCGTTTTGCCAAGGTCTTCTCTATCATTTCTTCTTTACTCACTTTTCCGAAAAGCGAAAACAGCTTGCTAATAGAACTGACACTGTGACTCTCGTAAAAAACGCAAAGATCAGTCGTAAAATCCTCTCGATTAAAGCTTTGGGCGTTCTTTATCTGCTGATAAGTGAACAAATGAGCCTCAAAAAGAAGAAATTTCAGCTTTTCTTCGGAAGTCCAGTCAGAAGAATCAATGTTTTTCGCAAAAATAAAGGAAGAAGCAAAACCGTAAATTATTCCAGAATTGGCAAATGTTCTGTGCATGAAATCCAACTTTCGCATGCCTTCAGGACGCACAGTTTTAAGGGACAGCTCTCCTTTCTCGACGAGGTCGAAGTACTTGTTAATCCATCCTTTTGAACCTGGGGTTATCAATTTTCTAAAACCGTCTTTCTCGAAGTAAGAATTCAATTTTTCATTTTTCATTCCTAGTTCTTCATTTTTCATTTCATTTTTTCAAAGTCTCCCCGCCACAACAAATGCCTTTTTCTTTGCAAAAACAACACTTCCGTCAATGTTAAATGCTTCAAAAACCGCAACATACATTCCGATAGACGCTTTTGTGTTGTCAATTCTAATTCCATCCCATGTAAACGTTCCGTTTTGCGAAATTAATTCCGATTTCATCACTTCAGCAATCAGTCTTCCTCTGTCATCATAAATTGTGAAAGTCGCCACCAAGCCCGGTTCACTCATTTGATAATTGACTTGCAACACGTCTTCAAAACCGTCATTATCAGGAGAAATGGTTTCGCTTGTGAAGCTAAATTCTCCATTAATTGTCGCTGGGTAGTATTGAGAATTCTCCCCGCCCGGCGTTGCAAAACCAATCGATTCTGCAGCCGTATGCCAATTATTTCTATCGTTGGAAACCGCATCAGGGTCCATTCTCTCTAAACTTTTCCCGTCTTGATTATCCAATAATTTGAAATGCCAGTCGTCTAAATAAGCAACCTTATCCATCACCTCATTTTGGTAAATTGCATAGACCGTTCCTTTGTCGTTTGCATAACTCGGAATGTCTGTTTGCAGGAAACGCCCGGGGACATAGGCAGAATAATTCTGCAAAACTTGCAAAGAATCTTCGCCAATGACCACGTAAGAATCTGGGTACAATAAAAAGTTGTCTGTGATGATTGTGTTCCCCGAAATCGTGTCGTTACTAAAATTTGCAAACTCCCAATTGACCAAATCAATCAGTTTATCCGAGTTGTTGTACAGCTCTATCCAATCACTACCCCCCGTCAATGGGTTGAACATAATTTCATTGATTATAACATCTCCAACAACTGGAGAATCAGCAAGAGCAAAGCTTTCTGTTGCGGAGGCAAAATTTAACCAGCAGTCCGCAACATTCTGAATATCAACAACATAAACCTGTGATGGAATGAGGTTGCCTATAAATTGAATAATCATTGAACTCGGTGTAGCCCCCGAAATTATTCTGTTTTGCACGCTTAAATTGGGAGAAAAAAGAAGGGTAGAATTCGCCAAAGAAGTGGAATCCATGCCTTCAGAAAAGAAAATTTCAACACCGTTTGGAGCCATGGCAACTGCTTGCAGAATAAAAGGAGCCTGCGTGTCTGGAGTTGGGTCGTAAATAGAATTTACAAGCCCTGGTGTTCCTCCGAGGACATCATTACTTGCTCGCCAATCCGAAAAATCAGAGCACGGGTCGTTGGGATTAATTCTCTCTAAAGTAAAGCCCCCACCATCTTTTGCAGGGTCTTGATACCAGCTGATATCGTAGGTGAGTGAGTCTAAAGTAACACCATTGTCATCACGAATAACAACGTTGTCGCCGGCATTGTTCAAGCCCGGAAAACTGGTCACTGCCGTTGCCACAGAAAATGAATCAACATTGGCTGTCGCAGTAATGACAAGGTATTGATTAGGGAGCAACCATCCATTTTGCATCGTTCCGTTGGTAGAATTATCGCCCAATTGCCAATTCTGCACATTGAAAATTTTGTTGCTCTTGTTGTACAATTCTACAAATTCTATAGACGGCAAGCCTTGCGTCGGAGTAGGGTCACACATAAATTCATTGATTACAATGTCTCCCGGAAGTACCGGCTCTGCAATTAAATAAGAAAAATTAAGCACTTGCGAAGACGAAGCATTTCCGTTCAAATCTTCAATCAAATTGGTGGTCATTGTGTAAGAATTTCCATTTGTCAATGGTGTTGCCGGCACAATATTTACCAAGGCTGGGTCAGTTCCGCTTATTGTTGCGCTACTGATAGAAAGAGCAGGCAAAATACTGTAATTGGCAGTGTTTTGCGCCGTAATTGGGTCAACAGGCTCGTCAAATAACACCTCAATGAGGTTGGCATTGATTGCTGTGACAGAAAGTAAAACGGGAGGTGTGTTGTCAATTATTTGATTGCCTAACAGAATATCATCGTAATAGAAATTCGTTGAATTACTGACGGTATAAGTGTCTAAAAAGCCAAAATGAGTCCCTAATAAGTTGGTGGCGTCGTTTACGGTTCCTGCCAAGGTATAATTTTGCAATCCTGCTGGGTCAATGTACAAAGACCAGTTGGCTGCGGCGTCTCTGACCACACGAACACTGACATTAAAACTAGTCGCAATTTGACCGACAGGACCTGCTAATAACTCTGTGTGAACTCCCCCAACGGCGCTAAAAAGTCGAATGGCGTCATTGGTTCCTGCTTCGCCAAACAAAACATAAAATCCATCAGGGTCTGTGCTTAGGTCTGCGCTTGAAGAGGTTAAATAAACACGTCCGTAATTGCTTCCCGATGGAGAAAATGTTTGCTGTGTTCTGAAGCTCCATTCTTTCGTGTTCAATGTTGCTAAGCCATGAGGAGTAGATAAATAGGATGCTCCAGCGATTGCTGTGCTTAATTGTAATTCTTGCGAAGGATTAATTATAAAGTCAGCATTGCTCCCCGACCAAGTTGGATTTGTGGTGAAATCACCGTCAGAAAAGTCTTCTGTGATTTGTGAAAACAGGTTCAAAAACACAAAAAAGGAAAGAAAAAACAGCAAGTACTTCATAAATAGATTCTTCTATGTTCATAAATGTACTAAATTTGATTACTAATTCAGAAAAAAAACGAAAGAATGAAAGTTGCAGTTGTTGGAGCTACTGGAATGGTTGGAGGAATAATGATGAAAGTTCTCCGGGAATTCAACTTCCCGATTACTGAATTAATTCCTGTTGCTTCTAAAAATTCAGTCGGAAAAACGGTTGATTTTGGCGGAGTAGAATGCACTGTCGTTGGCTTGCAAGCTGCTGTAGAAATGCGCCCAGACATTGCGTTATTCTCTGCTGGTGGTCAAACTTCTTTGGACTGGGCACCAAAATTTGCAGCTGTTGGAACAATTGTTATTGATAATTCTTCGGCCTGGAGAATGGATGCGAATACAAAGTTGATTGTTCCCGAAATAAACGGACATATTCTTACGAAAGAAGATAAAATCATTGCAAATCCAAACTGCAGCACGATTCAATTGGTGTTGGCGTTAAAGCCTTTGCATGAAAAATACAAAGTGAAACGCGTCGTTGTTTCCACTTATCAGTCCATTACTGGTTCGGGGTTAAAAGCAATGAAGCAAATGGAGAATGAACGGAACTCTATTGAAAGTGAAATGGTTTACCCTTACAAAATTGACAAAAACTGCCTGCCTCACTGCGATGTTTTTGAAGAAAACGGCTACACCAAGGAAGAAATGAAGTTGACCCATGAAACGAAGAAAATTTTAGACCCCTCAATCAATGTGACGGCAACGGCTGTTCGTGTTCCTGTGATGGGAGGTCATTCAGAATCGTTGAACATTGAGTTTGAAAACGACTTTGATTTAGCAGAGGTTCGTTCATTGTTGCACCAACAAGACGGCATTACTTTAAAGGATGACCCAACGACAAATTCTTATCCCATGCCTTTATATGCTGAGGGGAAAAACGATGTCTTTGTCGGGAGAATTAGACGAGATGAAAGTCAAAAAAACACCCTAAACATGTGGGTTGTCGCTGATAATTTAAGAAAAGGAGCCGCGACGAATGCGGTGCAAATAGCTTTATTGGTGAAGGATTTATAATCAAATATAGCGTTTGCTCCAAGTCGCTATCATTTTTCCAACGTAAGCCGAATCTTCTTTTTTCATTAATAAATGATCCGCTCCGTCGAGTGAAATAAAACTTTTGGGGTGCCAAGCAGCTTGGTAAATTTGAGCCGCATTCTCTATTCCAACGGTGGTATCTTGCGGAGAATGCATGACCAGAAGTGCTCTATTTAGGTTTTTAACCGTTTCTGTCATGTTTTTTTCATTAATGTCGTCTAAAAAGTGCTTTTGAATGGTAAATTCTCTTCCTCCAATCAACAACGTTGCTTTTCCTTTCTCCTTGATTTCATCCAATCCCGACTTCAACAAGTTCGAAACATGCTTTGGATTGGAAGGTGCGCCAACTGTTGCTACTGCAGTTACCGATGGTATTTCATTCGCTGCAAAAATAACGGCCGCACCACCTAAAGAGTGACCAATTAATATTTTTGGTGCAGAATAATTGTCTTCTAAGAACTTGGCCGCAGAAATTAAATCCTCCACGTTGGA
Source organism: Fluviicola sp. (assembly GCA_002734065.2). GTDB lineage: Bacteria > Bacteroidota > Bacteroidia > Flavobacteriales_D > Crocinitomicaceae > UBA4466. Next base: position 8,111 of record NVXU02000047.1, read on the forward strand.
TGAAAAATTTGTGTTTTCAAAGTCCCCTTCACTTTCTCCCAAACCTGTAAAATCAAATCGCAAGACTGCAATTCCGTCTTCTGTTAGCGCTCGACCTATCGTTCTAACAGCAGTTAAGTTCTTATTGCAGGTAAAACAGTGTGCAAACAATGCATAGCCTTTAATTTTTCCATCTGACGGAAATTCTAACCTCGCTGCCAGTTCCAGGCCTGCCGAATTCTTGAATTTTACTTTTTCATTCTTCATGCTTTTTCTTTTTTGAAAATGAGAACAATATTCCCAGACTAACAAGGTGTTGGGACAAGCCTCCGAGAATATATTTATACTCCATAAAAGGAAATAAATTCTTTACTCGGTAATGAATGCCTACTCCCAAATTAAGTCCGAAACCAGACTCTTTTTCACCTATACCTTCCACTATTTCTCTTTCTATACTGTAATTCAAACCTGTCAAGGGGTAAAAACCCATGTGTTCAGTAAGTTCGAAAATATAATGGCCTGTAAAATTTAATTCTACCAATGATTTTGCCGTAATACCTGTCTTTGGAAAGTAAGAAAGTTCTGGTCCAAAACAAATGTGTTTCCCAATGAAAACATATTCTCTTCCATTAATTCCGTAGCTGTCAATTGCAGACCCATAAGTGCCTCCAACTCCAGTCACCAAGTTTTGAGAAAACGATATCGTTGGCGAAAAACTCAGTAAAATAATTATCAATTTCATCGTAAACTTGTCCATAACCTTCTCTTTACTCACCAAAAACCCCCTCAACGACCGCGCTAAGGGGGTAAAATTTAACTTAACCAAAATTACTATACTCCTACTTTGTAAACTCTATCTTCGTTGTAACATCGATTGTTTTCGCAATGTTTTTCGAAGGTTTTCCTTTTTCGAACGCAATTTTATAGTCCGCCAATGTAATTTGCATTTTTGAATCCAACGTTATGTTGCCTCCTTTCACTGTAATTGTTGCATTTTCTGTTACTGGTTTAGTAACACCGTGTAATGTCAACTCTCCTTTTATTTCAGCCTTGTAAGAACCGTCTTTTGAAAAATCAACTGCGTCTAAGTTGGTGATTGTTCCTTTAAATTTAGACTTTGGAAATTGTTTTGTGTCCAAAAATTTAGGGCTGTTATAGTGCTTCTGCATTGTTGCGTTTTCAAACTTATAACTTTGCATTGGAACTGAAATTATTACTGCTCCTGAAGTCATGTCAAGCGAACTTTTAATTTTGGAATTGTGTGCTGAGATATCTTCGATAGATGTCTTAGACAAAAATTCAATGTGTCCTTTCTCACTGACTATTTTTGATTCTGACTGACCAAAAGAAACTCCCATTGATCCGATTAATACTGCTAATGCTAAAATTGTTTTTCTTGTGTTGAACTTTGTTGAAATATTCATGTTTTCTATTTGTTAGTTATTAATTTACTCGTTTTAATTCTCTTTTATTAATACATCGCACTCTTCGACGATGACATCTTCATATTCTTCAAAGTCTTCATCATAAGATGCCGCGACTCTATAAACTCCTTTAATCGTTGTTTGTTCACCGATTTTAAGCGCTTCTGCATTTTTGTTGGTCCCTTTCATAAAAGTACATTTAACACCTGCGTCATCGGTTTCTGCTTTTAAAAGAACGACTTGGTTATCGTCAAAGTCCTTCTCAATTGATGCAACTATACCCGTTATGGCCATAATTTTAGAATCTCCATCTTCTGATAAATATTTATCGTTGGTGGCCGCTGCGTCGTCCAAAGATTCTCTAACTAGCTCCTGTGCCGATAAATTAAAATCAACTGGACTAGATTGCGTGTCTCTATGAGGGGCAAACATAATATACAGTATAATAGTAACTCCTATCAACCCGACTAATCCAAGAATAATTAGGCTACGTTTTACAATTCTTTTTTTCATTCTGCTTTTTTTAATTTCATAAACTTCTATGAGTTTAGTCGTTGGACTTACTGAATCCTTTCTAAAAAAAACAAATTATTTCGGCAAAGGTTACAGAAACCTTTGCTGGCATTGATTTGACACTGAAAAATATTTTTCGTGATTTCTTGTAAAAAGACTACTTTCTCTTCAGTCTCCACTTTCTTTTGGCGATCAAACCTCTAAAATCATCGAGTTTTTCTGTCACTCCTGCGCCGATCATTTTGTCGGTGAATTTAAACATGCCTTTTGACTGTTTGTAATCGAAATCACCTCTAAAAAGAGGAATAATGCTTAAAAAATTCACTTCTTTCTCGCCAATCATGATAGGTGCGAGTTCTTTTTCCAAAAGCATGGGGTCAGAAAGCATAAAATAGTTTTGCTTCATTGTTGCAGAAAGAGGTTTTGCATCTTCTCCGCAAGGCATGGTGTGCCCGTGACCGAACCAGGTCTCTTTTTCAACGACGTACTTGGCAAGTCTTTGAATCCAATAAAAAACCCAATTCATTTGCGGATTCTCCGTGTCTTCCCACTCCCAATAACTCGGTAAACAGAAATACAACTCGTTGAATTCACGGCCTTCCCATTTTTTTGGAACGGGCATTTTATAGTCTCTTAATCCGTTTGTAACAATCAGTGTGACAGGAGACTTTAAGGCTAAATCAACAATTAATAAAGGTATTTCTCCTTCCGCAACAGGCAGTTCTTTCACTGATTGTTCACCAAAACGCTCTATTAATTGTTCTTTCACAGGACAAAGATAGTTTTCTGCTTATGATGGCGTATTTTCTGGTAGAATTTCTAACAAAAAACCCCAAAATAGTTCGCTAGACTGCAAACAACCTTGTTGTATAAGCTCATGAATCTCTTTTTCTCGGATTTTGGTGTACTTTTTTTGCGTTTTAAAAATACGGATGTCTTTTGCGTTCTTTTGCAAAGCTTTATGTATGGATTCGGGGGTTGCTAAATTAACCTTAGATTTTTCTTTTTTATTGATAGAAATAAGTTCAATATTCTCTTTGTTCAATTTAAAAACCAAACAACTAGACTCAGATCTATGCTCTAAAAACTGAATTTTCTCATATACTTTCTGCAAAACAGAATCAGAGAACACCTCCACGAGTTGTACCGCTTTTTCTTTGTCAGAACGGTTCATTTCTTCCCATTCTTCGGCATGAACACCGTTAACAATTAAAAACTGTTTGAAATCTTCTTCAAAAACCTCTAATTCTTCTAGTGTTAACATCCTATATTTCATAGGGCAAAGTTACTCATAGAACTCGTAATCGTATGCTAAAAACACATTCGTTTTTTCTTTGTGTGCGCTTTTGTGAGACCTTATTAAGCCTTTACTATCATACGTTTTGGTATAGGTGTATTCTTTGTTTTGTTTTCTCCCGTGTGTCGTTGTCCATTTTATTAGGCGTTGTTTGTCGTCAAAAACACGAACTGTTAATCTAAGCAACTTGTTTGCCGAGAAACTCTTTTCAATGCTTTTTAAAACCTTTCTCTCTTTATTATAATACACTTTTCTAGAACGATACACTCTACTTTTTTTATCTAATGATTCTATGGTGCTAGAATCTCTGTAGTGCATCGTTTTTCTAAAAACTTTCCCATTAGCACCAACATCTTCTGTTTTAAACAAGATGCTGTCTTTCGTATAATAACGCTTGTTTAAATGAATAAAAGCCCCTTTTTGTCTTCGATTGTATTTTATATACGAACCATCATTGTTTTCTTCCTCATATTCACAGAATTGAACAGTTGTTTTTTTGATTTCCTTCCCTTTTTCTGAACAGGAATAATCCCACTTTCTGTTTAGTTTCCCTTTGATGTAAAAATTTTGTGCTGTTAAATTCTCGTTCTCGTAATAATACTTCAATAAGTAATTGTTTTTTAACTTCCTCCCGTTTTGTAAAGAGCTAAAAGAAATTCTATCATCTTCTGTATAATGAGTTAAAAAGAGGGAGATTAATTCTCCATTCTTGTATGTTTCTTTCGAAATTCTTTTCCCGTGTAAATAACTATACTTGATTTCTACTACATCTTTGCCGTGGGTTAAAACAGTGCTCAAAATCGTGTCTTTCAAATAACTATAATAAGTTGTATCTCCCTTCTTTTCAACCTTCTCAATCATTCCGTTTTTATCAAAAAAAGTTTTTTGAGTAACAACTTTGCCCTTTTCTCTATGAGCGGTTGTGGTAAGAGATTTAATGCCGTTTTTTACAATAAACGTTCTCTTATACAAGTCGTATTGTGGTAGATAAAGAAGACTTCTGTTTTTTTGATAACGAGACATTTGGTACTCTCCTTCTTTTTGTTTTTGAGAAAAGAGAAGGGCTGGAAGAAATAAAAATAAAAATAAACTGGGGTTTTTCATAATAAAGAATGTTTGAGTTTCACCTCTTATAATTAGTTATCTTGTTTTCGTTACAACATCTTTAAGAAATAGTACATTTGTTCATGCACAAAAAAGGAATTGCCATTTTAGGTTCTACAGGTTCAATTGGAACGCAAGCATTAGAGGTTATTGAGAATTATCCGGATCAATTTGATTTGCAAATAATCACGGCGAACAAAAATGCAGATTTGCTCATCGAACAAGCCTTAAAATACAAGCCCAACACGGTTGTCATTGTGGACGAGGCTCAATTCAAAAAAGTAAAAGATGCCCTTTGGGAGCAAGATATTCACGTCTATGCAGGTGCAGATGCATTAGCACAGGTTGTGGAATCAAATGAAGTACACGTCGTTTTAACAGCAATGGTGGGCTATGCGGGGTTAAAACCGACGCTTTCTGCTATTCGAGCAAAAAAAGACATTGCTTTGGCAAACAAAGAAACTTTGGTGGTTGCAGGAGAATTAATTACCAAAGAAGCCTATGAAAATGGTGTAAATATTTACCCTGTTGATTCCGAACATTCGGCAATTTTTCAATGTTTAACGGGAGAATTTGAAAATAAAATTGAGAAAATATACTTAACAGCATCGGGAGGCCCTTTTAGAGGGTATTCTTTGGAGCAATTACAAAAAGTAACGAAAGAACAGGCGTTAAATCACCCTAATTGGGATATGGGAGCAAAAATCACCATTGATTCTGCCTCCATGATGAATAAGGGGCTGGAAGTAATCGAAGCGAAATGGTTGTTCAATTTGAAACCTGAACAAATAGATGTCATTGTGCATCCTCAATCCATCGTGCATTCTTTGGTTCAATTTGAAGACGGTTCCATGAAGGCACAAATGGGCTTGCCAGACATGAAGTTGCCGATTCAATATGCATTGACTTATCCTCAACGGTTAAAAACTGATTTTCCGAGGTTCAACTTCATGGATTACCCGGAATTGACCTTTGAAAAAGTGGACACATCAGTTTTTACGAATTTGCAATTGGCCTATGATGTCCTCAAAGAAGGAGGAACGGCTGCGTGTTCATTAAATGCTGCAAACGAGGTTGCCGTTGACGCTTTTTTAAAAGAGCAAATTTCTTTTGTTGATATTTTTAGAATTAATTCCTCAACTGTTGAGAAGGTTCAAAACATTCTACAACCAGAATTGGAAGATTACATTGCCATTAACTTAGAAGCTCGAAAAATAGCGGAAGAGCTTCTTTAAGTCCCACCTTTTTCTTTATTACTCCTGACAAAGCATCTTTGTGCATGTACACATTGATTATTTTCCACTTAAAGTAATTCTTCGAAACTAAAAAACAAGTCTATTTACCTAGCAAATTCTATTTTCGTTGTAACATCAAGCGTTTTTGCAATACTTTTTTTTGAGAGAATAACATTATATTCTGCAAGTGTTATTTTCATTTTAGAGTCCAATGTTATCTCAGAACCTTTTACCGTAATCGTTCCTTTTTCTGTTACTGGATTTGTAACACCATGCAATGATAAGTCCCCTTTAATAACGACGTTATAAGTTCCATCCATAGTTAAATCAACTTCCGCTAAATTTATTATGCTTCCTTTAAATTTAGACTTTGGGAATTGTTTTGTGTCTAAGAAACTAGGGCTATTAAAATGCCTTTGCATGGTTGCATTTTCGAATTTATAGCTCTGCATCGGAACGGAGATAATAAGCTCTCCAGAAGTCGTATCAAGCGAGCTTTTAATTTTAGAATTGTGTGCTGAGATGTCTTCAATAGATGTCTGAGACAAAAACTCAATGCGTCCCTTTTCACTTACTATCTTTGATTCTGATTGACCATGTGAAAGTCCTATGAATGCAAAAACTAATGCTAATACTAAAATTGATTTTTTCATTGTTTACTAATTTTTTAACTGTATTTTATTTAAGCCCCAACTTTTTCTTCATTGCCCCTGACAAAGCATCTTTGTGCATGTACACATTGATTGTTTTCCACTTAAAGTAGCTTTCAGAAACATATAAATAACCTTCTGGATAGTTTCCTGTGCCCCAAGAGTTTTTTACCAAGAAATATTTGGTGCCGTCTTGATCTTTATAAAGACCAACAACGTGCATTCCGTGATCGTCCGTTGTTGTTTTGTTGTCGTAACCTTCTTGGCGAATTTCTGGTGTAACTTCAACCTCTTCTACAGGCGTTTCAAAAGCATTGGACGTTTTATCAGCTCCTCCGTCAGAGAAGTTTTTGTTGTCTTTTCCCGAAACTTCTATTGTTGACTCATCTTTTGGGTTAATTGCCAATCCATTGCTAAAACTGAAGCCTTTTTCTGAAACATCTGCTCCCCAAGCAACTGTATAACCTTGCTTTAGCGCATATTCTGTTGCCTTCATGAGGTTGTCTAAATTAACATTGTAGCTTTTTCCCCATGCCCAGTTGTCTGGTATTGCCAACATGCATTCTTCATTCTCAGGAAAGTGCGTAAATGAGGTTAAAGACAGGTAATTATCCATGTCTAAGCCTATTTCTTTGGCATAAGATACGGGCGTGAATTTTTTCCCGTTGAGTTCAAATTCTTTGATATCTTCTCCCAAATAAGCATCTAAAACACCGTTAAGAGCTTGTTTCCATGCTGTAGAACGTTTCCCTTTTTGATTTTTTACCCCTTGGACAACTCCGTCAAGAACGTTGAATAATTCGCTGTGATTATGCCTGTCAGAACCATAGTTTAAGCCTTCGTAAACTTCTAATGGTACTATTCCAAATCGTCTAATGACATAGGGAATATCGTGAAAAGCTCCTCCCTCAGAAAAATTAATTTTTCCGTCCATGCGAATGTATTTTTCGGCTTTGCTTTCATACGCTTTTCTCACGATGAACATTTCCGACAGTAAATCAGGATTATCATTGCCTTGCCTTATTAATTCTGACTCAAAAAATGACAAAGCAGAGAAACTCCAACATGTTCCGGTGTAACCTTGACTTTGAACTGGCGTTGCGTCGAGGTGAGATACTTTTGTGAACTTATAGTCACTTTTTTTTCCGTTGGTTGCGGGTTCTGAGTAGCTGTATTGTCCTAAAGAAATAAAGCTGGTTACAACAAATGCAACACTGAGTAGTTTTCTGACCATTTTTTCTTGTTTTTCTTCTTTCAAAGATAACATTTTGAAACTACTCTATAAAAATGAAGGGAGTTATTTAAGTGTCCATCCTTTGAATCCTAAACTGTTCGCTTCGGACTTGATTTGGTTGAATGCTTGCGAGGAGATTGCTGCCCCTGCAGTAACGCGGTGCAAACCATTTTTTACATCCACAATTCGTGCATCAAATCCTGCTGCTTTTAGCTTATCAACTAAGTTGTTGGCATTCGACTCTTTTCCAAAGCAACCGACAATATAATTACTTGCGATTGCTTGAAAGGCAATGTTATCAAGGGCTTCGGGAGTCGCTGTGATTTCTGTTGATTCCTTTATTTTAACGGGGATAAAGAAAGCGTCGTCGTATTTGTACGAGTAAACTTCTATGTCTTCAGGAAGGTCTTTGACCACTTCTTCAAAGGAAGATTCTGGTGCTTTTACAATTGCAAAATCAGTGTTTGACTTTTCGTGTTCGTACTGCGCAACAACTGATTTCTGAAAAGGATTAAAGTCTTTAAAAGACAACATTCCTGACTCTAAAACGTCTGTTTTCATTGGAATCCAAACAGAATAAAAAGCAACGGGAAGAATGACCGCTGCGGCAACATATTTCCATACTTTTTTTCGTTCTTTTCGAATCGCAGGGTGCGCAATGATTGTTGCTTCCTCTTGTTTCTCTGTAAGAACTTTTTCTGTAAGAATAGGAACGATTAAGGTTTCTTTTTCTTCAACATTCCTTTCTTTCTCAACTACCACAAGTTCTTCTTGCAAGAATTGAATTTGCTTTAAACCAAAAGACGCCAACAGTAAATTAAAAAAGCGGTCTTGTTCAAAACAAAGTTTATCCTCGGCGTCTTTGTATATAAAGCCGATTCTATCCAGTTCTACTCGCCCTTTTTTAGCAAGAATAGTGTTCCATTCCTCTACTTTTTTTGCGACCTCTGCAGAAGCTTCATCGAAAGAAAATTCGTTTTTCTTTGCCAACTCATTGACCAGTAATCCATCATTGTTGACCAACTGTCTATTAAACAGCAATGATTTTTTAGGCGGAGACATTCTGCCTAAATCATAATCTATGCTTGCAGAAGCCTGTTGCGCAACGAATCCCCCAAACGAAGGAACGATTACACAGTTGTTTTGCAATAATAAATCGCCAATAAGATGTTCTATTGTAGTCATCGTTACAAAAATAGGGAAAAAACTCGGATTTACAACAGGGCGAGAACTTTCTCTACATCTTCTGGCACATCGATGTTGGGTGTCTCTATTTCGGTTTCTACAACGCGTATTTTATATTCGTTGTACATCCACCGAAGTTGTTCTAAGGATTCTATCTGTTCCAATTGGGTTTTGGGAAGCTTAACCAGCTCTAATAATGTCTCCTTTCGGTAAGCATAAACGCCGATGTGTCTTAAAAAATCGAACTTGCCAATTACTTCTTCTTTTGCATTCGCAGAATTAGGAACGGCACTTCTTGAGAAGTACAAAGCATCATTTTGCTTGTTTAAAACGACTTTTATTCTGTTGGGGTTATGCAATTCTTCATGACTCACTCCTTTTTTAGCAAGGGTCGCAATTTGCACGGTTTCATCTTCAAAAACAGCAACTAATTCGTCCAATTGATGGAAATCTATGAGCGGTTCGTCTCCTTGAATATTGATGACAACATCCGCCTCTGTGTTTTTTGCAACTTCTCCGCATCGATCAGTTCCGGTAGAATGATTTGCATCTGTCATCATAACTTGCCCACCAAAACTTTGCACTTCTTTAAAAATTCTTTGGTCATCCGTTGCCACAATGACTTCAGAAATCAATGTTGATTTGCTTGCTCCCTCATAAACCCGCTGAATCATTGATTTTCCTTTTAAATCAATCAAGGGTTTCCCCGGAAAGCGAGAAGATTCAAATCTTGCGGGAATAATTCCAATAATTTTCATTAAAATTTCATTTGCAATTGCAACATGTATGCTCTTGGTGCGCGAACGTCTCCAGGTCGAGTAACGTATTCTGTGTTAAGAATATTGTTGATGACAAAACCTAGACGGTAATGATTGTTAAATTCATAACCCATTCTAAAATCAAAAACAAGACTACCTGTGTTATTCTTTTCTCGGTATTCTTTAAGACCCGCAAGAATAGGAATAACCTCTCCTGTTGCTAGAGTAATCCCTTCTTCAAAGGTTTTATCAATGTTTGACATAAAACTGTTGTATCTTGCGGAAAAACCTATACTCATCCCCTTCCACTCTGCTTCGATATCTGCCTTTGCAAGATGGTTGAACCTGTATTTTAGCATTGTAGATGCAGAATCTGAGAATGTAGTAACATAAGCTGAATCCGCATTTAAACTAACAGGGTTCATATAAGTGTAACCGATTAAAGATGTTAATTCTACCTCTCCGATAGACCCCTGACTATTGAATGAAACCTCGAAGCCTGTTATTCTTGCCTTCTCTGCATTCTGTGCTTGAAAACCAAACCAATTACTTACGTAACCAACGTTATTTGGGTCTAAACTCCAAGCTATTGAGTCGGGTTTATAAGCACCAAAAGTAAATTCCATCATATTGCTGTATTCATTAATAAAACCAGCAACATCAATTATCCCTTTCCAATTTTTCCCAATTTTAATTACTTGTTTAATACCTATTTCAGCTGCCCAACCTGTTTCTGGTCTTAGATTAGAGTTTGGAAAGATGTTGAGGGCTCCCACAGATGTTTGCGTATATCTTTCGGCAACAGAAGGGTATCTAATACCTTGTCCAAAAGAAGTTCTTAAGTGAGTAAATTTAGCAATTTGGTAATGTGCTCCCACTCTAAAAATAGGATAAACAGGAAGCGTTGTCAATGAGCTTGTATCATTCCCAAAGGTAAAATCAGAATCTCCGCGTTGATTGTCTTGCTCAAAGTATTCTACACGAACACCGCCCGTTAAGTCAAATTTGCCCATTTTCTTTTCAAACTGGGTATAAACAGCATAATTGTTAGAAAAATGGTCCCCAAACAGGTTGGATTTCACATCCGTTCTTATGGCTGTTGCTCCAGCGGTCATGACCGCCCCTTGAATAAATTTTCTTTGAAATTGATAGTCTCCATACATAATTCCCGAGCGAGTTGACTGTGACGCATTGGTGAGGTTGGTTCTGTCTAAGAAGTAATACCTTGTTTTTAACGTGTGCAAGTTGTTTTTTTTGTCATACACCTTTATATATGGGTCAACACTAATTGATGTTCCTGTATTGACGGTAAGTGTAGATGCCGGATCGTTGACGTCTGCCCCTCCACTTGGAGTATATGCGAAGGTGTCGCTTTGCCAAATGATGAAATTTCCTGTTTTTTGCAACTGCGCATTATAACCAACTCCCATTTTCAGTTTTTTGTACTTTTCTGAACGAAAAAACAAGGTTCCCGAGATTCTTCCTCTCGATTCTTCCTCTCCTTCTTTAAAACCTCCCGTCGAAAAACCGTTTACTGCCACGGTGTAACCAAAGCGTTTCTTCATGATGCCGTAATAAACATCGCCTGAATAGAGTGTCGGGCTCTTTGACCACCATTTTAGCGTTGACCTTCTCGGATTATCATAAATTCCTGCTTGAACTTTTGCTCTTAACTCTCCTTTTGTTCCTGGTTCTCTTTCGGTTAAAGAAATAATGCCGTTTAATGCTCCACTTCCGTACAAAACAGAGGATGCTCCTTTAATTATTTCAATTTGTGACGCCTGCTCAATAGGAATGGTATTCCATTTTGTATCGCCGGCATCTCCTGAAATAATTGGAATTCCATTCCATAATAATAGAACACGACTTCCTGCTCCGTAAGCAAAACCCGAACCTCCACGAATACTAACTTGACCATCCATTGCAAAAACACCTGGAGCTTGATCAACTGCCTGCTCTAAATTGACAATACACTTGTTTTCAAAGAGTTTAGGACGAATAATTTCCATAGAAATTGCCACCTCTTCAATGTTTTGATTCCTTCTTCCGGCAGTAACAACAACAGTTTTAATCACCTGAATAGCCTCAACCATTTTTACAGACAATTTGCCTGCTTGCTCCACGATAATTGTGTCAGGTAAATAGGTTTGCGCCGTTATTATTAAAGTAACGGGGTATTTTTCGGGAGAAATCTTAAACTTCCCGTCAAAATCACTGAGAACCTTCTCTCCATTAGAAGCAATGATCTTAGCGCCGTAAATAGGTTCTTTAGATTCTGAATCGGTAATTGTCCCCATTATTTGAGAAAAGCCCAAAAAAGGAACAAAAAATAGAAGTAATAGTATGTTTTTCATCTAATATTTTCTTATATTCAAGAAGCCTAAAATACCAATTATTTTGAAATATACACATTTACACTATCAAATTGCGCTCACAATGCTTAATGGAATCGGCTCCATTAAAGCGCGAGAATTAATATCTTCTTTCGATACGGTTGAAGAAATATTCGTTGAAAAACCGATTCAGTTATCCAAAAAGACAGGGTTTAATCGCTCTATAATCCAAAAAATGGAGAGAGAAAAAGCGCTCGAGAAATCGGAAATAATAATTCAATCTCTTCAGCAGAATTCTGTAACTCCTATTTATATTGACGACTCGTCTTACCCTCATCGCTTGCGAAATTGCGTTGACGCACCTGTACTCCTTTATAAAAAAGGAACAATCGATTTAAACCCCCCGAAAGCCATTGCTATTGTCGGAACACGAAGTGCTACTTCTTACGGCACAGAAATTTGTCGAGAGCTTGTCAAATCTTTTCAGGGGGAGAATGTCGTTATTGTTAGCGGATTGGCACATGGTATTGATGCTACTATCCACCGATATTGCTTGAAATATGGTGTTCCAACATTAGCTGTTTTAGGACATGGGTTGGATAGAATTTACCCCGCTGTACACCGAGAGTTGGCAAGCAAAATGTTGCTCGATGGTGGTCTTTTGAGTGAATTCGTTCCCGGAACAACACCTGACAGAGAAAACTTTCCTAAGCGCAACAGAATTGTAGCAGGAATGACAGATGCAACCATCGTTATTGAGAGTAAAAAAAGAGGCGGTTCTTTAATTACAGCGAATTTAGCCAATGATTACAACAGAGATGTTTTTGCTTTTCCTGGGTCTGTTCATATGGAAACATCACAAGGTTGCAACCATCTCATTGCGAATCAGAAGGCACACCTAATTCAGTCTTCGAGTGATTTTCACAGAATGATGGGGTGGGAGAAAAAGAAGGTTGACAAAGGCGTGCAACGGCAACTGTTTCAAACACTTACTGAGGTTCAAAAAGAAATTGTAAAGCACATTTCTGCCGAAAAAAAAATACAGATTGATATTTTGTCTGTTAAGGCAAGTATTTCTATCTCCCGTTTAAATCAAGAATTGTTCTCTCTCGAAATGGACGGGGTTGTTAGAAGCTTGCCTGGAAAAATGTACAGTATTGCTTAACTTACCTTCTAATGTTGGTGCTGAAAAATCGACGGTTATCTATAACTTCAACATACTTAGACAGTGCTGTGCTAACTCCACCTTGTAATTGTCCTGCCATGCCTGCAAGGAGACTCTTTTTCTCGGAGTCATAATTGGCAACAACAGGTGCTTTAATTGTTTTTTCTATTTGAATAACATAGACACCTGAATTTCCTTTCAAGGGAAGTGTTTTTTCTCCATCTTTCAATGCAGAAAACAAAGCACCCACAACCTCTGGTTCATTTCCTGAACCTTGAATTTGAGGGTTTGCAAAAGTGATATCAGACTTCTGAATAGTCGTTCCTTCCATTTTTGCTGTTAACTCTTCTAAGGTCTTTGCGCTAAGCATTAGCTTAGTGATTTTCTTCGCCTTTTCTTCTTGGATAAAATCTCTTTCCAATCTTGGTTTAACATCTTCAAAATTCGGAACACCTTTATCTTTAATGTTTGCTAAAATGGCAATTACATACCTGTTTTTTTCCTTGATTGGAGAATTAATTAAATCTCCAACTCTCGCTCCATCTGTGTAAGCTAATTTTAAAATTTTGTCTTCTGCGAAAGAAGATTCAAAACCATAGATTCTTGGGCCGTTCTCTTGAATTGTGATTGGTCGAACAGAATAACCTTCTTTCAATGCTATTGTGTCAAACATGGCAACTCTTTCTTGCTCGTCTTCAATTGGGCTGATTTTTTCATCAAGTAAATAAATCATGTCATTAACCTCGGTGTTTTTATCCTCGATGGCTTTTTGACTTGGCTTCAATGTATTTTGAACAATTGCTAAAATTGGAGCTTTGGTTTGCTTCTTATTCAGAACCTCTATAATGTGAAAACCAAAGTCCGTCTGTACGTAGCCTATTTTACCAACACTTTCTTTTTTCGCAAAATCACTGAATTCAGGAACCATTTCGTAATCCATAAAGTCCTCGTACTTTCCTCCGTTAGTTATAGGTTGTCCTTCTTGATGGTCGTCACTGTGTAGCACTACCATTTCTCCAAAGTTAGAACCGTTAATTAAAGGCATCAACGAATCAACTTTTTCTTGTGCTCTTTCAACCGCTAAAGTATCTCCTCTTTGTGCAGCAATTAAAATATGTCTAACGCTCAATAAATCTGTGTTAAAACCGATAACCTTAGCTAAACGCATAGAACCGTTTTCCTGATAAGGTCCAACTATTTGTCCTATTTCTGCCGTTTTAAAAACAGTATCTAAATAAGTCGGGTAGGTTAATCCTCTTTCCTTAGCTTTCTGATCAGATTCAATTTTAAATGTAAAATCATGTCCACTGCTGTAGAAATTCCATTCACTGTTTCTTCTGTCAGTCACAAATAAAGAATCGTTCTCCGTTGCTGCAAAAGCCTCCTTTAACTTCTCCAATTTCGCGTCAAAAACAACTGAATCTTCTCCCGATGGCAAAACAGCAATGTCAAAAAACCGAACGTCTCTTGTCGTTGATTTGTTGGCATATTTACTTTCGTTTTTATGTTCTTCATAAAATGCCATTAACTTTTCATCCGTTACTTCTATTTCCTCATCTTTAATAGAATTGTAACGTTGCACAACATAAGAAATTGTTTTCTTTTCTTTTTGTGCATTGTATTCGTTCTTCGCTTCAATAGTGGTTACATAAAGGCCTTGTTTTAGAATAGAAAAATACTTTTCACGCTTTCTCTTATCAAAATAATACTCTTTACTGTCACTCCACTGCTGTTGAACTTCTGGTTCTTCAGAATTCTCCATTTCTTCAATTCTATTCTGAAGAAGTTTTTCGTTAAACATTCCTGTTGTCTCATCTGTAAATCCTTGTATAAATTCTGGTAAGACTTGAAATCCATCTTTCCCGTAGAGGTAAGAATCAAACTCTGCTGTGCTCACTTGAATTCCTAAGGCCTCGTATTCTCTGTCTAAAAGAAGTTTGTCAGTAAATGCTTTCCATACTTGATCTTGGTCCACTGCAGGAGCTTGTCTTTGTGCTGGTTGCTGTTGCTGAGCCTGTCTGTCTGCATTCAGTTGCGCTGCGGCAACTGCTTTGTTAAAAGCATTTTGGTCTACCTTTTCTCCATTGATTGTTCCAGCCCCATATACAGAGTCAGAATTCCCTGTCATTTTACTTGCATCAGTAAATATAAAAGCTATAAGTGCCAAGCCAACAATGATTAACATTAACCATGATTTTTCTCTAATTTTTCCTATAATCGCCATCTATTCTTTTTCTAAATTCTTAATAAGTCTGCGAATATAAGTAGATCAAACGATTATTTCAACTAAATAAAGAAGAACATTGTGAAGGAATAAAAAAAAACTGCTTTTGAAAAGTTCAAAAGCAGTTTTTTTAAGCTAATTGATTTATGGTTTATTAAGAGATGAACCTTTCTTTTCCTTTGGAGTTCTCTTCTCTTCTGGACACGCCCCAAGAGTGTCCCCGTGAGCTTTATGCAATAACCACTGCGCCATGGTAACCTCCATTTCTTGTGTGTCATCAGTGCCAGAAACTTTATGGCAGATGGTTACTGTTTCTGTTGGCTCAACAACAATTGGGCAAGGTCCTTTTGTGTCTCCATGCGCCTTATGTTTCTTCCATTCTGAAGCAGGAATAACCATTTGTTGCTTTGTTGAAGAGCCGTTTGGAGAATGACAAATCGTAATCATTTCTTCCACACTATTATCTTCCTGAACACAGGTTCCTTTAGTGTCGCCATGTGCCCGGTGTTTTTCCCAGTCTTTCTCTGAAATTAACATTTGTGATTTTTTTTCCGTTCTTGGGTCTTTGTGACAAATTGTAATATTAACACTTAACGTAGGTGTTTCGGTTTGGTCGTGGTTGTCGTTGTCATTCACGGCAACACAAGGACCTAATTTATCTCCATGCGACTGATGGTTTTTCCATTCTGAAAGAGGTATCTGCATCTCAGAAGTTGTTCCTGCTCGGTTGTTCTTATGACAAATTGTAATTGTCGTTTGGTTGTCACTCCCCTGGTCATCATCATCATCATCGTCATCGTCATCGTCATCATCATCATTTTCATCATCGTCATGATCATGATCATCCCTACGTTCAGGTTCAGGCAAACCCCAGTATTCATGTACTGGCAAAGAGTCGCCTGGGTCATCCGCTTCATCGAATAGCCATCTTGGCAGAGGAGGCGTGCCTTGATTGTCCAATACAGTTTCTATAGCAGTAACTCTGTTTGGATCAGTGTCGGTAACACCTCGATGAATTTCTGTCGTCGGATGGTGCAATTCTTCACTTCGTCCTGATTCTGCACTGCTTCTCACTGATGCAAGATCCCGTCTTCGTGATGCCATCCTCTCAGAAAGATTGCTCGTCATACTGGTGATCCGATGCAACACAGAATCATTTACTTCAGCCTCAGTGGTCAT
>NVXU02000048.1 GCA_002734065.2 Fluviicola sp.
AAATAAAGCGGGAGTAGCTCAGTTGGTAGAGCATCAGCCTTCCAAGCTGAGGGTCGCGAGTTCGAGTCTCGTCTCCCGCTCATTTTTTGAAAGTACTTATATAGTGCCGATGTAGCTCAGGGGTAGAGTGCTTCCTTGGTAAGGAAGAGGTCACGAGTTCAATTCTCGTCATTGGCTCGATTAAAGAGAATTAAAGTTTTTTCACCTTTGGGGTGGAAATTTTGCATATAATAAAGTTTATAATTTTAACAAAGAAAACACAAACACAATGGCTAAGGAAAAATTCGACCGTTCCAAACCACACGTAAACATCGGAACAATTGGTCACGTCGATCACGGTAAAACAACATTAACAGCTGCAATCTCAAGCGTATTAGCTTCGCAAGGATTGGCTGAAACACGCGATTTCTCTTCTATCGATAATGCGCCAGAAGAAAAAGAACGTGGTATCACAATTAACACGTCTCATATTGAGTACTCAACAGTAAATCGTCATTACGCTCACGTTGACTGTCCAGGTCACGCTGATTACGTAAAGAACATGGTTACTGGTGCTGCACAGATGGATGGTGCTATCCTTGTAGTTGCGGCTACAGATGGACCAATGCCACAAACTCGTGAGCACATCCTTTTAGGACGCCAAGTTGGTGTTCCAAGAATGGTTGTATTCATGAACAAAGTGGATATGGTTGATGATGAGGAGTTATTAGAGTTAGTAGATATGGAAATCAGAGAATTGCTTTCTTTCTACGATTATGATGGAGATAACACACCTGTTATCGTTGGTTCTGCTCTTGGGGCATTGAACGGTGAGGAAAAATGGGTTAATTCTATTAATGAATTAATGGAAGCAGTTGATACTTGGATCGAACTTCCTAAAAGAGATGTTGATAAGCCTTTCTTGATGCCGGTTGAAGATGTATTTACGATTACTGGTCGTGGTACTGTTGCAACAGGACGTATCGAAACTGGAGTTATCAATACTGGAGATGCAGTTGATATCCTAGGAATGGGAGATGAAAAATTATCATCTACTGTGACTGGAGTTGAAATGTTCCGTAAAATATTAGATAGAGGTGAAGCTGGAGATAACGTTGGTATCTTATTAAGAGGTATTGAAAAAGCGGATATCAAACGTGGAATGGTTATCTGTGAACCAGGTAAAACTACTCCTCATATAGAGTTTAAAGCTGAGATATACGTTTTGAAGAAAGAAGAAGGTGGACGTCACACTCCTTTCCATAACAAGTATCGTCCTCAGTTTTATTTCAGAACAACTGATGTTACTGGTGAAATCTTCTTGACCGATGGTCGTGAAATGGTTATGCCTGGTGACAACGTTACAATTACTGTTAAGTTGATTGTGCCTATTGCTATGCATCAAGGACTTCGTTTTGCAATCCGTGAGGGTGGTAGAACTGTAGGTGCTGGACAGGTTACTGAAATTATCTCTTAAGAGGTGAATTAATTATATTGAAAAGGGGAGTTTTTGCTCCCCTTTTTATACGGGTGTAGCTCAGCTGGTAGAGTAGTGGTCTCCAAAACCATTGGTCGTGGGTTCGAATCCTACCGCCCGTGCAAAAGTAAGGAAATGTCAAAAGTTAAAGAATATATTAGCGAGACTGTAACAGAGATGGTTCATCGAGTTACATGGCCTACGTGGAAAGAATTACAAAGTAACACGATAATTGTCGTCATTGCTTCTGTACTTATTGCATTGAGTATTTTCGTGATGGATTTCGCATTCGGAATCAATGGAAATAAAGATGCTTTTTGGAGAGGATTATTAGGACTGATTTATAAAACATTTTAATTGAAAGCAATGGCAGAAATTAAAAAACGTTTTTACGTTGTCCGTGTTATTACAGGGAAAGAAAATAAAATCAAAGAATATCTTGAAATGGAAATTTCAAGATTGAAACTAGAAGATTTTATTGGACAGATTCTGATTCCGACAGAGAAAGTATTTCAAATTAAGGATGGCAAGAAAGTAAGCAAAGACAAAACTTTCCTTCCAGGATACATTATTGTTGAAGCTGCTCTTGAAGGAGAGGTGCCTCACGTTATTAGAAGTATTCCCAATGTGATGGGGTTCTTAGGGAATGAGAAAGGTGGAGACCCTTCTCCAATGAGAATGTCTGAAGTGAACCGTATCCTCGGTAAAGTAGATGAGTTATCAGAAACAGAAGAGGAAATGAGAATACCATTTGTTATTGGAGAACCTGTCAAAGTTATTGACGGTCCATTTAATAACTTTAGCGGAATCATTGATGAAATCAATGAAGACAAGAAGAAGCTGAAAGTGATGGTGAAAATTTTCGGAAGAAAAAACTTGCTAGAGCTAAGCTATATGCAAGTCGAAAAAGAATAAAGACAATGCATTTACTAAAAGTTAGTGAATGCAGATTAGAGTATAACCGTAGGAGTGATGAAAGCTATTAAAGCTTCCAGTGAGTAATCATGTTTGACTACATAATTTAAAAACAAATGGCTAAAGAAGTAGCAGGTTTGATCAAATTACAGATCAGAGGTGGTGCAGCTAATCCAGCTCCTCCAGTTGGTCCCGCACTTGGTGCAAAAGGGGTAAACATTATGGAGTTTTGCAAGCAGTTTAACGCTCGTACGCAAGACAAGGCAGGAAAAGTTCTACCAGCAGTTATCACCGTTTATAGTGATAAATCCTTTGATTTTGTAATCAAAACACCACCAGCAGCAGTCCAAATTTTGGAACAAATCAAGTTGAAGAAAGGATCTTCTGAACCTAATAGAGATAAGGTTGGAACAATTTCTTGGGACAAGATTAGATTCATTGCAGAGGATAAGTTGTCAGATATGAATTGCTTTACCGTAGATTCAGCAATGTTGATGATTGCAGGTACAGCAAGAAGTATGGGTGTAATAGTAAAAGGTGGTGAAGCACCAACTAAATAATTGTAACGTTATGGGAAGAATATCTAAAAAGAGAAAAGAAGCTCTTGCGAAGATCGATTCTAGCAAGGCTTATACCTTAGCGGAAGCATGTAACTTGGTTAAGGAAGTTTCAACTACTAAATTTGACGCCTCAGTTGATGTGAGTGTACGTCTAGGAGTTGATCCTAGAAAAGCGAATCAAATGGTGAGAGGTACAGTAGCATTGCCACACGGTACAGGTAAGGACATGACTGTTCTTGTATTGTGTACTCCAGACAAGGAGGAAGAAGCAAAAGCTGCAGGTGCTGACCACGTTGGTTTGGATGAGTACATTCAGAAAATTAAAGGCGGATGGACAGACATCGATGTGATTATTACTATGCCAGCAGTGATGGGTAAGGTAGGTGCTTTAGGTCGTATATTAGGACCAAGAGGACTAATGCCTAATCCAAAAACAGGTACAGTAACTATGGACATTGCGAAAGCAGTAACCGATGTAAAAGCAGGTAAGATTGACTTTAAAGTTGATAAGTATGGAATTATTCACGCAATGGTGGCGAAATCAAGTTTCGAAGGAAGCAAGATTGAAGACAACATGAATGAATTACTTCAAACAATTGTCAAATTGAAGCCTTCTTCATCTAAAGGTACTTACATAAAGAGTGTTTACATCAGCTCAACAATGAGTCCTAGTATTCAGGTTGATGCGAAGTATTTAATTGCTTAAAACTTACGAAAAATGACAAGAGAAGAAAAAGCAAAGTATATAGATGATTTAGTTGTTGAATTAAACGACAACAATGTTATTTATTTAACAGATACAGCAGAATTAACAGTTGACGTAATTAATAACTTAAGAAGACGTGCTTTCAACGCAAACGTTAGTTTAAGAGTCGTAAAGAATACTTTACTCTCTAAAGCAATGGATAAAGTTGAAGGAAAAGATTTTGGTGACTTGAAAGGAACACTTTCAGGAGCAACCTCAATCATGTTTTCTGAAGTAGGAAATGCTCCAGCAAAACTTATCAAAGAATTTCGCAAGAAAAATGATAAGCCAATTCTTAAAGGTGCTTGGATTGATGAAGGTGTTTACATTGGCGATGACCAAGTGAAAATGCTTGCAGATATCAAGAGTAAAGAAGAATTACTTGGAGACATTATATCATTACTTCAAAGTCCTGCTAAGAACGTTGTTTCTGGACTTAAAAGTGCTGGCGGTACAATCGCTGGTTTACTTAAAACGCTCGAAGAGAGAGCATAATTATTATTTATTAAGAATTAATTAAAACAAAAATAAAATGGCTGATTTGAAAAAAGTAGCAGAAGAGTTAGTAAATCTTACAGTAAAAGATGTAAATGAACTAGCAACAATCCTTAAAGATGAATACGGTATCGAACCTGCTGCAGCTGCAGTAGCTGTTGCTGCTGGCGGAGCTGGCGGTGGTGATTCTACTGAGGAACAAACTGAGTTCGATGTAATCCTTAAAGCAGCAGGTGGAGCAAAACTTGCAGTTGTAAAATTAGTTAAAGAATTAACTGGTCTTGGATTGAAAGAGTCTAAAGAAATGGTGGATAAAGCACCAACTACTTTGAAAGGAGCAGTTTCTAAAGATGAAGCGGAAGGTCTTAAAACTTCTTTAGAAGAAGCAGGAGCGGAAGTTGAGATTAAGTAATCTCACAAAATTTTATGGAAAGGCGTCCCGATAATTCGGGATGCCTATTCCTGTTTAATTACATTAGGTGCAATTATGCACATTTTTATTCACTAATATAAAAACGTTTGGCTTTGGCATCATCAAACAGTATTTCGACAAGAGTGAATTTTGCGAAAAGCAAAAATCAATTTGCATATCCTGACTTTTTGGATATACAATTAAAGTCTTTCCAGCAGTTTTTCCAATTGGAAACAACTCCTGAAAATAGAGAAAGCGAAGGGTTATTTAAAGTTTTCGCGGAAAACTTCCCTATAACTGATACGAGAAATCAATTCGTATTAGAATTTTTGGACTACTTTGTAGATCCTCCAAGATACAGCATTGAAGAATGCATCGATAGAGGGTTGACTTATAGTGTCCCGCTAAAAGCAAAACTAAAATTGTATTGTACCGATCCTGAACATGAGGATTTCGAGACAATCGTTCAAGATGTGTACCTCGGTACCATCCCATATATGACTCCAAAAGGATCATTCGTAGTGAACGGAGCAGAACGAGTTATCGTTTCTCAATTACACCGTTCTCCAGGAGTATTTTTTGGACAAAGTCGTCACGCAAACGGTACTAAATTGTACTCGGCTCGTGTGATTCCTTTTAAAGGATCTTGGATTGAATTTGCAACTGACATTAACAGTGTTATGTATGCGTATATCGATCGTAAGAAAAAATTACCAGTAACAACTTTGTTCCGTGCAATCGGGTACGAAACAGATAAAGATATCTTAGATATTTTTGACCTTGCAGATGAATTAAAAGCAACTAAAACGAACCTTAAGAAAGCATTAGGCCGTAAATTAGCGGCAAGAGTTCTTAAATCATGGGTGGAAGATTTCGTTGATGAAGATACAGGAGAAGTTGTTTCTATCGAAAGAAATGAAGTACTTTTAGATCGTGAAACGGTATTGGAAGCAGAACACATTGATTTAATCATTGATTCTGGCTCTAAAACAGTTGTTCTTCACAAAGAAGATGTAAATAGTGCAGATTTTACTATCATTTACAATACGCTTCAAAAAGACACTTCAAATTCTGAAAAAGAAGCAGTAGAACATATCTACCGTCAACTTCGTAATGCTGAGCCACCAGATTATGATACGGCAAAAGGTGTTTTTGAGAAATTATTCTTCTCTGATACACGTTATGATTTAGGTGAAGTTGGTCGTTTTAGAATGAACAAGAAATTGGGTGGAAACATGGATGAAACATCTCGTGTTTTAACAAAACCTGATATGATTTCTATTATCAAATACCTTATTGAGTTAGTGAATTCTAAAGCAGAGGTAGATGATATCGATCACTTATCAAATAGACGTGTAAGAACAGTTGGTGAACAATTGTATAGCCAATTTGGTGTTGGTCTTGCAAGAATGGCAAGGACAATTCGTGAAAGAATGAACGTTCGTGACAATGAGGTCTTTACACCTATTGATTTGATTAACGCAAAGACTTTATCGTCTGTGATTAATTCATTCTTTGGAACAAATCAACTTTCTCAGTTCATGGATCAAACGAATCCACTTTCTGAGGTTACGCACAAACGTAGATTATCAGCACTAGGACCTGGTGGACTTTCGAGAGAAAGAGCAGGATTTGAGGTGCGTGATGTTCACTACACTCACTACGGTCGTCTTTGTACGATTGAAACTCCTGAGGGACCAAATATTGGTCTGATTTCTTCTCTTTGTGTTTTCGCAAAAGTGAATAAATTAGGATTCATTGAAACTCCATATCGTGAAGTTTTAAAAGGGCAAGTTTCGATGAAGAAAGATCCAATTTATCTTTCTGCAGAAGAGGAAGATGAGCAAACGATTGCGCAAGCAAATGCAAAAATTGATGAGAAAGGAAACTTTCTAACAGATGTTGTTAAAGCAAGACATGAAGGTGATTTTCCTGTTGTAGAACCAACAGAAATTACGCTAATGGACGTTGGAGCAAATCAAATTGCATCAATTGCAGCATCTTCAATTCCTTTCTTAGAGCATGATGATGCCAATCGTGCCTTGATGGGGTCTAATATGCAGCGTCAAGCAGTTCCATTATTGAAACCAAATTCTCCAATCGTGGGAACTGGTATCGAAGAATTGGTGGCTAAAGATTCTCGTGTATTAATTAACGCAGAAGGTAATGGTGTCGTTGAATATGTAGATGCAAACGAGATTACAATAAAATATAGCCTTACTAAAGAAGATAAATTAGTCAGCTTTGAAGGCGAAAGAAGAACCTACCCGTTGGTTAAGTTTGCAAAAACAAATCAAGGTACTTGTGTCAATTTGAAACCAATCGTTCAGAAAGGTGATAAAGTTGAGGAAGGACAAGTTCTTTGTGAAGGTTATGCAACACAGCAAGGAGAATTGGCTCTTGGTCAAAACTTGAAAGTGGCATTTATGCCATGGAAGGGATACAACTTCGAGGATGCAATTGTAATATCTGAGCGAGTAGTTCGTGACGATGTCTTTACATCTATTCATATTGATGAGTATTCTGTAGATGTCCGTGACACAAAACGTGGAATGGAAGAATTGACAGCTGATATTCCTAATGTTAGTGAGGAAGCAACAAAAGATTTAGATGAAAATGGTCTAATTCGTATTGGTGCTGAAATCAAAGAAGGTGATATTCTTATCGGAAAAATTACTCCAAAAGGTGAAACAGACCCTTCTCCTGAAGAGAAACTTTTACGTGCAATCTTTGGTGACAAAGCAGGAGATGTAAAAGATGCTTCTTTGAAGGCAAGACCATCATTGAAAGGTGTAGTTGTTCAAAAGAAATTGTTCTCTAGAGCAGTTAAAGACAGAAAATCAAAAGCACAGGATAAGCCAATTTTAGAAAGCTTGGATGCAGATTACGAAAAAGAATTCGTGATCTTAAAAGAGACTTTAATTGAGAAAATAATCGGAATTGTTGGTGAAAACAAATCAGCTGGTGTTACCAATAACTTCCGTGAGGAAATTATTAAGAAGGGAACAAAATTCGCTGCTCGTAACTTAAATGCGATTGATTTTTCTATTGTGAATCCTACTAAATGGACAGATGATAACAAAACCAATTCTTTAATTGGTCGTGTGATTCATAACTTCAACATTAAATCTAACGATTTATTAGGAGCTTACAAACGTAAAAAATTCCATATTTCTGTTGGAGATGAACTTCCAGCTGGAATTATTAAAATGGCAAAAATCTACATCGCTAAGAAACGTAAGTTGAAAGTAGGTGATAAAATGGCGGGTCGTCACGGTAACAAAGGTATTGTTGCCAACATCGTTCGCGCTGAAGATATGCCATTCTTAGAGGATGGAACTCCGGTTGATATCGTGTTGAACCCACTAGGGGTACCATCGCGTATGAACCTTGGACAAATTTATGAAACAGTTCTTGGTTGGGCTGGAGATAAATTAGGAATAAAATTTGCAACACCAATTTTTGACGGAGCACATCCTACAGAAATTGATGCTTGGACAGAGAAAGCAGGAGTACCAAAATCAGGTAAAACTTACCTCTATGATGGTGGAACTGGTGTTCGATTTGACCAAACAGCAACCGTTGGTATTATCTACATGCTGAAATTATCTCACATGGTGGATGATAAGATGCACGCTCGTTCTATCGGACCTTATTCATTGATTACGCAACAACCTCTTGGTGGTAAAGCGCAATTTGGTGGGCAAAGATTTGGTGAAATGGAGGTTTGGGCATTGGAAGCATTCGGTGCGGCAAATATTCTACAAGAAATCTTGACTGTGAAGTCGGATGATGTAACAGGCCGTGCGAAAGCTTACGAAGCAATCGTTAAAGGAGACAATATCCCAAAACCTGGAATACCAGAATCATTTAACGTATTGTTGCACGAATTGAGAGGATTATGTCTAGAAGTTACATTGGACTAATCAGTTGTTGAATAAAAGAATTTAAGACAATTATGGCTTACAGAAAAGAAACATCGAAAAAACAAAGTAGCTTCAACAAAATAACGATTTCGTTGGCATCACCTGAGACAATTCTTGAGCAATCGAGTGGTGAAGTGTTGAAGCCGGAAACGATAAATTACCGTACATACAAACCAGAAAGAGATGGTTTGTTTTGCGAGCGTATTTTTGGTCCGGTAAAAGATTACGAATGTCATTGTGGTAAATACAAAAGAATCCGATACAAAGGAATCGTTTGTGACCGTTGTGGTGTAGAAGTAACTGAGAAAAAAGTACGTCGTGAGAGAATGGGACACATTTCATTGGTGGTTCCTGTTGCACACATCTGGTACTTTAGATCGTTGCCAAATAAGATTGGTTATTTATTAGGTCTTCCAACTAAAAAATTGGATCAAATTATCTATTATGAAAGATATGTAGTGATTCAAGCAGGTATCGCAAAAGATGCTGAGGGAGAAGAACTAAATAGATTAGATTTTTTAACAGAAGAAGAGTATTTGGATATACTAGATGCACTTCCAATGGAAAATCAATACTTGGAAGATACAGATCCAAACAAATTCAACGCGAAAATGGGTGCAGAAGCATTGCATGACTTGTTGAAAACAATGGATTTAGATGCAACCTCTTATGAATTGCGTCACAAAGCGAACACAGAAACTTCTGTGCAGCGTAAAAATGAAGCATTGAAAAGATTACAAGTTGTGGAAGCAATGCGTGATTCTCATACAAGAATTGAAAACCGTCCAGAATGGATGATTGTAAAAGTTGTACCTGTAATTCCACCAGAATTGCGCCCGTTGGTGCCATTAGATGGAGGACGTTTTGCAACTTCTGATTTGAATGATTTATACCGTCGTGTGATTATTAGAAACAATCGTTTGAAACGATTGATTGAAATTAAAGCACCAGAGGTTATCTTGAGAAATGAGAAGCGTATGCTTCAAGAATCAGTTGATTCTTTATTTGATAACTCAAGAAAATCTTCAGCAGTTAAAACGGAATCTAACAGACCATTAAAATCACTTTCTGATTCATTGAAAGGGAAGCAAGGTCGTTTCCGTCAAAATTTATTAGGAAAACGTGTTGATTATTCTGCACGTTCAGTAATTGTTGTTGGACCTAGTTTGAAATTGCATGAATGTGGTCTTCCAAAAGACATGGCTGCAGAACTTTACAAGCCGTTTATTATTCGTAAACTAATCGAAAGAGGGGTTGTTAAGACGGTTAAATCTGCAAAGAAAATTATTGACAAGAAAGAACCAATCGTTTGGGATATTTTAGAAAACATTTTGAAAGGGCATCCTGTTCTTTTGAATAGAGCTCCTACTCTTCACAGATTAGGTATTCAAGCTTTCCAACCGAAATTAATTGAAGGAAAAGCAATTAGACTTCACCCATTGGTTACAACGGCATTTAACGCCGATTTTGATGGGGATCAAATGGCAGTTCACTTACCTTTGGGTAATGCTGCAATTTTGGAAGCACAATTGTTAATGTTGGCTTCTCACAATATCTTGAATCCTGCAAATGGTGCACCAATTGCTGTACCATCACAGGATATGGTCTTGGGTCTTTATTACATTACAAAACCTAAGAAAAGCACTAAAAATGACATCGTAAAAGGTGAAGGTGGAACATTCTATTCTCCTGAAGAGGTTATTATTGCTTACAATGAAGGAGCATTAGATTTACACGCGTCAATCAATGTTAGAACATTTGATTTAGATGAAAATGGAGAGCAAAAACTACAGTTGATTGAAACAACTTGTGGTCGAGTTATTTTCAACGAAAAAGTTCCTGCTGAAGCTGGATTTATCAATGATGTAATGACGAAGAAAGCTCTTCGTGATATGATTGCTGAAGTTCTAAAAGTTTGTGGAACAGCTCGTACGGTATTATTTTTAGATGAAATTAAAGAGCTTGGTTATGAGATGGCCTTTACAGGTGGTCTTTCTTTCAACCTAGAGGATATTATCATCCCTAAAGAGAAAGTAGTACTGGTTGAGAAAGCGGAGACGGATGTGAAAGAAGTAATGGACAACTATAACATGGGGCTTATTACGAACAACGAACGTTACAACCAAATCATTGATATTTGGACGCATACAAATTCTAGATTGACGCACACCTTGATGGAACAATTGAAAAATGACCAACAAGGATTTAACTCAATCTACATGATGTACGATTCTGGAGCCCGTGGTTCGAAAGAGCAAATACGTCAGTTATCTGGAATGCGTGGATTGATGGCAAAACCTCAAAAGTCAGGAGCATCGACTCAAGATATTATTGAGAATCCAATTCTTTCTAACTTTAAGGAAGGTTTATCCATTTTGGAGTACTTTATTTCTACTCACGGTGCGCGTAAAGGTCTTGCCGATACAGCATTGAAAACGGCAGATGCAGGTTACCTGACTCGTCGTTTGGTGGATGTTGCACAAGATGTTGTTATTAATGACGACGATTGCGGTACACTAAGAGGATTGATTGCTATACCATTAATGAAAAACGATGACATCGTTGAACCATTAAAGGATAGAATCGTTGGTAGAACGTCATTGATTAACATTCATCACCCTAAAACGGATGATTTAATCGCTGAAGAAGGGAAGTTAATCACAGAAGATATTGCGAATGCGATTGAAGCCGCTGGAATTGAAGAGGTTGAAATTCGTTCTGTTCTTACTTGCGAAAGAAGAAAAGGTATCTGTTCTAAATGCTACGGATTAAACTTGGCAACGCAAAGACCAGCGCAAATTGGAGATGCAATGGGTGTTGTTGCAGCACAGTCTATTGGTGAACCAGGAACGCAGTTAACACTTCGTACATTCCACGTTGGGGGTACGGCATCTAATATTGCTGATGATTCTGATTTAAAAGCAAAAACAGATGGTGCATTAGAAATTGATGCGTTAAGAACAATCGAAAGAAAAACCAAAGACGGTAAAAAATTAATCGTTGTTGGACGTTCTGCTGAAGTTAAAATCACCGATAAGAAAGGTAATGTAACAATGACAGCAAATATTCCTTACGGTTCTGAATTGCTTGTTGAGAATAACATTACATTGAAAAAAGACGATGTTATTTGTAAATGGGATCCTTACAATGCTGTAATTATTTCAGAAGTGAAAGGTACAGTTGTCTTTGATTGTATCGAAGAAGGATTTACCTACAGAGAAGAAGTCGATGAGCAAACTGGATTTACGGAAAAAGTAATTACAGAAACTAGAGATAAGAAAAAGAATCCTGCGATTCACATCATTGACCCTAAGTCAAAAGAGGTGTTGAGAGAATACAGTTTACCTGTTGATGCTCACATTGCTGTGAAAGATGGAGATAAACTAAACGGTGGTGAAATCCTCGTTAAGATTCCTCGTAAAGCAGGTAAATCAGGTGATATTACCGGTGGTCTTCCTCGTGTAACGGAGTTATTCGAAGCACGTAACCCATCTAATCCTGCAGTTGTGTCAGAAATTGACGGTGTTGCAGAATACGGTAAAATCAAACGTGGTAATCGTGAAATTCAAATCACTTCTAAAACAGGAGAGGTTCGTAAGTATTTGGTTCCACTTTCTAAACATATCTTGGTGCAAGAGAATGACTTTGTAAGAGCAGGACAACCTTTATCGGTTGGTGCAATTACGCCAAAAGACATTCTTAACATTGAAGGACCTACGAAAGTGCAAGAATACATTGTCAACGAAATTCAAGAAGTTTATCGTTTGCAAGGTGTGAAGATTAATGACAAGCATTTCGAAGTATTGGTTCGTCAAATGATGTTGAAAGCACAGATTCTTGATTCTGGAGATACCAAATTCTTAGAAGGTCAATCAGTTCATAAAGCAGATATCATTCAAGAAAATGATGCTGTGTTTGAAATGATGGTTGTTACTGAAGCTGGAGGATCGGAAGAAATGAAAGAAGGAATGATTGTTTCAGCGCGTAAGCTAAGAGACGAGAATTCTCAATTGAAAAGAGCCGATAAGAAAATGGTTGCCGCAAGAAATGCTGTCCCTGCAACATCAACACCGATGTTACAAGGAATTACAAGAGCATCTCTACAAACGCAGTCATTTATTTCTGCGGCATCCTTCCAAGAGACGACTAAAGTGTTGAACGAAGCAGCTATTTCAGGTAAGGAAGATTATTTACTTGGATTAAAAGAAAACGTAATTGTTGGACACTTAATTCCAGCAGGTACAGGGTTCAGAAGCTTCCAAAAAATGTTGGTTGGATCTAAAAATGATTTAAAAGAATTAACAGAAAAAGCAGCATCTTCTACTGACTCAGAAACAGCAGAAGTGATTGCAGAATAAAATAATTCTATCATTATACTCAAAAGGGATTGTGAAAGCAGTCCCTTTTTTTTATTTTCATTATCTTTACATTATGGAAGAAAAAAAAGAAAATCAGATCAATATTGAATTAACAGATGAAATTTCATCTGGTGTTTACACTAATTTGGCAATAATCACTCATTCTCCATCGGAATTTGTGTGTGATTTTATTCAAATGATGCCAGGAGTACCTAAAGGAAAGGTTCGTTCTCGGGTAATTATGACACCTCAAAATGCAAAGCGATTAATGCGTGCATTACAAGAGAATGTTGAAAAATTTGAGCAAACTTTTGGTGCTTTAGACGAGTCTGGAACTCCGCCAATGCCACCAATGAATTTCGGAACACCAACGACACAAGCGTAATTTTTCGAGTATTTACTCAACTTTTTCTGTTTTTCTTCGTTTATATAGTAAAGGATAGTTATGAAAAATAGAATCAGTACCCCGTTAAAAGCTTTCTTGCTACTTTTTAGTATCATAGTTACGCTTGCATTAGTGTCGTCTTGTAAGAAGTACACTACTCCAAATAAAGTGTCAAGAATTATAGTGAAAGACAGTTGGAGAATACAGTCTTTTTTCTTTCAAGGCAATTCTATCACTATAGATTTTGCGAGTCAAGTTTTTTCTTTTGAAGAAGAAGGAGGAGTACTTGCAAAAGGCATCACAGGAAATGTTGGTGTTTGGGATGTTGGGGCAAATAAAAATCCAGCGATACTATACTTATCTAACTTTCTTAATTACCCCCTAATGACTCTCAATGATGACTGGACAGTAGATTCTGCCAGTAAAAAAGAAATTAAACTGTCTTCTGGTGAGAATAGTTTGAGTTTGATTAAGGTGGGGAATTAGAAATTATACCCGTCACTCGTTTAGTTCATTTTTTTTCAGTAGGTTGGCATTTACAAATCTTAAAACCTTAAAAAATGACATTGAATTTAAAATCCATTGCGATTACTTTTGTACTTCTTGCAGGACTTTCTAGTTGTAGTTCAGAATGCAATAAACCTGAAGAAGAAACAGTTGACATAGCTGCAGAAAAAGAGGCTGTAACAAGTGTCATGAAAAGCTATAAAGACGCAATTCAAGGACTTACAACAGAAGGAACATTAGAATTATTCACAAAAGAAGCAACCGTTTTTGAATCTGGAGGTTCGGAAGGAACTTACGAAGAATATGTTTCGCATCATTTAGGACCAGAATTGGACTACTTCAATAGTTTTGAATTCTCTGATTACAAAGTATCAGTAGAAGTTGATATGCCCTATGCTTTTGTGACAGAATCATACATTTACACCATAGAAATCAAGCCTGAGTCAGACAGCGAAGATGAGCCAAGAGTTATTAAGCAAAAAGGTGTGGCAACATCTACGCTTAAAAAAATAGATGACCAGTGGAAAATAACGAAAACGCATTCTTCTGCTAGAAGTGCTAATTCATCGCATTAGGAATAAGAAATGTTTAACTTCTAAGGAAGGTGAAAAATTACTCGGTGCGAACGTGATGCAATCGCGAACGAGCTGGGGAGTGGTTGTGGTTAAATGATGGTTTGGGAAGCCCAAGACCACGCGAAAGGGTTCGTAGGTCAGCTTGGGGAAACCTTTATTGAGTATGTAGAAAAAATAAAATAAGTATGAAAAAGGGGTTGTTAGTATCATTCTGTATATTTATTCAGACTGTCATTTTTGCTCAGAGTTCAATGGATGAACTTAGACGAGATTACTATGAATCGACTATGAAACAACCTCCAACCTACTCCGACACTATACTTTCAAGGTTAACGGAAATGTTAAATGACAGTTTAACCTTAAATTACAGAGGAGAATTATCATATTATATAGCAGAAATTTATAATAATAGAAGACTACACGTTAAAGCGATAAAATATTTCAATAATTCCTTGCTATATGCCTACTCTGATTCTTCTTTTTTATATTCACGAATTGGGCTTTCCTATTTTTTAATGAAAAAATTTGATAATGCGATTAGCAATTACAATAAAGCAATTGAACTACAATCAAAAAACGGAAATTTGTATTTTAATATTGGCCAGGCGTATAGAGGAAGTCAACAGTTAGCTAAAGCAATTTACAATTTCAATTTAGCTTTAAGAAATGGATATAGAGAGGAATGGGTTTATGATAAGCTTTATAAATCATTGATTGAGAGTGATGTTGATGTGGAGGAAATTAAAGAAATATGTGAAAATAATTTATCCAAATATGGAACGAATTTGGTGACATTGTATTACCTCGTCAAGCTACAGTGTGAAGCCTTAATTACAGACGAATGCCAAGAGTATTTTAATAAACTAAAAGAATTGGACAAAGATTATATTTATGTATCTGAATTTGACGAATCGCCCCGATAACCTCGCACTAGCTAGGATTTTTTGTATATTGAGTTTGGGAATTGCTAAACTGCTCGAATATTTGTGGTTTGGATAGATTTTTAATTTTATGAGAGAGTTTTTAATTACAATATTCGTCTTATTTTGTATTGTTTTGATTTCAGCTTTTATTGTTCTTCGAATTTGGGAAAACTCAAGAAATAAAAGAACTTTAGATGAATTTATTACAGAAAACAATACAAAAAGTCTTGGTTTGTTCAAATGCCAGATAACAAAGAATTTTTGGTCTCCAAGTAATTACAACTATGCTTTTGACACTTGTGATTTGTATAGGTTAACGGATGGTATTCTTGTTTGTCCTCGCTTAAAAATATTAGGAGTTACAAATCATCTTCGACCTTTTGTTATGAGCAATGCTCCTTTAGACTTTCCGGGAATACAAGTTTGTAAAATAGAAGAGGCACAAAAAATAAATAGTAATACTTTTTTTAAAATATCCACGAAATATAACACTTCAATGGAGTTGTACATATTAGACACTAAAAAAATATTTGATTAAGCCCTTTATCTAAAATAGTAACAACCCATCGCTCGTGCACGATTGCATCGTGTTCGGCAGATGTCTTTGTCTTTGCCCCAACTACTAAAAGCCAACAACTACCTTTTTTCAATTAAAAACCATCACCTTCTTCCAAACCTTCACATTCCCACAATCATCAACAACCTTTAACAACAATTCCTTTTTTCCAACGAATGAAGCGTCTCTTGTATAGGTGATTTTCTTTTTCTTTCCATCGTATTCTAAGAGCACCCATTTTCCATTAATGAATAAATCATAGTCTGCAATCCCAGTCTCAATATCGCGTATAAGCCATTGTAAAGATTTTCCATTTAAAGAACTTGTTGCATTCTTGAAGTTGTGAGGAGTTACTCTTGGCGCAATAGTGTCCCTTTTTAATTTGTAAGTTCCAAAATATTTGGGCTCAAAAATTAACAAATTTTCATCGTACAGAACGTTGATGGAACGATGTTTTCCTTTTGCCGTGGTAATATCCAAATAATGCTTTCCATCTTGCACATCGTCCAAACTCATCTTTATTTTATACGCATTTTGCACAGGCGTTTCGGCATTTCCAATCTTGTAATTAATTTTTGAAGCATCCAGTTTTAGAGGTTCGTAACTTGTTGACCTTCCAAAGTCAACCTCCGTAGTACCTTTTGTTAAGCGCTTCGTTTTTGATGGTATAAGATAGGTTGAGTCTGTTGCAATCGCATCTTTTGAATTGATTTTACCGTTTAAAATGAGCAAATCAAATTGTAAAACAGACCGATTGCCTTTTGCATCGTAAGCAATATATCGCACTTTGTATTTGCCTCCCGGTTTTGCTTTCTTGAAAATCCCCAGTCCCTGTTTTGTGTAAATAGGCAAAGGATTCTCTCTTGTTTTAAAAGTCTTGTGATATTTTCTGCGCAAATGTGCATATTCTTGATAATCTTTGTGAGAATTGACATACCTCGAAGATTCAAAAGGAACTCTATCCGTCTGCTGCCCAAAAATAGTGTCCCCGTCAATGATTAAGATACTTCCGTACAACCCGCAACGATTGCTTGCTCCATCAAAGCGATCAATAACATCAAAGGCAAACCCAATTCCGCCAGATTTCGACAAATAATGAGCAGGAATGATGATTGAACTTCCGGAAATGTAGTAATTTGTTTTTCCTTTGCTAGCCGTTTTCTTAACTGCTTTTTTGTTGAACTGATACCCGTCTTTTGTCAATCCATATACTTTCATGCCTCGAATTTCTGGTTTTTTGTGGTCCGCAATGTCAAAACCATACACCAAAGGATTCAATGCATGTTCTGTTTTTGTTTCTCTAATTTCAAAATGCAAATGTGGAGCTGTTGAACCTCCAGAATTACCTGAAAGCGCAATAACTTGTCCTTTTTTGACCTTAATTTCATTCTTCTTAGGAAAAATCTCGACGGCATAATTCTGCTCACTGATTTGCGTTATTCTCACGATAGAATCTAACTGTCCCTTAAATTCACTGCAATGCGCGTAAACACTTGTTATTCCGTTTGGGTGATCAATGTAAACAACCTTTCCGTAACCTGTTGGAGAAACTTTTATTCTCGACACAAATCCATCTTCGATGGAATACAAACGATAACCAATTCTGTTATTCGTCTTAAAATCCAAGCCCATGTGAAAGTGGTTTGGACGCAATTCTCCAAAGTTAGAAGAGAGAATTAATGGTATTTTTAACGGAGGATGGTAACCATATTCCTGCTGTTTTTGACCAAGAGAATATGGAATTACACTCAAAAATACGATAAAAAGAAAAATAAATCTGTTCATAGCTCAAAAGTAAATTTAATTCACCTAAGGACAAGAATTGAACCAAGAAATCAATAAAAAATCTTGCCGTTCACCGATACTATACTATTTTTGTAATCAAAGTCGCTTTTATGTCAGACCAAATTCAAAAATTGATTGCATCCATTCGAGAGAAGTTTTCTCAAGTGAAAGGTCAATTGTCGGCAGAACAATCTAAGAATGAGAAGCTTCAAAACGAGATGGAAGAATTAAAATCTCAACTGGATGCTCAAAATGACAAGGTAAATTCTCTCGAAAATGAATTGCAAGACGCAAAAAGTAATAAAAACGACTTGAGTGAACAAAACATCACAAGTTCTGAAGGTACAATGATTACCGAAGGACAAATAGATGAATTGGTGAAGGAAATAGATTACTGTATAGGACAGTTAAAAAAATAAAGTATGGCAAAGTTGTCGGTTAAAGTGGTAGTTGCTGGTAGATCTTATCCTCTTTCTGTGGAAGAAACAGAGAAGGAAAAAGTGATGAATGCAGCCGCGGACATTAACAAAGCAATAAAATTATTGCAAGACAACTATGCAGTAAAAGATATGCAAGATTTATTAGCCATGACAGCGTTGCAATTAGCATCGAAAGACGGTGGAGAGAAATCGAGTGAGGACAATAACAGTGAAATTCTACAGAAAATAGAAGACGACCTGCAAGCCCTTGCGAATGATATGGAAGCATAAGTTAAGAGTCCTAAATATAGTTTTTTTGAAGTTCCTGCCAATTCATGCGATAACGTGTGTGGTGGGATTTTTTTATTTAATAGAGAGAACTATGAATGTAATATTTGGAGTAATTGGAGCAGTGGTTGGAGCAATCGTCGCTTTTATTATTCAAGCAGTGATGCTTAAGAAAAGGACAGGTAAAATTGTCAAAGACGCCGAAAAAGACGGTGAAAGCATGAAGAAAAATAAGATTCTTCAAGCAAAAGAGCGCTTTCTACAACTAAAGGAAGAACACGAAAAGAAAATTAAAGACAGAGAACGAAAGTTGCAATCTACAGAAGATAGAGTACGTAGTAAAGAGCAAAGTTTGTCGAAAAAAATTGAGGATGTTAATCGTAAGGACAAGCAAATTGGTCATAATCAATCTACCCTTGATGGCAAAATTGAAGCTTACAAAGTCAAGCAGCAAGATTTAGACAAAGAACACCAAAAGATAGTATCAGAACTTTCCAAAATCAGTGGAATGTCTTCAGAAGACGCAAAATCTGGTCTGATGGATGCCTTGAAAGACGAAGCAAGAACAAGTGCAATGGCACATATCAATGAGATTACAGAAGAAGCAAAATTGAATGCAAACCGTGAAGCAAGAAAAATTGTAGTACAGACCATTCAGCGAGTTGCAACGGAACAAGCAGTAGAAAATTCGGTATCTGTTTTCAACATAGAGTCTGACGAAGTAAAAGGTAGAATTATCGGTCGTGAAGGTCGTAACATTCGTGCATTGGAAGCTGCAACTGGCGTAGAAATCATTGTTGATGATACACCTGAAGCAATTATTCTTTCGTGTTTTGATCCTATCCGAAGAGAAATTGCTCGTTTGGCATTGCATCAACTGGTTTCTGATGGCAGAATTCACCCAGCAAGAATTGAAGAAGTGGTTGGAAAAACACGCAAGCAACTCGACGAAGAAATTGCAGAAACAGGTCGTAGAACTTGCATCGATTTAGGAATTCACGGTCTGCATGCAGAATTAGTGAGAATGATAGGTCGAATGAAATACCGTTCTTCTTATGGACAGAATTTATTACAACACTCCCGTGAAGTTGCTAATCTTTGCGCTATCATGGCCGCAGAATTAGGATTAAATGTAAAACTGGCAAAACGAGCAGGACTGCTTCACGATATTGGAAAAGTTCCAGATGAGGAGCCAGAATTACCGCATGCAGTTTTAGGAATGAAACTCGCAGAAAAATTTGGAGAGAAACCAGATGTGTGTAATGCCATCGGTGCTCACCACGATGAGGTTGAAATGACAACTTTGATTTCACCGATTGTACAAGTCTGTGATGCTATTTCTGGCGCTCGACCGGGTGCTCGACGTGAGGTTGTTGAATCCTACATCAAGCGATTGAAAGATTTAGAAAACCTTGCCTTAGGATATGACGGCGTGAGTACCGCGTATGCAATTCAAGCAGGTCGTGAGTTAAGAGTTTTGGTAGAAAGCGAGAAAATTTCTGATAGCAGAGCAGATGAACTGTCATTTGAGATTTCGCAAAGAATTCAAACGGAAATGACGTATCCAGGTCAAGTTAAAGTTACCTTGATTCGTGAGAAAAGAGCAGTGAATTATGCAAAATAAGAGTTTGGAATTGGCCATTGAACGTTTGCAAGGAAAACACATCCTCGTTACTGGCGGTGCTGGGTTTATTGGTTCAAATTTGGTCGGATTCTTATTGGAGAATAACATCC
The DNA here is from genome assembly GCA_002734065.2 of Fluviicola sp. Lineage (GTDB taxonomy): Bacteria > Bacteroidota > Bacteroidia > Flavobacteriales_D > Crocinitomicaceae > UBA4466. The sequence goes on from NVXU02000048.1 coordinate 20,040, forward strand.
GAATAAGTGTATTGGATAACCTAGCAACAGGAAGATGGTCTAACCTTGAAGAATTTAAAAGCAATGATTTATTCACGTTTATCAATGGCGACATCACTGATTTTGATACCTGCCTAAAAGCAATGGATGGAATTGATGCTATCAGTCACCAAGCAGCATTGGGTTCTGTTCCACGTTCTATTGAATTACCACACAACACTCACAACGTCAATGCCACTGGGTTCTTGAACATGTTGCAAGCAGCGAAAGAGAAAAAAATTAAGCGTTTTGTTTATGCCAGTTCATCTTCTGTTTATGGCAACAGTGCCAATTCTCCCAAGAGAATAGGAGAGGAGGGCGAGTTACTTTCACCTTATGCAGTTACCAAGCAACTGAATGAAGAATACGCAAAGGTTTACTACAAGCTGCATCAATTAGAAACAGTTGGTTTGCGTTATTTCAATGTTTTTGGACCTAAGCAAGATCCAAACGGTGTTTATGCGGCAGCAATTCCTAAATTCATTGACAAAATGATGACTGGAGAGCAAATCACCATCAACGGAGATGGAGAACAAACGCGTGATTTTACCTTCGTAATGAATGCTGTTCAAGCAAACATCTTAGGTCTGTCGGTAGAGAATGATGAAGCTTATGGAAAAGCATTCAACGTGGCTTGTGGAGAATTTTTATCTTTGAATGGTGTCATTGATGCCATAAAAGTCGGCTTATTGGAGAATAACAGGTTCAACGAAGGAACAACGATTGTAAACGGTCCTGATAGGCCTGGAGATGTACGAGATTCTTTAGCAGACATTTCGAACACAATCAACTTATTGAATTACGAAAACCCAATTCGTTTTGATGAAGGCATGAAAACCTATTTGGAGTATATATTAAAAGCGTAATGTCTTCGTTATTCTGTGACTAAACGACTCGAATGTTTAAAAAAATAAATCTTAAATCTGAGTTTGTAAAGAACATTGCGGTGCTTATGTCAGGTACAGCTATGGCTCAATTTTTAGGTTATTTATTTTCTCCAGTCATTACACGCATTTATTCTCCCGAAGAGGGAGCTGAATTAGGTCTATTTATTAGAGTTGTTGCTATTATTGCCGCTTTTGCAACGATGCGCTATGAACTCGCCTTGCCTATTATAAAGAATGATAACCATTCTTTCCGCTTGTATCGTTTAGCTATGAGGATGGCGTTGATCGTTACAGCTATTGCTCTTCTTGCTGTTGTAATACCGGTAGGATTTTCTTTAAAAATTAACTCATCCATTTTTTATCTATTGATACCAATTGGGGTGTTGTTTACTGCAATTAATAATTTGGGCACTTACTGGGCAATTAAAAACAAATTTTTTGAGACAATTAGTTATTCGAGAATTACGAATTCTCTAGTTGCCGGACTTTCTAAAATTGGTTTGGGTTGGTTAGGTTTTGGTTCTGCTGGCTTAATTATCGGGATGATTGTTGGGGCAGTTGTATCTACATTTTGGTTTGTGCGCAACTTTTTCAGAGCGAAGAAAACACACAATGTTAAATCAAATTCTCCAAGAAATTATTTATTGGCAAAAGAGTACAAAGAATTCCCAAGGGTCAATTTACCACATGTTTTGATGGACTTAAGCCGTGATTTACTCATCGCGATACTACTCTTGCAAATTTTCTCAAAAGAAGACTTTGGTTTGTATGATTTGTCTTTTAGAATGCTGAGAATGCCACTCATTCTAGTTGGAGTTGCGTTAGGCCAGGTGTTTTTTCAGAAATGTGCTGAAAAAACCAATAATAATGAAGACATTTTACCAATAATGAAAAAAGCGGTAAAAACACTGACTTTACTTTCAATTGTTCCTTTCACTGTTCTGTTTTTCTTTGCAGAGGATATTTTTTCCTTTGTTTTTGGAGAAGAATGGAGAGGTGCAGGTGTTTACGCAGAAATTATGACGCCTTGGTTTGCTGTTCACTTTGTAAGTTCTCCCATAACTTCACTGCCCGTGGTCTTGAGAAAGCAAAAAGAATTTTTTTATTTAGCGATTTTAGGTGCCTTTTTAATGATTGCATCAATTACAATACCATCATTACTTTTAAAATTTGATATTCAAAAAACTTTGTGGGTATTGAGCTTGGTAATGGCAGTCTATTTAGTTTTTGTTATCTTTAAAATATTTTATTACGCTAGAAATCATAAAAATGTTTAGAAAGCTGCTAAGTTTTATTACTAAAGGAAGAAAAAAGAGATTTTTACAAAAAAATTCTCCTCAAATGGTTTATGGTTATCATTCTGCCGATGGCTTTTTACAAGATACGAGAATTGGAAGTACAACATCTTTAGTTAATAAGTCTAATTTGCTAATCGAGGACAATGTTTTTATTGGTCAATATAATTTCATTGAGGCGAGTAATGGCATCATTATTAGAGAAGGTTGCCAAATAACAAATTACATTTCCATAATTTCTCATAGCAGTCACAATTCAATCAGGTATTATGGCAAGCGCTACCGACAAGAGAAAAATTTAAAAGGATACGTCAAAGGGCAAGTAGAAATAGGGAAATATAGTTTTATAGGTCCTCATTCCACCATTTTACCCGGAACAAAAATAGGTAAGGGATGCATTGTTTCAGCATACAGTTTATTGAAGGGTGATTACCCCGATTTTTCTATTGTTTCAGGTAACCCAGCAGTCGTTGTTGGAAATACAAAAACTAAAGACGAAGACTTTTTTAAGTCAAACCCCGAATTAAAGAAATTTTATGAAGAATGGGTAAATGAGTAAGATGAAAGTATTAATCGTAGGCCTCCCTTTATTTGCAAAACGACTTCAAAAGAGTTTGTCTGATTTTGATAGCGAAAACAGGTATTTCTCACTTGATACATACTACAATCGTTTTGACAAACTTAAAGCTTACTTCAAAATCCCACAAATGGACTGCATATACTCTATCAATGGAACGATTTCTACTAGTCGTGTTTTTGATCGTGCATTTAGCAATGGAATTCCTGTGGTCATGAACTGGGTGGGTACTGACGTTATAAAAGCACAAGAAGCCTTTAAATTAGGTGTATTCCGTGAAGAATATCTCAAAAATGCCATTCATTTTTGTGAAGTTGAATGGATAAAAGAAGAATTGAAAGAAATTGGAATTGAAGCAAAAATTGTAAGTTTTGTTGCCTTTGACAAGAGTCTTGATTCGAAACAAGCACCTTCTGATAAATTGAATGTTCTGTCCTATATTCCATCTAATAGAGCAGGATTTTACGGGATGACGGCCTTTTTGAACCTAGCAAAATCTTTTCCTCAGGTTAATTTTATAATTGCGGGCTCTGAAGGGAAGAATTACGAACCTCTTCCTATCAATGTAAAAGCACTAGGATGGGTAGAAAATATGGATGAGGTTTTTAACTATAGTCAAGTTTGTTTGCGTTTTCCGGAGCATGATGGGTTGTCAATTTTTATTTTAGAATCATTGGCAAGAGGCAAGAACGTATTGTATAAGTACCCATTCAACTTTTGCAATCACTGCCCTGACGAGAAAACATTGAAGAAACAGTTAGCACTCATTGAAAAAGATTTTCGAGATGGGGTGAGTATTGACAATCCTGGAGGAGCTGATTTTATAAAAAATAATTATTCTTTCAATTCCGTGTATGGGACAATCGTTAAAGAATTAAAAAAAGTAACGCATGCAAACTAATGTCTTAATTATTGCGTATGCATTCCCTCCCAATAAACAAGTCGGTGCATTGAGAGCAGGTTACTGGTATGAGAATTTACCAAAAAAAATCAAAGGAAATGTTACTATACTAACATCACAAGAGGATGCAATTGGAGAAAGAATTCACATCGTAAAGAACGAAGGAACTTCATTTCTCTCAAAAATAATCAGAGATGCAGGAACAACATGGAAGAATTGCATTTTAAATTATCTCAATTCAAAAAAAATAGAAAACCCTGATATAGTGATAATCACAGGTTCACCTTTTATGCATTTTGGACTGTCTAAATGGTTAAAGAAGAAGTACAATTGTAAAGTTATTTTAGATTACCGTGACCCTTTTGCTAATAATCCAGGATTCAAGAATTCTTTTCTTAAGTCGAAGATAAAAGGATTCTTCGAGAGGGAATTTAATAAGAATGCAGATGCTTTGGTAACAGTTAATAAATTTTGCGGAGAACTGGTGGAGAACTTTTACCAAAAACCAAATGCAATCGTTCAAAATGGTTATGATGAGACCATTCTACCTGCCCTTTCCGAGATTGACTTGATCAAACCTAGTTTCTCTTATACAGGCAAGTATTACTTTGATTCTTCTCCAATTATTACGGCTTTTGAAGAATGTGGGTTAGAATATAATTACGCTGGACCGGATGGTAATCAGCATAAAAGTGAGTTTAGTAATATCCATGACGATGGCTTTGTGAGTTATAAGGAGGCGGTCAATATCATTGCGAAAAATGATGTCGCAATCATTCAAACTTATGGAGAAGATTTTCAATCAACGACTAAAATTTTCGACTACATTCGGTGCAAAAGAGTCATTCTAATTGTAAGTGATAATTACATCGAAAGAGGTAGTATACATGAAGAGTTGAAGGGTTATCCCAACGTTTTTTGGTCAAAAAATGATAAAAGCGCAATTTTGAATGCAATTCTATTGATTCAAGCGTCAAACTATACACATCCTCCTTTGGATTATCATTTAAAGTATTCTAGAGGATATCAGATGAAAAAATTGATAGAGTTAATAAAGCAAATAACTAAGTGAAACCATTGGAAAACATAGTGAAATTTGGCGCTTTGAGCTACGTGATAATTTGCGTCTTTCAGGCTGTCTTATTTCCACCTAATTTCTTAAGTTCATTGGACAATTATCTGTTCGTTTTTGCATTAATTAATTTGATGTTGATTTCGTATAGAACAAAAGAGTGGAGAATGATTACATTGGCATTCATCCTTTTTTTTCTGTGGTCAATTTTCGTTGAATTTTCGAAGAATGGAATGGCGGCAAAGAGCAATCTTCCCTATTTACTTCACTTTTTGAAGTGGCCAGCTATTTTAGTAACGATTTTAAGCTTGAAAAAGGAGTTGTTTTTTGAAAAAAGTAGTCAATTTTTCATTGACGGGTTATTTTTCGTAATTGTCTCAATCAACTTAATGTTATTAATCAACCCTTTTGGTTACGGAGAATTGATGCAGAATTTATTCTCACCGAAACCCTATTCAAATTTCGTGTTCTACAATGAATTTCAAAATTTCAGATTAGTAGGCACTCAAATGAACCCGAATGATAATGCCGTTATATTAAGCTTATTTTATTTGTATTATTTGATTATAGACAGCAAAAAATGGTATTTCACAGTGATTCTTGTAGCTTTTATCTTGTTAACGCAATCACGAACGTTGTTTATTTTACTGATAATTCTTACTTTTTTATACCTATTTATCAAGCTAAAGAAAACAATTACTAGAAAACGATTCTTTCAAGTCGGTTTGGTAGGGATGGTTTTGTTAACATCTGTTGTTTTATCTTCCAATAATTTGAGAAGCATTTTTACTGGAGGTGCTTTTCATTCCCATTCCTTACAAGTTAGAATGGATAATTTTGGCAACGCAATAAATGTTAACAATAGCTCACTGTTTTTTGGAAATGGTGTGATTAATAACCCCGTTGAGCGCTTTGGTGTACATGTTGATTCAGAGTTTATTATGGTTATTATCCAATTTGGTTTAGTTGGCCTATTGTTATGGGGGGTAATATTGTTTGCAATCTTGAAACAGTTTAAGTTAAATTCGGTTGGGTTTTTATATTGGTGCGTCATTACGCTATTAGTGTTGGGAGTTTCTTTTACCAACTTTACTTTCACTCATGGTAATCTTGGGGTTGCTATTGTTTTTGCTCTTGGAATGGCTTCCTATCATTCCAAAGATAGAGAATTGAACCAATGAATATACCCAAAATTAAAAAACTGATTACAGGTAGAATTGACCTACCTTCTTTGTCTTTTCGATATGAATTTAAACTTGCATTTGAATTTGTTAAATCAGAGATCAAATTTTGAATATCTTCCTGTGATAATGTGGCATGTGTATAGACTTTTAATTCAGAACGTTTTACCTCTGGAAGAGTATCAGCATAAGAAGAAGTAATATTTCTAACTAGGATTGAATTCTTATAAAATAGAGAATCTGTCGTCACAGATGATGGCATTTGCAACTCTTTAGGGTATTGATAGATTACATAATACATCTTTGTTGTTTCATTCGAGAAGTGAAAAACAAAACCTATTACAAGCCCAATAGCTGCAAAGAGAAAGATTAAAAAGTGTTTTTTTATGAATCCTAACAAAACGTGTTACTTTTGTTCAACAAATGTACATTTTATAAAGTATTGACGAAGAAAACGAAAATATTATTTTTAGGAGACATCAATTCCATTCATCTACAAAAATGGATTGACAGTTTAAAAGATGATTTTGAGCTTCATGTTATTTCTTTAGACCCCTTGGAGAATAAAGAGTATGACATTGAAGGGGTGGCGATTTATACCAATGAGACAAAGACCGTTAATTCGGGAAGTAAATTGTCGTATTTGAAGTCATTGCGACGTTTTCGTGATATTCACAAGAAAATAAATCCAGATTTCGTACATGCTCATTACGCTTCGTCTTATGGTTTGATAGCGGCTATACTGAAGCCGAGAAGACTTTTTATTTCTGTTTGGGGCTCTGATGTTTATGAGTTTCCGAAACGCAGTTTTCTTCATAAAACGGTGTTTAAGTGGATTCTTCGAAAAGCAACTCAATTGTTTTCTACTTCTCACGATATGAAAAGAGAATTGCAAAACTATACGAAGAAAGAAATCACAGTGGTTCCCTTTGGTGTTGATACCAGTGTGTTTCAGCCGGTTGAAAAGATTGGAAACAACCAAAATTTCACGGTCGGAACGGTAAAATCATTAGAAGATGTCTATGGAATTGATAAACTCATAGACGCATTTGCAAGCTTGAAGCAAGAATGTCCAAATAGTCGATTGCTTATTTATGGTCAAGGCTCGAAAGAAGAGGAACTTAAAAAACAAGCGGAGAATTTAGACGTTGCGGACGTTGTTGAATTCAGAGGTTTTTTGAAAAATACTGAAGTTCCAGCTGCGATTGGTGAAATGGATGTCTTTTGTGCGCTCTCTCGACAAGAAAGCTTTGGTGTCTCTGTTGTTGAAGCTTCAGCTTGTGGTGTCCCAATTATTGCCTCCAATGTTGGAGGATTGCCTGAGGTTGTAAAAGATACGCAAACGGGATATTTAGTAGAGAATATTGAGGAAGCAGCTGAAAAACTGATTTTTTTAGCGAAAAATGATATTTTAAGGAAAGAATTGGGGGAGAATGCGCGTAATTTTGCCTTGGAGCAATACGATTGGAAAAAGAACGTAAAAGCTATGAAAAGTTTTTATACTTTGTAATGATGAAAAACTCAACATACATGAAATGGTATGAAGGATCGTTAGCACTGATGGTTCTTTTAATGTTGCTCATTCCTAATCTTTTAGGAATTGGCATTCTCCTTTTTCTAATAATTTGGGTCATTGGTATCGTTCAGAAGAAATTACAGTTTAAATTCTTTTGGATGAATGGATTTCTATTTCTACTGTATTTAGGGTATGTAATAGGTACCATCTACACCAACCACCCCGACATTGCGAGTAGGTATTTGGAGTACAAACTATCGCTTGTAATTTTCCCTATGTTTTTCTCGTTTATTCCCAAAAAATCCTTCTCATTTCAGGCGCCCGTTATCGCCTTTGTCTTGGGAGTTTCAACCTTGTTTTTTGTTGGACTAATTCACAGTATTCCATTGTACATTAAATTTTCTGATTTTGCCTTTATGCAAAGTTCCCAATTTTCATTTATCCACCACCCAACTTACCTTTCAGCTTTTGCTCTCTTTGGAATGGGTTTGCTATGGCACGGTTGGAAGCAAAATTGGCGTTTTTTCTCTAAAAAAGCGATCGTTTTATTCATGGTGATAATGTTGCTCACGCAAATTCTAAGTTTGTCTCTGTCGGGGATGCTTTTACTGATGATTTGTTCAGGTGTAGTCATCTTATTCTTAATTAAGAAAAAGTTTGGGAGAAAAATATACTGGGCAACATTAATTGTTACACCATTTTTGCTTTTTGCTTTGGCAAAATTCACACCGGGTGTTAATACACAGTTTAAGAACTCAATAGACTATTTAGTCGAATTTTTTGATGACCCAGACGCGTTTTACAAAAGTAAGCAAACCTACGTTGGAGGAAGTGAAACACGTTTGATATTATGGGCGGCTTCCTCGCAAGTGGTTGCAGAACATCCTATGGGTGTGGGAACGGGGAATTTAGATGAGTACTTGTCGGATAAGTTAATCAGTATCGGTCAACCTCACATGGCAGAAAAAAAGTACAATCCGCATAATCAATTCTTGCAAACCGCTGTAGAGCTTGGTTTATTAGGGCTTGCAGCGTTGCTTGTGATTATTGTTTTCGGTGTCTTCTATTCTTTTAGGACAAAGAATTACCTGCTTTTATTACTCGTTTCCAGTCTTGCATTCAACTGTTTGTTCGAATCTATGTTGCAACGACAAAGTGGTATTGTTTTTTATGTTTTTTGGATTTGTCTGCTAATTGCTTCAAAAAGTTACACCGCAAAAATGGAAAGAAACCAATGAAAATCCTCTTCCTCACACAATATTACCCTCCTGAAATTGGTGCGCCACAAAATAGATTGCACGAGCTAGCAGTTCGGTTAAAATCGAAAGGAGTTGATGTGGATGTACTCACAGCCATGCCAAATTATCCTGAAATGGAGATTGAAGAAGCGTACAAGGGAGGGAAAATAAAAGAAGAAATCATTGATGGAATTCAAGTCTTTCGTTCTTCTATATATGTCACGAAATCGAAGAGTATTCTTCCTCGGTTACTGAATTATTTCAGCTTTGTTTGGTCGTCTTATTGGCGGGGTAAAAAATTAGAGAAATATGATTACTTAATGGTTGAATCACCACCATTATTTTTAGGTTATTCTGCCATCCGCTTAGCAAAAAAACTCAATGCAAAATTGATTTTCAACGTGTCAGATTTGTGGCCAGAAAGTGCTGAAAAAATGGGAATCGTGACCAATAAAATGATGCTCAAATTTGCGTATAATTTGGAAGCAAAATGCTACAAAAAAGCAAGCTTAGTAACTGGGCAAACAATGGGCATTGTAGAGAACATCAAAAAACGTTTTCCGGAAACAAAATTGCATTGGCTGCCCAATGGTGTAGATTTAGAATTCTACAACCCCGAAACAGTTAAAAGCAATGATTTTAGAGAAAAAAATGGATTTTCACAAGACGATATCGTCTTCTTCTACGGTGGAATTATAGGTCATGCGCAAGGATTGCAAGTTGTTTTACATGCGGCAGAAAAAGTGAGAGATTTAGAAAAAGTTAAAATTATTCTTCAAGGCGCAGGACCAGAATTAGAAGGGTTAAAAAAACTGAACAAAAAATTAAAATTAAAAAATGTCTTCTTTTTGCCTCCAGTAAAGAAGGAGGAGATGCCTTCCATTCTTAAAGAAGTTGATATTGCACTTGTTCCTCTCAGAAAGCTAGATATTTTTCAAGGAGCAATTCCTTCTAAGATTTTTGAAGCACTTTCCATGGAAAAAGCCCTTCTGCTTGGAGTAGAAGGTGAAGCAAAAACACATTTCATTGACAAAGCAAATGCTGGTTTGTTCTTTGAACCAGAAAATGCGGATGATTTAGCAAGACAAATAAGGTCGATGGCAAACAATCCTGAGCAACTAAAAGAAATGGGTAAAAATGCGAGAGAATATGTTCGAAAGAACTTTAATCGGGACAATATTGCCGCTGATTTTCTTGCCGTTCTGAAACAATGACTATTTTTGAATACAAAACAGATTAAATGATTCCATTCTCACCACCCCGTATCGATGATAAAATAATTGCAGAGGTAACTGCCGCCCTAAAATCTGGATGGATTACAACCGGTCCTCGCACCAAACAATTTGAAAAGGATATCACTGCTTATTGTGGTTGCCAAACAACCGTTGCAGTTAATTCGTGGACGATGGGCATGCAAGTTTTGTTGCATTGGTGGGGAATTGGAGAAGGAGATGAGGTCATTATTCCGGCTTATACCTATTGCGCAAGCGCCAATGTCATTTTTCATGCAGGCGCAAAAATAGTGATGGTTGACATTAATAAAGAAGATTTTAACCTCAATATAGAGAAAGTTAGAGCAGCAATCACACCGAGAACTAAAGCCATTATGGCGGTCGATATCGGTGGTTTACCTGCTGATTACGAAGAATTGATGGCTTTAATCAACGAAGAACAGATAAAAGCACAGTTTTCTGCCAATAATGACAAACAAAATCAATTGGGGAGAATTTTATTGCTCAGTGATTCTGCACACAGTTTTGGGGCAATATATAAGGACAAACGTTCAGGCTCTCTCGCTGATATTTCTTCATTTTCTTTTCATGCAGTGAAGAATTTAACAACAGCAGAAGGTGGAGCATTGTGTTTTAACCTTCCAGAAGGATTTAATCACGATGAGATTTATGCAGATATGTGCACAAAAATTCTCCACGGACAAAACAAAGATGCACTCGCAAAAACGAAAAAAGGCAACTGGAAATATGATGTCATCGAACCAGGTTTTAAATGCAATATGACCGATTTACAAGCTGCCATTGGACTGGTAGAATTGGGTCGCTACCAAGAGAACTTGGACAGAAGAAAAGCCATTTTTCATCAATACGAAGCCGCTTTTTCACAAGAAGAATGGGCAAACAATCCTATTTTTGAAACCGAGAATAAAACGTCGAGTTATCACTTGTATTTGTTGAGAATAAACCTCATTAGCGAAGAGCAACGGGACGAAATCATTCAAGAAATATTCGAGCAAGATGTTTCGGTAAATGTTCATTTTCAGCCACTTACGATGTTGACTGCGTATAAAAATTTAGGCTACAAAATGGAGGATTACCCCGAAGCATATAATTCTTTTGCCAATGAAATTTCCTTGCCAGTTTACTTTGATTTATCGGATGAAGATGTAAAAACGGTGATTAGCGCTGTGAAGAAGGCGGTGTTTAAGGTAATGAAAAATGAAAAATGAAAAATTAATGCCCATAGTGGATGGACTTTTCGTTTTTAATTTAAGAATTGTTCATTTTGAGATTGATAAAAGGGAATAATTTTCTTAACTTAAATGGAAACCTACTCATTTATGTCAGAAAGAAAGAATTTTATTGTTGTTAAAAGTTTTGATTTTTCCGTGAGGATTGTCCGTTTTTGCTTCGAAATGCAACATCAATACAAAGAGTACATTATTACAAAACAGTTATTAAAAAGTGGAACAAGTGTTGGCGCTAACATCGAAGAAGTTCAAGGGGCAATTTCCAAAAAAGAGTTCATAGCAAAGATGCAAATTTCACTAAAAGAAGCTAGAGAATCTGTCTATTGGATTCGATTAATTATTAAATCAGAAGTATTCAAATCAGAAAAGTTATCACAGCTACTCGTTGAATCTAAAGAATTAGTTTATATCTTGACCAAGATTTTAAAAACTTCAAAATTGAACAATTAATAATCATGGGCGAAAATCTTTCATCATTCATCTTTCATTTTTCATTTTTTTTATGAAAAGACTTTTTGACATTTTCTCATCTTTCATTATCCTAACACTCTTCCTCCCATTTGGAATATTAATCGCGCTTGTAATACTATTTACATCTAAAGGAGGTGTCTTCTACATTCAACAAAGAATTGGCAAAAATAAAAAATCATTTGGTCTTCTTAAATTCAGAACAATGAAGCCAAATGCGGACAAAGAAGGACGATTAACAGTTGGTAAAGACAATCGAATCACAAAAGTTGGTTCCTTTCTTCGCAAATACAAACTGGATGAGTTTCCGCAATTCTTGAACGTTCTTTTCGGGCAAATGAGCATCGTTGGACCTCGACCAGAGGTGAAAGAATTCGTTGATTTATATACTGAAGAACAGTTAGAAATTCTCCAAGTAAAACCCGGAATAACAGACCTTGCCTCTTTAGAATATTTCGAAGAAAATAAAATTCTGGGCGAAGCAGAAGACGCACACAAAGCATACGTTGAGGAAATAATGCCCGCTAAAATTAAGCTGAACAAGAAATATTTAGAGAATCCAACCGTCGGAAATGATTTGAAAATTATGTGGAGAACGGCGATGAGAATATTGGGGTAATGATATAGTAGTAGGGGTCGGTCGCGACCGACCCCTACTACTATATCATTACTAATGCATCAAAAACGCCAATCCGCATCCTCCTAAAATCGTCAGTAATTTTAAGAAATTAAACTTATGATTCTCACTAGTTTCAAAGATGATCGTGGTGGAAATATGCAAGAACATACCCACGACAATTGCCAAGATTACATCAAAACTTCCTTCTTCTAAAACAGAACTTGTATTGTAACCAATGAGCAATCCGACAGAGGTAGTTATGGAGAACAATCCTAACAAAATCCATGCTTTTATCTTGCTGATTTTAGATGCAATGAGCAAGGTCATTAAGGCAATCGCAACGGGTAAGCGATGGAACAATACACCGAAGAGCAAAGAATTATCATTACCATGATGATGCGATGTAGCAATCTCGATGCCAGCTAATTGACTGCCAATTGGGATGCCTTCTAACAATGAATGGATGCTCAGAGCAACAACCAAAGCGATGGGTAATTTTGCCCCTTTGTGAATGTGAACGTGTCCGTGTTCTATGCCGCCAGAGAAAAATTCTAACACTAACTGAATCAAGAATCCAATAAGAATGTATGCACCAATATTGAAGTCGTGAAATTCGTATAATTCTGGAATAAAATGAATGAAAGCAATCGATAATAAGAAGCCACCAGAAAATGCAAGCATTAACTTAATGACTTGCTCATTTTTGGATTTACTAAGCAAAGTAACCAGCATTCCGCCAAAAAAAACGGAACCAATGAGGGCAATATTTACAAGGATAAATTCCATTACTTTTTTACGTTGAGACTTTCGAAATGTTTTGAGCAATAATTATCAATCGATCTGAAGACTTTTCATCAAAGTCATTCAATTCAAAGTCTCCAAATCTACTAAGAATTTCAAAATTACTGAGCGATAAAAGCTTTTCAAAGTCATTTAGTTTTATTACTTGAACACGCTCTGTATAATGCATTGAATTCTCCCCGTCTTTAAAACGAATGTCTTTGAATATATGTTTTTCATCAAACCTTCGCGAAATTTTAAATTCAACGTCTTCAACGATTTTAGCTTCTTCTGACACTAAATTCTCTATTACTTTTGACGCATTCATGAAATCAATAACCAAGATTCCTTCATTGTTTAGCATCGTATGAATGGCATTTAGCATCTTCAAATTCTCAGATTCGTCATCAAAATACCCAAAACTGGTAAATAAGTTAAAAACAGCATCAAATTTTCTGTTCTCAATGACTTCTCTCATGTCATGAACTTGAAAATCAAGTCCATTTGTTTTTAATTCTAGCGCACTTGTAATACTGTTTGGAGAAAGGTCAACTCCTAGAACATTAAAGCCATTTTCGTTCAACATTTTTGCATGTCTTCCTTTTCCACAAGCCAGGTCTAAAACGTCTGAATTCTGGGGTAAAACAAGGTGCTCAACTAAGTTCTCTATGAACTTTCTAGCTTCATTTTCATCTCTGTTATTGTACAATAAATGATAGTAGGGAGAATCAAACCACGTTGCAAACCATTCTTTTGTCATAGAACAAAGTTACATTATCTTTTAGGGCAAATGAGTGATGTGTTTGATTTTTTTCTAAAACTTGTCTTAAAACTTGTCTTAAAACTGCTAGCTGCTAGCTGCTAGCTGTTGGCTTTTAGCTTGATGATGAAAGAGAACAAATACTTTTCTCATTGATGTTCGAAGTAAAACGTCTTCACAATGAGAAAATAGTATTTCTAAGCGAGCTAAAACCCAACAGCTTTAGTATAGTTCTATTATTCCGGTTATTGAGTCAGTCCAAGTGTTTTTATTGCATTTCCCCAACATTATTTTTCAAATTTCTCCTCCTTTATCGTTGAATTGCTTATATTTGGGTATTAACCAATGGCCGTAACAGACGTATATGACTTTTATCAGAAGCTGGAAGATGAGCAAGTCATCCTTTCCTTTAAGGGAGATTTCACGTCTGAACTTCTTACTTCTTTTCTTCATATTTTAGAAGCTAGAATGGTTGAACTGGGAACAGACAATCGTAAGAAAAGACGTGTATTCAACGTCTTAACAGAAAGCTTTCAGAATTTGTATCATCATATTGATGAGTTCAATAGCGGTGATTCTATCACAAAAAGGTCTGCTTTGATCATTGTGAAACACGTAGATAATAATTTTGTAGTCAGAACAGGAAACTACGTGAAAAATAATGATATTCAGAATTTGAAAAGAAAATTAGCAATGGTGAATTCGCTTGATTCGGATGAACTAAAGGGATTGTATAGAATGAAATTAGAGAATGACCCCAGAACTGATAAAGGAACAGCTGGGTTAGGATTAATAGATATAGCGAGAAAATCGAAGAGCAAACTGGACTATGATTTTATAGACATTGATGCTTCTTCGAGTTTCTTTTGCTTAAAAGTAGTAATAGAATAAAACGTATATTTGATTATGGAAAAGTTTACAATTATAGGATCACCAAAGACACCGACTATCAATTTTGATGGAGACACAGGTGTTTTAGAATTTACAGGAAGATCAATTCCTGAAAACTCGGTTGAATTTTTCACACCCCTCTTGGATTGGCTCGAATTGTATGAGGCACAACCTAAAGAAAAGACGGTTGTGGATATGAAGCTGGAGTATTTTAACACCTCTTCTTCGAAATGTATTTTAGATTTTTTCAAACGTTTGGAGAGAATCAATGGCGCACTTTCTGAGGTTCAGGTAAATTGGTACTTTGAGAAAGACGATGAAGACATGGCAGAAGCAGGAGAAGATTATGAAGCAATTGTTTCGTTGCCCTTCAAAATCATTGAAGTAGAGGAAATCTATTAGTAAATGCTTAAAATTGGAATCACCGGAGGAATTGGCTCAGGTAAAAGTTTAGTGTCAAAAATTTTGCAATCAATGAACTTTCCTGTATTCAATTCTGATTTAGAAGCAAGAAAAATACTCACAGAGAATGCTGCCATTAGAGAAGAATTAATTCTGCTTTTTGGCGAAGAAGTTTATACCAATAAGGAGTTAAACAAAGGCTTTCTTGCCAACATCATTTTCAACGATGAAGTTGCATTAACGAAAATCAATACCATCGTTCATCCTCAGGTGCGACAAGCCTTTCGTGAGTTTGCAAAGGTTCAGTCAAGCAAGTTAGTGTTCAATGAAGCCGCTATTATTTTCGAATCTGGGGGGCATCAACAGTTGGACAAAACCATTCTTATTTCTGCACCCGAAGCGTTGAGATTGGAGCGTGTAATGAAGCGCGATAATTCTACCAAAGAACAGGTTCTGGCAAGAATGAACAAGCAGTGGTCAGACGAAAAAAAACGAGCCTTAGCGGATTTTGAAATTGTAAACGACGGGCAAGAACCTTTGGTGAATCAAATTGAGGAAGTTTTGATGCAATTAGTATGATTTTAGTACAGTACACTTATATGTCCCACCAGTTTTCGGGTTTCACTTTTTGAAGTAATAAATTTAATAACATAAGTATAAATTCCAGATTGCACAAGGAATCCTTTATAAGTCCCATCCCAATCTAGAGTCGGGGTGTTACTCGTAAATATTAATTCTCCCCATCTATTGTATATCGTAAGTTGATATTCTTTGAATTCGCAATCATAGACGGGTCTGAAATACTCATTGTACTGACTCCCGTCAGGAGTGAAGGTATTCGGAACGTAAAAAGTGCAAGAACAATCTTTATTTTCAACGCTTATTGAATCAATAGCAATTCCGCATTGGTTAGTAAGACTCAAGGTATAGTTCCCAGTATTGTTGGTGTAAAGAAATGGTTCTTCACTTCCAGTACTCCATAAGTAACTTCCGGTTGAACTTGTATTTGTTGGACTAAGAATTACATACTCGTCAAAGCAAATTGAAGTGTCAGAGGCTAATTCTAAGATTGGTGGAGTGATAAAAGTAATTTCAACTAAATCAGAAGTTGAACAGTTGTTTTCTGTATAAATAGCAGAGTAAACTCCAGTTTGACTTACGATCAACAAAGTTTCGACAGAACCATCGGACCAAATTATAGAACCAATATTACTAGGAGAACTTAATAGTATAGTATCTCCGATACAGCTAACAATGTCAGGGCCTAGATTAAAGTTGGGTAAATTATTAAATTCTACAGTTAATGAGTCAGCAGTGACTCCACAGCTATTCGAAACTGTCACCCAATATATCCCGGGTTGAGTGATACTAAACGTTGCATTTGAACTATTGTCTTGCCATTGATAATTAGATAAAAAAGAGGTAGCATCCAGAATTAGAGACTCGTTTTGACAAAGTGTCGTGTCATTGCCCAATGAGACAGTTGGAGCTTGTCCATATTGTATAGAAATACTATCTGTCCAATTTCCACAGACATTTGTTCCTGTTACCCAATAAATCCCAGATTGATTAGCTGTATAAGTTTGGTTTGTAGACCCATCTTGCCATACATAATTAATATTTGAAGTATTGGGAGATAAAATATAATTGATAGGCTGACAAAAAAGAGTATCATTACCAAGTTGAAAAAATGGAGGGTTGATAATATCAACAACAATTGTGTCATAGTAACTACCGCAAGCAGATATTACTTCTACCCAATAAGCACCACTTTGTGTGACAATAAAATTAGAATCTGTGGAATTATCTTGCCAAATAAAGCTTGCATTTTGGGCCTGTGTGGTTAATACAAGACTGCTACCTGCACAGAGAGTTGTATCATTACCTAAAGATGACACATTTGGAGGAGTCGAGGAAGAACTAATTATATATTCAGCTCTATAGTCAAAATTAACAGTACTTTGATTAGGTAAATTGTACACACAGGCATTAGAAGTAGCAGCAAGCTGTTGCCAGGCCATTTCAGAATTGTCGTTTCGAGAGAATATATTATCACAACTAGAACATCCATACAGACTGTAGTCATACGTAAAATTATAGGTGCCACTTATAGAAGTAAGAAAAACGCCGTAATAATTGTTCGTGGGTAAGGTAGATAAATTTAATAAAGAATTTGGAGGTGAATTAACCTTATAAATTTGAACGCCCTCTGATATTGAAACAATATTATCAACAGTAACTTCGTCACCAATAGCAGTACTAAGCGTTAGACTAGTTCCAGTCAAATTGCCAGGATATGCATAAGTACTGATATTTCCAATAGGAGCTCCAGAGTAAATCCAATTACTTGCAGACATTGACTGTAAAATACCGGCATAATTATTAATGCTATTGTCAACGAGTGTAGTACCCGTTCCAGTATCAAAATTCCAGTATCCGCGAAGCCCAACCTCATTTCCAACGAGAGAAGAACACATCATATCTCTAATTTGAAGTTGTGACCTTTCGGTTTCCCAAAATCGAACTTCATCAATTTCTCCTAGAAAGTATCGAATATTTAAGCTACCCCATTTCCCAATGTAGACATTGTCTGATGCATTAGGCGGTTGAGTACCTATAGCTGAAGTCGTTCCTCCGATGTCTATTTGTAAAACACCATTTATATACATTCGCATTCCACCTAATGGACCCATAGTCACCGAAACATGATACCAATGGTTTGCTTCCCATGTATCATTATTTGAGAAAATATTGTAGATGGAAGCTCCCACACTTCTTGTAAAACAAAGTTTTCCGGCGTTAGCTCCCCAAGAATTAGGGTAGAAAAACAGTCCGAATTCATTGAATGTTTGAAATGCACCATAATTGTAATCTCTCATAATTAAGCTTTTTGGTATAGCCGTAGATGATGAGATTGTCACAGTAGGTTTGAACCACATTTCTATAGTTCGGCATTGATTAGCGACTTGATTACCGATATTAATAGACTCATTGTTACCATCAAAAGTCAAAGTATATCCAGAACCTTGAGAATAGGAATGGAGAGAACACATCAACATGAATAAATTGAAAAAAAATTTAACGAACACCTTACCTTTAAACATTGTACATCAAATTTAACGAAAATATTCTGGTTTAGAAATTATTTCACACAAAAAGAGAGCAAAAGCCAATCATAAATAATGACACAATTTTTCTCATCACTCATCACTCATCACCTAACAGAAATCAACTTCTAAACCTCTTCAAAATCATCAAAATGACTATCGCCTCCTAGACTATTTGTGTCGTCAAAGTCATCATTCTGTGTATTTATCTTTCCACCATTGAGTAAAAATGTCAATGCGTTAACCATCTTAAAAATGAGACTCAACAAGAAGAAGAAGCCAATAATTTTGAAAATAAACCCAAAAATAGGCGTGTCTTCGATGTTCACAATACTTTCGTGGAACCATTCTGCAACAGGATTGACAGCAAATGCTGGATAGAACCAGAAAAAAGCAAATGCAATCAAGGAAATCGCAATAATGACGGTTTCAAACTGCATGTTAAAAGAAGATTGCTTTTTCATCATTGGACGACCTGACATTCCCCCAGCAATGTTCATCAACGACGATCGATTCTGATTTTTCTGCAATTTCCCGATAAAGTAGGTGAGAAGAATGATGCCCGCGAAGACAACACGGCTCAATTCTAACATGTTAAAAGATTCATTGTCAAAGCAAAACAAAAATGTGACGTCCACCAAAAAGAAATATTTGATGCCTCGAATGATGTAAACTTCAACCAAAGACCTTTTTCTGCCTTGACTAATCAAGACGACGCCTATTTCAAAAATTCCCCAAAGAAATCCGTAAATCGCAAAGAGAACACCAAGTCTAAATATGAAATCGAGTAAATGCATGTGTAAAAGTACGAATTTAACAGGGAATTAATATGTTCGACAAGCTCAATACAAGTGTTTCAATGATTTAATGATTTAAGAAAAGCGATGGAGTGGTAGCTTATAATTTGAACCTCTGTTATTTGCACCTAGCTCATGGATTTTAGCTTTTGGCTTGACTCTCGAAAAGAAAAGGAGTCTCTTTTTTCTTACATCTACTAAAAAGTGTCTTCGCAAGGGAAAAAAACTTAGACATCGAAGCAAGATCAAGCCAAAAGCTAAAAGCCAAAAGCCAAAGGCTAAATTCAATCATTAATTCCTTATCTTTACGCAATAAAAAAATACACAGATGAATATTTCGATGAAACTCAATACAAGAAAAATCACAGCAATACTCTTATTATCTATTACATCAATTTTCTCTTCGTTTGCAGAAGAAGGAATGCTCATTCCATCCTTAATTGGGGCTTTTGAAGACGATATGAAGGCAATGGGAATGAAATTATCAGCGGAGGACATTTATTCTGTCAATAATTCCAGTTTAAAGGACGCGATTCTTCATTTTGGAGGTGGTTGTACTGCTGAATTGGTGTCTTCTCAAGGATTATTATTGACCAACCATCATTGCGGTTATTCTCAAATACAATCCCATTCTTCTTTGGAAAATAACTACTTAAAAAATGGTTTTTGGGCAAAAAATAGAAGTGAAGAATTGAAAAACCTTGGACTTACAGCATCAAGAATTGTGAGAATTCAAGATGTTACTTTAGCTGTTTTGGAAGGAACAAAAGGTCTTTCTCAAAGTAGTAAATTGCTAAAAATGCAAGAGAACATTGTCATTTTGATAGACGATGCAATGAGAGGGAACGGTTATTCTGCGGACATTAAAGCATTCAATTATGGCAATGATTTCTACATGATTGTGAAAGAAACTTTTGACGATGTGCGTCTTGTTGGAACTCCACCAAATTCTATTGGTAAGTTCGGTGGTGATACCGACAACTGGGTTTGGCCAAGACACACGGGTGATTTTTCAGTGTTTCGTGTGTATGCAAATGCAAATAATCAACCAGCAGGCATTTCTGATGACAATGTTCCCTACAAACCTTTGCATTTTTTACCTGTTTCGGTGAAGAATAGAGTTCCGGGAGAATTTACAATGATTTATGGATTTCCAGGTTCAACAGAGCAGCATTTAACGTCAGAAAACCTTCGTTACATCATTGATCAAGAACGCCCTGCAAGAATTTCGATGCGCGACAAGTCATTGAGTGTTATAAATGCAGGGATGCGTTCTTCAGACCTAATTCGTATTCAATATTCTTCCAAACAAGCAAGAATTGCCAATGGTTGGAAGAAATGGATAGGGCAAATTGGAGGATTGAAAACTGTAAATGCCATTCAAATTAAATTGGATAGAGAGAAGAAATACAACGACATGGCGGCAACTAAGACCGAGTGGCAAGAAACCTATGGTTCTGTGATCAAAGAGATGAATGAGTTAGTCACTCAATACAAGGATGTTGATTTTGGTTATTCCATGGCGATAGAATATTTGTACGTTGGACCAGAAGTGTTTAAACAAGCTCGAAATCTCAATCTTTTTCTAGTTAACTTTAATAAGTTCGAGAAAAACGGCACTTTAGATGCAGAAATAGAGAAACAAATTAAGGGCGCGAAAGGATTCTTTAAGAATTACAATGCCGACATTGATAAAGAGATTTTCATTCTGTTAACAGAAGAATATGTGAAGCAAGTTGGCGATGGTCCTTTACCAGAACGATTAAAAAACACTTCAGCGCAAGATTTAGCGGATAAAATTTTCAAGAAATCGATTTTGACCGACGAAGCACGATTTGTGAAATTCATGAATAAGTTGAAGGCCAAATCGATTAAAAAATTACAAAAAAAAGACCTTGGATTTATTTTGTGGGCTGATGCCAACGATAAATTTAGAAGTGAAATTCTCCCAGGAATCAGAACCTACAAAGGAGCAATGAATCAATTGCTTAAAACCTATGTGAAAGGGAGAATGGTGATGTTTCCAGAAGAGAAAATGTGGCCAGACGCGAATTCTACCATGCGTATCACTTATGGTAAATTAGAAGGCTCTGCACCCATCGACGGAATGGCTTACACAGAGCACACGACCTTGAAAGGAATCATCGCAAAGAATAACAGTGATAACCCTGACTACGAGTTACTGCCTAGGATGCGTGAGCTTGCAAAGAAAAAAGATTACGGAAGTTATGCCCAAGACGGAGAGTTGTGGGTATGCTTTACGGGGTCCAATCACACCACTGGTGGCAACTCCGGTTCTCCTGTAATTGATGCAGAAGGCAACCTCATGGGACTCAATTTTGACAGAACGTGGGAAAGTACCATGAGCGATTACATGTTCGATGCCTCTCGTTGCCGAAACATCGCTGTTGACATCCGTTATGTTTTGTGGGTGATGGATAGATATTCAGGTGCGAAGCATTTGGTAGATGAAATGGTTTTGGTGAAGTAGGGAGGGATGAATAATTTTGGTTTACTTTTATTTCTTTTAGCAATATCATTAAACGCTCTTTCTCAAAAAAAAATTCTTGTAATCGGTAATAGTTTAATGTTTTTTAATTCAATGCCGCAGACATTGGAGGAAGAATTAAATGTTAACACTGATTCATTGATCTTTACTGTTGATCAAATTACTTATCCAGGTCATTCATTGCGAATGAATATTCGCTATTATCATTATGGTGGGAAATATATGATAAATATGGATTTAGTGAATGGTCTTAGGTCAAAATCAATTGATAGTGACTCGATAAATAAGCGGTTTGGTTCTAGGTGTAATCTTGACACGGTACTCATGTCCAATCTAGAATCTTCTATAATGAGGAACAACTATGATATAATTATTGTTCAAGAGCATGGTTCAATTACTCACTCAGAACTGATGATGTCGATAATTGGTGAAAAGTCATTGGAGCGATTGATAGGAATCATAGAGAGGTATCATTCTAGGGTGCCAAGAATAATTTATTTTACTGAATACGCTTCTCGAAAACTTTATAAAAAAGAAAGAAAGGGAATAAAATCAATTGAAAACAGGGTGATTCATCGAGATTACGATACCGTTTCTTGTAAAAAAAATGAAGAACTTGTTCCTTTTGAAAAAGCCAGTATTTTCGAATTAAAGAGGGATGGAATTATTTGGGCAGTAATTTATGACACTATTATGCCTTCTAATACAGTGCAAGAACAATTCAAATCTATAAATACAAATTTAACTAAGACAAAAAATGAATATTCTATCGAAATAAGCCCTACAAACCTATTATTTAATGAAATAAAAATAAACCATCCTCGATGGATAATGTACAAAGGAGGAGGTCATCCTTCTAGAACGGCTTCTTATGTATTTGTATGTGTATTTAAAAGGATGATTACAGGGAAAAATATTGATGAAGTATCATCCAAAAGAAAAATTTCTAGACGAAAGGCAAGAATCATTCGTGATGAAGTAAATGATTTCTTCTCCACCCCCGCTACCGAGCGAAGAATAGACTAAATTTGCTCGTGCACGACCGCATCGTGTTCGGTAAGATTACCTTCACCGCTGGTTCGAGATTACCTTCACTGCTACTTCGTGGTGCATCTTGAACCTTTCATTTTAACCTATTCTAATTTAACCATTCCCACCTCTTCTTCACTCAAAAGCAGTCATTTTTCGTAAAATTCAATCAAAATTTACGAAAAATGAAGCGAAAATGACTTTTTTTGATAAAAACGACCTAGCACTTTCCAAGCGTAAACTCTTACTTTCTCTGTTTATCGGTTATTTGTTCGTCTGTTATTCTGTTAAAACAGATAGTACACCTACAAACAAATTAATAGAGGAAATTTAGCTTGTGCCCCCTCACATTCTTTCTTTCCACTTCTTATCATCTTGCGAGGTGTGAAATACAGAAACAATGGTCACAGTTTCGTTTTCAAATCTAAAATGCACACCAAATGGAAACCGTTTCAAAAAAGCCACACGGATATTGGCATATCTAACTTGTATCTTCTTGGGATGCTTTTGAATATACTTTCTAGTTGCTTTTAGTTCAATTAGAAAATTTTCGGCAAGTTGACTCTTGATGCCTTTGTAGTAAACAATCGCTTTTTCAATATCTAGATACGCCCCCGTAGAAGTGTTAAGTTTATAAGCCATGCTTTTTTTCTAACTCGTTGAGCATGTCGTCAAAATCAATAGCCTTACTTGGATCTTTGTCCAACTCTTGTAATCGTTTAAGTGTAAGTTCTTGTTGCCATTCAGGAATACCTGTGCTTGTTTCCTTTTTTACAAAGTCTAAAGTTCTTACAAACTCTAAAAGTGCTTTTGCTCTAGGGTTAGAATCGTCTATGTGAAAAGTATGTATCATAATTGAATGAATGCATTTTATACTTAAAAATACAAAAATAAAATTAAAAACACAAAGAACTGGCAAAAATAATACTTGCATTTCGAAGCATAAACTCTTACTTTCTCTGTTTATCGGTTATTTGTTCGTCTGTTATTCTGTTAAAACGGATTAAATGGTATTTACAACAAGAGCCAAGTTTCTAATTAGAATTTTTTTGTATATTAGAGTTGTGGAAACCAAGACCACGCGAAAGGGTTCGCGCGGCAGCTTGGGGGTAAATAGATGATGAAAATAAAAGGGAAAAATATTATTTTTTGCTTGTTGCTGTTTGTGAACTGTACAGCTGAAGTTAAAAAAAGTGCAGAAACAAGTATTAGTCTTGAGAGGAGAATCACTGCTGAAATAAGGAATGATTTACAGGATTGGAATTTAACTACGGGGGTAGCTGTTAAGTCTTTTGAAGACGCTCTAGCTATCGATATAATATATTTAAACAGTAAAGATTCATTTTTTCTTGATAAATATTCAAATGAATTAATTGTTAAGACACTTATACATAAGCATTATGAAAAATTTAAAAAGTACAACCTGATTAATTTATCATTAGAATTTGAAGATTATCCCGAGATTTTAACTTTTTATTTAGATAAGCAAAAAATGAAAGCAATTAATGTTTTTTTTGTAGATAATTATTATGCTAATGTAGTATATAGCCTAAAAAGTTTTAATTACGAGAATGTCATCACATTTAATTCGGTAATAAAATTTATCACAAACAATGCTAGAGAATTAACTTTTGAAGGGAATTATTGGGAGTTGTTGCAGTCAGTTTCATTCTCTAAACGCCAAGAAAGTGAGACTGAGAGAATAAACAATACTATTCTTTTTGTGCTAATGATTCAAATGGTCGACAATGTATATTCCAATCTTTTCCCAGAAGGCACTACACTTGAGTTAACCGAGCTAATTGAACAAAATAATATTAACAAAGCTGTTCTTGATATGTCGTATGATGAGCTGAAGAGCTATTTTAGGGATAGATAGATAGGATAGTGGATGTGTGTAACACGCTGGTTCGAGATTTCATCTCGGACCTTTCAGTCAACTCATCTTCTCCATTTTTTAGGATTTTGCGATGTATGAAAAACAGCTGATACAACAATTTGTTTACTTTGCTCTATAACCAGGTAATGTATCATATACGGAAAGCCTTTAACAATGGCAGTTCTAGTTTCATTGTATCTAATAGCTACCGTTTTAGGGTCTTGTTGAATTTGCTTTACTCTTTTACGAATTTGTTTTGTAATTTTTTTTCCAAGTCCTTTTTCTTGTTTGTTATACCAATTAGCAGCGCTTTGGATGTCTTTTTTAGCGAGGGGTAGAATAATGACTTTATACATTATAAATCTTTTTCAATCTCATCCATTGCTTGGTCAAAATCGCTTGCAGAATCAGGATTGTTTTTAAAATCTTCCAACCTTCTTTCTACTTCTTTCATTTGCCATTCGGGTATTTCTATCCCTTCCTGTTCAATACCTTGGTATTTGCTTTTGAGCTTGTCCCAATCTTTTATTGGTATAAAAACGCCTGTTGTTTTTCCTTTACTGTCTGAAATAAATTGTAAACTCATATTCTTTTTTTACTAAGATAGCGCATTCCACATGATTCCGCAACAAAACCGTCCCAAAGATTGGAAACTGATTTTAGAACCTCCTAAAAAGACTATTTCAGCATTAATATGAGTCAAATTTTAAATTAGAACTTATTCAGAGAAACTCCCCCGCTGGTTCGAGATTACCTTCGGTGCTACTTCGTGGTGTACCCTGAACCTTTCATTTTAACCTATTCTAATTTAACCATTCCCCCCCTTTCTTCACTCAAAAACAGACATTTTCCGTAAAATTCAATCAAATTTTACGAAAAATGAGATAAAAACGGCTATTTTCAAGAATCTCCGCTGGTTCGAGATTTTATCTCGGACCTAACCCTAACGTTGTGGTCTAACAACAGCCAAATTTTCACAAAAACTCCTTTCCTCTCGTTACTTTTCGTACATTCTCACTTTTACAAGTATGATACTATTAAAAACGAAACAATTCTTCATTTGTACTTTTCTTGGTTTTGCACTCTCATCTTGTGCACAATCTTATTCTGAGAAAGAGGATGACAGTTCAGAATTTATCCTCGAAGAACAACAAAGCAACTTATTTTTAACAGAAAGAAAAGTTGAATTTGAGAAGCAGAAAGTCAAAGCGAAAAACTTTCTTTCAACGCACAAAAGCTACAATCAAGAGCTGATTTTTTTGCTTGATATGCGATTGCCTTCTTAAAACTTCCGTTTTTTTATCGTAGATGTTAAAAAAGACACGCTACTTCACCAAGGGCTCGTTGCACACGGAAGCGGTTCTGTTGTAGAAGATTCTCTCATTTTTAGTAATATTCCTGAATCTTATCAATCTTCTTTAGGAAATTACAAAATAGGTGCAAAATACACAGGTAATTTTGGTGAATCATACAAATTGCACGGTTTGGATGAGACCAATAACAACGCCTACAAAAGGTACATCGTTTTGCATCCTTATTCGTGCGTTCCTGACGAAGAACAGGATTACCCTATCTGTGAGAGTTTGGGTTGCCCAATGGTTTCGAATAATTTTATCAAGAAATTGTATAAAATCATTGACGGTTCTAAGAAACCAATTTTAATGGTGATGTATTATTGAAAAAAAAGCGAACCCGAAGGTTCGCTTTGTATATGCTATTTTTTTTAAATGTGCATTGCTCTGTCTTCAGTCGCTGCCATTGCTGCCTCTTTTACCGCTTCAGAATAAGAAGGGTGGGGGTGACAAATTCTGGCGATATCTTCTGCCGATGCACGGTATTCCATGGCAACAACTGCTTCCATAATTAAGTCTGCTGCGCGAGGTGCAATCATGTGTACGCCAAGTACCTCATCGGTTTCAGCGTCTGCTATGATTTTCACTGTTCCCATAATATCCATGCTTGCTCTCGCTCTTCCCAATGCTTTTATTGGAAACAACCCTACCTTAATGCCTTTCTTTTCGGCAATTAATTCATCCTCTGTTTTACCAACAGACGCAACTTCTGGCCACGTGTAAACAACACCAGGAATTAAATTATAATTGATGTGAGGTTTTTGTCCTGCAAGAAATTCTGCAACGTAAATACCTTCGTCAGAAGCTTTGTGCGCCAACATTGCTCCTTTGATAACATCACCAATGGCAAAAATGTTAGGAACAGACGTTTGCAAGTTCTCATTGACCTCAACTTGACCTCTGTCATTGGTAGAAAGCCCAACGTTTTCTAAACCTAAACCATCAGTATATGGTTTACGACCAACTGCAACCAAGCAATAGTCAGCTTCCATGGTTACTTCTTCGTTCTTTTTGTTCAAAGCGACCAACTTCACACCTTTTCCAGTGTTGATTACTTTTTGAACTTTGTGCTGTAAATGGAATTTAAAACCAGACTTTTTGAGAACTTTCGTCAATTCTTTCGTCATTGTTTTATCCATTGTTGGTGTGATTGTTGGAGCAAACTCAACAACATCAATTTGCGTTCCCAAGCGATTGAAAACAGAGCCAAGTTCTAATCCAATCACTCCAGCACCGATAACGAGTATTTTTTTAGGAATTTCTGCAAGATTCAATGCTTCGGTAGAAGTAATGATTCTCTTCTTGTCAGGTTCCATTCCAGGAAAGAAATTGGGTTTTGACCCTGTAGCAATCAGAATGTTTTTGGTTTGTAAAAGCGTCTCTTTTTTATCGCTTCCAACTACTTTTACGGTTGTCTTATCGACAATTGAGCCCAAACCTGTAAAAACAGTAATGTCGTTTTTATCCATTAAGAATTTGACACCATCGCAGGTTTGAGAGACAACATCATTCTTCCGCTTAATCATTTGCTTGATGTTTGCTTTCACTTCTTTAACGTCAACACCGTGTTCTGCAAAACTATGGGTTGCATTGTGGTAATGTTCTGAAGAATCTAAAAGTGCTTTTGATGGAATGCAACCTACATTGAGGCAAGTTCCGCCCAAGGTGTTGTACTTTTCAATGACTGCAGTCTTCATTCCCAATTGTGCACAACGAATTGCTGCAACGTATCCTCCAGGTCCTGAACCGATAATAATAATGTCGAAATTGCTCATGGTTTAATTCTTTGATTACAAATTTAATTTTTATCACTCAACAAAAAAATGATTATCGAAATGATTTCAAAAAAAAAGCCTTTCTAGTTAGAAAGGCTTTTTTTAATATTCAATTCTGTTTAAAGAACAACTACTTTTCTTGTTGTAGTATCATCTCCAGTTTTCACTTCTAAGAAGTAGCAAGCAGAAGATAAGTTTTCTGTTCCTTTCATCGCTTGGTTAACTAATGCACTTGTCGGTGCGATAACCTCAGAAGCAATAATTTGTCCTTTCGTGTTTCTCAACGTCAATGTAACCTCTTTGTCTTGCCCTGTAAAAGAAACGTTGATTGACTGTCCTTCTGCAGAAGGGTTAGGATAAACATTCAAATCCATCATTGAAATGATATCAGAAGTTAAACCTAAAGTTCCCATTACATTAAAGTCATCAATAAATAAGTTCGTTGATATATCCGACGCTTCGAAAACAAATTTAAAGATTGTTTTTGAGTCTGTACTGTTAGGAATGTAAGTAAATGTTCTCTCTGTCCATTGTGTATTCGAAGTTGGCACAAAATCAACACTACCTGCAAATCCTGCATTAACAATTTGCGATGCAGGAATAGTTGTTCTCGTATTCCAAGTCGCTCCACAATCTCTCGAAGACATTACTCTAAGTGTTTCAGAGATGTTACTTGCCGTTGTTGAGTTTGTAGCATAAGAATATTTAAACGAAACTGTAACTCCAGTTGTGTATCTCAAATCAAAAGAAGGTGTAATTAATTCATCTACAGAATAACCAAGTCTTTGGTTGTAGAAAAAGTCCGAAGAAAATAAAGTTGCATTTGAAATGTCTTTATAAATCTGTAGTTTGTAACAGTTAGAATTGTCATATCCTCCAGAGTTAACCAATCCGAATTTACCGTAGTTATCTTCGATGTTGTTCTGTCTAAACCATGTTGCATAAGGTCCGTCAAAGCTAATTGAAGCTGGTCCGTTAAAATCTGCCCATCCTGGAGCAACATAAATCATTGATGTTCTCGTTTCAGTTCCAGTACCTGCTGCATTTGTTACTGATAATGTAACTGTTTTGTACCCAGGGGAAGTGAAACTTACTGTTGGGTTAATACTTGCAGACGTAGTAGGTGAACCGTCTTGGAAAGTCCAAGCCCAAGTATCAATTACTGCATTGTAAGAAGCATCAGAGAAAGTCATAGGTGAATTAACACATACAGACACCGAAGAACTTGTAAAGTCTGCTATTGGTGTACATAAAGGTACTGTTAATACATTCGCAGGGTCTTGCGGAGTAAGCATGGGTGAAGGAATATTTTTAACTCCAGTTGCAATTTGTGTAGAATCTGGCCATAGTCTATTTCTTTCTCCTGAAATTCCAGTTAAAGCATTACGCATACGTGCTGCTTGGTCTGGAGTGAAATGTCTTGAACAATAAGAATATTCCATGTAATTCTGAACGTCTTCTTCAATTAGTGGATCACATTGTTGAACATCGTTAGCAGCTCCTAAAGCGCAGACCGTATAACCCCTTGTTACAGGCGTGTCTGTCACTCCATCATCACCACATGCTGTTCCAACACCACCATTACCCCAAACGTGAGATAAATTCAAATAATGACCAATTTCATGCGTTAAAGTTGTTTCTCTAAAAGTAGAACTTGTACCAATACTACCCGTATAGGTGTGGTTGGAAACAATACCATCAGTCCAATAACCCAAACCATCCGTCCCTGCTGGGAATGTTGCATATGCTGCAGCTCCTGCCGCACCAATAACTTTCACTATCCAAATGTTCAAGTATTGAGATCTATTCCATTGATTTATTTTTGATGCAGCATCTCCAACTCTCGTTTCATGCGAGTAAATATGGTCAATTCCATTCGTGCAATTACCAAGAGGGTCAATGGCAGCTAATTTGAATTCTATTCTAATATTAGCGTGCAAGGTATCGTATTCTGGAACTAAATCAACTGAATCAGGATCAGCCGCGTTAAATTCTCTGTTAATTACTCTCATCGCATCATATACCTGCGCGTCTGAAATATTTTCAGAACCATACTCATGCAGAATATGAAAAACTACAGGAATAGTGTAGATAATTGTATCTGCAGACTTCTCGTAATTCGCACTGTTCTGCATTAGTTGATTCGCGTAATATGCATCGCGTAATTCAGGGTACATATTGAAAGCTTCTTCTAAAGCTTCAGTAGAAGAACACCAGTTCTTGTTTTCTTGTGCGTTCACGGTTGTTCCCATTAAAAGGAACAAGATTGATGATGCGATAATTTTTTTCATAAGTATATAAAATTCGTTTTAAGCGTTGTAAAAATAGTAATATTTATAATACCATTGCTACAATTCAAGTACAATTTACTGTAAAGTTAAAGCAATTAGGTGTAAGAAAACTCTATTTCTGATAATAATTCGTCATTTTTATACACGTCTAACGCCTAAAAAAGATGTTTTTCAGCGTGGTAAGAAGATCGCACCAAGGGGCCACTTTCAACAAATCTAAACCCCATTTTCAGTCCTAACTCTTTGTATTCTTGAAATCGTTCAGGAGTTACAAACTCCACAATAGGCAAATGTTTAGCGGTAGGTTGTAAGTATTGTCCTAAAGTGAGAACATCAACACTGACAGAACGCAAATCCTCCATAGATTCAATGATTTCTTCATGCGTTTCTCCTATGCCCAACATTAGCCCAGATTTTGTTTTCATTCCACCCTTTTTAAGTCGAAATAAAACTTCTAAACTTCTGTCATATTTCGCTTGAATTCTGACTTCTTTGGTCAATCTTCTAACTGTTTCCAGATTGTGACTCACAATTTCTGGTGCAACGTCAATAATTACTTGCAAATTCTCCCAATGTCCTCCAAAATCGGGAATTAATGTTTCCATGGTTGTTTCTGGAGATTGCTTTCTAATCGCACGAACGGTTTGCGCCCAGATAGTTGAACCGCCGTCTTTTAAATCGTCACGGTCAACAGAAGTAATCACGGCGTGCTTTACTTTCATCAGTTTGACGCTTTGCGCAACTTTGCCAGGTTCAAATTCATCAACC
The DNA here is from genome assembly GCA_002734065.2 of Fluviicola sp. GTDB lineage: Bacteria > Bacteroidota > Bacteroidia > Flavobacteriales_D > Crocinitomicaceae > UBA4466. Next base: position 50,634 of record NVXU02000048.1, read on the forward strand.
GCATTTGGGCGACCTGTTTGAACGGCGCAAAAACCACAAGAACGTGTGCAAATGTTGCCTAAAATCATAAAAGTTGCGGTTCCTTCTCCCCAACATTCTCCCATGTTCGGGCAGTTTCCACTTTCGCAAATGGTGTGGAGTTGATGTTCATCCACCAAAGAACGAACTTTCTTGTAATTTTCTCCAGTAGGCAACTTAACGCGCAACCATTTCGGTTTTTTAATCCTCACTTTCGATTCACTGTCCTTTATCTCATCCATTCTGCGATATATTTGAAACTTGCTTTTCTCTTGCAAATAAAAAGCTACTTTTGTAAATGTTTTATACCTTATATATAAGGAAGAATACAAAGTTAGATAAAAGCACGGTAAAATGGCAACAACTAAAGTCGAATATTTAGGAAATTTAAGAACGAAATGCACACATTTGAAATCGGGTGTAGAAATCATTACGGATGCCCCGACAGATAACAATGGGAAAGGGGAGTCTTTTTCTCCAACAGATTTATTGGCTACTTCTTATGCGTCTTGCATGATAACCATTATTGGTATTTATTGCAACGAAAAGGATATTGATTTTAAAAGTTGCACAGCAGAAGTGACGAAAATTATGGGGTCAGCACCCAGAAGAGTAGCAGAATTGCAAATTAATTTAGATTTCTCTGGAAACAATTGGTCAGATTCTATTCAAAAAAGGATTAAAAGTGTTGGAGAATCTTGCCCCGTTGCAAAATCTGTTAAAACAGAAATGAAAACAGAGTTTATCTATCAATTTTAAAAGAATTATATGTCAAAATACGCGAGTAAATACGAAAGAAGAGATAGAGATGAATCTCCGAGAGAATACACTAAAAAACCTAAGGATGACATGATTTTTGGTGTTCGTTCTGTTATTGAAGCCATCCGCGCAGGTCGTGGTTTTAACAAAATTCTGATCCAGAAAGGAATGGATAAGGAGCTTTTTTTAGAACTTAAAGAAGAACTAAAAGGACATCATTTTCAGCTGCAATTTGTCCCTACGGAGAAGTTAAACGCGCTGACTGAGAGCAATCATCAAGGTGTAATCGCACTGGTTTCGCCGATTGAATATCACAAGATTGAAGAGGTTGTTGAAGGTCTTCTAGCAGAAGAAAAAAAGCCATTCATTTTGGCATTGGATAGAATTACGGACATTCGGAATTTTGGAGCAATTGCAAGAACGGCAGAATGCGAGGGAGTAGATGCAATTCTAATTCCCAACAAAGGTTCTGCACAAGTGACGGCAGATGCGGTAAAAACTTCTGCGGGTGCATTGAACAGAATAAAAGTGTGCAAGGCAGACAACTTTAAAGAATCACTGTTCTACATTCAGCAATGTGGTGTGCGATTGATTGCTTGTACAGAAAAAGGAAATGTTCCATTGTATGAAACCAATTTTAGAGGTTCTGTTTGCGTGATTATGGGATCTGAAATGGATGGAATCACCTCGGATTTGATAAAAATGGCAGATATTAAATGTAAAATTCCAATGCGTGGAGAAATTGCATCTCTAAATGTCAGCGTTGCCGCAGGAATGGTAATGTATGAGAAGTTGAGACAGGAGTTACATTAGTCAATGTTTCAATGTTTTAATGTTTTAATGATTCAAGGAATGCCTATTGCAGGTTAGAATTGCTATAAAAAAACATTAATATCAGGAGTTGGTGAGGTACAACTTCAACATTAAATCATTGATTCCTTCATCCATGGAAGGAGCCCAGGAATTTCATTCAATTTTTGAATGTGCCACTCATGAGTTCCACTTTTTTGTCGAGAATGTGGGTCAAATAGAACGCCTTTAATGCCACAGTTTTCTGCACCGATTACATCGACGTGAAAATCGTCTCCAATCATGATGCTTTCTTCCGCTTTTGCATTTGCACGAGATAAAGCTTCGTGAAAAACTTCTTTTGCAGGTTTGTTTTTCCCCACTTCTTCAGAACAAAGAATAACATCAAAAAAGTCAATCATCTTGCTCTCTGAAAGCTTAATGTACTGTACCTCTTTGAAACCATTGGTGATGATGTGCAATTGGTGCCCGTTGCTCTTTAATTCTTCCAAAACAGAAATAGCATCGGGAAAAAGATTGGTCTGGTAAGGCGAAACTTCCACATACCTTTTTGCTAAATGCTCGGCTAATTCTTTGTTTTTGATATCAAAATTGGCGAAAGTGTCAGAAAACCGCTTGACGCGCAAAACGGACTTCTCTAACTTTCCTTTTCCATACAAATGCCAAAGTTTAGCATTTACTTTCTTGTATTTTGTATGAAATCGCTGAAAAGAAGGCAAGTGATTACCCAATTCTAATTCTTCAAAGAGAATTCTCAAAGCAGCTTCCGAATTTTTCTCAAAATCCCATAAAGTGTGGTCTAAATCGAAAAAAATGTGTTTCATACGAATGCGTAAGTAATGCTTGTAGTAATAAATCCGTTGACGAACATTCCTAAAACCATTAGAGGATATGTTTTTTTACTTTTTCCGTAGAATTTTGCTGCAACGATACTTCCTATTGGTACTGACAAGAAGAATGGTGCCCACATAGCAATTCCAAATTGTCCAAAAGTGCCTTTAATTTTCAAGATGAATTTATTCATTCTGCTGAATTTCTTTTTTTGCTTAAAAGGCTTGCCTTGTGCTTTTAATTTAGCTATTTTTTCTTTGTTTTTTCTAATAGAACGAAGAATGAAAAATTCTGCAGAGAAATAAAAGATAGCCCCTGCAACAATTCCTCCAGCGACAATAGAAAAATAGGTTTCAAAGAATGAAAGCCCCAATTTGGGTCCTCCCAGTGGTGCAAACATAAATTTTATGAATGAGAAAAAAAATAAAGAAATCATTGCTCCCCAATGCATACTTTAACATTTTTCGCCAAAGGCAAGATCGCCAGCGTCTCCTAAACCGGGGACAATGTATGCTTGCGCCGTTAATTCTTTGTCGATAGCACCGATGTAATATTCTGTTGTTGGAGGCAAGTGTTTTTTCAAATAAACCAAAGATTCCGGCGATGCGATTGCAGCAACAACGATTACTTTTGCTGGTATTCCTTGTTTGAGTAAAGATTTATAGACCAGCATCATTGATCCTCCAGTTGCCAACATCGGGTCATTGATTATGAGTGTTTTATTGTCAATTTTTGGCGCAGCCATGTATTCCACATAAATTTCAAAGTCTTCGGCAGTATTGTGCTTTCTATAAGCAGAAACAAACGCACTTTCTGCTTTGTCAAAGTAATTTAATAAACCCATATGCATCCCTAATCCTGCTCTCAAAATGGTTGCAATTACAGGTTGCTCTTTAAGAACAGCGGTAGGTGCAACACCCAAAGGCGTAATGATATCCTTCGTCTCGAAGTCTAACTTTTTAGAAAGTTCATAGCCTAAAATTTCAGAAATTCTCTCCAGGTTTCTTCGGAAACGCATCGAATCTTTTTGAATGTCAACATCACGTAATTCCCCTAAAAATGTAGAGAAAATAGAATTGGTTTTTGAAAAATCATGAATCATATTGTAAAGTTAGCTATTTTTTCGATTCATTGTAACATTAAATCATTGTAACATTAAATCATTGCAACATTGCAACATTAAATCATTGCAACTCCCGAAATCCTATTAAATTTGCTCAATGGCAAAAAAATCAAAGCTAAACTTTACCGTATTTATGCGTCTTCTTTCTTATTGGAAGTCGTATAAGTGGCTGTTTTTTCTTTCCATTGTCACTACCTTTCTTCTTGCTTTTCCTGGCCCTATTCGGCCTATGCTTATCGGTCACATGGTAGATGAATACATTGTTAGCCATCAAGATGAGAGCAAGCTCCTGTTGTGGACATTACTCATCGTAGGACTGTTAATTTTTGAAGCCGCCTTGCGTTTTCTTTCTTCGTACTATTCAAATTTATTTGCGCAGTCTATCATTCGTGATCTGAGGCAAAATTTGATGAAACATATTCTGACCTTTAGAATTCAGTATTTCGACAAAACGCCGGTTGGAACAATGATTACACGTTTAGTCTCGGACCTGGAAGCAATCACTCAAGTTTTTTCTTCAGGAATGATTGCCATTGCAGGTGAATTAATTGCCTTAACGGTTTCGATTTCATTAATGTTCTACACCAATTGGCAATTGACCCTTTTAGTACTTATCCCTATTCCGATTTTAATTTTTTCAACGCGCGTTTTTGCGAGAGTACTTCGGAAATCGTATCAGCAAGAAGCCGATCAAGTAAATAAACTAAATGTTTTTGTGCAAGAAAGAATTACAGGAATGTCTTTGGTGCAACTTTTTAACAGGCAAGAGAAAGAATACGAACAGTTTCAAGAAATAAACAAAGGACACCGACAGGCTCACATCAAAGCAATTTGGGCAAATTCTATTTTCTTTCCAGTGGTAGATTTTTTGAGTTCAATTTCAATTGCTTGCTTGCTCGTTTTTGGAGCTTTGAGCATTCAAGGTAAATTGCCCTCTGAAATTGATCAACAATTCGGAGAAATCGTCGCGTTTATTCTCTGGGTGCACATGCTTTATAGGCCTATCAGAATGTTGGCAGATAAGTTTAACATTCTGCAAAAAGGAACTGTACGGGCAGAACGTGTCTTTAGTGTACTCGATTTAGAAGACAATATTCAAAACGCAGGAACAAAGGTGGATTGTAACTTCGATGCAACTATAAAATTTGAAGACCTCTATTTTGCATACAATGATGAAGACTGGGTACTAAAAAACATCAATCTCGAAATTAAATCAGGTTCTACGGTTGCTTTTGTTGGGGCAACTGGCGCAGGAAAAAGCTCCTTGGTCAACTTGCTCGGGCGTTTTTATGAACATCAAAAAGGGGATATTCTCATTGGCGAAACCAAGTTGGCTGATATCGAATTAAATTTCTTAAGAAAGAACATTGCCATCGTTTTGCAAGATGTTTTCTTGTTTTCAGGCACAATTTTGCATAACATCACCTTGGGAGACCCCGAAATTTCGAAAGACCAGGTCATTAAAGCAGCAAAAGCCGTTGGAGCGCATTCCTTTATTGAGAAATTGCCCAATGAATACGAATACGAGGTGGGAGAAAGAGGTGGAGTACTCTCAACAGGGCAGCGACAGTTAATTTCTTTTATTCGCGCCTATGTGTATGATCCGCATATTCTTATTCTCGATGAAGCAACCTCAAGCGTTGACAATGAATCGGAAGAATTAATACAAAAAGCAACGATTGAGTTGACCAAAGGTAGAACTTCTATCGTCATTGCTCATCGACTATCAACGATCAAGAATGCTGATAAAATTGTAGTATTAGACAGAGGAGAAATAAAAGAGCAGGGGACACATGAAGAACTGTTGAAATTAGGGAATTACTATAAGACACTTCATGATATGCAGTTTTCTGAAAAATAAACTTGAAGAATGGACGGATTTAAAATAGGTGGAGTTCCAGAGCATTTTAATTTACCATGGAGAATGGCGATTGAAGAAGGTAGGTTCCGCAAAGAAGGAATTAACTTGCATTGGAGCGACATGGGCGGAGGAACTGGTCAAATGATTAGAGGTTTAGAAAATGGTTCCATCGATATTGCAGTTTTGCTAACAGAAGGCATTAGCAAGGCGATTTTGCAAGGATTGGATGCTAAAATTCTCCGTGTATATGTCACAACTCCTTTGCATTGGGGTATTCATGTGCCTTTCAATGGGTCTATTGAAACCGTTGATCAGCTTGAGAATCAGACCTTCGCAATATCTCGAGAAGGGTCAGGATCACATTTAATGGCGTATGTGAAAGCAAGCCAAGAAGGCTGGGACACAAGCAAATTGAAATTCAACATTATTGGCGATGTTTACGGAGGATTATGGGCGTTAGAGAATAATGAAGCGCAAGCATTCTTGTGGGAAAAATACACCACGCATCCATTTACAGAGCAGAAGAAATGCAGGTACATTGGAGAGGTTGTTACACCTTGGCCTTGTTTTGTGATTGCCGTTAGAACGGAAATTTACAATGAGAACAAAGAATCTTTGGAGAAAATGTGCAAGATTGTTGAGCAGAAAGCAAAAGAATTGAAAAGCAATGAAAATGTCATCGATTTGATTAGCTGGAGGTACAACCTTCGTCATGGTCAGGTTGAGAATTGGCTCAATGAAACCGATTGGAACTACGATGGAATTCGATATCCTCTCGCTTTCGAAAAAGCAGTGAAATATTTGCTTAAATTGAACTTGATTTCTGAAAAAGAAGCAGAGAATTGGCGAGAAAAACTACTTTAAATCAATGAAAAAAACAGCTGTCTTATTGATTCAATTGGGGACTCCAGATAGTCCGAAAACGAATGATGTTCGTCGCTATTTAAGTGAATTCTTAAATGACCCACGTGTTATTGACATTCCTTGGTTGGGCAGAAAATTACTGGTTAATGGTATCATTGTTCCGTTTAGAGCGCCTAAATCTGCTAAAATTTACAAAGAACTTTGGGGTTTTGGCAACGGAGTTTCTCCTTTGTTGACGCATTCTGAAAACCTTCAAAATAGCTTGCAAAAACGCTTTGAGAAACAAAACGTGACTGTTCATTTAGCGATGAGGTATCAAAATCCATCCATGTATGATGTCATGGAGCAAATGCACAAAGAGAATTACGATCACATTGTTATTCTTCCATTATTTCCGCAATATGCAAGTGCATCTAATGGTTCTGCGATAGAATTGGCTAATAAAATCATTGCAAAATGGTGGGTAACGCCAGAAATAAGTGTCATCAACCAATTTTATGATGCGGAAGGATACATCGATTCAATCATCGAAAGAGCAAAAGCGTTCAATTTATCAGAATATGACCATGTTTTGTTCTCTTACCATGGTTTACCAGAAAGGCAAGTAGAGAAAGTGCATCTTGCCGGCAGTAATTGTGAAAGTGAAAATTGCAAAACGGCAATCGGTGAGAATAACCACTTCTGTTACCAGGCCACTTGCTATGCAACGACACGCTTGCTCACTGAAAAATTAGGATTGAATGATGGGCAATATACCGTCGCTTTTCAATCGCGATTAACGCAAAAATGGTTGATGCCTTTTGCCGATAAGGTCGTGGAGCAATTGGCAAAAGATGGAGCCAAAAAAATTCTTGTTTTCTCGCCTGCATTTGTTGCAGACTGCTTAGAAACAGTCGTTGAAATTAGCTCTGAATACCAAGAAATTTTCAAAGAGAATGGCGGCGAAAAAGTACAGTTGGTATCAAGTTCTAATGAGCATCCTCGATTTGTAGATGCCTTGGAAGAGTTGGTGAGGAAGAAACTTTAAGAGAGAAATGAGTTAATCATTCTTTATTTTTTTAATTTCATTTTTTAAGACAGGAATATCATTTATTAAAATTCCCCAAATGATTTCATCTTCAACAGAATCATGATCTTCTTGTAACCTGTTATTTCTATTTGTGAATTCGCTTGGTAAATCTTATTCACGGCTTCTCCAATGATTTCAAGATCTCTCTCAGCAGCTCTTTTTAGTATAATATCTTTAGAAAAAAGATGAAAATTATATTCACAACGCTCTAAAATAGACTCTAATTCTGAAATAACACTTTCAATATCAAGTAGATATTTTAGAAGTTTAGGCTTCAAACAAAGAGATTTGAGTTTTCTTAACTTCTTTAATAAAGACTGGGTTTTTAAGAGAACGCTCTGAAACCAAGTCTATTTTTCTTTCGAAAAGCAGTGTTAGTTCTTCCAGCAAATCGAAGTAATTATTAGCATAGTTGAGTAAAGCAATATCATTAGAAAACCGAACAAGTAAGTCAATGTCGCTTGTGTTTTTAAAACTGCTATTAGTCGCAGAGCCAAATACTGACAAAGCCTCTACATTGTATATTTTACAGAGCTTAGCTAATTGAATTTCTTTATTTGAAAAAACGTTATTCATAACAGTTATAAATATACTGATTTCTGCTCAATAAACCGGAAGATTGTACAAATAGTTGGCAGAAACTCTAATCATTCAAGCTCCAATCATAATCCAAATAGCTAATCTTTGGGTTTTTTAGTTGCTCTGTTCTGTATTTATTGATAAAATCGATTACAGAACCTTCTTTCTTCGCGAAATCTTCTTTGTACCAATTAAAAAGAGATGAAATTTTGATGCTTTTTGGATTGGAGAAGTCATTCTGGGCGCTATCCTTTAAATAACGCTTCGTTAATGCGGTTAATTGATAATTGAGCGATTGTGTCGTAAAAGCTTTATTAAGCAAGATTGGACACGAGCCACTGGCGCAATTCAGTGCGAAATGTATTCTCGGTTCGTTGTAATTACCTCTGATTTTGGAATGTTCGATGTCATTCAAACTAATCGTAGATCCACCTAATTTGATGAACTTTTTGTGCCAAGGTTTTGCAGTGATATCCTTGATTGATTTTAGAGGGTAGTTACTTGCAACTAGTTTTAAAGTGTAAACATTGTACGCATTTATCCAATAAACCAATTTTTCATTTCTACTCCAATCAGCCGTTGGGTAGTTTTCTTCAATTTCTTTGATAATGGCATCTAATTGAGCCATATTCGTTTTTATTTTAGCATAATTCACTTTGCCAGAAGAAGAAACGTGTGCTTTTAAGAAGCTTGTTAAGGATGTGTATTTTAGAAAATTATTTCTTACACGTTCAGCATTCTCTACATATTCTTCAAGTGATGGCTCTGAATAAGCGTACTCCTTTATGTCTTCAACGGTTGCACCAACTGCTTCTTTTTGCTCAACAGTTTCCTTCGATTGCGTTTTTTTAACCTTGGTTACTGAGCTGTCCCTGCTGAGCTCGTCGAAGTATGCCAAAGTATTAGCTTCCTTTTTATCAAGGATTTCATCGTTCGAGCTAGATTCGATTGATTTTGGCTCTTCTTTGCTGTTTTTCTCCTCAACGACACTAATTTCATTCTTATTTGGAGAATTATTGGTCATTTTTTCTTTTTCAGAGTTAGACGTACAACTTGCTAAAGCAAATAAAATTAAGAATAGATATATTTTTTTCATAAACATAAGACGGAGGTTTAGTTGTAAACATACAATAATGATTCCATTTTTTATTAATGGATAGACTTATAATTATCTACCCACAAAGGGTCAACGACATCTTGCATCAGTTTCCAGAAGTTGGTGTCAAGGAAATAGTCTCCATCAATGTGGTCTATACCGTATCTTTTCGATAAGTATTTCTCTTGACCCTGCGAAGGTTTAAAATATTTATTGCTCCATCCTTCATCAGAACGATGTCTGTATGGATAGGTCGAAAATCGAATCTTCCACAATTCATCCATGGGGACGCATCCAACGACTTTTTTTAGTGTGATAGAATCTAGAATCATAGCACAGTCTATATTGTTCTCTTTGAAATAGTCGATTCTTTGAGGATTATAAATGCTCGGCCATTCTCCAGTTACGATTTTCACAAAAGAAGTCTCGTCAACAATTCTCTTTTTATTTAACGTTCTTCCGTTGTATAAATAGCAAACATAGGACGTGATTTGTGAATTTGCCCCAATAGATATTCTGACTCCAAACACGGGTTTAGAGGTGACTTTCCAGACGATTGATGAGCTGACAAGCCAGATTATAAGAAGTAATAAGCGCAACATCAGTTACAAGTTACGAAAAAAGAATGTAAAGGTTATGATGGATGAGTTAGTTTTTGGCTGTTGGACTTTTAGTACTTGGCTCTTGGCATGGCTTTGAAGGATAATTTTTCTTACGAAGACGTTTTTAGTGAGAGAATAGAAAAAAGAAAGATAAAGCCTTTGTTTTTATTCAAGATTAAGCCAACAGCTAAAAGCTAATCGCTCAAGAAAAACTCAATCAAAACGATAAAACTCATTCGGTGTAATGCAGTAATCCAATTTTACATCTTGAAAATTTGCATCGTCAATGTTCTCTGAAAGGTCATCAAAATGACTAAGACCGATGAATTTGCATCTGGGCGAACATTTTTTCAAGAAACGATCATAATAGCCTTTTCCATAGCCCACTCGGTTACCTTTCTTATCAATTGCGAGTAAGGGAACGAACACGAAATCAAAATGCTCTGCAGCAATTACACGCCCTCTTTTTGGTTCTGGAATTCCCCATATAGTTGTTTCCAGTTGGTCTTCTTCTTCAAAAAGAACTTGCTTTAATTCGTTGGTTTTCTCATTAATTTTAGGAATAGCAACAAGTGCGTCAAAAGACCGAGCCTTTTCCCATATTTTATAGGTGTTAATCTCTTTTTTGCGTTCTATCGGTAAGAAAAGACTGATTTTCTTCTTCTCCAGTTGAAAGTTGCTAAATACAGCATGGCAAATTTGCGCAGAAATTTTCTCCAATTTCTGAGGAGAAAGAGTCAATCGTTTTTCAAAGTAATATTTTCTAAGTTCTGCTTTGGTCATAGGTGATAGAAGGGTTAAAGATATAAAAATAGATGGAATCACTATGTTTTGCGATTAAAAAATCAATTTTAAGCACAATTAATGAATATTAACACATTTTTCAGGTTTATAGAACTTTGCTTCCGTTCATTGGCTTGTATTTTATCATTGCTTGGCTTTACACTTCAATCAATCAAGAACACCAATTAATTGTTTTGCGCGACACTTTAATTATAACATCCTCATTTAGAATGGTATAAAACACTTTAAATTTGATGGAAATCATCCATTTTTATAGTTAATAAGTCCCATATTTGAGCTGTACAAATGCTTATTACTATGAAAATTACTACACTCATCTGCTTATTATCCATTTCTGTGTCTTTTGGTCAGAATCGGCTAAAAACAAGCAACTCATTTATTGAAAACAGAGGTCAAATTGTAAATCAATTTGGTAATCCTAATGAAGACGTTGTGTTTATTCATCCAGATTCTAAAGGAATGAATACTCAATTGAGAAAAAAAGGATTCAGCTACGATTTATATTCTACCGATAAGAACCGTAAATTAACAATCAATCGGCTGGATGTTCAATTTCAAGCTTGTAACAGTAACGTAAAAATCATTCCTTCAATTAAATCGACAGCAAAATTCAATTACTTTAAATCAGGAAAGAAGACAATTGCAATTTCCGGAGTAAACTCTTATGAAGTCATAAGTTATGAAAACATTTATGATAACATTGACATTGTTTTTAAGTCAGACGAAGCAACAGGAAGCATTAAGTACGATATTGTTTTGCATCCGGGATCCGACATCAATGATGTTCAATTCCTTTACAAAGGTTTCAATACTTTTAAATTAACCGAGCAAAATCAATTACAGTTTCAGTTGACAATAAGAACATTAAACGAGAGCATTCCTTACAGTTTTTATAGAGAGAACAAGTCTGAAGAATCAGTAGTTTTTGAGGTGCTTTCTGCGTCAGAAAATGAAGTGCTAGTTGGTTTTAAACTGGAGAATGAGCAAGAAAGAGGTAAAACATTAGTCATTGATCCTGTTCCAAATTATGTTTGGGGAAAGTATATTGGAGATTCACTGACCACTTCAACAAACGGAGTCATTACAGATAGGTTTAGTTATGTCTATATCTGCGGAAGTACGCAGTCTCTCACAAATATTGCAACTTCAGGTGCATATCAGACCATAATCAATGATTCTATTAATGATGCTTACGTTTCTAAATACCACAAAAGTGGAACTCTAATTTGGAGCACTTATTTTGGAGGAGAAGCCAATGATAGAGGCAATGATGTTTATGTAGATACGTCTTTCAACGTTGTGATAACAGGAACTACGTTTTCTCCAATGGGTATTACTGATAGTCTTGGTTATCAGGATACTTTAGGAGGTGATTCTGATGCTTTTTTAGCCAGGTTCAATGAGAATGGGGCACTAATATGGGCGACTTATTTTGGAGGCGATAGCTCAGACATCGGCACACGTTTATCGGTTGATTTCTATGAGAATATTTACCTGTGTGGAACAACGAACTCGAGTAATAACATTGCAAACGACAGTTCTTTTCAAAGTGTATTGAGTGGAAATGAAGATGGATTCTTAGCTAAATTCAATTCTTCCGGAACGTTGCAATGGTCGTCGTATTTAGGAGGTTCTGCCACTGATTTTGCCACTGGAATAGCTTATGGTGATACTTCAATATTCATTACCGGGCAAACATTTTCGACAGATTTCCCATTGGCAGGAAACACGCAGAATGATACACTCTCAGGAGAATCTGATGGCTTTATAACTAAAGTTGACAACAATGGTCAATTGGTTTGGTCCACTTATTTTGGTGGAGAAGGAGGAGACAACATCCAAAATGTGAAAGTTTTTAATAGCAACGTATTCATTATTGGAACGACCAACTCTTATACCAACATAACAAACATTGCCTCTCTTTTAGCTCCGCAATACACGAAAAGAGACACTCTAGACGCATTTATAGCAAAAGTAGATCGCAATGATTCACTTATTTGGAGCACGTATTTTGGTGGAGACAGTTTAGATTACGGAGTTGATTTATTCTTCGAGTTGGACTCTAGCATCATCGCTGTTGGAACAACGAATTCTTCGGATTTAATTGGTGTTGATTCTAACAGTTACCAAATGACCTTAAATGGTGGAAGTGATGCTTTCTTGACGAAGCTTTCTCCAGACGGTAATTTCTATTGGTCAAGTTATTATGGTGGGACAGAGAATGAGCAAGCAAATGCTGTTGCTGTTTATGGAAACACTGCCATTTATATCGTTGGAAACACCTTTTCTGATTCTTTACTCATTGACACCAGCCAAGTTAATTTAATAAACACGTACAACAGTACACAAGAAGGTTTTTTTACCAAATTTAACCAAGCTCGCTCAACGGCGAGTAGTGGTGTAAGCTTTGGAGGTGGTTATGGAGGAAGTGGTTATGGGGGTTCTTCAACCACAGGAACTCCCAGTTCTGTTTTTTATTACTGCCCTGGCGATGTTGTTTTATTAAGTACACTTGGAGGAGATCTTGGAACAGATGCAGAATGGTTTTGGTACGAAGGATCTTGTGGTGGAACAAATATCATCGGTACAGGAGACTCTATTTATGTAACTTTGACAACTTCAACCACTTTTTACGTTCGTGCAGAAAGTGTAACTAACGCAACAGAATGTAGCCAGGCAAGTTTTCTTGTCGCACCCCTTGCAAGTCTGCAAATAACAAGCAGTGAAATCTCTTGTGAAGGAGAAGATTACAATTTATCTGCTAATGGAGTAGGGGCAATCGAATGGACAGGTCCTAATTCATTTTCTATGCAACAATTTGACTCCACACTGGTTGCAATAACAGATTCCTCTTCTGGTTGGTACTCGGTCGTTGCCATAGATACTTTTGGATGCGCCTATGAGGACTCCTTTAATTTAAGCGTGGTTGCACCTCCAGTTGTATCTAGTGTTTCAACAGACGTTTCTTGTTTTGGCTATAACAATGGAGAAGTGATTGTTACAGGCAATAATTTAGACGATTATTCTTTTCTTTGGATAGATGCATCAACGGGAGATTCTATAGTTGCAACAGATAGCTTGATAAATTTGAGTGGAGGGAGTTATGAATTGACAGTCATTGATTCTAACGCCTGTACCTTTCTAGATACTTTTCTAATACAAGAGCCATTAGGAGTTCTTATCGATACTCTCATTATTCCAAGCTCATGTAATGATTCTACGGGAGCCATATTTTTATTCATTGATACATCCGTTGTTAATTATTCTATCGCTTGGGATTCTTTAACTTATCAGTCCGATTCTGCACTTTACTTGGGGTATGGTCTGCAGAATGTAAGTATCACCTTAGAAAATGGTTGTGTTGAGGATTATTCATTCTTTGTGGACTTTGAGAATACATTAAGTGTAACAATCGACAGTGTTCAGAATTCATACTGCGCAGGAACAGGAACAGGATCTGCAACAGGTTTTCCAACGGGAGGTCTGCCGCCTTATTCTTTTGAATGGTCTCCGGTTAATCAATATTCAGCAACGGCAACAAGTCTTGACACAGGATTAGTTATCTTAACAATTCAAGATTCTGCTGGATGCCTCGCTTATGACAGTGTAATCATTGAAGCGAACTATGCAATTATTGTTACGGAAGAAGTAATTTCTGCAACTTGTTCAGATTCTTTAGGTTCCATTTCTTTGGTCATTGAGAATCCAAGTTCTACGTACGTGATTTCTTTTTCTAATGGAGAAACAGGTACATTGAGTATCGATAGTCTAACTCCAGGGCAGTATTCTGTTAAAATTACAGATACCTTAGGTTGCCAATACCAAATGAATTATACAATTGATTTAATCAATGATTTGGAAGTAACAGTAAGTCCGGATGACACATTGATTCTGGCAGGAACTTCTATTCAGTTAACATCAACAGTTAATTCTTCGGGATATTTGACCTATCAATGGACTCCTCCGAATGATTTTGATTGTGATACTTGCTCCAATCCAATGGTTACGCCTGATGAAACAACAACCTATCAATTGTTGGTTACAAATAGTAACGGATGCATAGATTCTATATTAGTCATCGTAAATGTTGACGATAGATGCGTTGAGGTCTATATTCCGACCATTTTCTCACCAAATAATGACCAATTGAATGATCGTTGGCATATAGTTGGAGATTGTATCGATTCTTTTCATTCTAGAGTCTATAATCAATGGGGTGAGACACTATTCGAATCGAATGATCAGTCCATCGGTTGGGATGGTAGTTATCAAGGGGCACGCGTTCAGAATGACCAGTATGCTTACTCTGTTCAAGTCACTTATAGTAACGGAACAAGCGAACAGTTTTCAGGAATTGTAACAGTTGTTGACTAAATTATAGAGCTATGAAAGTTGTTATTTTAGTAATCATATTAATGATCATTGCATTTAATGCAGATGCACAGGATTACCAAACATCCAATGTTCAATACTTGAGTTTGTTGCATAATCCTGCTCTTGTGGCGTTAAATAATGAAGTGGAAGCATCTGTCTCCTACCGTTCACAATGGAAGAAAGCAAATGCAGCATTCAAGACACTAGGTGCATCATTCTCCAGCACTTTGCAACCAAAAAGAAGACAAGGGAAAGGTTACCTTGCCACTGGAGTTAATTTGTACAAACAACAGGTTAATAACCTTGCTTCTACTTTGTCAATATCATTGTCCACTGCATACCATTTAAAGCTAACCAAAACTTCCACGCTAAGTATGGGCATTCAATTGGGTTATTTCGGAAAGCAATTGAACGCAGAAGATGGAATGTGGGAAGTACAGCACAATGGTTTTGAATACGATCCTTCAATTTCGAGTGGTGAAAATTTTAACAGAGCAAACACAGGAGGCTTTGATTCTGGTGCAGGGATGGTTTATACATTTAAAAAACGGAAAGTAAACCTTTTACAATTAGGATTCGCGATGTATCACTTGAATAAGACCAAAACTTCATTCCTTCAAAACGGGAGAAGCAGATTGCCAATAAGAACAAGCGTTTTTGGTTCATTCTCTATTCCAATTGGTAAAAAAGGGGCATACATTGAAACAAAAGTAATTTATCAGAATCAAAATAAGTTCAGCTCACTGATTATAGGAGCAATTGCAAAAATAAAACTGTCAGAGAAAGCTAAAACAACCAGTAGCATCTCAAAACTAAATGAATTTTATGCCGGATTTGGAGTGTATGTAAGAAACAAAGATGCCGCAATATTCAATGTTCTTCTCCAAAAATCTAACTGGACGGCAGCTTTTAGTTATGATTTAACAACATCCTCTTTTAAACAAGCGAATTATGGACAAGGAGCTGTCGAGATTCAACTTTGGTACACTATTCCTTCGTTTCAGCGGAAAAGTCACTTTTAGACGAAAGCCATATTCTCGTTTCAATTAAAGATTTTTTTTCGTAACTTTCACAAATTAAATTTTTCTACTGTGATAAAAATCTTATTACTCTTCTTTATTGGACTTGTGTCAACGTTTATATTGATTTCCTTTTCAAGTGATGAAGGTAAGTTAGAGCCGCATGTGCCGGGAGAATTTTCACTGGAAGCTTTACTCATGCAATTGGGGGATGAGGAACTCAATCATTCTATCGGTACTTATGACAGTGCGAAAGCAAAATTGGGAGAAGAATTAATTATCAATGGAAGAACGGTTTACGAGGGTAAGCTATCCAAGAAAATTTCAAAGCATTTTGTGTGTACGGATTGCCACAATTTGACCAGAGAATTTGAAAACTTAGCAAGCGAGTCGCCAAAAGACAGACTTGAATACGCGAAAAAAAACAACTTAAATTATCTTCAAGGTTCCACATTTTACGGAATTTATAACAGAACGTCTTTTTTTAATGGAGATTATTTAAAAAAGTACGGAGAAATGACTTTAAACGCGAGGGACACGCTTGAAAATGCAATTCAACTGTGTTCGAAATACTGTTCTTCAGGCAGGTATTTGAAAGATTGGGAGTTGGAGGCAATGATGCACTATTTTAAAAAGAACGACCTTAAAATGAGTGATTTTGATTTTTCAGACGCGGATTTAGAAATCATAAGGGACGCTGGAAGCAATACTGAGAAAGAGAATGCGGAGTTTGCAAAGAAATTAAAGTCGAAATACAGACAGTCCTACTCAGCGACGTTTTTAAAACCAATTCAGAGAGATGACCGAAAATACGGCGAGGGAGGTGATGTGCAAAATGGAGAAGCTATTTACGAAATAAGTTGTCTGTCTTGCCACGCGTACAAACGCGTTACTTATTTAAGTCTTGACAAAGGCAAACTTTCTGCAGATATGTTTTGGAGAAATATTAGAAATTATTCAGATAAGTCATTGTATCAAATAGTGAGATACGGGACGCACTCAAAGTTCGGAAGAAGACAATACATGCCTTTATTTACAAAGGAAAAAATGAGCGATGAGCAACTCAACGATTTAGTTGCCTACATTAAACAATTAGCAGGAAAATAATATGAGAAAAGCACTACTTACCTTGTTGGTAATTTTAACATTTGGAGCATTCGGACAAGATGTCGAAGGTACGTTTATTGGCACAAGAATCCTAAACGGACATTCTGTGGAAACCTTAAAAAAAGGAGCTTTAGAATTTAAAATCATGCACCGATTTGGTGACATTGCTGGACCAGATGGGGGTGTTCAACAATTCTTTGGTTTTGACAATGCAGCAGATATTCGTTTTGCCTTTGAGTATGGAATAACAGACAAAATTATGGTCGGCATTGGTCGAAGTAAAGGCACTGGAGCACCTTACCGTTCTTTGGTCGATGGATTTATCAAATACCGTTTTTTAACACAGAACAAAGAACGAGGAATCCCATTTACGATGGCATTACTTGGCGCTTCGACGATAACTTATATGAAAGCAAGCGATGATTCAACTTCTGTGCAAAGTTTCCCGAAGTTTGCGCATCGATTGGCTTATGTAACACAATTACACATTGCGCGTAAGTTTGGTGAACGTGTGAGCATCGCATTAATTCCAACCTATGTGCACCGAAATTTTGTTGCGCAGAATGATGTCAACGGCTTATTTGCATTAGGAGGAGGTTTTAACTTCAAATTCACCAAAGAAATGGGAATGTTGTTTGAATATTACCATGTTTTTAGCGAACCGGGTTTACGACCAGACAATTTTAACAGTCTATCTGCAGGTTTTGAATACACCACTAATGGACACAATTTTAAAATCGTGTGGACCAATGCCAGAGGATTCAACGAAACTCAATTTATTCCTTACACCTATTCTGATTGGACTTTAGGTCAATTTCGATTAGGATTTAGCATTTCACGAACATTTTAAATGATGAAAAGATATTTAGTGATTTTAGTAGCCCTTGTGGCATTGTCGTCTTGTGAGAAGGATAAAGTTTCAGTATCAGTAGTCTGCGATAGCGAAATGTCCTACCAAAGTGACATTCAACCCTTGTTGCAAATGAACTGTGCAGTTACAGGCTGCCATACTTCGCCAAATCCAGCAGGTGGTTTTGATTGGACCTCGTTGGCAGTTGTTCAGTCGAATTCTCAGAAAATGCTTGACGCGATGAGACACAGCCCTGGAATTACAGCAATGCCTTTTTTAGGAACAAAATTACAAGACAGTTTGATTAATAAGTTTGAATGCTGGGTTGTTCAAGGTTCTTTGGATAATTAAAGTAATCGCTGCTCAACAATTTTCTCGATATAATTGTAGAATTGTTGAGGTAGGAAGGCTCTCCAATCAATATTCTGTAATTCTCCGCCAACAATGAAATACTGGTCGATGCCAGCATCCTCGATTTCTGTTATGACGTGTTCTTGAAAATTAACCATTGCCACCCAGCCATCTTCTATATCATCTATCCATTCTTCGTAATAGCAGTCGTCGGAACTGTGAAAATTAAGCACATTCTCCCCGATTAAAATGTATTTATCAATACCCATTTTCATTAATTCCTCGATGATATCGCGTTTTAAAGTCATTATGTCATTCTCAATGGCGTCGTTCCATTCTCCAATAAATTCTATGATGGCAAAGGAAGAATCATAGTCAATGTAGAGAATTTTAACAAACAAAGTAGGGGAATCAATGGTATCCCATTGAGGATGAATAAAGTAATTGTAAATTTTATTTTCAAAATTAAATTCGCTGTATTCTCGACCAAAGAACGGAGAAGCATCATCTTCTGATGCGATATATAGATTTCTCCAATGATAATATGGCTCTACCATGTGCATAACACAAAGGTAGGAATTAATTTTTGCTGAGCCATGATTTTGCTGATTCTGCAAATATTCAAATCATAGCAACTCTCTACTTTAATCTTCAAATCTTCTTAATGTTTCTAAGTAAAATTTTTGGCACAAATTCTGCTGAAGAATAAATGATTAAATTTATCGAATAAAATAAACCTATGAATAACATTAAAAATTATTTCAGTATTCTCTCGATAGCATTGCTTATTGGTCTTGTTTCTTCTTGTAAATCAGGAGGTGGCACGATGGACTCTAAGGATGCTCTGTCCTCTTTTTTGAATGGAAATGAAGATATTGTCACTTTTGGCAATGCCGATTTAAAAAGCATTTTAGGAAAGGTAGATTATAAGAATCTGCCTAAAGTTGGAGGTTTAATAGATGGAGAATTGACAACATTGGAGAAAGTGATTGATTTTGATTCTCCCGCCTATTACGCAATGCAAGGTCCTTTTGAGAAGGATGGTTCTCCAGCTGTAACTTATGCTTTTTTTCAAATAAAGGACGGCGAAGCCTTTGAAACAGAGCTCACAAAACGTGGTTATGATGTCATAAAAAAAGGCGACATCAACATTGCGGAAGATGAATATTATGCGTTTGGTTATAAGAATAACTTAGCGATTCTTGTTAAAAGTAATAACGAAGCAAATTATAATGAGCTTATAGCAGAAGCATTCAAGAAGGTAGAGAATGATGAGAGCGGTGGTAAAATTGATGAAATTCTTGATCAAAAAGGTGATGTTGTTTTAGGGATGAATGTGCAATCACTTTACAATACGTCGAGTACTGATTTGACTAAATTGAGCAAAGAAAAGCAAGATGAATTGCAAGCAATGGTTAAGGATTCATACATTCAGACTGTTGTTAAGTTTGAAGATGGCGCAGCAATCATTGAGACAAAAAATTTCTTTTCAGCAGAGTTGCAATCGAGAATGTTTTTCAAGTCAGAAAAGAATGCACCTATTCTTGCAAAGTTAGGCGACGGCTCTCCGAGATTAGGCTTGTCTGTAAATTTGGACATGAAAAAAATGCAAAGTCTAATCAACGATTATTCTCCAGAAACAATGAAAGAATTAAGTAAAAGTATGGGACCGATTGCTCAAACGACTTTGATGTTCGCTGGGAAAGAAGGATTGGCAGCATTGTTCAATGGTCAACTTGGGTTTGTGATGTTGGGTGATCCAGGAGAGAATGGGGCGATGATTCCTGATTTTAATGCTTACTTGGGCGTTACAAAAAGAGGCAATAATATCGCTTCATTGATTGCTGATTTTATTCCAGAAGAATTTGCTGAGGTGAGCATTAGCGACGAAGGAATGACAGTGAATACACAGTCGGAATTCTCTGTAAAATCGAATGTAAAAGGACTAAATTTACCAGAAGGAGCTGAAAATTTTGGTCAAAGCAGCATCAGTTTCTTTATCAATCTAGATGGTTTAGATCTAGATGATTTTGACTTAGAAAAAGGACAGAACCTTGCTAAAATTGTCAAATATATTACTTTCGATTACGATGAAAACGGAGGACGTTTATACATCAAAGCAAAAAAGGGACAGGAGAATGTATTGAAACAAGCCGTGGATGTTCTTTTAGAAGAATTTGAGTCTGAGATTGGTCAAATGCCGATTTAAGAGGCATGGCTGAATACAATAAATTAACGAAAGAAGAGGAGCGTGTAATTCTTTGCAAAGGCACGGAAGCTCCATTCACAGGGGAGTACACGAGTTACAGTGATTCTGGTGTTTATCACTGTCGCCAATGTGATGCATCTCTTTATCGTTCTTCAGACAAGTTCAATTCAGACTGCGGTTGGCCCTCTTTCGATGATGAAATTAAAGGATCTGTAGAAAGAATTTTAGATGCAGACGGCAGAAGAACAGAAATTGTTTGCGCCAATTGCAAAGGTCATTTAGGACACGTTTTTGAAGGCGAACGGTTTACGGAGAAGAACACTAGACATTGCGTGAATTCGATATCGATGGTTTTTGTAAAAGAGGAGTGAATTGGAGTATTAGAGCATTAGAGCATTGGAGCTTTCGACAATTCATAATTCATAATCTACCAAGAGTGAGCTTCACTCCTCACTCCTCACTGGTTACCGAGCGTTAGTCGAGGTACACTCCTCACTCTTCCTCTCTACTCTTCCTCGCAATCCCGTAAACAATGTACTTCTTGCTTTTTGGAATAACAGGACTAAAAACTGCATCTACTTTGCTTAAAAATCGTCGCTGTGCTTCTGAGCGTCCAAAAGTTCCAAAGAAGCCAACTGTCTGGTAAGTAACTGTTTCAAATTGACTAAAAAGACCATCAATTTCTTTGTATTTTAGGTAATTCCATCTTGCTCCCCAACTCACAAAGCGTTTTCTCACAAAACGGTGCAAAAAAGAGGATTCCAAATTTTCGGAGAATAATAATTGTCCACCGGGTTTCAATGATTGATAGATTTCATCCACTGTTTTTTGAAAAAGATGATTTTTACCATTTCCAGCAATTCCACCAAGAATAGATTTGAAAATTACGATGTCAAATTCATTTTTAAAGCCAATATTGGTTGCATCAATCGCTTTGTATTGGATTTGATGGCTAACACCGTGTTTTTTGTGAAGCTCTTTCGCTTTTTCTTCTGGAGAATTTAAGTCAGAGCAAATCACAGAGCAATTGTTTTTGGCAAGCAACAAAGACAATCCTCCTTTGTTACCTCCTAATTCTAATCCTAGCATATTCTCAGAGCTAAAATCAACATTCTGCTCCCAATAATCAATCGCTTTTGACCAATTCGTGATGTCCCAATCAACGATGTCTTTTAGTAAGTCTTTGTTCATAATTAGTATTTTTGTAGTTCGACTTTTTGACCGCTTCGCTTCTTGACTGAAATAATCCATAACTTTAACACACTCTGGTCATCACAATTCTAACAGAAGTCAACTTCACTCATCACTCATCACTCATCACTCATCGTTCATCACTCCTCACTGGTTACCGAGCGTCAGTCGAGGTACACTTCTCCTTTCACTAACAATCAACTGTGAAGCTAATGCTATTTGCGAGTAATTTTGAGAATTATTTCCAAACTGTGCGGCCTTATTTTGCCACATTGCTTTAATGAGTTCTTGTCCGCCTTCAGCTGGGTTAATAACATTGACAACCGCTTTTACATTCAACGCACCGGCGTGATAGACATGCAAAACGAACAGTCTGAACCAAATATCGGTTTCATTATAAGTGATATTTTTTGCATCTAATATTTTCTTTGCTTCGGGAATGCAAATCTTTTTTAGCAATTGCGACGCTCCGAATGCACTGCGCTTAAAATCTTTTCTTTCGTCAAGAGAGCGGTTAACAGTTAACCCTTGCGACCTTGCAACTCTCGGCATCAACTGAAAAGGACCGTAAGCTCCAACCCTCGATTTTTTCATTTGCCCAGGACTTTCTATCAGTAAAATCGCTTGTGCATACCACGGATCTACGTTATTCTTGGTAAATTCTGCAGCGCCTTCTATCAATGTTGGGTAAACGGTTTCAAATTTGTAAAAATCATTCTTCCCAGTGGTTCTGTAAATTTTCGCATCTCCCACAAGTTGATGCTTCGTTCTAATACTGTCACGATAATCGTCTTTTTGTTGGTCAGACATTAAGTTATAATCCGCCAAACTCATTTTTTCAATAATCACTCGTGATGCTGCAATATTTATAAGGCAAGAATCGGGAGAAAGCATCATTATTTGCTTCCAGAATATCGGCTGAGGTAATTCTGCCCAACCTTCTTCTAAGAGAACTTTCTCATCAATGATTTCGTGAATGTTTTCTGGATGAATTTCATCTTCAATAACGGCATTGCTTGGTTGCGCTATTGCAAAAATTGGTAGGGAGATAAAAAGGAGAATAATTAATCGCATATATAACAGTTTTAATGTATGGAAGTACTAAAGTAACGAAGAACGTGCCAGTTTTGTTACACCTTCCATGAAAACAATGCACAATGCTTCGTTGATAGTGCGAATATTTCTAAATTTACAACAATGAATATCATTAAGAAAGTATTCTCTTTTCCGATTTTGGTCTTGGTCAAAATTTACCAGTGGGTAATTAGTCCATTGACTCCGCAATCGTGCAGGTACCACCCAACCTGTTCTAATTACATGATAGAATCACTGCGTATTTGGGGGCCAATAAAAGGTACTTGGTTAGGTTTAAAAAGAATTGCTTCTTGCCATCCTTGGGGTGGGGGTGGGGATGACCCAGTACCTAAGAAGGGGGAGTCAGGTTAGGTTTTTACCTTGAAGTTTCTATTTATTTAAACAATAAGTTGTATTTTGATGAAAAAAGCAATTTTGAGATTCTTTCTACTTATATCATTTTCGTTTTTTACGCTGTACATGAAAGCTCAAAACTTGGTTCCAAATCCGAGTTTTGAAGATACGTTGAACTGTCCGACTGACCATTCTCAAATTAATTCAACATCAAATTGGTTTCAGCCCTCTAATGGCACCCCTGATATATATAATTCTTGTTCAAATGATATAGATGCGAGTGCACCGTTAAATTTTTTAGGTTACCAAAATGCAAGATCTGGAAATGCTTATTCTGGGATCTATGTCTCATCATCTAATATAGGTTATGGTGTAAATTATCGAGAGTATATTGAAGTTGAATTATTAAGTGCGTTGCAACTGGGGGAAACATATTATGTAAGTTTTTTTGTGTCACTCGCAGATAGTATGCAAACTACATCAGATCAAATTGGAGCCTTTTTCTCTGCAGATAGTCTTATTTCTAATAGTTGGTTCAATTTTTCAGTAGTCCCTCAGGTTGAAAATATGATTGGCGATTATATCTCTGATAAACAATCGTGGGTATTAGTATCTGGATCATATGTTGCTCTTGGTGGGGAAAGATTTATTACAATTGGCAATTTCAGGGACTCTTCTAGTACTAGTTTATTTTATGCGGGTCCTGGAGGTACAAGTTTTTTACATGAAAATGGTATGGTTTATTTCTATATCGACGATGTTTGTGTTTCTAAGAGTGAAGAAGCCTGTATCAATAGTTTAGGGTTAAACTCTTTTGGTAAGGCAAAAAGAAATATTGTTTGTATTTTAGATTTGATGGGTAGAAAGGTGTCTTACAAACCAAATACGATTCAAATTTATATATTTGATGATGGTACGACGGAAAAAGTTTTCAAAGTTGAATAATTCTAAACAAATCTCACGAATAATGTGAATTATGCTCAGTCCATTAAAACAATAGACCCAAAAAAGCTTCGTTATTCTAAAAAATTATTTTACACTGAATTGGAAGCCCTTATTTTGAACAAAACTCATAAATCATACCTCCAAAAACACAACCACAAGAAAAAATAAGACTTCACCCTCGAAATAAAAACAGAGAGAGGTATGATTTGGATGCATTAAAAATTAGCACCCCTGAATTAAAAAACCACATTAGCTTTAATAAATTTAGAAACGAATCAATTGATTTTTCCAACCCACTTGCAGTAAAGTATTTAAATAGAGCATGGCTTCTTGCCATCCTTGGGGTGGGGGTGGAGATGATCCGGTGCCGGAGAAGGATTAGGCATGTTTTTTGTTGGGTGTTTAAATATGAAGTGCATTTTTCTTTTCATAATCTTATTCCCATTCTTTGTTAGCAGCCAAGATGAGTCTTTACCTCCCGTTCTTACAGCCCCAGTTGACACCGTTCTTTACTTCTATGATCCAGAAGTTGCCGGAGAAGATAGTATTGTCTATCTCTATCCAGATAAAGAAGCTCAATTTCCTGGAGGAATACTAGGGTTACTAAAGTACTTTTCTGACAGCTTACTTCGTCCAATTGAATGTGGAAGCATTTGTGTAGTGGGTCGCATTTATCTAAAGTTTATCATAAATAAGAGTGGTCAAGTTTCAAATATTGAAATTGAGAGGGGGATAGATAAAGTTCTTGATAAAATCACAAAAGAAATGATTGAGAATATGCCCAATTGGAAGCCAGCTTTACATAATGGAGAAAAGGTACGCTCTTTTGTTAGATTGCCAGTAAATTGGGAATGACTTAACTTTGAAACTTCAACCCCTAAAAAAAGTTGCTTCCATGACTTAAATTCATTATTTTGTCTGCTAAATGAACCTTAGAATCATAAATATAGCACTTTCGATTTCTGTTATTTGCATCTTATTCATTGATTTCTTTTTGACCAATGAATTTAATGTTGAGCGTGGTTTCTTAGATGTATTTGTACTATTATTAATTCTCAATACGTTTCGATTAGTAGTAGAGAATAAAATCAGAATGATTACT
The DNA here is from genome assembly GCA_002734065.2 of Fluviicola sp. GTDB lineage: Bacteria > Bacteroidota > Bacteroidia > Flavobacteriales_D > Crocinitomicaceae > UBA4466. The sequence goes on from NVXU02000048.1 coordinate 75,626, forward strand.
ATTGGTATATGCCTTAACTTAGGCTTACTTGGCTTTTTATTGTTCAACATACCAATATTTTCGATTCTAATTTTTGGTATTGGGTTTACAGGTAGAAGTTTTCCTCTCATCATGGCGGTAGCGATAATTATTAACTTTTGGCTTATTGGTGTTTTAATTTCTGAAACAATAAGATTAATTAGAACCAAAATACAGCACAACTAAATGAGTTCAGAAAGCGCAATAAGAAACCGACCAACTTTGAGAGAATTAATCATTTTAGCGATAACCCTTTTGATTTCTTTTGTGATTGGAATTATGGCATTATTGCTGACATTTGAGGTCTTAATTTCCTACTTGCCAAGCGAAAAGATTTTAGAAGATGGAACTGTTGAGCGTTATCAGCCATTTTTTCAACTTTTCATCAGTGTTGGTGTCGGAATCATTGTTTTTGTAGCAATAGCTATTATTGGGTTTTCTATTCTAAATAAAAGAATGTTGAAATCGAGTAGAACTTAATTTGTTTATGTTACCAAGATTTGGTATATTTAATTAAATTTAGAATGAAAATGGGGAAAAATACATCAATATCAATTGGAAATCACTTTGAGGATTTTATCAAAGGTGAAGTGAAATCTGGAAGATACAATTCTGTCAGCGAGGTAATTCGTTCAGCATTAAGATTGTTAGAATGGGAAGAAAAAAAGGAGAGAGAGTTAATTAAAGCTCTTGAAGTTGGAGAAAAAAGTGGATTTGTTGAAAATTTTGATCCAAAACAAAATTTGGAGAAATTGCATCGTCAACACTTATGAGTGAAAAAAAATATCGAATAAGTAAACAGGCAATTGAAGATTTAAACAATATCTGGATTTATACATTTCATAAATGGTCAAAAGACCAAGCAGATAGGTATTACAATTTGATGATTGAAGACATTGAATTTATTTCGGGAAATTTTATGATTGGAAAGTCATTGGAACAAACTCGAAAAAATTATAGAGTAACTAAAATAAAATCACACCTAATCTTTTATAGAAAAATTGATGCTGAAATAGTAGAGGTAGTGAGGATTCTACATCAAAGAATGGATGTTAAAAAGTATTTGAAATAAACCGCATCAATTTTTCAAAAGGATGTTTAAATCGATTCCGCTTCCATAATCCATAATCCATAATCCATAATCCATAATCCATAATCCATAATCCATAATCCTAACACACTTTGGGCATCACAATTCACAATTCATAATTCAACAATCGCCTTCGTCCAACCTCCCACAAAAACATCCCAACCACCAACGCATATTCTGCAATAGAAACCAACCTCACTTGCCAAACAGAATTATCACTGTATTCGTAAAAAACATAAGAAAAGAAGATGGCAAAACTCCACGCTAAAGGAAATGTATAATTTGTAAAGAGCGAAAACGCAAGCAATGGTAAAACATACCAAGGATGCAAAGTGCTACTTAAAATTAAGTACACAAAAAACGCAACGGTGATTCTCTTGAACAACTTCCTCCAATCGAAATTGTTAGGGTCAATGCGACCTCCCCAAAGTGCTAAAGCAATGATTATTGTCAAAGCAATGGCAGAAAGTCTAGGTCCATAGGTTCTGGTCATGTTCCAACCGACGTCCCAAAAACCAAATTGGATGTAATAATAGAGAATAAAGGAGTTGAATTCAAAAACTTCAAAATACAGGCGCAAACTGGTCACGAAATTGTTGATATTCTCTGAATCTAACTGAATGAAACCAAAAGCGACTACGAGCAAAATTGTTAGGATGTAAAATGTAATCGCTTTTCTCCAACCTAAAAAACGCAAGAAAAATGGAAGGATAAGCAAGGGAACTAACTTTATCTGCACTGCAATTGCAAAGAAAAGACTTCCTAAGATTTCTTTCTTCTGCAACAAAAAATAAAACGCAATAAATAGGAAGGATATCATTACCCCTTCAAAATGAGTATTGCCTGTACATTCTATGATCCAAAGAGGATTGAGGTACAATAACCACATCCTTGATTTTTCTATTTTTAGATTCTCCAATAGTTTTATCAAGAAGAATGCGCCTAAAACTTCTGTAAGAACAATGAGCAATTTTAAAACAAAGGCATTGATGAGCAAAGAATCAGAGCAAGCTGCTGCAACGATGAAATAAAGTTGATTAATTGGAGGATAGCAAGAATAATTAGCTTGAGACATGGAACCAATTCCGTTGTAAATATCTTGCATGTATGCGCTCGATGTCACAAAATCTCTAGTTGCTAATTCTTGCGGTGTAAAATCGAATGGATTGATTCCTTGCAAGGTTATTTCCCCGTCCCACAAAAACCGGTAATAATCAATGGAGAGGTTGGGCTCATTCCACATAGAAAGTAACTGCGCAACGATAGCTATGAATAAGAGGTGCTTAAATTGGAAGGTGTTTCGTTGAGAATAGATTCCTAAGTAGGCAATAAAAGCGAGGGTGTAAAAAATGGCAATGAATGCAAAATTTGTTCTGTCGTCTTCAAAATTGATAAAGAAAATGGAGAGCAAAAATACCAAAGGACTAAACGCTATGAGAATACGTTTAGCTGTCATTTACTTTGCTTTTACACCGCGCAATTCTTTGATAGAATGATAGAAAACCAATCCGAAACCGAAGGCAAGCATTAGGTGAAAAGGAACCATTCCTAAATCGCCATAAATTGTTCGATTAATCGCGGTTCCTAAAAACAAAAGAAACAACAGGCCTTCGCCAATATTGAGAATGGAAAGACTTTTCTTGTCGTATTTGTTCTCTTTAGCACTATCGTTTGCTGCGAGGTTGAACTTAGGCGTTCTGACAAAAGAACTTTTAATTCCCAAATAACCTTCAATCACTGCTACTGAATTGTTCAAAGATAGTCCCATAGAAACCATTAAGAAAACAAAGAAACGACCGAAGAATTTCAAAAATGATGTGAATAAATTCTTCGTTTTATCTCGGTAAGAATGCCAGTAATAATACATGAGAAAAACAGTACTTATTAAGAAGAATGCAGCATATTGCAATACATTGTTGAGGTCAGAGAAACTGTCTTTAATGTGTAGAACGACAAGACTCAAAAGAGCAATAATAAGGATGAAAATGAACACGGAAGAATTAAAAAGATGCGACAAACCATGAATTCTATTCGACAATCTCACGCCTTTTGTCGTTGCTAATTGCTTCCACATTTTGATAAAGCATTCTGCCCCTCCTTTCATCCAACGATGCTGTTGAGACTTTAAAGCCGACATCGTAATAGGCAATTCTGCAGGAGCAATAACATCCTCTCTGTATTCAAAACGCCAACCTTTTAGTTGTGCTCGATAACTTAAATCTAAATCTTCTGTTAAGGTATCGTGTTCCCAACCACCGGCATCTTCAATGCAAGTTTTTCTCCAAACACCACCTGTTCCATTGAAGTTAATGAAGTGTCCCGAAGCCGTTCTTCCACCTTGCTCAATCGCAAAATGTCCGTTCAATCCGAAAGCTTGTAACTCTGTGAGCAATGAATAATCTTTATTGATATGTCCCCATCGTGTTTGGACAACCCCTACTTTTTCATCATTGAAATAAGGCATCACTTTTTGCAAGAAATCTGGATCAGGAATAAAATCAGCATCGAAAATACCGATAAAATCTCCTTCGACTCTGTCCATTGCATCGTCTAATGCTCCAGCTTTGTAACCTGTTCTATCCGTTCGGTGAATGTGTTGAATATTAATGCCTTTTGCAGCAACTTCTGCTACTTTCTTTGCAATAACATCTACGGTTTCGTCGGTAGAATCATCTAGTACTTGAATTTGAAATTTATCAGCAGGATAGTCAAAATTAGCAACCGTTTCGATGATTCTGTCGGCAACATACAGCTCATTGTACATCGGTAATTGGATGGTTACTTTTGGCGTGTTATTCGGGTCGAAAACGGGCTTTATTTCGGCTTCTTTTTTCTTTTTATTCTTCACATACGTAATTGCCAAAGTCACTTGTAGAATACTGTAGAAAAGCACTAAAAATAGACAGGCGAAGTAGAAGAAAAGAATGACTTGAGCGAATACATGTGACCAGTAATGTTCTTTGCCATAGGCATCTCCCCAATTAAACATCCATGAGACCTTTCTGTTAATTTTGAAGGTAGAAAAGGTATATCCCTTGATGTGTTCTTCTGTCAGTGAGAAAGGAAGGTTTTGACGACTGTAAGTTTTATCATCAACAATTAAGGTGTAATCTCCCAAGGGGATGTTCTTAAAACTAAAAACACCTTCAGAATTCGATTTTGCGTTATAAATCTTTGAAGAATCAGCATTTTGAATCTTAAATTCAGCTTTTGCAACTTTTCGCTTTGTTTTTGCATCAATTACAGTTCCAGAAACGAGTTTTACGTTCTGCGCGCTTGCAAGTGTAGAAAGAAATACCAAAATCAGTACGATTGTAGTCTTTAGGTAGTTCAATTTGTTTGTTTTTGCTGTTATAATCATGCCTAATTTCTCAAAAAAGGTATTTAAAAACAGCAAATATAATCTTTATTCCTGCAAAAATTGTCCCTTTTACCGTTCCACTCACTTTTGATACTCCAATTCGGCGTTTATAGTTAACGGGAACCTCGCAATAGGACATTTTATTCTTGAGAACTTTTATTTGCATTTCTATTGTCCAGCCATACGTTTTGTCAGCCATTCCGAGCTTTTGAAGTGAAGCAAATTTCATGGCTCTAAATGGACCAAGGTCTGTGAATTTTCCGCGGTAAAAAATGCGAATAAGTTTTGTTGCCAACCAGTTTCCGAAAACCTGCTGTGGTGTGAGCGAACCTTTTTCTCTTTTACCAAGAACGCGAGAACCGATGACAAGGTCTTTGTCTTCATGGAGAATGGGAGCAATCACATCTTTTATTTCTTCGGGATAATCAGAATAATCACCGTCTAAGAAAACAATGATTTCGGTGTTCAACCGCTTACATTCTGCAATTCCTTTTAGACAAGCCCAGCCATAGCCTTTTCGAGGTTCGTCCAAGACGATTGCTCCGGCGTTCTTTGCAACTTCTACTGTATTGTCGGTCGAGTTATTATTAACGACAATCACATGATTGACCAAGTCTCTATCAATATCAGCAACTACTTTTCCAATGGATTGTTCCTCGTTGTAGGCAGGTATAACGACTGATGTGATTTTGTTTTTCATGAGCGCGAAGATAGTAATTTTGGATTGTTAGAGTTTTAGAGCATTGGAGTTTTCGAACGCTCTAAGATTCCAAAGATCGAACGCTCCAGAATGTAGGCTGAGGCTCTCGAAGCCTACATCTTCACTTCAACGCCATCCTTCGTAATAATCAACGGATTCGGTTCAAAACGACCTTCTTCGGGGCCATTCTCCAATTTTAAAACACCTCGGGGACAAACAGCAGAGCAAATTCCGCAACCTACACAACTTGCACGTACGATGTTTTCTCCTTTTTGCGCATAAGCTCTGACATCAATTCCTTGCTCGCAATACGTGGAGC
>NVXU02000049.1 GCA_002734065.2 Fluviicola sp.
GTATTGAGTTTGCAGAATTCGAAATGGAGTTTCATTTGGCATACATCACAGAAGATAGCATATTGATGAACCCGACGCACGATTCTGAATACCCTTATTCAATACAGTTGATTCCTTTTCAGGAGTTGTGATTGTTTGAGATGAAATTGTTATATTTATGGGGAATATATGGTAGGTGCTAATTAAACCAGAGTTAATATTGAATAAGAAACTGAGAAATATAGACGAGTTTATAAAGAATAGCCTAAAAACAATACTTAATGAAAATGGATTAATTTATACAGAGCAAAAATTCTGTAATATTTTCAAAACCTATGAAAAATTAGCGGAAACTAACGTCTTTAATGGTGAATTGAATATACACTCAAGAAAAGAATATTATGAATGTTTTTTCCCGAATCTTGCTCCTAAATTCAAAAATACTAGAAAAATATACGAATCCGCGCTAATTGAAAAAGAAAGCTTTGAATTTCACCCTTCTGAAGAGATTTATCGTGGTTGGGTAAAGGAATTTTCAAGAACCCCACTCTCACAAAGAGATTGTAAAAACCTATTACTTACTTATAAAAGTTGGATGAATTGGCACAATGAAATCGAATCAATCCAATTCAGAAACATAAAGGAAAAAATTGTAGATGATATTAAATCAAAGAAAATAGATTTCAATAACTACAAATCGGCTGATAGAGAAGTTGAATACTATCTTAGTAAATGCTTTAAGGTTCAAAAAGAAGTGAAAATTTCAGGTAGAAATCTATCAAATGAAAATCGCATTTATGTATTAGGATTGACGGAAAGCAGTGCCGTTAAAATAGAGGAGCATACGGTTGTAAAAGTTAATTCTTTGGAATTAAACTATTGGCTAGCAAAACTGGGGATTAATTTATCTTTAACTACCTGTCAATATCTGTTAGAATATGGTTTTCCATACTGCGGATATTTAATTGAACCTCAAAATTTATTTTGTTTTAGCGGGAACACTAAAAGTATCATTGGATTACTAGCATATAATCTTAATGACCGAAAAGCTGGTCGTAACGAAGACTTGTTAAATGAATCTGCAGTACTTGCTCTATCACGCTTGGAGTACTATATTAACCCAGAAAAACTTATTAAATAGATTAATGGAACTAAAAGAAATCAAAAAGAGCTTAATATTCGCTTGTTTAAAACAGGACCCACTGAGTTTTGTTCCATATTTACTATCAGATAATGTGAAGACCGAGATGCCAAACAAAACACGTTTTTACAGATTCTTTAAGCGTATGATAAAATGCGCAAAGCAGAAATCGGTTGGAGAATGGACTCTAAAAATTGAAAAAACTAGTTGGAATAGAGGACAAGACAATGTGGCATACAATTTTTATGATGAAAAACATAAATATGCAAGATTGAGTATAATAGTTACCGAAAAGGGAAATGAAATTATATTTGAAACAATACCGTTTTAAGTATAAAAAATACTATCAACTATTTGTAAGTGCATGCAACACTCCATAAACCGCCCCTACCTCTTAACAATCATCGTCCTCGCTACTGTATTCTCATTGCGTGCAACCAAAAAATACCTCCCAGACTCCAAACCAGATATATCAACAGTTGCATCATCTGATTTGTGCACCAGTGATCCTCCGATAGAATAAATTTCAACAGAAATTAGTGACTCCAAACCACTGATATTGATAACATCCGTTGCAGGATTTGGAAAGACTTTTAGTTCAGCTATTTCATTCTCGAATAAGCCAACAGGATCTTCCATCACAACGCGAATATCATCAATGTACAATTTAAAACCATCGTTCGTTCTATTCACAAAAGCAATGTGAACGGTTTGATTATCCAATAAAGAATCACTCAAATTGATGCTTCTTGACTGCCAAGTTGCCAATTCGTTGACCAAATTAAGAATGGTATCGGTAAAACTTGCCAATTGCGTATCCGTCGTGGAAACCAATACGGTGTAATCATCCGGGAAAGAAGGGTCGTGTGAACGCGCCTCCCAGTAAAGAATGTTTCCATAAGTTCCTAAGACAATTGGGGGAGTAATCAACCATCTATCTGCACGTCCAGCAGGACTGAAAAAAGAGGTTGAACCAGCAACAGTATCTAAAGCATTGAGCGGGTCAATAACCGGAATCCATGCGCTTGTGTATTCTGAAACACTGGCATCAGGCGTTAAACCATCGTTGTCAACAATCGTAAATGTTACGGGAATACCTGATTGAAAATCTTCGTTGTATATTTCAACTTGTGCAATAGATTGCCCAACTGCTAGTATTAATGCGAGGGAAAGTAATCGTTTTATCATAATTCAAAAATAGTTATTTCGATTTAATTAGCGAGGTTGACGAGGATATCTTTGTATTCTTGGTAGAATTTATCAAAACGTATCAGTTTATCTTTTAAAAAGTCGATAATCTTGGGAACGTCCTCTTCGTTGAAGTAATTCAAGTCATTGTTCTCCCATTTTATTCGAGAAATCAATCGTTCGTTCCAAAAATGACTTTCTTCATTCCAATTAGCCTCAATGCCCATTTCAGTTGTCATTACTGCTTTCAATTCTGTCATTTGTTCCCATAATATAGAACGAATGTCATCGCTTTTAGGTTGGATATCGAAGCAAAGCCGAGCACCTTTCGCATCAACTTCCATTCTCACATAGATATCTTTGACATCAGTAGGATAGTTGATCCAGTTAACTTGACGACCAGCAACAGACGAAACTTTATTCATTTCACTTCTAAAATCGTTCCAAAATGCACTGTTCTTCTCCTTCAATTCTTCTTTTGACAACATGGCAAGTTTTTTGCTTAATGAATTGCAAAAGTACGGTAATCTATGTAACACGAGTTACAATAGGTATAGAATAATTAATTAAATTTGTATAAATTAACAAGAAAGAATTATGAAAGGAATTATAGGAATACTAACAGGAATGCTTTTGATCAGTTCTTGCTCTGAAGCACAAGTGAAAACGAACAACATTGCAAAGAAAGAAACGGTAGCATCAGATATTGCTCAAGTTAATAAAGTCGTTTCAGCGAAAGAGTTTAAGGAGTTACTTAAAAAGGACAACATTCAGGTCATTGATGTTAGAACAGCTGGAGAAGTTGCTGACGGTAAAATTGAGAACGCTGTAAACATTGATTATTTCGGAGATGACTTCAAAACTAAAATTGCAGCATTGGACAAAAGCAAAGTAACACTCGTTTACTGCAAATCAGGAGGTAGAAGTGGAAAGGCTGCTAAAATGATGAAAGATTTAGGCTTTGTAGAAGTGTATGATTTGAAAGGCGGGTATTCTGGATGGCCTTTTAAGTGAGTTAGGAGTGTGGAGTGTACCTCGACTAACGCTCGGCAACCAATGAGGAGTTTTTGAAGTGGGTTGGTGTTATAGCGGATAATGTATAATTTCTTGTTGGAGTTCTGAGTGATTAGCTCTGTGGTTCTCTGTGAAAAAAAAGAGCATTGGAGCTTTCGAGCGTTGGACAACTTACGAGTAAAACCTACTCAACTCTGTGAATCTCTGTGTATCCTCTGTGGTTCTTTGCGTAAAAACCAACGCTTCCTTGATTTTTGGAATGGATTTTGCTTGTACATAGACAACTACAAACCAATTCAATATGAAAGTCTTCCTAATTGCGGTCACAATACTACTTATAACCCCTTCATTTTATTCACAAGAGGACGCTTTCGTCACTGATATCGCCATTCTACCCGAAATTGTAGTTAAAAGTGACAACACCCAAGCAGCATTAGATTTATATTCTCAGAATATCATCGATTACCGAGTGTATGGTGAGAAAATTCTAGTCCTAAAAAAGAAGAAAGGAGCCTTTTACTTAGGCATAGAAGAAAGATATGCAAGTTTTGAAGACTTTCAATTAAATATCGTTCGACCCCGTTTTATTGTCATAGATTGCTTTAAAAATGTTCATATACTCAACGATAACTTCGCCTACCAAGTTTTTATCACAGATGCAATCAATATTATCGCAACAGTTCCATTACAAGACTTTGAAGAAACCGTAAAAAAATGCAAAGGTGAATTTGATGAGACCCTCATCTTTGATAGTTTGTCGAATAGCAACCAAGAATACTTTGTTTCAGTCTATGATAAAAAGACCATGAAATCTAAAGTTATTTACAATGAAGTTGATGCTGTGGCCCTAAAAAGTTTAGAAATTCATCGTCTTAATTCTGGTGAGGGAAAGTACAATCTTACTCCCACGCGATTGTCTCAAGGTTATGATCATGCTCAAGGACATGTTCAAGACAATGGTCTAGGAAGTAGTGTTATTTCTACTAAGAACACTGCCCAACATATAGACAATGAGAGAAGACGCTCAACTCTCGAGCATAACAGATACATCCCCCAATATTCTTCAGGTGGATACCGAAATCCTCACAGTGAAAAAAGAGATTTCTTTGAAGCAATGATCGAAAAGAGAGTAAATGCTAATAAGATTGAAATTGGCACTTACAAAATTGGAGATACCATCGTAATTGTTGACCAATTAAATCGTACAGTCAGTTTGTACAGCAAGAAAGGAGAGCTAATCGTTGCCAATGATTTAGAATTCTCTGGTAAAATAGAAGAAATACTGCAAGACCCAGAAACGGAAGAACTTTATTTCACCTCTAGAAATGACCAGTTGTACAATGTACACCGACTAAACGTAAGCACGGGAAAAACTGTTTACGCAGGTGGTTTTAAGAATATTTCTTTGACCCGAACTCGCAAAATCTATGATGGATGGATTTACTATAGAGTCTTGAAAAACGATTACTATAAATTGTACAGGACACGATTGAAGGGATGGTGAGTTGAGTGAGGAGTTAGGAGTGATGAGTGTGGAATCTTGCACCTCGCATGCTTCCACACTTCAGCAAGCTCTGTGCAACGCTACGCTCAGCAGGGTCAGCTCAGTAACCAAGCAAGAGTATTGTGTAAGAATGATATTAATAAGGTATTCTAAACTCCTAATCGCCCCACACCAAAAAAATATCCACTATACATTCTACGCTATAACACCAACCCACTTCAAAAACTCCTCATTGGTTGCCGAGCGTTAGTCGAGGTGTCACGTCCTGATAAAAAGTAGACACAAAACAATGTGTTATGAATAAAGTAAAAACAATTCGTTATAGCGAAGCCTTTAAATTAGAAGTCGTAAAAGATTATGAAGAAAGCCAACTGACTCGATCAGA
>NVXU02000050.1 GCA_002734065.2 Fluviicola sp.
AAAATCCTGTATCTTTGCACCGCTGTTAGTGATAACAGATTATATCGCGGGGTGGAGCAGTTGGTAGCTCGTCGGGCTCATAACCCGAAGGTCATAGGTTCGAGTCCTGTCCCCGCTACACAGAGAAACATTAGGTTTCTAAAAAAAAGCCTTCCAATTTGGAAGGCTTTTTTCGTTAGGTGTTACAAAGTGGTGTTACAAACTTCTCAAAACAGTAGTGTTTATAAGACTTTAAAGTCACTAGATGCAGACACTAATTGCTGACTATTTACATAATGTTTTTTTAATACTTCTATACCTGAATGATTACTAATCATTGCTGCTTTATCTCTAAAATGTTGAACTAGAGCTGTGAGATATGTTTTTCTTAAATTTTTAAGATTTACTTTTTTATTGCTTTCTGTCAATGACCAAAAGTGAGAAAATGCTTTTGAAACATATAAGAGTAAAGTTTCTCTTGATGACTTCTCATAAGAACCAATCAAAAATTCTTCAGTTCCTTTCTTAGATTCATACCCCAACTTATTCAATAAGTCTTTTAAACCTGATGTAATAGGAACAGACTTGTATTGTCTAGCTTCTCCATCTTTCCCTAATAATCTATTCACTTTAAAATTTTCAACTTTAATAAATAATAAATTCCCTTTTTCATCCTCTTTAATATCACTAAATTTCAATGTCATGAACTCTTCTCTACGCAACCCTGTTTCTAAAGCTAACTTAAAAGCATCTGCCATCCAATCTCTATAAAAATTCCTTTTCTTGCCATTTTTATAAGTCAATATTCCCTTTTCAGGTATAATAACCTTTAACAAGGTTATGAATTCATTTGAATTTATAATAACGTTATCCGTTGTTACTTGTCTTCTTGTAACACCTATGAAAGGATTCATTATTTCATATCCTTTCTTGTCAATTAACCAGTTAACAAAATGTCTAAATTGAGAAATTACTTTGTTATAGGTTTTATTTCTATAATTTAATTCTGATAGAAGATAGTTATGAAAAATGGCAACAATTCTATCATTGAGTTGGTCTATTCTAAAAATAGTATGATCTATTTTCTTTGCTTTAAGCGACAATGCAAAATATTTAAAATAGCGTTCAACATCTCCAATATGTTTTTTGGTTCTAATTTTTCGCTTATGCTCAGCTACCCCAACATTATTCATATATCCAACATACATACTCATACACTCAATTAAAAATTTTGGTCTTACCTCTTCTTCCATTATGTGATTGGTAGAAATTTGATAATCAGTTTGAATCAATTCCTTTTCAAAATCAAATTTTAAACTTATTGCTTCCTCTACGTTTCTAGTATTGAAAACACGAGTTTTTCTTTTTGCTCCATTTGTATTTGGTACTGCAACCACAGCCCTGAAACAATGTTGTTCAGTATCTTTACAAGTCCTCAACCCTTTTCCTGTTTTTCCACAGACTTTAGAATCTATTGTCTTTTTACATTTCATACAGAAAACATACAGTCCTTTTACCGTATCTCTCTTCTTTACTATTAACGGTTTTTGATTATTCATAATTTTTTCATTTTATCCAAGAAAGAAACTTCACCTTTACTTTTCGGTTTGTAGGATTTTGAAACAATATCTAGCTGACTACCCTCTTTTGAAGCCCCCAATAGACTACCTAACTCTCCGCTCAAATAATTTAAAAACACCTCTTTCCAATTGTCGTGTTTCCTTTTTAAGTGTTTAATGAATGGCTTATAAAAAGATAAAATGAATTCCCATTTGTTTACAAACTGCTTATTACCTTGATGAATAATGAATACATCATTTTTTGTACACCAGTGAATAACTGATCGTAAGTCTTTGTAATTCAGTATGTTTTTAATTTTTAAGATTCCCATTAGTCCCATTGATGAGCCACTACTACTTTCAATGTAGTGGCTCTCAGATGGGTTTAAGAATTTTTCAGAATTCTTTACCAACAGAAAATTACTTTCACTTTTTTTTGAATTGTGAAATTCATCTTGGCTCAATTCTTTTGAATCGCCTTTACTTACTGACTTCTCAGCGTGTTTTTTGTCGCTATTTTCATTAGCGTTATTCATTGTTGAAATCTTTCTTTTCAAAGGCAATTCTTGCCATTGCAGCTCCGTGAATCATTCTATGATTGATAAGTTGCTCATTTGCGACTAAAGAACTCCCCATTTCAATATCCTTGTGAGGATTGATTATTACTGCATCAAACGACTTTAAAGCATTCATTTTGTCAGAATAAAACACAATTTCATTGTCCCATGCTTCAGCTTGTTTAATCAAGTTGTTGATTTTCACAAAGTGATCCACGTCATTATTGAAAATTTCAGTTACTGCAATTTCATAAAGTGACCGTGCAGCAATAGCTGCAATAGATTTTTTAGCAAAGTTTTTAGCTTTGGCTACACCGCTATTACAGTTAATGATGATGATTTTGTAATGAGTATCAGGATCTTTATTAATCAAATTGATTACGTCTCCCAATGGAGAAACATTTCTAACGCCTCCATCTACATTGTTTAAACTATCTACGATTCCATTTTCAGTAATAAAACGAATACTTTCAACTGGACTCCAAATCATAGGAATAGCCGTTGAAGCTAATACACCGTTTACAAAGTCTTGCTCAGTTGAGAATTCATTGTGCATCACACTATGATAATCCCCTGTGTCCAAAGAAACAAAACCACAAATAAAATCTGTGTCCTTAATTTCTGAACGATCTAAATACTTCTCTAATTTCTTTTTTAAAGGTGTATTGTCGGCAATACTTCTGATTTTAGGCAAACTATTTTTGATACCTAACTCAATGTCTGCTAGAATATCTTTGATGATTTGTTTTCTCTTTTTCTTTGAGAAAATCAAACCTAGTTTATTGAAGAAATTCAATTTAAAATCAAGTTCAGGCATTAACCTTTTAGCTAATCCTTTCAAATCAATTTTAAGTTTTACCTGATCTGACTTGCTTGAAGTATCAATGAAATCTGATGTATAAATTTCAGTCACACCTTTCTTACCGATTTGATGAACCCATAAATCATTCAATAAATCCAATTTATTCATGGCAAGCAAAGAACCATTTAATGCTCCTGTACTCACTCCTGCAATAATGTCGAATTTCATTGGTTTTGATGAACCAGTAATTTTTTTCCAATTCTCATTGATGTAATTAATTGCTCCCAATTGAAATGCTCCGTTAAAGCCTCCACCACTTAGCACTAATGCTATTTTACTTTTCTTTTTCATCTTGTTTAATTTTAAGAGTTAATAAATGTCTAGCGACCGAATATGTCGATAGCTCCTCCTTGATTAAACCTGCCAAATTGTATTGCTTTACCTTTTTCTGCTACTTCGATTATTACATCTACATCATGTTGAAATTCATTTCCTCCTCTGAAATTCCCAAGTTTTGTTGTTTGAAAAATGTAAATGAAAGATGTCTCTGGGTACTTGCGTTTAAAAGTATCCAATTCTTCAGGAGACAATCTTAACTTGTTGACACTATCCAAAAAGACAAAATCATAAGCTGATAAATCTTCTGGTAGATAGTCACTCACATAAAGGTCTGGGTGAGCGACATTCTTGTCTTTCAATTTCTGTTGTAATGTATCGTCTATTCCCTCCTCACGAGCTACATATAAAACAGTCCCATGGTTTCTCGCCAAGTACCCTGCAAAATCTACTGCTAGATATGACTTACCCATTTTAGGTTTGCCAAATATCATGGTAGTAAATCCACTTGA
>NVXU02000051.1 GCA_002734065.2 Fluviicola sp.
TAACTTAAAACTTTATGAAATTATGAGTCCTATTCGTCACTATTCACCTGCTGAACTTTTGGAGATTTATCCAAAGGCAAAGAAGATTGGGTGGACGGCTACGAAAATTGGGATATTCTTTAGAGCAGGTTTATTGGTAGGATTTATTAGCGGAAAAGAGAATAAAGCAATGATACTGGAAGAAAGCTTTTTGAAGTTGATAAAATATGTAAATGAAGTAAATAGGGATAGAGATATTGAATAATCTCATAAACAATTAAGAATCAAATAATAATGATTATGGACAAAAACAACCTTTTGGAACAAAAATCACAGAAAACACTCGATAATTCTGGGCCTTTAGATAAGAATAAAGCATTACACAGAATGAAACTGCTAACACTCGATAAAATATACGAGGAATATCTAATAGTCAAAACCGACTTGAAATGGACAAAGAAAGATATAGCTGCTTTTTTTGATGGAAAATTGCTTCTAGGCAGATTTGATCCTGAAAGCTCAATAAAAACAGAAGATTTATTGATTGAATCTGATAGTTTGGAAAAACTAATTGAGTATCATTCTAGACTGTCAAAACAATAGATTACCATGAAGTGTCGCTCTCTTTGAGAACTAGTAAAGAGTAATTTACTAATGGCTATTCTTCCTCAATGGTTATTACTTCTACTTCATAATCTTGAACTTCCTTCTAACTCCACATAACTCCATACAAAAGTAACTTTACTCCATAAGGTGGTAACTAGGTTCAAACTATACTTTTACATAAATTCTTACAAATTGAACCTTATTTATCCTTTCTTATTGGTATTTCATTGTTACAATCATTTCTAATAATACCCAATGATTTTTAATGATACACAATGGTTTTTAACTATAATTAAATTGTAAATAGATTACGTTCTGATGTTTTATCATTGTAAATATGATAACCACATAAATATACCCTATTTAAGTTGGTGTTTATTGGGTGTTATTAGCTATATTGAACACCTAATAAATTTTTGGTATGAATCGCATCAAAGAAGTGCTAAACGAAAAAGGTATTAAACAAACGTGGTTGTCTGAGAAGACTGGTAAAAGCTTCAATATGATAAATGATTATTGTAATAATAGAAGGCAACCTAAGTTGGAAGTTCTTTTTGAAATTGCAAAAATTTTGAACGTAGAAGTAAAAGACTTGATTAACGAAGAAAAGAAATAAATATAGCATCAATTGAATTTGATAAGGTCTTAGAAAAGTATAGACAGTTTTCTTTTTTAGAACGAGATAAAGGAAGAAGATATTATTGCTTGGATAAATAAAGCTGATAAGAAGTAGGATAACTATCAATGTAAACACTATGAAAAAAACTAAGCCCTACACTTTTATATAGAATCAAAAACAATGCGTAAAACAAAATCCATTCCTTTAAATACCATGAACGAACAGTTTAGTGATGGCATTGCTATTGCTAAAACATCGACTAAGGATTTGGAATTTGATATAATAAAACAAGCCCATCGAGACGACTATCATTTATTCTTGTTATCGGAAAAAGGAACAGCATTATTTGAAATTGACTTTCAAAAATACAAATCAAAGCCAAATACCGTAATATATATTCAACCTTATCAAGTTCATCGAATCCTGACAATCGATAATGTGGAATTTAGTGCGCTTCTCATAAGTAATGAGAATTTAAACCCCGAATACCTTAAATTGTTGAAAGACATTGCACCTGCCAATCCTTTGGCATTAGATAAGGAAACATTTGCTATTATTTCAGAAACTGCTGCACTATGTATAAAAATAGCTAACCGCAAAGAGTATATTTTGGATCATTTGTTGCTGAAAGATAGCTGTAATACATTAATAGGCTTAGTTATTTCACAGTATTTAATCCAATCTAAACCTGTAGCTTCACATTCTCGGTTTGAAGTGATTACCAAAGCTTTCCAGTCAGTACTGGAAAGTAATTTTATTACTACCAAACGTCCATCTGATTATTCTGACAAGCTTAAGATATCTGCCGTTTATTTAAATGAATGCGTCAAAAAGACAACGGGGCATCCTGTTTCACACCACATACAGCAACGTATTATCTTAGAGGCTAAGCGGTTGCTTTACCATTCCAACAAGTCAGTAAAGGAAATTGCATTTGAATTGGGTTATGACGACTACCCCTATTTTTCTCGATTGTTTAAAAAAGTTACTGGAATAACCGCTTTAACTTTTCGAAACAAGAACAAAAACATGGATTAGTCCAATACCTACCCTTTATTGTCCTTTTTAGCTTTGCTTAATTGATATACTTTTGTATAAACAAATTAAAGCGTATGCCAAATGCACCTAAATGGGCTTTAGATATTGCGGAACGTCTAATGCCAAAGCTACCCTTGATGGTAGTTTCCGATACGGAATTTTTATCACCATCAGTCAAAAGAATCCGTTTTAAGGGAGATTTTAATAAGTTGAATTTTCAAGTAGGTTCTTACATGGATTTCAGGGTTAGTGATACGGAAATCAGAAAATATACGGTTTCCTATGTCGATACTAAAAAAGGAGTTCTGGAGTTTATTGCCCACTTACATGGGGAAGCATCAGGAAGTCAATTTATAAGTCATTTACAGGTTGGAGACAAAATCAAGATCAATCAACCAAGAGCATATAAGTATTATATTGAATCGATAAAAAATCAAGTGATTTTCGGAGATGAGACATCTTTAGGATTAGCCTGTTCATTTCTACCTCTTTTAAAGCAAAACAGTCATCAATTTCAATTCTATTTTGAATTAGATGAAGCAAATAAAAATCTCCCTAAATTATTAAACTTAGAAAATTACACGGTATTTCCGAAAAATGAATCATTCAGAAATGAAAAATGGATAAGTAATCTACCTGTTTTCCAAGAATCTGAATGGCAAGAAGCAAATTTCGTTTTGACTGGAAATGTTAAATCCACTCAAGCTTTTAGAAGAGTATTAAAAAACAAAACCAAGAGCAGAGTATTTTTACATGGCTATTGGCTTGAGGGTAAAAAGGGATTGTGATAACTAAAAAGATGTATAATGATTTTCGTATATAAAACTTCGGTCAAAACTAATAATGACATTCAGAAATTAACGTCCTATTTAAACAAATTATGTAAACAAGATAGTTGGAATTTTGACCTTGAAGATTGCGATAATATTTTACGCATCGATAGTCAAGTCGACTTAACAAGTCAAATAATAAGCGGATTAAAAAAAAACGAATTTCATTGCGAAGAATTACCCGACTAATGCAAATGAAAAATAATATTCACAAAATGGATATTTTAATAAAAAACAGGCAATATTTCAAGTTTTGCATTTACGGATTCCTCAAAAATCTTCGCTTTTTTGATGCTTTCTTTATTCTGTTCCTGATTGAAAAAGGGCTGTCTTTTACGCAAATAGGAATCCTGTATGCTGTTCGTGAAATATTTACCAGTATATTTGAAATACCGTCAGGCATTATTGCTGATACTTTCGGAAGAAAAAATTCACTAATAGGCTCATTTTTTATATTCATAGTCTCATTTTATGTTTTTTATATCTCTAATGATTTTTGGTTCTTTCTGATAGCATTTATTTTATATGGGATTGGGGATGCATTTCGTTCCGGGCCACATAAAGGAATGATAATGGATTACCTGAAATTAAATGATTGGGGCGAGCAAAAAATCAATTATTACGGACATACCCGTTCATGGTCTCAAAAAGGTTCCGCAATATCTTCACTCCTTGCAGGGCTTATAGTATTTTATAGCGGAACGTATCAAAATATCTTTCTATATTCCATCATTCCTTATCTGTTAAACCTTTTATTAATTTTATCATATCCAAAGGAACTTAATCATTCTTTTAAGCAGATAAACCCAAAAAGTAAACGTGGAATAGGTTTAACTATTAAATCTTTTTTAAAAATCATTAAACAACCAAGTGTTATAACAATCATTAATACATCTGCTATTCATTCAGCTTACCTGCGAGCAATTAAAGATTACATTCAACCTTTGATGGTGAATATTGCGCTAATAATACCAATAATGTTAAATATTGAAGCAGAAAAGAAAAATGGAATAATAATTGGCGTGATATACTTTTTCATCTACCTTATAACATCACGTGCATCAAAGTTTTCATCAAAAATTGCTATAAAAACCAAAGCTAATATTTCAAATATCACATTGCTTTTAGGATTTATTTTTGGAATAATATGTGGTGTTTTTTTTATACTTGATTTATGGATAATTTCAATGATTGCATTTATAGGTATATACATTGTTGAAAATATTAGAAAACCGATATTAATAGGACTTATCGCAGATAATGTACCAAGCGAAATTTTAACATCTGTTATTTCTGCACAATCATTATTGAGAACAATTTTAACGGTAATACTTGCACTTACTTTTGGAATTATTGCGGACAATTTTGGGATTGGAGTATCTTTTATGGTAATCTCAATATTCCTTACGCTTTCTACTATTTTGATAAAAGTTAATAAATGAATTAGTATAACAATCAAAATGGAATTTTGACCTTGAAGATTGCGATAACATTTTACGCATTGATAGCCAAGTCGATTTAACAAATCAAATAATAAACGAATTAAAAAAATCGGATTTCATTGCGAAGAATTACTCGACTAATGAAATAGAAAAGGCAGCCGCTAACACAATGTATTAACAATATCGGATGAAGTGTCTAATTGTACGTTCCTAATTTCAACTAATTTTGTAGCTAACCGAAAAGGCAGTATACATAATTCGCTACTGCTCATACTATATATAACGCAGACATTCAGAAAAACTACATGCGTTTTAGTAAACCGTGTGAATTATCTCTTATTCGGGAAGTTTTAACAAAGTTTAGTATAAAACCAACACATTTTGTGCCTTTTCTCTACAAAAAGCAGGTACGTGTCCCCCCGTAGTCCCCCCCTTAGGTTGTCGTCCACCGATTTTTAGCTTCTCAAATTTGTATCAAATAATGAGATATGGAGAGGTTAAGAGGAGGTTTACTGATTTCAACGAAAGAAGTTCAAGCAATTACGGGATTCACATTTAAAGTAGCTCAAAGAGAACACAAGACGGTTCGGGATGCTTTGGGCAAGAAGTCAAAACGACTGAGTGTAAAAGAATACTGTGACTATTTCGAATTAGACTTTCAAGAAGTTGTGTCTCTTCTAAATCCATATCGTTAAAAATTTAAGGTCATGAGAATAGAGAAGAAAGACATCAATGTATTTCTGGCACTTTGGATAAAAAGTGATCCAGAATTGTGGGGAGAATTAAGAGACATTCAAATCAAATTACTTCTACAACGAATAGTAAAGGAAATGTCCTTTGCACAAATGGCGGCAGAACATAAGGTTGAAGAGCGACAGATCAGGTTAATCTTTCAAGCCATTCTAAAACGAATCGAATTAGGACTAGGGAAAGAAGTAGCAATGTATTTAGCCAAGCTTAATAATATGCTAGAGCATAAGAACACGATGACGATAGTAACCGATTTCAATCAAATATTTCTGAACTGAAAAAGGAATGCAAAAGGCACTATCAGAATTGACAAGCGACCTCCATCCACTACCAGAATGAAAGGTGATGAAAGGGCGACTAGGGGCGACCATCATTAAATGAGACCGATAAAACATACTGAAATTTGTAAGGAACAAAAGATAAATATTATGGAAGCATTATTAATAATCAACTCGATACTGGTAGCAATTTGCCTCTACTTCATAAAGGACTTTCATGGTGACTTTAAAAAGGTTGTAAAGAAAGTAGGCAAGCTAACCGAAAAGGTAAACATGATTTCAATGGAATTAAACGGCTATGAGAAGCCGAGCAAAAAAAAAAGTTGAAGAAGAAAAACAAGAAATAGATGAAAGCATTTAAATACATAGCATTAGGAATTGGAGCTTTTTTCGGAGGACGTTATTTGTTCTCCTTAAACAGAGCCAAGAACAAAGTCTTAACCATAGTTACGGGACAAAAGGATTCCATAACAGCTCAGGGGATTACTATACGATTAAAGTATAATATCAAGAACCCCACAAGGGCTAATATGAAAATGACAGCACCCTTGATAAAGCTGTCATTCAATGGTAAGCTACTAGCAAGTAGCACAATGCAAACAGTAGATATTCCACAAAATGCCAGAGATGAAAGTGGAAGAATAATAATCAAAGCCTTCAAAGAAACTGGCGAGATTTCTACTACAATCCTTGTCCCGTGGTTAAGCGTTTTGGGCATAAGTCAACAGCTTTTAACAAGGCTACAAAGCCAAGATCCCAATGACAAAATCAAGTTGGAGATTGAAACGACTTCTCGAATTTATACGCTGGCAGGCAGTTACCCTTTTGACGAAATAACAACAATTGAAATATGAAGACAGGAAAACGACATATCGAAAATGGTAAGCAGTACGATTACCTGTTTCCTATACCAAAAGGAGAAAACAAAACAATAAAAAGCGTTGCCGATTTGGATGACACCATCCATTTAATGAAAAAGGTAATTGCAACAACATTAGAAGATACTCTGGAACTATCTAAGATGTTAAAAGCAGATACCGAAAAGCAGACCTGTTCAAACATTTGGAATTTCTGTTTCAAACACTTGCAATACACCAAAGATGAAATGGGAAAAGAGCAAGTAAGGCGACCATCAAGAGTTTGGCAAGACCGAGAAAAAGGAGTGGATTGTGACTGTATGAGTGTTTTCATAGGCTCAATCCTAACCAATTTGGGAATACCCTATTCACTTCGATTGACAAAATATCAGTCAACAGAATTTGAACATGTGTACCCCATTGCACACACAATTAACGGAGTATTAATCTTGGATGCTGTGGTTCACAAATTTAACCGTGAAGTACCGTATTCCGCAAAAAACGATATCAATATGGAATTGCAATATTTAAATGGATTTGACAATGATGATAATGATGACTTTGACGAATTTGATGAGTTTGAAGAAATCATTGAGAATGATTATCCAATGGACGCACAAGGACTAATAATGGATGAAGATTTATTAGGGCTTGATGGAAAGTGGCGAGACAGAAGAAAAGCCAAAAAGGCAAAACGACAAGCACGTAGAGCCGAAATTAAAAAACTCCCTAAAAAAGAAAGATTCAAAGCCCGACTTAAACAAGGAATTCATGTAATCAACAGATTAAACCCTGCTGCTGCATTGTTAAGGCTAGGAATACTAGCAAGTATGAAGCTTAACCTTATGAAAGCTGCTAGTAAACTACGGTTTGGTTACTGGACAGATGCAGAAGCTCGAAAGAACAATATGGACATGAATAAATTCGGTCAACTCAAAAAAGTTCGTGAAAAAATGGAGAAAATATTTTTTGGAGCTGGTGGTAAAACAGAGAATCTAAAAAAAGCCATTCTAAAAGGAAAAGGTAATCGTGATAGAAAAGTTTTAAATGGATTAGGAGAAGTATTTATCCCTATTCATGATGAAGATGACTTAAAAACTATTCTTGGAGATGAAATTTACTTTGATGAGTTTGTAGATGACAGTGTTAATGGTTTAGGTATTGTAGCTACAGCATCAACAGCTACAGCAGTTGCAGCAGCTTCTGGAATAATAGGAACTATTGCTGCCTTAATAAAAAAGTTAGGTAGCCTATTCAAAAAAGGTTCTCCACAAGCAGAAAGAGAAATTGTACAAGAAAATACTGACAATCAAGAAGAAAAAACACGAAAGTTTAGTATTAAAAACCTTGTCAGCAGATTTCGAAACAAAGGAGGTTCTACAACAACTTTAACAACAAAATCAGCAACATCAGAACCTGACTTAGATATTCCAATAGATGATTTTTCTGATGATGATTTTAACAGAAGTGCAGATACATCAACAGATGATAATTCTGATACTGATCCAGATGCAAAGAAAGGTATTGTTGGATGGGTAAAAGAAAACCCATTACTCACAGCAGGTATTGCAGTTGGAGTTGTTGGAGGAACAATCTTAGTTGTTCGAGCAGCAAAGAAAAAGAAAGGTTTAGCAGGTGTACCAAAGAAAAAGAAAACATCAAAAGCAAAAAGTAAAACCCCTGCTACTGCTAAAAAGAAAGCTCCTGTAAAGAAAAGAAGCACTAAGCCGAAACGCAAAACTACTACTCAAAGAAAATCGAGTGTAAAAAAAATAGAGCTTCTGTAAAGTACAGAATTGTTAAATCTTAAAAATTATACAAAATGAAAAAGAGAAAAAGTAATAGCAAAAACAAAGGTTTTCTTCAAAAATACAAAGGAGCAAAAACCAAAGGTAATATTGCCAATACAGGACTTAAAACAGTAGTTGATTTAGTCGTAGGGGCAGCCGTTGGAGCAGGAATTAGCGCAAGTTCAGGACGAGCTGCCTTACCAATAGGAATCTTACTCATAGCAGGTAGTCACTACTTTGATGAAGACACAGGAATTCTAAGAATTGCAGGTGCTGCAACTATTGCTTACGGAATTGCAAAAGCGGTTGAAAACAAAAATATCGCTGATGCCAATTCAGTTGAGGGGATCACTTTAGCAGGTGAAACCAGTAAAGCAAAAACAAGGTTGTCAAATTTCAAAGACGAAATTCTAACTGCTTTTTATCTGGATAAAGTATTCAAGAAAAAAGAAGATTCGGAGGACTTAGTCATAGATACTAATGAAGGTATTGGAGCAATTGATCTTTCATCTTTAGATGTCTTTGAACAAAACAACAATAACGAGGCGATTCAATTTGAATTAGATAACAATGAATTGCCCGAAGTCTCAGATGAATTCGAAATAGAATCGGAAGATTTTTCATTTGCAATGATTGACGAAGACCCTGACTTGACAACTATCTAAAAGAACAATTAAACGAATTATTAATCATCCCAAAATTGGGAACAAAACAAAAGTTATGACAGATGAAATAATGAACAGCGAATACAACAACGTAGGTGAGTTGTTTGGAATTGGCGAACTGGA
>NVXU02000052.1 GCA_002734065.2 Fluviicola sp.
ACTGGAGCAGAACCTAACTGGTACAACGGAACCAATTGGTGGAGAAATAGCTTTGCAAATCCCGTTGACCAATGGACAACTTTTCAACACGGATTGTGTAATCTCGCAGGGCAACCTTGCGTGAAACTACGATTCTACGGAAGACCTTATTACGGTCCTCCTTCTTATCCTGAGTACTATAAATTCGCGTTTGATAATATTAGAATAAGAGAAGGTGGAGATGTTGGAGTAATTGCGCACATTGATCCAAATGATCAGGGTTGTTTGTTCACAACGACACAAAGTGTAACTGTTCAAGTTTTTAATTTCAGTTGTCAACCTGTTTCAAATATTCCTGTAACGAGTGATATAACAGGTGTTCTAAACACCACGTTAACAGGAACAGTCCCCGGTCCAATTCCGGCAGGTGGATTTGTGAATTATACCTTTACGACGACCATTGATATGACTCCGAATGGCACATATAATTTCAATTCTTACACGTCTTTAGTCACTGATATAGCAAACTCTAACGACACAAGTTTCCTTTCTATAATTGTTGACCAAATTACCATTAACACCTTCCCTTATTTTGAAGATTTTAACGCTGGTCCTGCTTATTGGATTGCTTCTGGAAACGCTCCTCCCTTAAATAATGGAAGAAATTTTAATCTTGGACCTTTGCCTTATTTAAATGGACCCGAAGGTTACGGTGATTCGTGGTATGTCGATGCTACCGGAAACAATGGCACCTATATTTGGGTAGAAAGTCCTGTGTTTGATTTCACAAGTATCACCAACCCTAAAATGCTATTTGATATTAAACATTCTCTGCATAGTTCAGATTTCTTTCATGTAGAATACACCATAAATGGAGGAACAACTTGGATTCAACTGGGTTCTTCTGCAGACCCTTATTGGTACAATAGCACCAATTGGTGGAGGAATAGTTTCGCTTCTCCTGTCGATTCTTGGACAACGGTAGAAATTCCTCTTTGTAATTTAATCGGAGAAGGTTGCGTTAAATTCAGAATTTATGGCCGTCCCTATTATGGGAATCCGTCCTATCCTGAATATTACAAGTTTGCCTTCGATAATTTTCACCTCACTGACACGCCCATCGACGCAGAAGTTCTTTATTCACTCAGTTGTTTTGGAAGTCAATACCAAATGGATGTTACCATATTTAACAACGATAGGCTGTGTCTAGTGTCGCCTAATATTAATTCGATTGATGTTAGTTACTCTATTGATGGTGGAGCGACGGTAACGCAAAATTTCACTGGGTTAAACATTCCTTCTGGGCAAAGTGCGACGGTGACCATTCCAAATATCACTATTCCTGCGAGCAATAGCACGGTCGTTGTTTCTTCTTCTTCTCCGAACGGGCTAGTTGATCAAATTTGGGAGAATGACACCTTATTAGCGAACGCCTTGAATTGGCCGAATTGTAACGACCATTGTTCCAATGCAATTGGAGTTGGTATTGGTTCTACGACGATTAGTCAGACGAGTAATGCGACCGTAAATCCTGGTGTTGACCCCTTATTCCCTTGTGGAAGTCCAACTTTGGAGAACACGGTTTGGTATTACTTCACAACAGATTCCATTGGAGGAAATGTAACGGTTTCTTTCTTAAATACGGTTTGTACTCCATCAAGTAATGGAATTCAAGTCTCAATTAATGAAATTACTGGAAGTCCTTGTGATTCTGCTAACTATACCAACGTTTTTTGTGCAAATAATGGCAACATCAATGACATTATATGGGGGCCTCAGCTCCTGCCTCCAAATACACAATATTACATCACCATAGATGGTTATGCGGGTAACGATTGTGTGTTTGATTTGGATATTCAAGGTGCAATTGTTCCGTTGCCAATAGAATTACAAGAGTTCAAAGGGGCTTGTTTTGAAGATAATGTTACCTTAAATTGGTCAACGGCATCTGAAAACAACAACGATTATTTTGAAATATATCGCTCAACAGAGAACCTTCAATTTGAATCTATTGCTACCATAAATGGCGCTGGAAACTCAATACAAACACTAAATTATATCTTCAGAGATGAGCAAGCAATTAACGGCGTGGGGTATTACAAATTAAAACAGGTTGATTTTGACGGAGATTATACTTTTTCTGACATCATTTCTGTTGATTGTAGAAATAATACGGAAAGTGTCGTTCTCTATCCTAACCCGACAGAAAGATTTTCTTTCTTGACGATTAACAGTCCTATAAGTACTAGTGCAAGCATCAAAGTTTACGAAAACGGCAGGTTAATTTCTACAGACGAAATAGAATTAGACACGATAAACACAAGTTATAAACTAGACGCCGAATCGTTGAGCCCTGGAGTTTACACAATTATCGTAGAATTGAATGAGAAAAAAGTAGTGAAAAAATGGGTGGTAAGTAAATAAGTCACTCCTAAATTCTTTCGCTTTTTTTCTTCAAATCATGCTCTTTTTACGAAAAAATGATTGCAGAAAGAGGCTTTAAAATTCTTCCAAATCTATCACCCTCAAAACTTCAAAAACAGCAAAATTGGCCTATTTTTCGCAAAATTCAATTGAATTTTGCGAAAAATGCGTGTTTTGGGTGGGGAAATGGATAAGGAGCGAAGGGTAAATTTGTCTGAAAATTGTGAGAAATTTGCTATATTTACGTGAGGGATATGTGTGGCGGGATGCATGTCTGATTGTTGTGCTTAATTAGAAAAGAATATGGGAAAGAAATTAACAGTATATATGATTGACGGAACTGCTTACGGTCCGAGATTTAGCGAAATTGGAAATTGGGTAGGGAAAGCTGTTTATAGTCCAAGAGCTTCGGTAAATAAAATCATGAATCGACCTGAATTCGATAACCCTGGCGTATATTGCTTGAAAGGTGATCCAACAGATGATGCATTTGATGAGAAAATCTATATCGGAGAAGCAGAAAACATTAAGAATCGTTTAAAACAACATCTTAGTGACCCGAAAAAGGATTTTAAGGAATTAATATTTTTTGTAAGTAAAGATGAATTGCTCACTAAAACACAAATCAGATACCTTGAATCTCGAATGGTTCAACTTGCTATTGAGGCTAAAACAGCTCAAATAGATAATGCAAATTCACCCAGTTTACCAACTCTTCATGAAGCAGATATTTCCGACATGGAATATTTTCTTGACCAAATAAAACTAATTCTTCCTGTAATGGGTTTTAAGTTTCTTATTTCCTCTACCGTAAAGCAAGAAGACATAATAGATTCTGCTAAGATAGATTCAACTCATGAAACCTATTATATAAAAACAAAAACCTTTAAAGCAGAAATGACAGAAACTGACCAAGGTTATATTGTTGCAAAAGGAAGTGAAGCAAAAAAAGAGCTTTCAAACTCATGCACCGAAACATATATAAACATGAGAAGAAAGTTAGTTGAAACAGAAATCATGATTGAAGATGAAGGTAAATTAGTCTTTGCTGAAGATGCGGTATTTAGTAGTCCAAGTGCAGCATCAAACATGATTCTTGGCAGAAACTCAAATGGTTTTACGGAATGGGTTAATAAAAAAGGATTAACTTTTAAAGAGGTTCAAGACAAAATTAACTTATGACCTTAAATTCTCCAACAGCTGTTGGAGAATTTGTTATCAGAATAAGTATATTTGAATTTCTCCAACACTTGTTGGAGAAATAGAAAAGTAAATGAAAGATATAGATAAATCAACTTACAAAGAACTATTTAGTAATATCGTTGAAACGATAAATTCATCTCGTTTCAATGCTTTTAAAGTTGTTAACAAACATCTAATTTCATTGAATTTTGAGATAGGAAAGTTAATTATTAATAGCCAAAATGAAAGTAATTGGGGTAAATCTATTGTCGACACATTATCAAAGGACATTAACAAAATAATTGACGGAAAGAAAGGCTATTCACCACAAAACTTGTGGAATATGCGTCAATTTTATCTTGAATATAAAAACGAAACAACATTATTGAAATTAGCATTAGATATTCCGTGGGGACATAATATGCTAATTATACAGAAAATAAAAGACGAAAAAGAAAGGAAATATTACCTAAAAGCAACAAGTGATATGGCATGGAGCAGGGCTGTATTACTAAATCAAATAAAAGCAGATGCGTACCAAAGACATTTAGTAGCGCCTAAACAAAACAACTTTGACAAAGCACTTCCTGTTCATTTATCTGAACAAGCAAATGAAGCTTTAAAAAGCGAATACAATCTTGATTTTTTAGGAGTAACTGCTCCTATTTTAGAACGTAAACTTGAAAATAAGCTAATAGAAAATATCCGAGATTTAATAATGGAATTAGGATACGGCTTCTGCTTTATAGGCAATCAATATCGTTTAAAACTAAGCACAAAGGAATACTTTATTGACTTATTATTTTATCACAGAGTTTTAAAATGTTTAGTAGCGATAGAACTTAAAACAGTGGAGTTCGAACCTGAATTTGCAGGAAAAATGAATTTTTATCTTGAATTATTAGACGACCAAATAAAAGAACATGATGACAATCCTTCAATTGGTATTATACTTTGTCCTGATAAAAATGATAGTGTAGTTGAATTTGCGTTGAGAACGACTTCAAAGCCAATAGGCGTTTCTAGCTTTAAATTAACTGATAAGTTGCCTGAAAAATTAAAAGGGAAAATACCTAATGCTGAAGAATTAAAACAAATGCTAACAATCGCTAAAAAATCCTAACCTCACTCCGGGATGGTTACGCTTTTATCCAAACCTCACTCCCCAGCCAAAGGCGAAATCATAATATGTGCTTTATGCGTTCCTGGGTTCATTAACCATGGATGATTCGATCCTTTGGGGATTACTGGCAAGCCTGTCGTTTCTGCGGTTGCCCATGGCATGTAAACAACATAGCGGTAAATTGCCCCTTTGACCTCAGCTGTTTCAGGATTATAGAGTGCTTCTCCTCCAAAATAAAGATGCAAGGTCGAGCCCATGCTTCCCATTTCTAATTTTCCTGACTTTACCTCTTCCTCGCGAATGTTAAAGGTCTCCTCAGAGTCTTTTCCTTCTGCTTTTAGTTCTCTTCCTCTCGCCATAAATGGCTCCAAACTTTTATGGTAACAGGCAGAACTGAAGCCCTCCAATTTAGAGTTATAAGCCAAACAGATGAACTCATTGTCGCCTTCTTTTAGCGTTACAAATTCTCCTTTCATGTTGTAACCAATGACTTTGCAACCTTCCCTACTATTCTCCGGAGCAGCCATTAATGCCGTTGCAATTAGTGCTTCGTCAGAATCAATGGCCACAAAATTGCTGATTTCTTCGGTTAAAACTTCTTCAACTTCATTCTTAACACTTGTTTTTTCTTCTGGAGAATTGCAAGAGAATAACAACCCTGCTAATGCGATACTTGATACTAAATGTTTCATTTTTTCTGTTTTACACCCTAAAGCTAAACAAATATTCTGTTCCGTCCTTTCTTTTTTCTAGAGAAAATTCCCCTTCTAATTGTTCTGTAAAAATTTCGATCAAAGAAGTTCCAAAATTATCTGATTTAGGGTTTTCAAACCATTGCCCACTGTCAAAATACCTCAGTTTCAATTCTTTTTCCGATGGCTGATTAAAGTCAATTTCAATTCTCCCTTTGGGCAAATCCTTTAATCCATATTTCAAACTGTTAGTGATTAATTCGTTTAATATCAATGCTAAGGGAACAAGGATGTCTAGTTCTAGCCTCTCTACATCTGTCTTTATTTGCAACTTTACATCCTTATTCTCTGTAAAGTTTTGAACAACCTCATTCGCAAGAGAAAGAATGTATTCATTCGCATCAACATCACTAATGTTTTTAGAATTATAGATTTTATCATGTATTAAAGCAATGCTTTTGATTCTGTCAATCGCATCTTTTAATACTTGCTTTGACTTTTCATCATTAACGATGTTGCTTTGCAAGTTCATGATGCTCGTGATTATTTGCAAATTGTTCTTTACTCGATGGTGAATTTCTTGCAAAAGAATTTTCTTTTCACCGTCTTGTTTTTTGATGGTTGCTAGCAGTTTTTCCAACTCTTTTTCTTTAATCTTACGTAAATCTATTTCCTTTCTCAATCTTTTATTCCAATAGAATAGAAAAAAAAGCCATACAGAGACAATCAATGCTCCGATTGATACCCACTTTACAACATCTGTCCAACTAATGCCGTGCTCATACCTCACCGCAATCCATTCGTTTCGAATCATCTCTCTTTTTGTGGGGGAAATGGATTTAAAAACCTTATTTGAAATGTCCTTAAAAATCGACCAATCTTTTGTGACGGCTAACGCAATTCCATTTTTTTTATAGCTAGTCGGAGCTGCAATTTTTAGATTTGTAAAGCCATTGTTGTTAATGTGGTAACTGATTACTCCTAAATTTCCAACAAAAGCATCTGCTTCTCCAAGGCTCAGTGCTTCGAGGCAGTCATAAACACCATCGTACTCTATAATCTCAATGAGCGGGTAATCCTTCGCAATCATTTCTGTAGAATAATAACTTTTTGGCAACGCAACAGCTGTTTTATTAAGACCCTCTAAGCTGCCTATGAATTTAAAATCCTTGCGGGTCACGATGACCATTGGATCTTCTATATAAATGTCGGAAAAGTCTAAAAACTCCCTTCTTTTAGGTGTAACTCCGCAGCAAGGAACAATATTAATTTCGCCTGATTTTAAACCCACTAACGCTTTTTTCCAAGTCATATCGGGAATTGGAACCATGTCAATTCCTGTCTCTTTCTCTATAATTTTAACGTATTCTCCGACGATGCCCTTGTATTCTCCTCCTTCATAAATCTCATACGGAGCCCATTCAGGTTCATAACCGAAATTAATAACAGGGTGTTCAGAAATCCACGCTTTTTCTTCTTCAGAGAACACAATGCCTTGTCCAAAGGAATAGCTTTGTGCGAATAAAAATGCTGTCAGAAAAAATCGTTTGAGCATGGTTAGTGTTATTTTTGTCTAACATACTGAAAACGAACAAAAAACGCAAATAATTCTTCTTTTTTCAATTAAAACTTCTTAAATCTAGGATGACAATTATGAAAACAAATAACAATCAGAAAATAAATTTCAAAGCTTCTATTTTTAATTTACTTTTACACTGACGAAAAAACAGTAACAAAGCTGTTGTCACCAAAACATGAAAAAAATAGACCCTAAAAAAGAATACGATGTGGTAATTATTGGTGGAGGAATCTCTGGGCTTACCTCTGCTGCGCTATTTGCTAAGGCTGGTCTCTCTTGTTGTTTGTTGGAAATGGACAGCCGCCCGGGAGGTTATATTGCAGGGTTTAGACGGAATGACTTTCGCTTCGACTCAGCTATTCATTGGTTAAACTACTGTGGTGAAGAAGGGTTAGTAACAAAGGTTTTCAAGATTATTGGTAAAGACTATCCTAGATGTGAACAACAACATAGAATCCGTCGATTTGTAAGTGATGACTTTGATTATTTGGTAACAGACAACCCTGACGAAC
This sequence comes from Fluviicola sp., assembly GCA_002734065.2. Lineage (GTDB taxonomy): Bacteria > Bacteroidota > Bacteroidia > Flavobacteriales_D > Crocinitomicaceae > UBA4466. The sequence continues at coordinate 7,492 of NVXU02000052.1, forward strand.
TAAAGGAGCAGTGGATTAAAGAGTTTCCGCACGAAAAAAAAGGACTTCTAAAATTTTTTAAGGATGCTAAAAAGATTGCTAAGTCATTTGATGACTACTCTAATTTGAGTAGAACAATGAACACTATGAACTGGGTTGAGTCAGCCGTTTATGGTTTAAAAATGCTAAATTTTGCAATCCCTTTTATTCCACATCTTAAATACACGGGTAATGAAGGGGTAAAGAAGGGGTTAAATCGTTATTTTACAGATGAAAAATTACACCGAGTATTTTGTTCCGAGCCAGATCTTCTTTCTTGTTTAATTCCAATTTCCTGGGCCTATTCTAAAAATTTTCAGCTACCCCCAACTGGTGGAAGTCAGAGTTTTCCTGAATGGCTACTCTACGCGATTGAGAAAATGAATGGTGACGTGTTTTTTAAGTCGAAAGTAATCGAAGTAATCGTCGAAAACGAAACTGCTAAAGGCGTAAAATTTGATCACCGAGGAACCATACACGAAGTCAAAAGTAAATATGTTATTGCCGCCTCAGATGCTGAAACTTTATTTGAAAAACTATTGCCTGAAAGCGCTGTTCCTTTGAAAATAAAAGCAAAATTGAAGACGGCACCAATGTATGCCTCTGCAATTACAGTTGCTTTAGGATTAGATTGTCCTGCTGAAGAATTAGGTTTAGGTGAAGAAATCGTGTTTCTAGCTAACCCAGACGTTGAAAGAGAAGAGTTAGGCCAAGGGGATCCTTATAAAAGTGGAATTCATGTATTGGCATCGTCTGTTAGGGACAAAACATTGGCTCTCCCTGAACACGGAACGCTGACGCTTCTTATTCCTGCTTGGATGGATGAAAACAATACCTGGGAATGTGAAATTGACGAAAAAGGAAATTACATTCGAGGGGTAAAATACAATGAATTAAAACAAAAATACGCCGACATTCTTATTGACCGGGTAGAAGAAAAATTGATTCCCAATCTTAGAAAGCATATTCTTTATTGTGATATAGCAACTCCAATAACGCATCTCAGATATACGGGAAACAAAAACGGAACAATGATGGCTCACAAGCCAGGAAAAGAAAACTACAAAGCGAAGGTTGCCAGTTACAAAACACCTGTGAAAAACTTGTTTTTGAGCGGTCACTGGGCTGATTTAGGTGGCGGAATTCCAATTGCGGTGAAATCGTCTATTAATACTACTTTAATGGTTCTGCAAAAAGAAAATAAAGCCGCATTCCGATTATATTCGAAGTACATGGACGGTAAAATACCTGTTGAGTCATTGCAAGAATCGAAGACTCTAATGGAATACGACAATTCTTGGGAGAGAGTGCCAACTCCAGCTGAGAAAAAAATGTCTCGCCGAGAAAAAGAAGGTTAATCCTGTTATTTTTCTTTCTTCCCAACATACATCCAATCGCCTTGAATTTTCTTGCACTCAAAGGTGCCTAATGGAATAATAGAGGTGAGTTTCTCCTTGTAAGGGTAAAAATTAACGTGTTCGTCAAGGGTGTAATAAAAATACCGCTGACACGGAGTGACAATGATGAGCTTTTTCCGAGCAATCCTCACCAATTCATTGATGCACTTTTCTTCATTTAATAAATGTTCAACCGTGTGATTACACAAAACAATATCGAATGAATTGTCCTCAAAAGGCAGTCTTTCAATGTTTCCTGATGTAAATTCAAAGCTTAATTTTCCTTCGGGTTGTTTCAAGTCAAAACCATGCAGCTTTTTGTTGCTTTTTACCTTTGCAATTTCATTCAAAACATATCCGTTTCCGCAACCGATGTCTATTATGCTCTCGGCGGAATCGTCCAGAGAATTTAAAATTGCATCAATGCACCCTTGGTTCAAGTCCGTTTTTCTGTTACGTGAAATGGTATTCAAATCCTTGTAAAATGCAAAATATTCCTCTTCCGAATAGTTGTAAACCTTCGTTTTGAAGTTCATTACCTCTTTCAAATTCTTGCCTCTATATGCAAAATAATAAAAGGGGTACATAAAAATTTTAGAGTCACGAATAAATGGTGGAATCAGTTCATCCATCACAAAGCGTATGCTATTTGTCAGTCGTCTATTCATTTTTTAGTGTAAAATCCGCGAAGGTGATTTATTTTTAATTTCAACAAGTCGAAAGCCATCGAAATGCCATGTCGGAGCACATTAACCGTGTTTCCGTCCTGACTTCTAAGTGAAACAGGGATTTTTTTGATGTCATAGTTGCGTTTTAAGGCAATGTAAATCAATTCAACATCAAAAGTGAAGCCATTTAACCGTGAAACAGAGAATAAATCTTCTGCTATTTCTCTTCTAAATCCTTTTAATCCACATTGTGTGTCGGTAATTCCCGTGGTGATGAATCTTCCCACGATGAATGTGAAAAATTGACTTCCTGCTTTTCGTTTTTTCGTAACTTTTGAAAAATAATCTGACTTTTCTAAACTTCTATCGCCAATTGCCAAATCAAATTCCTTCTCGGTTAAATAGCGTTCAATGGTCTCAATCGCTTCTGTTTCAAAGGGAATATCAGCGTCTGTGTAGAGAATTAACTCTCCCGTTGCTTTTTTAAACCCTTCTTTTATGGCGAATCCTTTTCCTCTGTTTTGAGAATAAGAAACGAATCCGGCATTGTTTTCTGAAGCTGCTTTTTTCAATTGTTCAGCATCAGAAGAACCGTCATTGACAACAATGATTTCAATGTCCTTCTTGTTTTCAGAAATAAACTTTCTCAAATAAGGCAAGTTCTTTTCCAAGGCGTCGGAAGAGTTATAACACGGTATAATTATGCTGATTGCTGCCATTTTCGTCAGTAAAAGTAAGAATATATCTCTGTAATAATTCTAAAGAATTAATCCGAAAAATTCATTCATTTTTCTGACGACCAAGTACTACAACAAATTTGAGGTTTTTCAAACACCCAAATTTAAGTATTACTAAGTCGGGATTCTCTGCACTGCCCTCCCATTAACCGTCACACATCCATACAATTCGTTACACTCTTGTATGAATAATGCGGGTTAAATTGCTACTTTTGGTTCTGATGATTGGTAAAACATTGTTTTCTTCTTTATTTAAAAACTGGACGGTATATTTGATTCTTTTTGTTGTATCCGTCCTCGCGTTTTTTCAAATATTCTTTTACATGAACCCTACCAAATGGGATATGCTCAACTGTTTTCTCCCCTGGAAATTTTATGTTGGAGAATGTTTGCAGAATGGAAATCTACCCTTGTGGAACCCTTATGTGAATTTAGGAGCGCCCATTAATGCCGACCCTTCAAGCAATGCTTGGTACCCTGTCACTTGGCTCATTGGTTACTTCAAAGGATACTCGGTTTACACCATTGGTTTTGAGCTTTGGCTGCACGTATTTCTTGCTGGAATTGGGTTTTACAAGCTTTGCAAAACGCTACACCTCTCATCTGTATTGGCTTTGACGGGGGGCGTTGCTTTTATGTTGTCTGGTCTTTTTATTGGAAACGCACAGCATTTGCCTTACATTATTAGTGCTTGCTGGTTGCCTTTTGTTATTCACTATTACCTCAAATTTGTACAAGAAGACAGTTGGGAGAATGTCGTAAAAGCATCCTTGGCTTTGTTTATGATGTTAACTGGAGGCTACCCTGCGTTTACTTTCATTCTATTCTATCTACTCATCATTTTCTTCATTTATTACGCCCTTAAAAAAGAAAGAAGAAAGGGTTCTTTGAAAAGTTTATTCGTGAAAAACATCGCGTTCGTGGGATTGGCTATACTCGCTTCGACAGTGATGATTGTTTCGGTTTATCAAGCGATGCCCTATATCTCACGGTTAGAATCCTTGACTGTTCAACATGCTCTTTATTCTCCCTTTTCACCACAATCTTTCGTTTCATTCATCTTTCCCTATGCAACAACGGTGCGTTTAGAGTATTTTGACTCAGATTTGTCTATGCGAAACGCTTATTTTGGGCTCATTCCTTTTTTATTGTTCATCTTGGGTATGTTTATTAAGAAAAAAGCCGAAGTCAAAATTCTCTTTTGGTTTGGCTTGCTCTGCTTAACTGCCGCTGTCGGGAATTACCTTCCCGTCAGAGAATTTCTCTACAACTACATCCCTTTTATGAACCTTTTTCGATTCCCAAGTGTCTTTCGCTTATTCGTTATCATTGCAGGGGTAATCACTGGCTTGCATTTTTTACAGGTCGTTCTTTCTGGAAAGGTTTCCTTGAAAAAGGTTCTCCTGATTGGAACGGGAACAAGTATCGTTGCGCTCATCATTGTGTTGAACTATGCTCTAAATTTCGAGCATTTTAACATTTCTAAATACCTAAGTGATAATCTTTTTGTGGTAACAGAGGAAGCCACTTATTGGAAAACGATTGCTGTTCAATCTCTTTTTCAGTTGTTTATTCTCCTTTGTTTTTTGGTGCTCATTTGGAGAATCAAAAGAAAGACAATTCTTGCTTATTCTATCTTGGTTTTGATCAGTTTTGACCTCATTATTACTGCCCAATTGAACGCCCCAACAACTGTTTATTACCATAAATGGACCGCTCAAGAGGCAGAAAATATTATCAGCGCATACCCCAAAGGTTTTCCAAAATTAGACACTGTTTCACTAATTGAGAACGATAATTCTGAACGCATTGGAGATCCTTTTTTCCTAAACACAAACATCTACCGTAAGCAGATTGGCACTGTTGGTTTTAACTCTTTTATGTTCGGTTCTTACGATATTCTGCGCTCAGATTATCCAGCATTTTATGATGAACTAAAGAAGAATAAACTCCTGTTATTGTCTGATGAAATTTATCCAATAGCTGAAATGGACAAATTCCGAAAAGACAGTCTTTTTTCATCAAAACAGTTGTTTTTTGAGCAAAAAACACTCGAAAAGCTCCAAAAAGGGCAGTTTTTGACCAAAAATGACGATTTTGCTCAACTAAATGATTTTGGCGCCTTTTATTTTGAAGTAAAAACAAAAACGTCGGAAAAACAAATTCTCACCTTGTTCCAAAAAAACTATCCAGGATGGACGGCTACACTTAATGATTCTCCCGTGGAGATATACACTTCTAATATGAACTTCATGAGTGTCGTGCTGCCTGGTGGAGAAAACAAAGTTCGTTTTGAATTTAAAAATAGGCCGGTTACTGTCTCTTTTTGGGTATCTTTGGTAACATTACTATTTATGGCCTCGTTTTTGGTATTCGCTCATTATCAAAAAACCATAAACCAAAACAATTAATTATGAAAACAACATTTACACTCGCAATTTTGTTCTTAAGCCTTTCTGCTTTCTCGCAAAATATTAACGACAACAAAGTTACATTTCAATATACGCAATTGCCGTTGTTGAAAGTTGATAAACAGTTCCAAACCTATGAAATGAGGGTTGAACATGCCTATTTAGAGTCCAACAAAGACAGTACATCCCTCTTTGAAGCAAGAAAAGCTGCCGCAAAGCAAAATTATGAAGTTGCGTATGCACGTTACAAGCAAAAAAGAGATGCCCTTCTCACAAATCATTACAACAACATGGCGCTTTGGGAAAAAAACAACAATGCAGGAAAAGTAGATGCCGCAGGAAATCCTATTCCTCGCCCTGTGCAACCTGCAATTCCAGCGCCTCCGTCTTATTTAGATGTCCAACAGCCACGATTGAGTTCTCCATTAGCAGAAAGTAATGTTTCTTCAAAAATTTCTATTGACGGTTTTTCTCAAGGTTTAGGGGGTTCTATTTTGACTGTTAGTATTCAAGCGATCAGAAACATTAAAATAACATACAAAAAACAAGGCAGTGGAGCGAGTACAAAATATAAATACCAATGTGAATATGAATTGCCTATTCTTGTGAAATTTGAGACGCCAACTGAAGGAGTTGTTTTGCAAGAAGTAATTCTGCAAGAAAAGCAATATTACAAAATGACGGACAGAAAAAGTCATTATGAACACCTTGCTTATATGCAACAAAACGAGCTTACTTTCTATAACAATTTGGAAGTCTATGCGCGAAATAATGCCATGAAAAAAGCAAACGACTATTTGAATAATCAATTGGGGTATATTTCAAAGACGCGAAGAACTGAAATCTACAGTGTCAAAAAATTCAAAAGCTATGACTATTCTGACGTAACGAATGCATACACAGCAACTGTTTCGGCTCTTCAACTTGTTGGTAAAGACTTGAATCATGCTAGCGCAAAATCAAAAATGGAGAATGCTTTAGCTCAGTGGAATGAAATTCTTATAGAAAAAAACAATTATGACAAAAAAGCTCGAATCAATGACAAAATATCTGCTGTGATTTGGTGCAATGTTGCAGAAATACAGTTTTGGTTGAATCTTTTTGACGAGTCGCAAGGAACAGTCAACTTAGCTGAAAATTCAGGCGTGATGAAAGCAAAAAACCACGCGAAAAGCGAACGAAACTTTTACACAACGCAAAAAGCACGCTGGGATGTTCACTTTTAAACCTGAACCATCTTACTATCAAATAGAAACTGAGCGCCTCTCTTTTGTACCTCTCACAGAAGGTCATAAATTAGAGTGGGCAGACTTTTTTATAGACAACTCAACAGAACATTTTTTAGGCTTTGAAAACTCAACAAAAACGGCTGAAGAAAAGGCTGCTTTTTGGGTGTCGAAGCAAATTGACCGCAAAAACAAGCATGAATTTGGTCAACTTGCTGTCATTGAAAAGAAATCCGGTGACTTTATCGGTCTTGCGGGAATTATTCCAAGAGAACTGAAAGGAGTCGCAGAATATGAAATAACGTATTCTTTTTTTGCAAAAGTTTGGGGCAAAGGTTATGCAACAGAAGCAGCTACAACATTTAAAAATTACCTGTTTAAAAACACAACGGTAAAATCAGTGATTTCCATTATTCACATAGAGAATGAGGCGTCCATGAAGGTGGCAAAAAAGAATGAAATGGTCATTTCTGATGAAACAAGTTATATGGAAATGCCTGTGTTTATTTTCCGAACGCAATAATAAATTTTATTAATTCAAATATTTGTTATAGTTTTACGTTCATATAAAGTACAAAATCAGAATGTTATGAAGCTTTTTATCACAGTATCCCTTATTTCTTTTTCATTCTTTGCGTCTGCAAATGCCGAATTTGAAGTGTCCACTCAAAATGATTCTTCGGAGTTGTTTATTGGCGCTGATAGAGGTAAAAAAGCGCGAAAAGCGAAAAGAAGAAACAAGAAGAGAAAGAAAAAGTGTTCACAATTCGGAAGAAGAGTGTACGCTGGGTAAAATTTTGCCCACTACTACAAGTAAATTTAGCTGCTTATATATTTCATTGAAATATATAAGCAGCTATTTTTTTTTCGCACACTTCCTATTTTAAAAGATTCAACTATCTTTAGTCATTCGATTAATTTTTAACTATGGCAAAGACAAAATCTGCTTTTTTCTGTCAAAATTGTGGTCACGAAGCACCAAAATGGTTGGGTAAATGCCCTTCTTGCAACGAATGGAACACTTTTGTAGAAGAAATCATCAGCAAGCAAGTTCCACAAGTCGTAGCGTTTTCAAAATCGAAAGAAGCCGCAAAGCCGCAAGTTTTACAAGAAATTGAGAAAAAAAAACACCGTAGAATCACGCTTGCAGACGAAGAATTGAACCGTGTGCTTGGCGGCGGGTTGGTTTTGGGTTCTCTCATTCTCTTTGGCGGAGAGCCCGGTATCGGAAAATCAACTTTGCTCTTGCAATTAGCCGTTACAACCCCGAATTTAAAAGTTCTTTACGTCTCTGGGGAAGAAAGTGATCAGCAAATAAAAATGCGCTCAGAAAGAATTGGTTCTGTCAATGAGCAGTGCTATATTCTCACAGAAACCAACCTGCAAAATATCTTTAAACAAGCGGAGAATATTCAACCAGAATTAATTGTCATTGATTCGATACAAACACTTTATTCTTCAGATATTGAAAGTTCTCCCGGAAGTATTTCGCAAGTGAGAGAAACAACCGCGCAACTACTTCGCTACGCAAAACAGACCAATATTCCTGTGTTTTTGATTGGACACATCACCAAAGAAGGTGCACTTGCCGGTCCAAAAGTTTTGGAGCACATGGTCGATGCCGTTTTGCAATTTGAAGGAGACAGAAATCACGTTTATCGACTGCTCCGTTCTATCAAAAACAGATTTGGAAGCACCAATGAGTTAGGTATTTATGAAATGCTAGGTACAGGACTTCGTCAGGTAGAAAATCCTTCTGAAATTCTCATCACCAACACCGATGCGACACTAAGCGGGATTTCCATTGCGGCAACCATGGAAGGAATGCGTCCAATGTTGATTGAAGTTCAATCGTTGGTCAGCACGGCCGCTTATGGCACTCCGCAACGTTCTTCAACAGGCTTTGACAGCAAGCGTTTGAACATGTTGCTCGCCGTTATGGAGAAAAGATGCGGTTTTAAATTGGGAGCAAAGGACGTTTTCCTAAACATCGCTGGTGGAATTAAAGTGGACGACCCTGCCATTGATTTAGCAGTTGTTGCGGCGGTTTTATCATCCAATGCCGACATGCCTATTGCTAAAAATATTGCGCTGACGGCAGAAGTCGGTTTGTCGGGAGAAATAAGACCAGTCAATAGAATCGAACAACGAATTCACGAAGCAGAAAAGCTCGGTTTCGACAAAATCATTCTTTCTAAATACAACAAAGGCGTTGAGCAGAAGAAATTTAAGATCGAATTGGTGCTTTGCGGAAAAATTACCGAGGTGGTGAAGGCGCTTTTTGCGTGATTTAGTTCCGCTTTTTTTCGTTTTTATTATTCAAAAAGATTGTAAATCCTCCCCCTAATCATCAAAAGCTTTCGCTTTTTCTCCTCCAAAGGGGGAAGAAGTAGATCGTTGAAACGACCGTTAACAATTTTATCTTATTTTGAGTATGGGTTTCCCCCTTTGGAGGGGGCTTAGGGGGAGGATATTTCTTAACAAAAATAACTCACTCCCAATAGCGCAATAGCCCCATCAATTAGCCCGGCGCAATAAAAATCACCCCTGTTCTTATTCATAAACAGAACCAACACTATTTGCGTTGCTACAGCGATATAAAACAGCGGATTTAACAAGAGTTCGGGACGTAAGTTTGTCATTGAAGAAAAGAAGAGCAAAAGAAGGGCAATTGCCAACACTTTTGAGCCTTTTATACCCAATAATTGAGGAATCGTTTTCTGTGAAGGGGCATCGTATATTAAATCACGGATGTCAAAAGGAATAGTCACAGCAACCACGTAAGCGTAGTGTGCAAGAGCGATGTAGAGCGTTGCAAGTAAAATTTCTTCGTTGAGCAAAGGAAAAACAATCAATACGGCGACCCATGTAAACGCAATTAAATGGATTTTAATGAGCGGCAGTTCGCGCATATTTTTTTTTCCTATTTTTAGCACATAAAACGTGGAAATAAAGCCTGAAACGAGTAATAAAACGAAGGTGCTCACTCCTAATTTTTGAATTTTCAAAAAAGAAAGAAGCGCTCCTAGAACAGCTACCGCGATTAATAAAATCACCCATTTTTTGTTTCTTTCTACCCATTCTAACCATGGACTTTTATACGCATTGTTCGCTTTGAAAAATCGCTGCCCGTTATACACCGCAAAGGTTGAAAAAAATGCAAAAGCACCATAAAACAACTCATTCTCTATTTGCATAAAGTGAGAAAACCCCGCCGAAAGAACCCCTGTAGATAAGGCAACAATAATGTTGTTATAAAGTATGTTTTTTATCTTTTTGATGGTGAGATTGTTAACGGTGCAACTTGTGTTTGTGAAATTACGCTTTTTTTGTCAAATTATGATTTGAGAGGGCGGTTGGTGGAATTAGAGGGGAAAAATGAGGGGAAATTGAATTGAATTGTTAAATTTATGATGAAAATACATGTTGGATATGTGTACCGGTACACATATCTGATTGTTAGCGGTAATTAAAACCAAACCATATGAAAAACATAGCATTCATTTTATTTATCGTTTTAATTGGGTGTAAATCCCCAACCGATAAAACTGTTGTTTCAAATTCGACTGAATTAGAAAAACTAAAGACGAATATCGATTCCCTCTTTAATTCTCAAATAAATGAAAATGCACCTGGAGCTGCACTGCTTGTATCTTACAATAGTGAAATGCTTATTAGTAAAGGCTATGGCTTAAGAGATGTAAATGGTAAACATCCAATTACATCAAATACAAATATTAGAATGGCTTCAGTAAGTAAACAATTTACAGCATTGTGTATTTTAAGCCTCGTTGATAAAGGTGTTCTTAATTTAAATGATTCGTTGAATAAATATTGGAACTATCCTGTTTTTAAAAATATAACAATCAACCATTTATTAAACCATACCTCTGGAATTGCGGATTATGAAGAGTATTTCAATAAGAATTGGGACAGGAATAAAATAGTAGAAAATAAGAATATTTTAGAGTGGCTTTCTACAAACCCAAGACCAGTATTTGAAGTTGGTAAAAATTGGGAGTATTCTAACACAGCGTATTTAGTTCTTGCTCTTTTAGTGGAAAAATTAAGTGGAAAAGAATTTTCATCTTATGCTCAAGAGAATGTTTTTAAAAAAGCAGGAATGGAAAACACTACATTTTTCAATCTTGCAAAACCAGTCGAAATTAAAGAAAGAGCATTCTGCTATGATAAAGACAGTTTAGGTAACTGGAAGAAAATTGATGGATTTTATATGAATGGAGTTTTAGGAGATGGAGCAGTTTATACCAGTATTAATGATTTCCATAAGTATAATAATGCCTTACAAGAACAATCTATTGTATCTGAAGAAATGCATAAATTAATATTTCAACCAAGTTCTATGGTATTGCCAGAAAAGGCAAAATATCAGTTTAATTTTTTGAATAACGCTGAAGAAAGATATGCTATGGGTTGGTTTGTGACCGAAAAAATTGCGCTTCATACTGGAAGTTGGAATGGAACAAGAACCATAGTAGTGAAAGAATTTACAAGACCATTAACTATTGCTATATTTCTAAACTTTGCTTCATCTGATACAAGAACAAAACTTATTGAAGAAACATATGAATTGGTAGATGAATACATAAAAACTACCGCTAACACCGTATATAAAAAATAGCGGTTTAAGTGCTTAAACAAAAAGTAAATAATAAAATAAAGGTCAGTTATAATCCGAAAAGTTAGTGCTTAAAAACTCGCTACTTTTCATATACAATACCGTTAGGTTTCATTAAGACCAACCACTAACCAATGATAAACTTCTTCAGAAAAACACGAAAAAAAATGGCAGATGATAACAAACCATTGAAATACATAAGATATGCAATTGGTGAGATTGTGCTTGTTGTAATTGGAATTTTGATTGCTTTATCAATTAATAATTGGAATGAAGAGAGGAAAATTGAAAATATGGGTAAAGAATATATTGGCGAAATATATACAGATTTAAAAAATGAGATATCCAATATTGAAGAAATACTCATTGGTTTAAGAACTCAATCTAATGGAACCGAAAATGTTCTGTCTTTTTTTGAATCAAAAGATAAAGTAATTAAAGATACTATCCAGTTCACTGAAAATCATTGGGCACCAGCACGATTATTTATCGTACAAAGAGACATAAATACATTTGATAAATTAAGAAGTTCTGGACAACCTGGTTTGCTGAAAAATGATTCTCTTTCTAACTTATTAGATAGATTCTATAAGAATTTTGATATTCGTATTTCTAACTTTAAAGAGTACCCTCTACAAATTAGGATGGATTTAAGAAAAATTTCATTCCCAATTGGAAATATGGATGACTTTAAATATGAAATAGAAAACAATAAATTATCGTCAGCATTCATCAGTGAATATTTAAATAATGAAGAGGTATATGAACACTTATTATCCATTTTGAAAACTTGTCGTTACAACACTAGATTTTTTGAAGAATTATCTACAGAAGCTCTAAAATTAATTAACTATATGGAAGAGAATTACCCGGAATTAAAAGACAAAAAATAACGAAAGGCTAACACCGTATATAATTTATTGCTAGTCCTCGCCTACTTACGAAAATCCTTGCGGATTTTCTATTCGGTTTGTATTTGCTAAATTAGTTGCTTAAAACACGCAACAAACCATATACAAATCGTTATACCTTATTTGAAAATAACTGATACTTTTACAATAAAAAACCACCCCCATGAACGAAATTAAATTTACATACAAACCCAGAACAAAAATGGTAATCGGCATGCTTGTTCTTTTGACTATTCTTTCCATTATTTTCTTTCAAATTGCTCTTAATAATGATAGCGGATTGGGTTTACTTTCGATTGAGCTTTCAATAGGTGGAGCAACAATTTTTTACTGGTTTTTGTTTGGACTTTGTGCGCTATTTACAATTACTTGGTTAAAAGGTTATTTAAAGGGGAGGGCGACTGTTAGAGAAGTTGTGCTTGATGCAACAAGTCTTTCAGCTCCTAAAAGTGCTTTAAGTAGCAAGATTAAAACGATTAATTATTCTGATATTTCAAGTATCGATGAGGGACAATTAAATGGACATACTATGCTAAACATAACCCATAGTAACGGTGTTTTTATGATTCCAAAAGCAATGCTCATTGACAGTCAGTCATTTGATCAATTAACGATTGCCATTAAGGAGAAGTGTAAATTATAAAGAGAAAAAACCCTCACGAGCGATTTCATCGCATTAAAAACGCAACCTTCTCCACTCCAATCTCCAAAATGCAATCACAATCTTTCCCTGCATCGCAACTTGGGCATTTTTCGTCAAAGACCAAAATGTTAACATTGGTACCTAAAGCCTGCCACCTTCCCGGGTGAATTGGACGCTTTGGAGAGTACAAACCAATCGTGTTCACTCCACAATAAGCCGCAATATGCAATGGTCCGGTAGAACAGGCCACTAAATTCTTTGCTTTGCTGATAAAAAACATCAATTCTTCCAAAGAAAACTGCCCTGTTGAGTCCATGATATTTTCGTGTGTAGGAATCTCATTTCTAAACGTTTTTCCTTCGTTTTCTGTTCCTGTAAATACCACTTTCTCACCTTTTTCGGCTAAAATTAGCGCCAATTCCATGTACTTTTTAATCGGCCATTCTTTGGCGCTTCCTTGTGATTTTGGATGCAAAATAGTGACGTTCTCCAAAGAGGCAAAATCCGAAGGCAAGGAAACTTGAGAAACACTGAAGAACTTTGTGCTTGCTATAACTTGCTCTAAATCAGGGGGGTTATCTAAGCCAAAAGGGCGGAGCAACTCGTGATTTAATTGCGCTTCATGGAGGTTGGAGTTTTTTCGAGTGAAGTTTACTCGATGCGTACAGGTCAACAAATGATAGGCTCTGTGCGAGGTTCCAACACGAACTGGCACTTTTGCTTTCTTTGCCAAAGAAGCAATTTTTTTGTCTGGAAAAACGTGAATGATTGCGTCTGCCTCAAGAGCTCTAAAGTTGCGAATTTTGTCCGCTTTGTGAATATTCAAGTAATCATTCCAATCAACGTATTTATCGACTTTAGAATAGGCGTTCACGATTGCTTGTGTGTATCCTTTTCCGAGAAAAATGATTTCTACCTTGGGAAATCTCTCTTTCAGCCAAGCGCAAATCGGGAGCGTTAACATTACGTCTCCGATGCTGTCTGTGCGACTAATAATGACCTTTTTATTATTCAAATCCATTATTCTTCTCGATTTAAACGTCTTAATTCTTGGTATTTAAACACATTCGATTGTGCGCTAATTTGGGCAATTTTAAAGCCTTTCCAGCCGTCCAAAAAGCCTAATTTAATGAAAAACATGCTTGTAAATCGTGCCAAAGCACTAAAATAGGGTTTTAAAACAGATGCTTTTTTTCCTGCTTTGTACATTTTCATCGCCGTCAATGTCGAGTATTTATCTGCTCTCGCCCTGTGGTCTTTGTAATCGTAATAAGAATAGTGCGAAAGATGTCCTTCCAATTGAATCACTTGCAAATTCATAGGATAAACCAATTCTTCATGCACAAACTCCCCATCCCAATAGCTTCCTTCTTTCGGAAAAAGACGTATTTTAACATCGGGATACCAACCGGAATGTTTGATCCATTTTCCGCAATAATTGGTCATTCTATTGAGACTATAAATCTCAGGATCTGTTCTTTCTTTTACTTTTAGAATGGCCTGTTTAAGTTCCTCGTCAAGGGCTTCGTCTGCATCAATGGAAAGAATGTAATCGTATTGAGCAAGACTATTTAAATGATTTTTAGTCGAAGCATAACCCTCCCACAATCGCTGTGTGAATGTGACTTCCAGACCTTTGCAAATCTTTTCTGTGTTGTCTTTGGAGAATGAATCGAGTACAATAATTTCGTCTGCAACGCCTTTTAAAGAAGAAATACATCGCTCTATATTTCGCTCTTCGTTGAGCGTAATTATCGTTGCAGAAATTTTCATTTTACCAACTCTATACTTCTTAAAATGGCTTGAATTTCTCTCAATGGATGCGTCCAAGTTGTTGTTATTGGAGCGTCAACATAGCCACTCACTGTCATTATTTTCTTTCGTTCTGGGTGAATGAAATGAAATGCCCAAAAAGCACCACCTGTACTGTGTTTTGGTTTGCCTTTAAACATAAACATTCCGCGCATTTCGTAGCCATTGAGACCACTGACGGTTGTAATATCATTTCCTTCTGGGTAAACGACTTCGTTGTATTGCGTGCCCATATACATGCCCTCAACCTCCGAAGGAACGTTGTATTTAAGCATGGTGTCTCTCGCCGCTAAAAAAGGGTCGAAGGCGAATTCAGAAGAGTCTGTATAATCGTATTGATAAATCATTATTCCAGAAAATATCGCTCCGACATCTTCCGAACCACCTGCTCCGATGAATTCTATCGGCCGAGAAGCCGCTGGAAACTCAATTCGGTAAAAATTCTTTCTGCTGGTCACTAATTTAGAGCGAGAAGGCAACGCCAAATCGATTCCAAAATTATCTTTTATATCCTTCTTTAGGTTGGTGTTTTTACTCACAGAAAAATTCTTCATCAACCTTCTCCAAGAGACATCGTCAAACTCTTTGTGCACATTTGGGAGCCCTCTTTTGCAGGTTTCTAATAACTGATCATAATCTTTTGCCGTAATGTCTATCACAACTTGCCCTCTTGCCCAAACGTCTATTCTTTTTTCAATTTTGCCATTTTCTCCCGTATAATTAGGGTCAATTTCTAAAAACAATGTGTTTCGAAACCGTTTAATTCCTTCTGTAAAGTGTTTTGGGGTTCTATGTGTTAATTGAAAAGTAGGAACATCTGGCAAATACGGAAGAATGTATTGCACCAATCCAGAGTCTAGTGCGTCTTGTATTTTAGAATTCCATACCCCCGTTTCGCAGACGACTAATATTTCTCCTACTTTTCCAGTTACACTCATTCCTGTAGATAATTTTCTGCCGGACTCACATTTTGTAAAAGTGAATAAAAGTGTTATTGATAGTGCTAGTAAACTAATTATTTTCATCGTGTTTTGTTTCGTTAAAACCCGCAACTTTTCGGATAGAATATTCTTTCAACAAAAATCGAGCCTATTAGAAAAGTAGGCAAGACTTACTTCACCCTTATTTTTTGACCAATGCTCAACCTGCTAATATTGATTCTTGGGTTCAAACGCTTCAATTGAGACTGCGACATTCTGTAGCGTTGGGCAATTTTTCCAAAAGTGTCTCCTTTTCTTACAGAATAGTATTTTTTGGTGCCAGAAGTCGTTGTTTTAGGCTTATAAGTTGTTGTCGTCTTGCCTTTTTTTACTTTTAGACGTTGCCCCACATATATTTTAGTAGAACGCAAGCCATTCATTCTCTGAATCGTAGAAACAGTTGTTCTGTACTTGCCTGCGATCGTTCCGAGTGTTTCTCCTGACCTCACTTTGTGATAAGTATAAGATCCCGCAACCGTTGTTTTGGGTTTTGTGCTGTTAGAATTTGTCTGTTTTGGTCTTTCTTTTACATAGCCCGACGCTTCCATAGCGTATAAACTGTCTTCCAAAGTGACTAACTCTCCCACTTTCTGCAAAGGCAAAGAAATGCACTGATTCGGCTGTGTTTTCGGTATGTAATTCTTCTTATAAATAGGATTTAAGCGCTCTATTTCTTCTTCTTCCATTGATAGAAGTTTAGAAATTGTCGAAAAATGCACCCCTTTTGACAGGCAAATCGTATCTAATTGTGGATAGCGAATTTTTGCTTCTTTCGGGATGATATTGTGTTCTGCATGATAGGTTAACAAGTACGCGGCAGCAATAAAATTAGGAACATATCCTTGTGTTTCTCTCGGCAAGAAAGGTCGAACTTCCCAGTAAGTCAACTTGTTTCCAGAGCGACGAATTGCCTTGTTTACGTTTCCAGGTCCTGCGTTGTAAGCCGCCAAAGCAAGGTTCCAATCGTTGTAAATTTCGTACAGTTTTTTAAGGTAACGACAAGCGGCATCTGTTGCCAATGCCGGGTCCATTCTTTGGTCGATGTAAGAATTTTCTTTCAATCCGTACATTCTCCCCGTTGCATACATAAATTGCCAAAGACCCAATGCTCCAGCACGAGATTTTACCTGAGGGCGCAATCCACTTTCGATAACCGCGAGGTATTTTAACTCAATCGGGAGGTTGTGTTCTGCCAATTTTGCTTCAAACATATCGAAATACAACTTTGATCTTCCCAAAACGACTCTTGCAAAACCTCTTCTTCTTCTGGTAAAGAATTTAATGGTAGAAAGCGTTGTTTCGTTACAATCCAAATGAAAAGGACTCATTTCATTCATTATTTCCAAGCGCTCACAGTAAACTTCGTCAGAAAACTCTGGAATGGAGTCTTTTTCATAGTTCAAAGCTTCAATAATGGAGTCATAATCGCCTTCTGGAGAATATTCTGCATAGAAATAATCAAGACTTTGCTCGATTGTTTTTATCATTTGCTCCCCTTTCAGGCTGTCTTCTTTTGTCCAGCTGTAAGCAGGTTGCGCCAGTGCGTTTACCGACCACAATAAAACAATTAGTATTCCTATTATCTTCATCAATTCAGTTCTATTTTTTCCAACAATCGTGAAAAATTCAACATCTTTTTTTCTTCAAAATGATCCGCAATCACTTGAATACCGAACGGCATGCCATTACTATGCTTACCTAAAGGTAAAGAAATAGCTGGATTTCCGGTTAAATTTGCGTGTACGGTGTAAATATCTTGCAAATACATCGCAATGGGGTCTTTTACAGCATCTAAATCAAAAGCAGTGGTGGGTGTCGTTGGCAATAAAATCACATCGTAATCTTTAAAAATTTCGTTGGTTTTATCTTGCAACACCCTTCTTACTTTCTGTCCTTTTGTGTAATAGGCATCGTAATAGCCGTGAGAAAGAACGAATGTTCCCGCCATAATTCTGCGTTGCACTTCTGGTCCAAAAGCCTCACTTCTCGACTTTTTATAGGTATCCTCTACTCCATTTGCATTCTCACTCCGGTAACCGTAATGAACACCGTCAAAACGAGAAAGATTAGAGGATGCTTCTGCCGTTGTGAGAACATAATAAGTCGGCACCATGTAATCTAAGTAGGGAAAAGAAACCTCATCCACTTGGTGGCCTTGTGCTTTTAGTCCGTCTATTGTTTTTTGCAATGTCTTTTTGATTTCTGCATCCAAACCATCGGTATCAAAACTTTCTTTGATGACTGCCACTTTTAGGTTCTTCAATTCTTCTTCTGCAGAATAATCATCCACTTTTTTAGAAGAAACGGTGCCGTCAAATTCATCTTCGCCCGCCATTACTTCAAGAAGCAATGCGGCATCGTCAATGTTGTTCGTAAACGGTCCGATTTGGTCGAAAGAAGAAGCGTAGGCAATCAAGCCGTGACGACTGATTCTTCCATAGGTTGGTTTCAGTCCAATGGTGCCTGTAAAACTCGCAGGCTGTCTTATAGATCCTCCTGTATCGCTTCCTAGTGCTGCCGTGCAGAGGTTTGCAACAACTGCAGACGCTGAACCACCCGAAGAACCTCCCGGTACTTTTTTGTTGTTAATTGGGTTTAAAACAGGTCCAAAAGCAGAGTTTTCATTGGAACTTCCCATTGCAAATTCATCGCAATTGAGGCGTCCTATGATGATTGCATCTTCGTTGATTAATCGTTCAACGGCTGTTCCTGTATAGAGGGATTCGAAGCCTTCGAGAATTTTGGATGCTGCTGATAGTTTATGATTGGCATAGCAAAGGTTGTCTTTGATTCCGATTACCATTCCTGCCAGTTTTCCAGCAGTTCCCGCTTTGATTTTTTCGTCAACCAATAGCGCCTGAGCCCTTGCGGATTCTTCAAAAACTTCTAAAAAAATATTGAGATGCGTGTTCTTTTTTATTGCGTCGAGGTATCCTTCGAGGATACTCATTACTGTATCGCCTGAAGAAATTGCTTTTCTTACATCAGCATACGTTTGCAACATTGTTGTCGTATTATTTTTTGTCTGCTTTGTCGGCAGATGCGTCTTCAGAATCTTTTTTCTCTTCTGGTTTTGCAGAAGCATCTTTAAATTCTTTCACCCCTTTACCAAGCCCTTTCATTAATTCTGGAATTTTCTTTCCGCCAAATAAGAGAAGTACAACCACTAAGATTGCTATAACTTGCCATGGACCAAATATACCTAATATCATTCTTTTAACTTTTAATTTATTATTTCAATTTTCTTGCTATTTCTACCTCTTCATAAGCTTCTACGATGTCACCTTCTTTAATGTCGTTGTATTTCTCGACATTTAATCCGCATTCGTAGTTGTTTTTCACTTCTTTCACATCGTCTTTGAATCGTTTCAATGAACCGAGTGTTCCAGTGTGAACGACAATTCCATCACGTATAATTCTAATCATAGAATTACGGAAAATAGTACCGCTTGTTACGAAGCAACCTGCAATTGTACCCACTTTCGTGATGTTAAAGGTTTCACGAATTTCTGCTGTACCGACAATTTTCTCTTCGATATCTGGAGAAAGCATTCCTTCCATCGCCGCTTTGATTTCATCAATTGCCTTGTAGATAACAGAGTATAAACGAATGTCTATTTGTTCTTCTTCTGCCATTCTTCTTGCTGCCACCGAAGGTCTCACTTGGAAACCAATGATAATTGCTTCTGATGCAGATGCTAAATTCACATCGGCTTCAGAAATTGCTCCAACTCCCTTGTGCACGATGTTTAATTGAATTTCTTCTGTGGAAAGTTGTAATAATGAATCCGATAATGCTTCGATAGAACCATCCACATCCCCTTTCACAATCAAGTTTAATTCTTTGAAATTGCCAATTGCTAAACGACGACCGATCTCATCCAATGTAATGTGTTTCGTTGTACGTAAACCTTGCTCACGATACAATTGCTCTCTTTTCGATGCGATAGATTTCGCTTCTTTTTCATCTTCCATCACGTGGAACTTGTCTCCCGCAGAAGGCGCTCCATTGATTCCAAGAACAGAAACGGGTTTTGCTGGCCCGGCTTCTTTTACTGTTTCACCGTGTTCATCGTGCATTGCTTTAATTTTACCAGAATTTCTTCCGACCAAAACAACATCTCCAATTTTCAAGGTTCCTGTTTCTATAAGCATATTGGTTACATAACCTTTTCCTTTATCCAAAGAAGATTCTATCACCGTTCCAACAGCATTTCTGTTCGGGTTTGCTTTTAATTCCAACAATTCCGCTTCTAAAGCTATTTTTTCGAGTAATTCATCAATGTTTAAGTTCTGTTTTGCAGAAATTTCTTGACATTGGAACTTCCCTCCCCATTCTTCCACCAAGATGTTCATGGTAGAAAGTTGTTCTTTGATTTTATCTGGATTTGCGCCTGGTTTGTCAATCTTATTGATGGCAAAAACCATAGGCACTTCCGCTGCTTGCGCGTGAGCAATTGCTTCTTTCGTTTGAGGCATTACGTCGTCATCTGCTGCCACAATAATTACGGCGACATCAGTGACTTGTGCGCCACGAGCACGCATTGCCGTAAAGGCTTCGTGACCTGGTGTATCTAAGAATGTCATTTGTTTGCCATCCTTCAAAGTTACGCTGTATGCACCAATGTGCTGAGTAATTCCGCCCGCTTCGCCTTCTGTTACGTTTGCATCACGAATTCTATCCAATAAAGATGTTTTACCGTGATCAACGTGACCCATAACTGTAATAATTGGCGGTCTAGGAACCAAATCTTCCTCTTTGTCTTCAATTTCTGGAATTGCGTCTTGTACTTCTGCACTTACAAACTCAATGTCGTAACCGAAATCTTCTGCAATTACTTGAATTGTTTCCGCGTCTAAACGTTGATTAATAGAAACGAAAATGCCTAAGGACATGCAAGCAGAAATAACGTCTGTTGAACCTGTATTCATCATTGTTGCCAATTCAGAAACAGATACAAACTCTGTTAATTTTAATGTTTTTTCGTCGAGTTCAGCAAATGCTTCCTCTTCCATTCTTTTTTGCGCAACGTTTTCACGTTTTGTTTTTCTGTTTTTCGCGCCTTTGGATTTCCCTCCTTTGCCCGACAAACGAGCAAGTGTGTCTTTAATTTCTTTTTGTATGTCCGCCTCGGTAATTTCAGGTTTTGGAGTTCTTGGTCCTTTTTTAAATCCTGGCTTGAATCCTGGTTTACCTCCACCTCTTTGCTGTTGGTTTTGTGCTTTATTCACGTCCACCTTGCGCACGCGTTTCCGCTTGCGTTTTTCGGCGTTTCCGCCACCTGAAGTTCTTGGTTTCTCAACAGGCAATACTATTTTACCAACGATATTAGGTCCTGTTAGTTTTTTTCGCTCAACTCGAACTGTTTCTATTTCTTTTTTCGGTTCTGGCTTTTTTTCTGTTTTTGGAACAGCTGGGGAGCTTACTGAAGCGGCAACGTCTGGAGATTTTGCTTTTACTTCTTCTTTTTTAGGCTGGGTTGCTGAGCTTTCCGAAATATCTTTTTTCTTTGTCGAAGAGTCTTCCTTAACGTGTTTTTTCTTGTCTGGGCGCGTTTTTTGATTGATTTTATCCAAATCAATTGTTCCTACAACCTGTAATTTTGAACCTGTCGGAGTTGCTTTTTCTTCCGTTGCTGCATCTGTCGATGTTTCTTTTACAACCGGAGCCTGTTTTTCAACCTCTACTTTTGCTATTGGCTCTTCTACTGGCTCAGCTTCAACAGCTTTCTCCTCAGTATCACGAATAGAAATCGTTTCTTTCTTTTCTTTAGGAGCGGCTGTTTGTTGAGAAAGTTCTTTCTGACTTTGGTCCTCAGCAAACTCAACACGCAACATGGCATATTGATCTGGCGCAAGTTTCGTGTTCGGACTTGCATCAATTTTCACTCCTTTACTGTCTAGAAACTCAACAAGCGTAGTCATTCCTACGTTTAATTCTCCTGCTGCTTTTCCTAATCTAATTGGCTTCGCCATAAAACTTTTCGTCCTTTAAATTTCAACTTAGAATGGGAACGAGCCTCCATTCTAAGTTCTAAATATACTCTTTTGTATCTGATTTATTCAAACTCTGCTTGCAGAACTTTAAATACTTCAGCTATTGTTTCCTCTTCGAGGTCTGTTCTTTTTACTAAATCTTCCGCTCCAATATCCAATACAGATTTTGCCGTATCGCATCCTACTGCTTTCAACTCATCTAATATCCAGCTGTCGATTTCATCTGCAAATTCTTCTAAATCAACATCTTCAACGTCAACTTCTCCCTCGCGGTAAACGTCTAATTCGTATCCTGTTAGTTTTCCTCCTAATTTGATGTTATGCCCTCCACGACCGATTGCTAAAGAAACTTGATCTGGTTTTAAGTAAACCTTTGCTCTTTTTTCTTCTTCATCAATTTCGATGCTTGTGATTTTTGCCGGAGACAGTGCTCGTTGAATAAACAACTGCGGATTGTTGGTGAAATTGATAACATCAATGTTCTCATTTCTCAATTCACGCACAATTCCATGAATTCTTGAGCCTTTCATTCCGACACAAGCTCCAACTGGATCAACTCTATCATCGTAAGATTCAACAGCCACTTTTGCTCTTTCTCCTGGTTCACGAACAATTTTTTTGATGGTAATTAAACCGTCAAAAACTTCTGGAACTTCTAATTCAAATAACCTTTCCAAAAATTCTGGAGCTGCTCTAGACAAGATAATCACAGGTGTACTGTTTCTCATGTCAACTTTTGCAACAACTGCTCTCAGTGATTCTCCTTTTTTGAAATAATCAGAAGGAATTTGTTCCGATTTCGGCAATAATAACTCATTCCCTTCATCATCTAGCACCAAAATTTCTTTCTTCCAAACTTGGTAAACTTCTCCGGTGATAATATCTCCAATTTTTTCTTTGTAGATTTTATAAAGGTTGTCTTTTTCTAACTCCATGATGCGAGAAATTAGATTTTGTCTCAATGAGAGTACGTTTCTTCTTCCGAAATCACCAAATTTGAATTCTTCCGTTACTTCCTCACCAATTTCGAAATCTGGTTCTACTTTAATGGCATCAGAATACGCAATTTCTGTATTTACATCCTCCACTTCTCCATCATCAACAATCTCTTTGTTTAAGAAAATTTGAACATCTCCTTTGTCAATATTCACAATCACATCAATGTGCTCATCGGTGTTAAATTTTTTCTTTAACATTGCTCGGAAGACATCTTCCAAAATTGACTGCATTGTTGTTTTGTCAATGTTTTTCAGGTCTTTAAATTCCGAAAACGAGTCAATTAATTCTAAACTATCCATATACTTTATTTAAATGAAATAACAATTTTTGTTTCTTTTACTTTGTCCATAGAAATCACAATGTCTTCAATAATCACTTGCTTTTTCTTTTTTCCTTCTATTCTTTCTTTTCGTGTTGTTTGAACAGTAATTTGATCCGGTGTCGCCTCTATCATCTTCCCTTCAACCTTTCCATCATCATTTGTTTTCACAACAACATCTCTTCCTACATTTTTTTGGTATTGAGCATAGACCCTCAATCCTTTATCCAAACCTGCAGACGAGACATGTAGTTCAAAATCTTCTTGTTCTCGGTCTAAATTGTGCTCAATATTACGAGAAACAGACATGCAGTCTTTCACAGATACACCACCTTCGTGTTTGTCTAATTCTACATTGATTTTATTGCCTGTCGTTATAATTAAACTAACAACAAACAGTCCGTTATCGAGTTCTTCGATACGGTCATAAATCAATCCTGCAACTTTCTTTTTACTAATCATCCGTTATAAAAAGAGGGGACTATCCGTCCCCTCAATCATGCGTTTTAATGTTAAACACGGTGCAAATATACTGTTTTTTTTAAAAAGGGCAATGATTGGAGGGAAACTTCAGGTAAACACTATTAAAACATTATCTAATTAGGTATAATCTATTCAAAAGTAAGCGTTACATTTTAGTTGTCCATTCATCCACTTTTTATCCCTTCACTGTCGTTTGGTCTTCATCTTGCTCTCACAAGATTCTTATTGATAAAAAAAGTTCGCAAAAAAATCTAGCGCTGCATTTTCCTCACTTCATTCCACTCTTGAAAAGCGATACTTTTGACGATACTTCCTCTACCGTTCCAGTCTTTCAAAAGTATTCACGCTTTTCAATTCGCTCCTTTCATTCTAAAAATGATGCGCGGGAAAACACATTAAACTTTGTTAAAGAAAAACTAACCTTTTTTAGAATGGTTAGCCTCTCCCGTTTTTGTTAAAATAGTCGATTTTTCGCAAAATTCAATTGAATTTTGCGAAAAATCGGGTAATTTGGATGTTTTTTGAGAAGAGCTGATTTTGTTCATGCGTTTGTTTTTTTGACACTTTAGAAGCAAAAAAGAGCCCATTAGTCATGCCTTTTTGCATTCCCAAATAAGGAAGGTTTTAAGCGAAATTATTCCTTTTTCCCTTCCATGTCGATTTCATTTCGGACATTTGTAAAAACTTTAGCCATGCTAATCGAAATTGATGATAAAATAGTCTCCACGCAAATTTTTGAGCGAAAGTTCGTCTGTGATTTATCCGCATGCAAAGGAGCTTGTTGTATAGAGGGAGATGCAGGGGCTCCGTTGACTCTAGAAGAGGTTGATATTTTAGAAGAAACACTCGATGTTATTAAACCTTATATGAGAAAAGAAGGTTTGGATATTATTGAAGAACAAGGTGTCTTTTACATGGACCAAGACAACGAACCCGTAACTTCTTTGGTGAATGATGCAGAATGTGCTTTCGTTTATTTTGATGAAAACGGAATTACCAAATGTGCCGTTGAAAAAGCTCATTTAGAAGGTAAATCTGATTTTAAAAAACCTATTTCGTGTCATTTATATCCCATTCGAGTGAAGCAATTCGAGGAGTTTACAGCCCTAAACTATGACGTTTGGAGCATCTGCTCTGACGCCTGTTCTTTGGGAGAAAAATTGGGTGTTCCCGTTTTTCAGTTTTTGAAAGAGCCGTTAATCAGAGCGTTTGGTAAAGATTTTTTTAAGGAATTAGAAGTTGTGTCTGGAGAACTCGAAAAGAAGTCGGAGTAGTTTGTTTTCTCTCTCGGCTCTCATTACTCTTGCTTGGTTGCCGAAGTTTATCGAGGTGCAAAACTCCTTACCCATGCACCGTCTCGTCCTTCCCATAGTTCTGAATCACTTCTGCTTCATATTCTAACCATTCTTTCCAGCGCTTGTCCACATCAATTTCTGAACTTACCTCTTTCGCATGGCGTAAAAACATCGTGTAATGCCCCGCCTCGCTAATCATTAAGTCTCGGTAGAATTCTGCCAAAAACTCATCGTCAATGTTGTCTGAAAGAACTTTAAATCGCTCGCAACTTCTTGCTTCTATCATTGCGGAGAATAACAACCTGTCAACAAGTGAGAATTTTCGTCCTCTGCCTTTGACCATAAACTTTGCCAATTCGTTGACGTAACTGTCTTTTCTTTCTCTTCCCAAAATAAAACCTCTCTCTTTGATGATGTTGTGCACCATTTCGAAGTGTTCGAGTTCTTCTTTTGCCAAGGCAAGCATGTCTGTGACCAATTCTTCATTCTCTGAATTGTGAACGACGATAGAAATAGCATTGGTTGCTGCTTTTTGTTCACACCAAGCATGGTCAGTGAGAATTTCTGAGATGTTTCCTTTTACTAATTCTACCCAGCGAGGGTCGGTTGGAAGTTGAAGTCCGAGCATGTTTGTTGTTTTTGTAAATTTACATTAAATTGAATAAATCTCAACTTTATGTCCGAGTTTTATCTCCAATCTGGTGTTGGAAGAGACTTATTGAATAGAGTGAATAATGGTTTTTATCCTTTGGTAGAAATTGGGGTTGCTTTTCATTTGTTTTAAGCGCAAAACTAATAGTCCAATAATATTAAGCTATCAATTAATGGGTCTAATTCAAACACTTTTTTATTGACTATGTCGATGTATATATTTTCGTTCGTCTGAAATCTATACTCTAAATTTAAGCCAATTGAAATGTGAATTAGGCTGTCTTCTTCATCGTTGTCCCATCTTATAAATGAAATGTTGATACTGTCTTTTGTATATCTGTCGTAAATTAACCTATCAATAACACTATCCGCAAAATCTTTAATCTCTATATCAAACACAGGTATGACTTCAACAACATTTGTTCTTTCAGCATAGTTTATTAATCTTTTTAAACTATCTAACTCCTTTTCTAACCTTAAAGAAATCTGATTCTCTCTAATTTGGTATTCATAAAAAGAAATTCGGTTTAAAATTTGAGCTGTGTCAACAGGGGTACTAGTAGCTTCTGTTGCTTCTTCTATTGTTTCTGAAGAACAACTTTGAAGGGTTAGAAAAATAAACGCAATTAAAAAGCACTTTGCTGACCTACTCATAAAAAGCATTTTTTATATCTTCAAAGCTTCTTTTAAATTGCTCTAGCAATTCTGCTTTCTTGCCTTCCTCAATTAGTTGGTCAAAATGAACAATCAACCTGTTCCATTTAATATGATAGCTTACTAAAAAGGTTCCTTCTATCAATTCAACCTCTGAATATTCAGATTCATCTCCAACTGGGTAGTGATTTGCGCTCCTATAAATTAGATACTTTTCTTTGTTCCTTGTTTCTGAGTGTACGCTTGCCCAAAATATTGTCTCTCCTAAAGCCCAGCCAGTCCCAACATCTTCATAATCTTTAAACTCCACTAAAGTGTTAAGTATTGAAAACCTAGTTGTATCTGAAATTGACAGAAATTCAAAATTTAAAGTCCTCTCTAGGTCATTTTCTGATGAGGAAACAATCATGTGTTCATTTGTAAGTGTTGAATCTTCTATCTGGTATAAGTTGCTCGTTATTTCTAAAGAACGTATATATCTATTAATAAAAGCAGAATCTGCTGGAGGGTCTTCTTCTAAATCATATATATTGAAACTCTCTTCATATATAACCCTTGATTCTGAGTCGGAGGAGCAACTAAAAATAAAACTTATTATCAATAGTAACAATATTACCTTCATTTGTTTCACCATAGTTCTCCCATCAAATATCCACCCTTATCATCGAGTACTTGTTTTTATTCTCTGGTTGAAAACTCAATGCTTTTATTTTAACATAGGGAATGTACATCTCCTTTCCTGTTCCGTCTTTGATGTGAATGCTGTTTTCTAGGGCTGTAATAACAGTGGTTTCTGCTTCAAAAACATCTCCGTTTCTCATGAGTTTTGTTTTCTTGTAGCCTGTGTAACTAATTACAGATACTCGCTGGACATCTTTGGGTGAATGAGCGCTTAAAAAGGTATCTACCTCAACCTTTGAAAGTTGAGCGTTGGATGTTGCCGCCGTGCAGATGGCAAAAACAAACATAATTATCATTCTTTTAATCATTTTTTCTTTTTTATGGTTCTTATTTTATGGCAAACTTTATATAAATCGTTGACTTTATCACTATTTTTTTGAATTGGATGCTTTTCTCTAAATCCACGATTAGTCTTGTTTCAGCCATATAATAGTTCGTGTTAAAATCATTTCTGGTCTGAGAATCAAGAATACCCCTGTTTTGAATATTATTAATCTCGTTAACCTCTAGTGCCTTGCCTGTTTCTTCTCCTATTGCGTTCAGCAGATAATCTGCCTTAGCTTTTGCTTCCTTCATAGCTAAAATTCTAAGCTCTTTTTCAAATTCTTTGATTTTAGAATGGGTCACTTTAGAAACGTAGGCATTTCTTATTTTTAGGTCGTTTAGTTGTTTGAAAACTTTACCTACAGTTGCCGCGTCGCCGACTTTTAAAACATACTCACTCTCTGATAATACGTCTTTCTTCGTCCATTTATATTTAATATAATTAGAACTTGCGTCTGATAAGTAAAAGTCTTCAATATTTACTCCTGCCTTTTCCAAAGCGTCTTTTAAGTCCTTTTCTTGCGTTTCAATGGTAATTTTCTCTTTGCCATCATACCTTTCGCTAATGTTTATCGTGATATAAATCTCATCGGGTACAATTTCTTTTTCTGCGAAACCAGTAACCTCAATATTTGGTTGATTATTGATGTTATTCGTTGTTTGTCCTATTGCTGTTATGCCAACAAACATTATTGCTACAAAAATGCTTCTTTTTAGTCCTCTCATATTTGCTTCTTTTATTAATTGTGATGCTAAATTGTTCTTTTTTTCACAAACAAAAGACATTCGCATTGTTATTAAATCATAAAAACAAAAAGCTCCCAATTGATGAGAGCTTTTCGTTTTTTATCCTATTTCATTCTTAGCAAATGCTCTCTTTCTATCCTGAACACATTTCACAGTCGTCTCCGCTGTCGATAGAGCAGGCAACTTCTGCTTGTGCTTCTTCAATGGATTTTGCTGTTGGCTCTTGTATTTCAGACTTGTCTATTGTGAACTTAATTGCATCTGTTGCCGCTTTCGTTCTCAGGTAATACATTCCTGTTTTTAGTCCTTTTTCCCATCCGTAGAAGTGCATCGAGGTCAATTTTCCAAAGTTTGCATTCTCCATGAAGATATTCAATGACTGAGATTGGCAAATGAATGCTCCTCTATCTGCTGCTAGATCAATGATTGCTTTTTGAGAAATTTCCCATGCTGTTTTGTACAATTCTTTAATTCTTGCTGGAATTTCATCAATATTCTGAATAGATCCATTGGCAATCATTATTTTTTGACGCACAGACTTGTTCCACAAATTTTCTTTGACCAAGTCTTTCAATAAATGCTTGTTGACAATGATAAATTCTCCTGAAAGAACTCTTCTCGTATAAATGTTAGACGTGTACGGCTCAAAACATTCGTTGTTTCCAAGAATTTGTGCCGTAGAAGCTGTTGGCATCGGTGCAAGCAGTAAAGAATTTCTCACTCCGTGCTCTTTTACTTCTTCTTTCAACACGTCCCACTCCCATCTGTCAGATGGTGTAACGCCCCACATATCAAACTGGAAAACTCCTTTTGACACTGGAGAACCTTCGATTGTTTCGTAAGGACCATCAACTTTTGCCAAGTCTTTAGAAGCCGTCATTGATGCGTAATAAATCGTCTCAAAAATTTCTCTGTTCAATGCTCTTGCTTCTTCGCATTCGAAAGGCAAGTCTAAAAGAATGAATGTGTCTGCCAATCCTTGAACACCTAGTCCAATTGGGCGGTGACGCATGTTAGAATTTCTTGCTTCCTCTACTGGGTAGTAGTTTCCGTCAATAATTCTGTTCAAATTCATCGTTGCTTGGTAAGTCACTTCAAATAACTTATCGTGATCGAATGTTTTTTCTGCCGTAATGTATTTTGGCAATGCTAAAGACGCTAGGTTACAAACCGCAATTTCATCTGGAGCTGTGTATTCAATAATTTCTGTACACAAGTTTGACGACTTGATTACCCCTAAATTCTGTTGATTTGATTTTGCATTTGCAGCATCTTTGTACAACATATAAGGTGTTCCAGTTTCGATTTGCGACTCTAGTATTTTAAACCATAAATCTTGTGCTTTTATCGTTCTACGACCTTTTCCTTCGGATTCGTATTTTAAATACAATTCTTCAAATTCTTCACTGTGTTTTTCAGAAAGACCTGGACATTCGTGCGGACACATTAGGGTCCACTCGCCGTTTTCTTTCACTCGTTTCATGAATAAATCTGGAATCCACAAAGCGTAGAATAAATCTCTTGCTCTTTGTTCTTCTTTTCCGTGATTTTTCTTCAAATCTAAGAAGTCAAAAACATCTGCATGCCAAGGTTCGATGTACATGGCAAAAGAACCTTTACGTTTTCCGCCGCCTTGATCAACGTAGCGAGCAGTGTCGTTAAACACGCGCAACATTGGAACAATTCCGTTGGACTCTCCATTTGTTCCTTTGATGTATGCTCCTTTTGCACGAATATCATGCAAAGCAAGTCCAATTCCGCCAGCAGATTGTGAAATTTGCGCACATGATTTTAGCGTGTCATAAATTCCTTCAATGCTGTCTTCTTTCATTGTTAACAAGAAACAAGACGACATTTGTGGTTTTGGTGTTCCAGAATTAAATAAAGTTGGTGTTGCATGTGTAAACCAACCTTCTGACATTAAGTTATAGGTTTTAATAGCAGAATCAATGTCGTTTTTATGAATCCCGATAGAAACTCTCATCAACATTTGTTGCGGACGTTCAGCAATCATGCCTTTTAACTTTAAAAGATACGAGCGCGTCAACGTTTTAAAACCAAAATAATCGTATCTAAAATCTCTGTCATAAATGATGCTAGAATCTAATCGTTCTTTATTCTCTTTAATAATGTTGTACACCTCGTCTGACAATAACGCTGCATTCTCTCCTGTTTTTGGATCGATGTACGTGTATAAATCAGTCATCACTTCAGAAAACACTTTTTTAGTTTCTTTGTGTAAGTTAGACACAGAGATTCTAGATGCCAACAATGCATAATCTGGATGATCTATTGTTTTTGCAGCTGCTACTTCTGCTGCAAGGTTGTCCAGTTGAGTTGTTGTAACTCCATCAAACAAACCTTCAATTACTTTCATTGCAACCGCCTCTGGAGAGACTAGCGGGTCCAAACCATAACACATTTTTACTATTCTCGCTGTGATTTTGTCAAATTTCACAGCCTCTTTTCTTCCGTCTCTTTTTTCTACATACATGGGCGCTTGGTTGTTTTTTTGGTTTTATAAATGCTTTTTATTAAAATTCTTCGTCAATTGTAAATGTTGTGTTGCCGTCGTTGTTTAAAACGCCTGCTTTTTGGTATTCTCCTACTCTTTTTTCGAAGAAATTCGTTTTTCCTTGGAGGTTAATCATGTCCATAAAGTCGAACGGGTTGGTTGCGTTGTAAACTTTCTCGTTTCCTAATTCTGTCAACAATCTATCTGCAACAAATTCGATGTATTGAGACATTAAGTCTGAATTCATTCCGATTAACCTCACGGGTAATGATTCCAGAATAAATTCTTTTTCGATATCTACGGCAACGGTAATTATTTCTTGTACTTTCTCTTTCGGTAACTTATTAACGAGGTGGTCATTGTAAAGTAACACGGCAAATTCCATGTGCATTCCTTCGTCACGAGAAATTAACTCATTGGAGAAGGTTAGCCCTGGCATAAGACCTCTTTTCTTCAACCAAAAAATCGAGCAAAAAGAACCTGAGAAGAAAATTCCTTCAACGGCTGCAAAAGCAATTAATCTTTCTGCAAAAGAACCATTGTCAATCCAATCTAATGCCCATTCTGCTTTTTTCTTAACCGGAGGAAACGTTTCTAGAGCGTTGAAAAGATAAGTTTTTCTTTTGTCGTCTTTGATGTAAGTGTCTATTAACAAAGAATAGGTTTCTGAGTGAATATTCTCCATCATGATTTGAAAACCGTAGAAGAACTTTGCTTCTGTGTATTGCACTTCTTTCAAAAAGTTTTCGGCGATGTTCTCATTGACAATTCCGTCAGATGCTGCAAAGAATGCCAAAACGTGTTCTATAAAGAAACGTTCGTCATCATTCAATTTCTCTGCCCAGTCATATATGTCTTGAGAAAGATCTAGCTCTTCCGCTGTCCAAATAGATGCTTCTTGCGTTTTATACGCTTTCCAAAGGTCATCATGGATAATTGGAAACAATACAAATCTGCTCTTGTTTTCTTTTAATATTGGTTCTTCTTGTTCCATCATTTTTAGTTTTTAGCGAATATATTCCTACACAAAAAAGTCGTTTTTTTTGTTTTTTTACTCCAAAAAGGTGTTATTTCCTCTAGTTAAAATCCGATGCAGGTAATGCGTATGATTTCCGCCTTAGAGGCATACAAAAATTGTCATAATTCTTTCATTTACCAACTAAAGAAATTCACAATTTATTGATGTTATTAACATTTGCACACTCAATCCCTTTGGCGCTCAACCTTTTTAGTTTATCAACAATCGGTAAAAAGATATTCACACTCATTGTGACCTAATTTATCGATAAAAAACCCTATTTGGTCTTAGCGCCTTTAGCATCAAGTGTTTAAATTTGGTTCTATAAAAATAACCCATAATTAAGGTTTCTTTACCTTCCTAATTCGATTGTTGTAAACAATGTTTTGTGGATAGAATGTAAAACTGTTTGTTGGTCTATCTTTCAGAATAGAATTTAAAATAAAACGGTTTAGTTTTTTCTCAAATTTATTTGTTGTACTTTTATTTTCTATGCGAATTGTGAATGATTTTCTTCATTTAGTTTATCCAAATCAATGTTTGGTTTGTGAGAATGAACTTTCATTTTCTGAAAACTATACCTGCACTTTTTGCAATGAAAACATTTCCCCGACCAATTTTCATTTGTATCAAGAAGCAAGTTCGATGGATAAATTGTTTTGGGGAAGAACGGAAATAGAGAAAACGTATGCTCATTTTTTCTTTGAGAAGAACAAAACCTCTCAAAACCTTCTTTTTTCGCTAAAATATAAAGACAATCAGCAGTTGGGCGTTCATTTTGGAAAGGAAATAGGGCTCAACCTTGTAAAAATAAAAGCTTTGGAATCTGTTGATGTCGTTTTTCCCGTTCCCTTGCACCAAAAGAAAAAATTCATTAGAGGATACAACCAAAGTGATGCTTTGGCAATTGGAATTTGCGAAACCTTTGAAAGAAAGCTAGATTTAAAAACGATTGTTAGAACAAAACACAATGAAACCCAAACAAAGAAGTCGCGTTTTCAACGATGGGAAAACGTAAGTGAAATATTTAAAATAAAAAATAGCCTCAAAAATTACAAGCATGCCATTATTGTGGATGATGTTATTACAACTGGGTCAACAATTGAAGCGATGATTAATGCCATTCGTAAGGTTCATCCGGAGATTATGATAAGTGTTGTTACTTTAGCGATTGCGAAGTGAAGGAGGAGGACGTAGATACTTGTTTGAGTTATGAGTTATGAGTTATGAGTTATGAGTTATGAGTTATGAGTTATGAGTTATGAGTTATGAGTTATGATAATAAAACTTTTACTTTTAACTGGTAATAAAAATAAAGAAGAATATGATTACAGAATTTTACTTTTCTAAAGGACGTAAGTCCGTATCTAACTTTCTAATTATCTAAAAGCAAGGAACGGGCGTTTCTAAATGAATTATGAATAATAAAAAATCAATGCTAGTCGTGGGGGCAGGTCTGTCTGGGGTCTGTGTGAGTTTGCAACTGTTAAAAAGAGGTTGTGACGTGACGCTTATTGACAATCAAATCAACCACAGTTCGCGTGTTGCGGTGGGGATGATTAACCCTTTAGTCTTTCGGAGAATGACAAAAAGTTGGCGGGTAGATGAGTTTATGCCTTACCTCAAATCGTTCTATAAAAACCTTGAAAAAGAAACAAATTCTTCTTTTTTTCACGCAGTTCCTATTCGAAGGTTATTTTCTTCTGAACAAGAGCGAGAATTCTGGCTAAAGAAAGAAAAACGAGATGATTTTAGTGATTATATGACGCTTGTTGATCAAAGTGATTACGATTATTCTGCCGCAAAAAATCCTTTTGGTTCGGGAAGAGTGAAAGAAAGTTATTTTGTTGATGTTGACGTTCTATATAAATCAGCAAGTAATTATATTAAAGAAAAAGGAAGCATTGTTAACGAAGAGTTTGACTTTGCAAAGCTCCACAACTCATCGTACAAAGGTGTTTCCTATGACGGAGTGATTTTCTGTCAAGGTTACCTCAACAAAGACAACCCATTTTTCAAAGACCTTCCTATCGACCCAACAAAAGGGCAGGTTTTAACGATTTCTTCTGAAGAAATTCCCGAAGACGTATCTTTAAATAGAAAGTGTTTCATTCTCCCGAGAGGAAATAAGCAGTTTAAGGTCGGTTCTACTTATGAGTGGCATAATACTACGACTAACATTACGGAAGATGCTAAAAATATCATCCTTGAAAACCTTTCTTATATCACAGAAGAGAAGGTTAAAGTGGTTGAACAAATTGCGGGTATTCGCCCAACAGTAAAAGACAGAAGACCTACTTTAGGAACCCACGCTGAACATCCTTACTATCATGTTTTTAATGGCCTGGGGGCAAAGGGATATATGATTGCACCGTTGTTATCTGAGGAGTTTGTCGATTATTTATTGAAGGGAAAGGAGCTGGATAAGGAGGTTGATATTGGGAGGTTTGTGAAGTAGGAATGATTTAAGGGGCAAATGCTCCAATGCTCGAAAACTCCAACGCTCCAATATCCCAACACTCCAAAATAAACATTATCTTTGTTTCAAATTAAACACACAAAAATATGTATCCACCAGAATTAGTACAACCTATGAAAGAAGATTTAACGGGGGCTGGTTTTAACCAGTTAACGACGGCTTCTGAGGTTGACGAAATGATAGAAAATAGTGGCGAAAGCCTTTTAATGGTTGTTAATTCTGTTTGCGGTTGTGCAGCAGGAAATATGCGTCCAGGAGTGAAAATTTCAATCACCAATGATAAAGTTCCTGCAACTTTGGCAACTGTTTTTGCAGGTGTTGACGGAGAGGCAACTCAACAAGCACGTAAATATTTCTTGCCTTATCCTCCTTCATCGCCATCAATTGCTTTGTTCAAAGATGGTAAGCTGGTTCACTTTTTAGAACGCCACCACATTGAAGGTTCAACTGCTGAAATGATTGCTGAGAATTTAGCCGCAGCTTATAACGAGTATTGTTAGATTACTAAAAAGTTCTATCAAATTGATAGAACTTTTTTTATTCCTTTCTTATTGTTTAGTCAAAAATCCTCGCCTGGAGCATCAAGTAAATTGTTGTCTGAGCCTTCTTTCTTCGTGTTTCTCGCCACGTTAAAATAACGAATCAATTGCACAATAATTAATATCCTAATAAGGCTTATTGCTAAGCCTACACCTCCACTACTACTATAGTACAAAGAATACATCCATAAAATGGTCACGAAAATAAAAATCGCTGTTCCAACAAAATAGGCCCAAGCTTGATTTTTTCTTAAAGAAAAGGCAACTACAAAATAAGTTGCTGTTATTAATAGACTGATTCCTATTCGGACAAAAAGCCCTGCTGTAAACACATCAATACCAACCTGTATTTGTGAAAAAGAATAAATTATAACAGCATCTATCAGTAAAGAAAATCCTGCTATCACCCAGAACAAAGTGCTTAATCTTTTAACGGATTTTTCTTCCTTGGCAGAGCCGATATTCTTTTCCGGTTTATATTTAATTCCGTCTACGCTTATTCGCAGAATAATAGGGTTTCCCGTCGAAAATTTAAGCTGTATTTCTTTTAATTCTTCGTCTACAAAATTAAATCCCTTCTTAAAAATTTGTGGATTAACTATTGTTTGTAGATGTCTCCCTCCTGAATAAATTTTAACATTCTTATATCCAGATTCCCAAGTTAAAAAAAGACTTTGTTCATTTTTCGACGATGTATATTTTTTTGCATAGCTAGACATCTGCTAAATATAATATTTAATTGTCTTGGCTTCCTTGCTGCATCCAACATTCTATTTTTAAAATTAAAGAATCCGGCAGTTTCGGGGAGTAAAATGGCATGGCTATCACTCCCGACTCATGCTTTATTGTTTGCAAAAAGAACACGTCATTTGTTGAAATTTGCGCATAATTCTCGGTTATAAAGCCCCCCGCATTGACTATAGTGTTGTGACAGCTTGTAGTTGCACAGCTGTTTATAAATATAGGTTGTATGTCCTGTGAGAATGAATAGGTCTTTCCTCCACAATCAATTTGAGGTTCTATTAAAGCTATATCTGCCACTTTATCTTTAAGACAGGACGTAAATGTAAGAGCTATAAATAAAACAACTATTCTCACTATCTCTTTATGGAATTTGAAAAGAGATAGTAACATTGGCAGAGGTGTTCCCCAGCCCTGCTAAGGTCATAGGAACATCAAAAGGAACGTTCATGTAGTCTCCCGTTGCGAAGTTTAAATCTCCGTTGGTGTCATAAATCGCATTTACATAGTAGCTGCCTGGGTGCATGTAGTTGAAATTAAAAGATGTTGGGGAAGCCGCGTCAACAAACACATATCTCGACCTAAAATCTAAATTTGCTGGATTAAAAACACCTCCAGGAAACAACGGTTGTGTGGTAACAATTATTACCACCTTCCTTGTAGGGTCAATTACGGCCGGGTTTGTAATGCTAATGTTTACGTCAGAATTTCCCAAATAAGGTTGTTGCGCCTCTGGATAAGGATCTGAAGCCGCGCTGTAAAAAACAGCATCCGTTAAGCCCGTAAACGTGTTTGAAAAATCTCTTGTCATTTCTTTCTGAGGAAAATTAAATGCTGTTAGCGCATTCTGCGTAGATGTTTGGTCTCTAAGATTCGCTCGCCATTCCATGTGAATTGACGGTTGAGAAAGTGTATTAAATTGATTTGTGTAGGTTGTCATTATTATACTGTCTAGTTTAAAAAGAACGTTCGTATAGACCCTGTTTCCACCAGAAATTGGGTCAGAAAAGCGATAAAACGATTCTGTTGGTCCTTCGCTAACACTGTCAATGATCATGTAGGAATTTCTAACGCTTCCTGCAAATCCTCCTCCGTTTCGAAAGGCCACTTTGAATGCATTATCGTATTTCACGATGAAAAAACTCATAAAAATATCGTTAATGGAATCTAATTCATTCTTTGCTGAGATTTGTGACGGAGAAATCGGTCTAAAATCAACTATCCATTCTGCAAAAGAACCTAAAGGTGTTGGGGAAGTAACCGGTCCGTTCCATATTCCAGGAAGTTTGGCGAGAATGTTATATCCTTCTACGTTGGAAGAGCCCGTAATTGGCCCTATTCCTGGGGGTGTGGGGTCGTCAGCATAAACACAACTTCCATCGTCTTTTTTTGCATCCGCTTCATAATTTATTGCTGTTGAATCTGTGCATCCTTTCTTTTTACAAGATCCTAGCGCAACCATAGACCCTATTACAAGTAATAATATAATGTTTTTCATAGTGGCTAAATTACGTTTTTATATTTTAAATAAAATGACAAGCGACATGCCTCTTTATTTTAACGCAAAACTAGAGCTATTTATTGCTGTTTTCATGCTTTATTATAGCAACGAAATTATTTTCTCATCCGTTGGTTTTACCTTACTTTTAAAGCGAGCAAGTAATTTTCCGTTTTCGTCAACAAGGTATTTATTAAAGTTCCAGCGAACTTTGCTCCGTTTTACATTATTTAATTTTTTATCAGTAAGCCATTGATATACAGGGTGTTGATTTTTTCCCTTCACATCTATTTTAGAGGCCATTAAGAATTTTACACCGTAGTTTTTCTTGCAAAAAGAGGCAATTTCAGAATCACTGCCCTTCTCTTGCTTCATAAACTGATTGCTTGGAAAACCGATAATAACCAGTTTGTCTCCATACTTTTCGTGCAGCTCTTGAAGTTGATCATATTGCGGTGTATAAACACATTTTGAAGCCACGTTGACGAATAGAATTTTCTTTCCTTTAAACTGAGACAACTGAACATCATTGCCATTAATGTCTGTAAAAGAATAGTCGTAAATATTGGTGGATTGCGCCACTGATGATGATGTCATAAAAAGAATTGTAATGATGAAAAATATTTTATTCATGGCTGAAAGATAGTGAAATTATGACTTCTTAGAAAAACCAATTTTCTTTCGGCTGGCTTGCTGCTTATTCTGCGTGTCCTTTTTTAAGAGGTAATTTATTGCTTCGTTGATATCGTCGAACTGTTGGTTGTATTTTGCTTCAAGTTGTTTTAATTGTTCCATCACCTGATTGTTAGAAAGCGCATAATTTCTCAAGAAAACAAAAGCCCTTATAATTTGAATGTTGATTTCAATTGCTTTTGGAGAATTAAGCACGCTTGAAAGCATCGCAACACCTTGTTCTGTGA
>NVXU02000053.1 GCA_002734065.2 Fluviicola sp.
AATTCAAATCCTACGGAGCTATGATAGCTTTTGACATCAAAGGCGGCGAAAAAGAGGCTTTTGCTTTCTTGGACAGTCTGAAACTCATTAAATTGGCAGTTTCTCTTGGAGGAACCGAAAGTTTAGCCGAGCATCCTCAAACAATGACGCATGCAGACGTTGACCCAGAGGATAAAAAGGTGATGAATATTACAGAGAAATTAGTGCGGTTGAGTATCGGTGTGGAGAATTACAAAGATATTATTACTGATATTGAGCAAGCACTGGGGTAGAAAATTGAGGAGACGAAACTATCGTAATTCACTGATAATCAGCTTTTATTCATTCGTAGTGCCGTTTTGAAAATTTACCCCCATATTCTTGTTTTTAAAGCCATAACTTATGATTGTAAATTCTAAATCTTAAAAAATGGTAGAAAATCAAAAAAAGAGAACAGTGCTTACTTTGGCAGGAATTGACAAAAGATGGGTGCAAGCAGAAAACGGAAGATGGGTGGATGAAGCGACAATGTTTGTTGAAAAATCAATCGATGATAGTGAGCACGACGAGGTTATGGAGAATGAGGTGACGAAGAAGAGGTGGTGGCAGATTTTTAAATAAATTTTTTATTCCACTTTTTTTTGCCAAAGCAGAAAAAAAAGTTCGCAAAAAAACTGCATTGCGCTGCGATTTTTCCATTTATTCAATCTTTATCAATATTAAGTTAATGCGGCTGAGCTCCTGTGTCGCTAGCCTTTTAACTAAAACATTGATTTCGATTTCACTCTTTGCAAAATCAAGGCGCGGGTTCTCGCTTCGAAAAATCGCCATTCTTTATCGAATCAATCTAATTACACCGTTTCGCGGATGTCTTTGATATTCATCTGAACGGTTTCTCGGTCTCGCCAGCGGTTTACTTCTAAGGTGTAAACGACGTCAAAAGGCAATCCTGAGGCAACAATGTCTTTCTTTTCGGCCATGTTGAAGCCAATTCCTTCGATGACTACGTCGAATTCTGGTTGTGTCATCGTAAGTTTTAAATGCGCATCTTTCAGCACTCTGACATCGGTAGAATATACATTTTTACTGATGAAAACAGGCTTCATATTCTCGGGTCCGTGTGGTTCAAACTGAGAAATAATTCGTTTTAAACGTGGAACTTTCATCCTGTTTTCTTCTGCTCCAAAAATCTGATTGAACTGCAATTCAATATCGATTATTTGCTCTTCGACCATCAATTCTTTGGTCAAGCCAGCTGACGCAACCTCTTCAAACTTCTTTTTAAAAGCATCTAAATTTTCTGGCTTCAAGGTCATTCCGGCGGCAAAAGTATGACCGCCAAATTGCTCCAAAAGATCTTCGCATTTAGACAATCCTTCGTAGATGTCAAATCCTTTTATGGATCTTGCAGAACCCGTAATCAAACCGTTGGATTGCGTTAAAACAATGGTCGGTTTGTAGTGTTTTTCAATTATTCTTGATGCAACAATTCCCACGACGCCTTTGTGCCAATTCTCACTGAAAACGACATTGGAAAAACGTTTTTCGGCAGTCTCATCTTGCTCAATTTGTGCCAAAGCTTCTTCAGTAATTGTCTTGTCCAACTCTCTTCTTTCGAGGTTGTCTTCATTGATTTCTGTTGCGAGTTGCAGAATCTCATTTCTGTCTTCAGAAATCATTAATTCTACCGAAAACCGTCCAGACCTCAACCTCCCAGCCGCATTGATTCTTGGAGCAATGGAAAAAATTACATCGGTTAAGGTTACTGGGAATTCTTTCTTTGCTAAAGTCAGCAGTTCTTTGAACGCCAAACGAGGATGTTCATTGAGTCTTTTCATGCCGTGATAGCACAAAATTCTATTCTCTCCCGTTACATGCACAATGTCTGCACCTATGCTCAACGCTAATAAATCCAAGGCTTCGAAGAGACGCTGTGATT
Organism: Fluviicola sp.; assembly: GCA_002734065.2. GTDB lineage: Bacteria > Bacteroidota > Bacteroidia > Flavobacteriales_D > Crocinitomicaceae > UBA4466. Next base: position 1,919 of record NVXU02000053.1, read on the forward strand.
CCCAATTGTTCAATTCACACAGACCTTGCAGCAATTTAAAGCCCACTCCGCAACCTGACAATTCTTTGTATGGATAGTCGCAATCTGGTCGTTTAGGATCGAGCACAATGGCATCGGGCAAAGCTTCTCCAGGCGTATGATGATCGCAAATAATAAAATCAATGCCGAGTGATTTTGCATAGGTAACTTCTTCTAAGGATTTAATTCCGCAATCGAGAGAAATAATTAAATCAACCTCGTTTTTCTTTGCCACATCGACACCCGTTTTGCTCAACCCATATCCTTCTTTGTAACGGTCGGGAATGTAAAAATCAACGGGTAAGGTATCTTTGAGGAAAGAATACATCAGCGCAACAGCGGTAGTTCCATCGACATCGTAATCTCCGAAAAGCATGACGCGTTGTTGCTCATCGATGGCTGTTTGCAATCGCTCAACGGCTTCTTCCATGTCTTTCATGAGAAAAGGGTCGTGCAAATCGTCTAAATTGGGTCGAAAAAATGATTGGGCATCGTCAAAAGAAGTGATTTCTCTTTGCAACAATAATTCGGCAACAATTGGGTCCACTTTTAATTCTGAACGGAAGTCTTCTACAAGTGTACTGTCTTCTGTCGTCTTTACTTGCCATCTTTTTTGCATGCTTTTGGGTTTTGGTGGTATAGTTATTGTTAATTTAGTGCTTATACATTATTAAGTTATGAAAATAGTTCTCTTAGTTGCAAGTTTTTTGGTGAGTTTTATTACAATTTCTCAAAAGTCGTATTATTTCTCGAATCCTCTTCCTTTGGAAGAGATAAAATTAACGAAGGTTGCTGCAAAATATTACGGCACCTATTCTTCCATCGAGCAACCGAGTCACTATGAAGTTGATGAGAATGGAATCGCGCTAGTATCGACAAATATTTCTTCTGTGAGCAGAGAAATGGTCAGAGAATCGTCAAAATACACTATTCGCAACGGTTTTATTCACGGCGTTCTTAAAAACGACTCATTGCCTTGCGTTTTAAAGGGAGAATACTACTTTTTTGGTGTTCAGAATCGTGAAATCATCGTTGGAAAAGGAAGTCCAAACGTTTTAAAAGAAATTGATACTAACGGAAATTATCTTGTCAATGTCTATGAGAATGGGAGTTATGTTCCGCTCAAAATTTCATTTGATGCTGGCAAATTTTCCATTGCTTATTTCGATTATGATTTTGAAACGAAGCTTTTTAAGTTCATTGATGATCAAGAAAGCATCCAAGAATCCGAATACGAGCTGGTTATTCTTTCTCCGAGTGAAAAAGAGGTGAAAAGGTTGTTGAGAGTTGGAATGTTTGGGGAAGAGAGGGAGTTTGAGAAGAAGTAATCTCACTAACTTCCACTTTTTTTTGCCAAAGCAGAAAAAAAAGTTCGCAAAAAAACTGCATTGCGCTGCGATTTATCCATTCACTCAATCTTCATCAATATTAAGTTAATGCGCCTGAGCTCCTTTGTCGCTAGCCTTTTAACTAAAATATTAATTTTGATTTCATTCTTTTCAAAATCAAGGCGCTCGACCTCGCTTCGAAAAAATACATCTCCTTTAAAAAAACGCTATTCTATAATTATCACCTCTTTTAAATTCTCAAATTTCCAAAATTCTAAGCCGAAATAAAGAAGCACGAAAACGCTTGCAAAGAGCAACAGATAGATTAATTTTCTCTTTTCGTAGAGGGGTTTACTCTCAATTTCACACACATCGCCAGGGCAGTTTTCTACCTTAATATTTAGCTTTCTGTAGAGGATGCAACCAAGGCAAATGCCAAAAACCGATTCGACAAAGAGCAAAAACAGGCACAACCAACAAATTGCGAGTCGAATGAGCGAAATTTTATCGAAAAGGATGTAAAAAGTCATAATAGCACCTAAAATCAGTCCTAAAATCCATGCGAATTGTTTGGGTCTTGCTTCTACCCAGTCCGGTTGTTGATTGCTGACAATAAGGTTGCCAAGCATCATATACGGTGCGTACTTTGGATTAAAAATGACACGGACAATGAATTCAATAATAAAGGTAATGGAGAATAATTCTGCCCAAAAAATGGTTCTCAACAAAAAAACGGAGAATAAACTGAGCAGCCCCAACAAGAACATTATTCCTGCACTTGCTCTAGCATCGCGCTCGTTCACAACTTTGTAGTCAAAGCCATCAATTGTTTCTCCGAAATTAAAAAATAGTCCCATTTTACTTCAAAATTGGTTGATAACCGGCTTTTTCTATCGCTTTTATCAAGGTTTCTTCGTCTGTTCTTGTCTTGTCAAAAGTGATGGTTGCTTCATCTTTGGACGAAGACGCACTTACTTTTACGACGCCATTCAGTTCTGTCAAATTTTTCTCAAGGGTCACCTCACAACCTACACAGGTCATGCCTTCTACAGTAATGCAAGTCTCGACCAAGTCAGATTTTTTGACAATCATTGTCTCTTTTTTGCTCGCAGAATTGCATCCTGCAAACAACATCAAAGTTCCTATGAGAATAATAATTACGTGTTTTTTCATCTATTCGTTTTTTTCTAACAGCAGCTCGAATCACCGCAACTTTTATCTTCTTGAATCGGTGGACAAGGAACCGTTGCATACGAGCAAAACACACAGCAATCTCCTTCCAAAGCTTTTAAAACAACCTTGCAATTCTCACATTCGTAAAAATATTGACAGGCATCTGTTGGCATTTCTTCTGTCTTTTTATGTCCACATTCTGGACAAGTAATCGTTGAGTTTAATTCTATTTTCATTTTGTTTGAGAATTTGTAACCGTATAACCCGAAAAATTCATGAATTTTTCTGACGACCAAGTACTACAACAAATTTGGAGTTTTTCAAACACCCAAATTTGAGTATTACTAAGTCGGGATTTTCCGCATTGCCCCCCCTTTAGCCACTACACATTCATACTATTCGTTACACTCTCGTATGAATAATGCGGTATAACCCGTTGAGTTAATTGCTTTTGTAATTTCTTTCAATGTTGTTTTAGAATTATCGTATTCTACTTGAGCGTTTTCATTCTCGTAAGAAGATTTCACGTTGATGATTCCTTCTAATGCATTCACCGCATGATCGATATGTGCCTCACAGGCTTGACAGGTCATTCCTTCAATAATAAAGTCCGTCGTTTCGATGTTGGCTTGATTCACAATGACCACTTCCTTCTTATTATCTGGATAGAAAATGTGTGCATAATAGGGAAAACTGATTGAAATAACTGCAAACACAGTAATCGCCACTAAGAAGGTCTTCGTTTGGTACCATTTCGGTTTTTCTATTTCACAACCACAATCATCTTCTTTCTTCGATTTGAAATGGTTGTACCAAGCATATCCTATGGCAATAACTGCCAAGCCAATCAAATAAGGTCTAAATGGTTCCATCCAAGACAACGCAGAAGCACTGCCGCCAACACCAGCAATTAATGCAATTACAGGGGGAATGCAACATGAAGATGCTGCTAGGGCTGCCAACAAACCTGTATAGGCAGCGTTTTTTGATTTTTTGCCTGCCTTGTCGTTAGAAAGGTCTGTTTTCATACTGTTTCTAATATTTGATCATTCGCAATCAGTGCAAAAAATGGTGCAAACAACTGTTCGTACTCTTTGTTGAGCGAATAAAAAATGGTTTGCGCTTTTCTGTTAGGGAGAATGATGTTTCTGTCCTTCAATTTTCGTAAATGTTGAGAAATCGCCGAAACATTCATGGAAAGAATGTCGCTAAGGTCGCAAACGCATAGTTCCTCTTCTTGAGAAAGCAAAAACAGAATTTGCAAGCGTACCTTATTGCCCGCTAAATTCAATGCGGTCGCCAATGTTTCTATCGATGCGTCCAATTCCAAAATACGTCCTTTGCACGTTGAAATTTGCTCAATATCGGCTTCAATTCTTATACAACTGTTGTTTTCCATAAGGTAAAGGTAGTGATAAATTAGTATTTAAGCAAATGCTAAAATACAGTGGGTAATTTTTTGTATATTTGAGGGAACATCTTCGGAACCAGACAAATATTTTGAAGATAATCTATAATTTTATGACTAGTAGAGCCGTTTTTACATTAGTTTTATTAATGTTGTCTCGTTTTTCTTTCTCCCAGTGCTCCTATAATACCTCTTATGGTAAGACACTGAGCGATACAAATTATTATTGTTTTCGTAATTCCTTTGCAGAGTCATTTATTAACTACTATTTTTTTAGTTTTCCTCTGAAGGCAAGAAAGTATGTAATATCAAATACTTTCACACAAACCTATAAAGAACCGTTTAAAAATTCTTCATGGGGTGGCGGTTATCCGTCTATTAAGGTAAAATTTGATGTTAAACTTCATAAAACGGATATTGATAACATAAAAACTTCTGACACCTTAAATTTAAGGTGCTTTTTTACGAAAACTTTATTTACAAATGATTCAAGTATTGTTGATACATTATTTCGTGTAAATTCTCTTTCAATTTATTATACAACAAGTAAGAAGGTTGAATTTGGATTTTATATTGATGATGTTCACTACAGCGCTCAAATTAAAAGAAAAAACAGGAAACGTGTTGTTAATAGGCTGTATGATACGAACGAGTTGCCGATTCGATATATAAAAGCTTTTTTTAAAGAGTTTTATGTTTATAACATTACACTCGATATTTCATATGATTACACCTCCGCTGGTTCGAGATTACATCTCGGATCTGGGCTGAAATGATGCGATTTTGCTCTTGTTTCAACCAAAAGAATGGCTATTCACCGCAAAATATGCGGAGAATACGGTTTGAGCGTTAAAATTCACTGTTTTTTGTATATTTGGGTGTGGAAAATCCCGTAAGAGTGAAATTGCTAGAGGAGGGTTGATGATGACTTATTTTACTATATTTGAAAGAAAAACACTAGGCGGATAATGCACATATTTGGATTATCATACCGGTTAGTAACCACAGAAAAACAGGAATGAAAAAGCACACAATCATAATTTTAGTTTTATTGATAACCTTAGTTTCATGCTCTGAGCCACAAGAGAAATCTGACTTTGATAAGATTCTGGAAAAAATTGAAAATGGAAGCAGTAATGAATCAGATATTAATAAATTACTAGAATCTATTTCAGATCAAGAGGGCTCATATGAAGTAAGTTTTCCTGATGCAAAATTCACAATAAAATTTCCAGTAACCAACGTCAAAGAATCTAGTACAATACAAATAATAGATAATGAAGAAGTTGAAATATTTCACTACACAGCCAATATGCAGGGTAAAGATCATATCAACCTAGCCTATCAACTTGACTATGTCTTCTTACCTGAAGTTAAACTTAAAGAAGAAATAGACGACCTATTCAATGAACAAAGGGATTACATTGTTTCGGCTGCAAATTCAGAATTAGAATTCGAGAAAATTATTGAGAAAAACGACGCCATTGGTCGACATTTATATCTCACCATAGATGAATCTGAAATAAAAACAAACTATAAAATGTATTTTAAAAATGGTATTTTTTACAAATTGGCCGTTATAACTGAGGATGGAAAACTATTCAACAAATCAATCGGTCACTTTTTCGATTCCTTTGAGATCACAGAATAAAATAAGGTTACTAACATCCTGTAAGCAAAATGGGGGGCCGCTACTTCGTGGTGCATCTCGGACCACAAAATTAAACAACCCTAAACCAACAAACTCGCTTGATACAATTTCAGCTCATCCCAAGAATACTTACTCCCCACTTGTTCTTTCAACGGGCTCAACGAGCCGCCTTCGTATTCATCAAAAATATCAGACAGTGCATTGATCATTTTACCGTCCATTACTTGCGTTAATTCCAATTTTTCTTGCTGAATCAATCGTGCGCAATGGGTAGAAATTGTTCCCTTAGAAAACTGACGGATTTTTGCGATTTCTTCGATCGATTTCCCTTCTTTTAACAAAGCCAATGTTTGTTCGTAAGTAGAAATTTTACTCTTCTTGCGGGTTGCCGAGGAAGCTCTCTTCTTTGTTTTGGTTTTTAGTTGCACAAAATCCGTGTCGAAATCGAAGGTAGAATTGCTCACGCGCATCTCGTTTTTGACCATTTCTATCTTCGTCAACTTGTAATTCTTCAATTCTGGTGTCCAAATGGTCGATTTTTCGATAAAACGACCATCTTTTATGGATTGTACCAGAATATTCGTCTTTTTCAACTTTAAAATCACTTCTGTTAGTAGCAAATCTAAATCTTCTAATTCTTCGTTGTATTGCTTGGTGTTTCGCTGCGTTTGCAACTCCGCCATCTTCTTTAAATTAGACATCAAAATGGCATCTAGAACTTTAAAAAAGTAATTATAGCCAGCATCAACGCGTTGGTGGACGTGTTCTAAATCAATTTGCTTTGCATTGAACAATCGTGTCAACTCGTTTCTAAATTTTCGCGACGGTTCACTCGTTGCCTGCAACTGACTTACTTGATGCGTTACCCAAGTTCTGTTCACTGCTTTAATTGTCTTAGATCCTTGGTTTTTATAGGTCGATTCGTGCGAATTCCACGCATTAATAAGGTCCAACCAGTCGTAACTTTTCATTAATTCATCCCAAAGAAACTTGTGCGTAGAACTGTCTAACTGATTGGTTAAAACTTGCTCATCAACCTTCGTTTTTGAGTATTCTACAACATTTGCATCATTGTTCAAGCCGTTCATTTGTATCGGCTTTAGAAGAACCATTCCTTCTAAAGAACGCAACCTCGAAAGTGCCACATACGCCTGTCCGGGAACAAAAACTTTCGAGACATCGAGGATTGCCTTGTCAAAAGTCAAGCCTTGACTCTTGTGGACGGTGATTGCCCACGCTAATTTTAATGGATAATGAACGAAAGTACCTAGTTTTTCTTCATCTACCTCGCCCGTTGTCTGGTCCAATTTATAACTGATGTTGTCCCATTCATATTTATCAACAGTAATGGTTTTTTTCTCCTGCGGAAAGTTAACCTTGATTTCTTCTTCATCAAGGGCAATAATTCTCCCCATTTTGCCATTGTAAAAGTCTTTATTGGGAGAAATGTCGTTCTTAATGAACATTACTTGCGCGCCAATTTTCAATTCCATGTTCTCCTCTATGGGGAATAAATGCTCTGGAAATTTGCCTGTAACTTCAGCTGGGTAGAATCGTGAATTGGTCGTTAACCTTCCCAATGCTTCTTTGTTTATTCTATCGGCATCGCTGTTATGCGTTGTCAATGTGATGTAATCATCGTGTTTGGTTGCGTCGAAATTCGGTTGCACGTATTGATTCAGAACTTCAAGGTCTGCTTGTGTGATTTTGTTGTTTCTGAGATTGTTAAGAATGTCCAAGAATTTTTGATCTTCTTGTCGATATACTTTTTCCAATTCGATATACAAAGGCGGTGCTTCATGAACGGAAAGTGCGTTAAAAAAGTAAATTCCGTTGTAATATTTACTCAAAAACGACCATTCCTGAGGTTTAATGACCGGTGGAAGTTGCAATAAATCACCAATAAATAAAACTTGCACTCCACCAAAGGGCTTGTTGATTTTGCGAACATTTCTAAGCGTCCAATCGATGGCATCAAGGACATCTGCTCGCAACATACTCACCTCATCAATGATGAGCAACTCCAAACTTCGCATAATCGCTTTTCGAGTTGCATTCATTCGAAAATGACGCATCAATGTCGATTTCGTTTCCAGTTTTACATACTGCGTAAATTGCGCATCGACATTAAAATCAGGAATAAATCCTCCGAAAGGCAGTTGAAAAAACGAGTGAATGGTCACTCCGCCAGCATTTAGTGCCGCAATTCCAGTTGGGGCAACAATCACCGCTTGCTTGTAGGTTGACTCTACAATTTTTCGCAAAAGTGTCGTTTTTCCCGTTCCGGCTTTACCCGTAAGAAAAATAGAACGATTGGTCTGATTGATAAATCGTTCGGTAAATTCGGCGACAGAATTACTGTCAAAAGTTTGGCTTTTTTGCATCATCTAAATTAAGTTAAGCAAAAAGTTGGGATAAAGAAGAGTAAAATCGTTTTTTTAACATTCTTTTCTACGCCTTCTCTAAACTCAGTTTCGCATCTTCGCTTTCTACCAAATCTGTAAGCAATGCATTCGCATCCAAGGTTTCAAAAACGACATCATTCGCCAATACTTCGTTGCAAACATAACTTGCGTTTGCTTCAATGGCTTTTCTGATTTCTTCGTTGGTATCCACCTTCAAAAGAATTCTATCCGTGACTTCTAAACCAGAATCTTTACGTAAATTTTGCACTCTATTCACCAATTCTCTTGCGATGCCTTCTGCTTTTAATTCTTCAGAAAGTGTGATGTCCAAAGCAACGGTTAATCCCCCTTCAGAATTCACTAACCACCCTGGAATATCCTTTGCAACGATATCAAAGTCAGTCACATCAAGCGATACAGCGTTGCCATTGATTTCTCCTGACCAACCTTTATTCACTTCAATGTGTGCAATATCATCTGCCGAAAGTTGAGCTACCATCCCTGCAATTGCCTTCATGTGCTTACCGTATTTCGGTCCGATTGTCTTGAAATTTGGCTTGATGCTTTTAACCAAAACACTGTTGTCTTCTGCCAATAATTCCAATTCTTTTACATTCACTTCAGAAAGAATTAACTCCTTTACGTGGGTGATATTCTCCGCAAATTCTTTGCTTAAAACCGGAACCATTATCTTCTGCAAAGGTTGTCGAACTCTCAATCGTTCTTTCTTTCTCAGTCCTAAAACCAAGGAAGAAGTTCGCTGAGCAATGTCCATTTGAGCTTCTAATTTCTCATCTATAAACGCTTCGTTTGCCACTGGGAATTTTGCCAAGTGAACGGACTCCGAATTGTCTTTTCCAGTTACTTTATTCAAATCTAAGAACAGTTGATCCATGAAGAATGGTGCAATTGGAGCACTCAAAACCGCAACTGTCTCTAAACACGTGTATAAGGTCTGGTAAGCAGATAATTTATCATTCTTCCCTGCGTCGTCGGTCGCTTGTTTCCAATAGCGTCTTCTGCACAGTCGTACGTACCAGTTAGAAAGTTGATCTCCTACAAATTCTTGAATCAAGCGTCCTGCTTTTGTTGGTTCGAAAGAATCATAAGCATCATCGACATTCTTAATCAACGAATTTAATTTCGACAATACCCAACGGTCTATTTCAGGTCTGTTTTCCAAGGCTAAATCCGCTTCAGAGTAATCAAAATCATCAATATTTGCATACAATGCGAAGAATGAATACGTGTTGTAAAGCGTTCCGAAGAATTTACGCTGTACTTCTTTAATTCCGTCTGTATCGAACTTCAAATTGTCCCACGGTTGTGCATTGGTAATCATGTACCAACGAGTAGCATCCGCGCCATATTTATCCAAAGTCACAAAAGGATCCACGGCATTGCCCAAACGTTTCGACATTTTAACGCCGTTTTTATCCAAAACCAAGCCATTAGAAATTACTGCTTTATACGCAACTGAATCAAAAACCATCGTTGAAATTGCATGCATTGTATAGAACCAACCTCTCGTTTGGTCCACACCCTCAGCAATGAAATCAGCAGGATAAGCTTTGTTATTCTCTATTAATTCTTTGTTCTCAAATGGATAATGCCATTGCGCATAAGGCATAGAGCCAGAGTCAAACCAAACATCAATTAGGTCTGCTTCTCGCGTCATTTTCTTGCCAGAATTGGAAACCAAGGTAATTTCGTCCATATAATTCTTGTGCAAATCAATTTGCGCATAATTCTCTTTGGACATATCATTAACTTCAAAAGAAGCCAAAGGATTTTCTGTCATTATTCCAGCAGAAACTGCTTTTCCACACTCTTCTTTTAGCTGGGCAACCGAAGAAATGCAAATTCTTTCATCTCCATCTTCTGTTGACCAAATCGGAATAGGAATTCCCCAATATCTTGATCGAGAAAGGTTCCAATCGTTCAAATTCTCCAGCCATTTGCCAAAACGACCCGTTCCTGTCGATGCAGGTTTCCAATTAATGGTTTTGTTCAGTTCCGACATTCTCTTTTTGCCATCCGTTGCTTTGATGAACCAAGAATCGAGCGGATAATACAAAATCGGCTTGTCTGTTCTCCAACAATGCGGATAACTGTGGACGTATTTCTCGACTTTAAATGCTTTATTTTCTATCTTTAATTTGATGGCAATTTCAACATCAGCAGATTTCTCTGGCGCTGTTCCATCATCATAATATTCGTTTTTCACGTATTTCCCTGAGAATTCTCCCATTTCATTTGTGAATCTCCCTTGTAAATCAACCAGCGGTTTCGGTTCATTTTTCTCATCGAGAACAAGCATTGCCGGTACGCCGGCCTCTGTAGCAACCTTGGCATCATCCGCACCAAAAGTAGGAGCAATATGCACAATTCCTGTCCCGTCTTCTGTCGTCACAAAGTCACCTAAAATCACTTGAAAGGCGCTTTCTGCACTCTCATAAGGAAGCGCATACGGCAATAATTGCTCGTATTTGATTCCTGCTAAATCTTTACCTACACATTCTCCAGCAATGAAAAATGGGATTTTTTTACCGCCTTTTTCGTAGGCAGAAAGCTCTTTTTCATCCTCAATTTGAAAAAAGTTCTTGGAGAACTGATAATTGATCAATTTTTTTGCAACAATGACTTGAATTGGTTCAAAAGTGTATTGATTGAATGATTTTACGAGGACGTATTCTATTTTTGGACCAACGCACAATGCTGTGTTAGAAGGCAAGGTCCAAGGTGTGGTTGTCCAAGCGATAAAGTGGATACCCTCCCCCTCTTGTCCCCCTCCAAAGGGGGAAGATTGACCAAGTTTCATTTTGAACTGGGCAACGACTGTAGTGTCAGTCACATCTCTGTAACAACCCGGTTGATTGATTTCGTGAGAAGACAATCCTGTTCCCGCTTTTGGAGAATAGGGTTGTATCGTATATCCTTTATAAATGAGGTTTTTCTCATACAATTGACCGAGCAACCACCACACAGATTCCATGTATTTCGGGTCGTAAGTCACATAAGGATCTTCCATATCTACCCAGTAGCCCATTTTGTTGGTTAATTCTTTCCAAACGTCTGTATAGCGCATTACTGCTTCTCTACAAGCTTTGTTGTATTCATCAATTGAGATTTTTTTACCTATATCTTCTTTGGTGATGCCTAATTCTTTTTCAACTCCTAATTCAACAGGTAAACCATGAGTATCCCATCCTGCTTTACGTTTTACTTGGTAACCTTTTAAGGTCTTGTAACGGCAGAAAATATCCTTAATTGCACGTCCCATCACATGGTGAATTCCCGGAAGACCATTAGCAGAAGGAGGGCCTTCAAAAAATATGAAAGGTTCTTTTCCCTCGCGTGTATCAATAGATTTTTGGAAGATGTTATCTTTCTCCCATTGCTCCATAACACGGCTGCTTACTTCTGGTAAATTAAGACCTTTATACGTTGGATATTTTTGACTCATTCTTCTTGATAATTTGAATACGCGAAGATAAGGAATTTGAATAGATTTGCTCCATTTTACATCTGAAAATACCAAATAAGGACAATCTTTCAAAGATTCTATCTTTTATCAGAGCTTATTCCTACTTTTGGTAGAAATGTCAACAGAAAAAGAAATACAAGAACAATTTTCAGGGTTTTTATCGACCCCTTTACTTTGGGAAAATAGAGACCGTTTTGGTCTAGAACAATATGCCATCATAAATGAACAATCTTCGGTTTTCAAGAGAATAATCAAACCAAATTTACCTCTTGGAAAGCGAGTTGAAGTTTTCCTTTCTCATTTATTACACAACGACACAAAACTTAATTCTATCTCTGAAAATATTCAAATTCAGCGTGAAAAAAGAACTTTAGGTGAGTTAGATTTCATTTTTAATGACAATGAATCATCCATTCATCTAGAAGTTGTCTATAAGTTTTATTTACTTGACATCAACGCAGGGAAAACTGATTTGGAACAATGGGTCGGTCCAAATAGAAAAGACTCTCTTAGCTTAAAGATTGAAAAGTTAAGGACTAAACAGCTGCCCCGATTGCACCTTCCCGAAACTGCCTCTTTGCTCCAAGAAAAGGGATTCAACCAAAAGAAAATGAAGCAATATGTCCATTTTCAAGCACAATTATTCGTCCCTTTTGGGTTTAAAAAGTCTTCTTTTCAGAATATTAATCCCGAATGCATTAACGGGTTTTACATTTCATTAAATCAACTCCGTGAATTCAGAAACTGCGAGTTTTACATACCTTCTAAGGTCAACTGGTTAATCGATCCAACTCTTGAAAGGGAGTTTATTGGATATGAAGAGTTTGAAGAAAAAGTAGTTTCATACCTAAATCAAAAAAGGTCACCGTTATGTTGGTTAAAAGACGAAAACAATCATCTTTCAAAATTTTTCATTGTTTGGTGGTAACAGCCGTTTTATTGCTAAAATCAAGGCTTAGCAAACGTTAAAATCTCTAAAAATCAAAATAAAGACCGAACATTCTTGTTAAGGTTGTCATAAACAACTAATTTTGTTTACAATACGATGTCAGAATACAAAGCAGGACCCTTTTTAGAACAGATTAACGTTCCCGAAGATCTTCGAAAGAATTTCTCAATAGATGACTTACCACAAGTCTCTGATGAAGTGCGTCAATACATCATTGATGTTATTTCAGAAATTGGTAACAGTCACTTTGGAGCAAGTCTCGGCGTTGTTGAAATGACCGTTGCTTTGCATTATGTTTTTAATACTCCGTACGATCAATTGGTTTGGGATGTCGGACATCAAGCGTATGGACATAAAATTCTTACAGGGAGAAAAGAGTCTTTTCCAACGAACAGAACGAAAGGCGGAATTTCAGGTTTCCCAAAACGAAGTGAAAGTAAATACGATGCTTTTGGTGTAGGACATTCTTCTACCTCCATTTCTGCTGCACTTGGAATGGCGGTTGCGAACAATTTGAAAGGAGAAAAAGAACGTCAGCACATTGCCGTAATTGGTGATGGCGCAATGACCGCTGGTTTGGCGTTTGAAGGAATGAATCATGCAGGTTATGAGAAAGATGCCAACTTATTGGTTATTTTAAACGACAATTGCATGTCTATCGATCCAAACGTAGGTGCTTTACGTGATTATTTGACAGATATTACAACTTCTCATACTTACAATAAGGTAAAGGATGAAGTTTGGAACTTGCTCGGGAAAATTTCTAAGTTCGGTCCTGATGCACGATCCGTTGCCTCCAAAATTTCGACGGCATTAAAAGGTTCTATCCTTAAACAAAGCAACTTTTTTGAATCCTTAAACTTCCGTTATTTCGGCCCTGTTGATGGACATGATGTAATCGGAATGGCAAAAATCATGGAAGATCTTAAAGGTATTCCTGGTCCAAAAATTTTACATTGCATCACCAAAAAAGGTGGAGGTTATAAATTTTCTGAAGAAGGAAATCCGACGCAATGGCATGCCCCGGGAGTTTTTAATAAAGATACCGGAGAAATTGTCAAGGTTGTTCCAAAATCACCTCAACCACCAAAATATCAAGATGTTTTCGGACATACAATTGTAGAATTAGCAGAAAAAAATGATAAAATAATAGGCGTTACTCCAGCAATGCCATCGGGTTGCTCCATGAACATCATGATGAAGGCAATGCCCGAAAGAACCTTTGATGTTGGCATTGCAGAACAGCACGCCGTAACCTTCTCCGCGGGAATGGCGACACAAGGATCAATTCCTTTTTGCAATATCTATTCTTCGTTCATGCAGCGTGCTTATGACCAAGTATTACACGATGTTGCTTTACAAAATCTAAACGTTGTTTTCTGCTTAGACCGTGGAGGGCTCGTTGGGGCAGACGGAGCTACGCATCACGGTGCTTATGACCTTTCTTTCATGCGTTGCGTGCCAAATATGACGGTGAGTGCTCCAATGAACGAAGCTGAGTTGAGAAACTTAATGTTCACCGCGCAGCACGAAAATATGGGGCCATTTTCTATCCGTTATCCACGTGGAAAAGGGGTAATGACTGAATGGAAAACGACCATGCAAAAAATTAAAGTAGGTACAGGAAGAAAATTAACAAATGGTAACGATATTGCTATTCTTACCATCGGTCATCCCGGTAATTTCGCTCAGAAAGCCATTGAAGAATTGAAAGATAGTGGTGCTTCCATTGCTCATTACGACATGCGTTTTGTCAAACCAATAGATGAAGTAATGTTGCACGAAGTGTTTTCTAAATTCTCAAAAATAATTACCATTGAAGACGGTTGTTTAATGGGTGGGTTTGGCTCTGCAATTATCGAATTTATGTCCGACCAAAAATATTCTGCAGAAGTCGTTCGCTTAGGAATTCCAGATGAATACGTTCATCACGGAACACAAGAAGAATTATGGGCAGATTGTGGTTTTGACAGCAAATCAATCGTTAAAACAATCAAACTAATGTTAGGTTTAGCGAAGAAAACAACTAAATCAAATGTTGGTTAATCTTTCAAAACAAAAAAAGATTGCTTGGGAAATAGTCCTTCTATAAATTTTATTCCGACTTGTTGAGTAACTATTAATCCTAATAAGGTTTGTTCACTCTACAAAATTATCGTGTAAATCAGAACTATTAAATAATTCTCTCTATTTTGTACCATTAAAAAATTTTCCATGACAGATAAGACTTTACAAAAAACAAATTATGGCGCTTTAACCACTTTAACCACTGTTTTTTTCTTTTGGGGCTTCATTGCCGCGGGAAATAGTGTGTTTATTCCGTTTTGTAAAAGTTATTTCAACTTGGATCAATTTCAAAGTCAATTAATAGACTTTGCATTTTACGGAGCATACTACCTTGGTGCGCTGGGCTTATTCATTTTCGGAACTTCGTCTGGCAAAGACTTGGTTGGTTCTTGGGGATACAAAAGAAGCATTGTTTACGGATTGCTGTTCTCAGCATTGGGGGCAGGAGCAATGATTATTTCTGTTTACCTAAACCTATTCACAGGAATGTTAATCGGACTGTTTATCGTTGCTTTAGGATTTTCTTTGCAACAGACGTCAGCTAATCCTTTTATGATTTCTTTAGGAGATGAATCAACAGGAGCAAGTAGAATTAACCTTGGTGGCGGCATCAATAGTTTAGGCACAACCATTGGTCCTTTGATTGTTTCATTGGCTCTTTTTGGAACAACAGCGTCGTTAACTGATGAAATGATTCAGGCATTGAGTTTAACGAAAGTGATTATTCTTTATGCTTGCGTTGGGGCATTGTTTATAGGTGTTGCCGCGTTGTTTGGACTTTCTAAGAAGGTTCCAGATGGAAAAACGGAAACCGAATCAAGAGAAAAAGAAAAGGTTACAAAAGCATCTCGTTTGTTACTCATTGTTACAGGATTACTTATTATTTGTTTTGCTCCTGTTTTTAATAGTTATAATTCCATTGAAGCGAAACAAGTTGAGCAAAACGAAAAAGAAATCGCGATTTTAGAGGAGTCGCTCTTAAGTGGTCAAAAAGAAATCGATAATTCTACCTCTCAAACTAAAAAAGTACAACTCGATGTTCAAAAAGAAGTTGATGATCTCATAGTTCAAACAAAAACAATTAAAAAGCCATTGGAAATGTATCGAATGATGTGGTTAAGTGGTGGACTACTTGTAATTATAATAGGCTTACTATATAGTTACTTCAAAGGAGCAAAAGAAAAAACTGGATGGGGAGCGATGAAATATCCACAGCTTTCTTTGGGGATGCTTGCCATTTTCATTTACGTTGGAGTTGAGGTTGCGATTGGCTCGAACTTAGCCGAATTACTAAAACAACCTGATTTTGGAGGTTATGAAAGTTCGCAAACTGCACCTTTTATTGCTATGTTTTGGGGCAGTTTAATGATTGGTCGTTGGACGGGAGCAATCAGTGCTTTCAACTTACAAGACAGGACAAAGAAAATTTTGAGGTTTATTGTCCCTCTGATTGCTTTTGGTTTAGTATTGCTCGCTTCCAAACTTGCTGGTTATGAAATTGCTCCATTTTACTGGTACATTGTCTGTGTTCTTGTTCAAATTGCGGCATTCTACATTTCTCAAGATAAACCTGCAAAAACGTTGGCTATTTATGGAACACTTGGTGTTGTTGCGATGTTAATTGGCCTAGCAACTACAGGCCTGGTTGCCGTTTATGCGTTTTTAAGCGCAGGTCTTTTCTGTTCTATTATGTGGCCTTGTATTTTTTCGCTTTCTCTTGCAGGGCTAGGAAAATATCAAACGCAAGGTTCTGCCTTTTTGGTAATGATGATTTTAGGAGGAGCAATCATACCTCCTTTACAAGGAAAACTTTCTGATGTGATTGGTATCCAGCCTTCCTTTATCGTTGGTGCGGTTTGTTTTGCCTACCTTGCATTCTTTGCCTGGTTTGTTGGGAAAACGCTAAAAAAACAAGGAATCGATTTTGAATAAACCGTTTCAAATAGCGCTCCAGTTTATAAAAATCATTGGTGCTGAATTGGGCATCATATTGCTTTTTTTAGTTGTCATTGATAATTACATTGGAGAAACGGAAGAACATATTGGTTTTGCTGATGGAATGGGCTATTTCGAATACTTACCCTCCACTTTTATAAGGCATGACATTAATAGAAAGGATTTTAAATTAGAAGAGAATCCTTCTGTCTATGCAAACGTTCAAACGGTTGGTGTGTATAATTATTACAACGATTACACCGTAAACAAGTACCCCTGCGGAACCGCAATTTTGCAAAGCCCTTTTTTCTTTTACACTTATTTTACCACAAAAAGAGACGGCACTGCACATGATGGCTATCAAGTTTCCTTTCAGAAAACGATTCTCTTTTCAACCTTATTTTACCTTTTCTTGGGACTTTTCTTTCTAAAGAAAATCTTATTGCTATATCAAATAAACAAAGCAACTATTGTTTTTAGCCAGTTGCTTATCGTGCTTGCAACACCTATCAGTCACTACGCGCACATTGAGGCTTCTATGAGTCATGTTTACTCGTTTTTTGCAATTTCAGTGTTCGTTTATGTCACAATTCTCTACTTTAAAGAGGTAAAATTGAAATATTTCATTCTCATGAGCCTACTATTAGGTCTCATTTTCACTATCCGGCAAGTTAATATTCTCGTTGTTCTCTCTTTACCCTTCCTTGCAGGTTCTTTTTCAAGTCTAAAAACCGGTTTTTTACACGTTTTTCAGAATCCAAAATGGCTACTTTTAGGAATCGTTGCGTTTTTTAGTATTGTATCGGTTCAACTTCTATTCTGGCATCTTCAAACTGGAGAATTGATTGTTTATTCCTATCAGAATGAAGGTTTTAATTTTTTCCGCCCAGAATTTTTAAACATTCTGTTTAGTTACAAAAAAGGATTATTTTTGTACACGCCAGTTCTATTCTTTAGCGTTATTGGAGTCATCTATTTATTTGTTCAAAAAAAAACATGGTTGGCATTGACTTGGTTATTTTTCTTTATCGTAATAACTTATGTTTTTTCTTCGTGGCACGCATGGTGGTATGGAGGTAGCTTTGGGTCAAGGCCCTTTATTGATTTTTACGCGCTTTTCTTTATCACTTTTGCACTGCTTTTAAAAGAAGTTAAGCTTTTTGGAAAAGTAATAATCATTGTTGTTTCCGTACTCTTTCTTTTTGTAAATATTATTCAATCCTACCAGTACAAAGAATACATTCTGCATTCCGTAACAATGGATAAGGAGAAATACTGGACTGTCTTTTTAAAAACAGAACAGCGATTTAATGGTCTAATTTGGAAAGAATATATTGACGAGGCAGCCTTTAAAGTGAACGGAGAAGTGAATATTGGTGATTTATCGATTGAAAAAGACCAAAATGAAGTTTTCTTATCTTTTGAAGCGTCTAAAATTCCAAACTTTGAAACTGTGTCAATTGTTCAAATAGAATTAGAAAATGATTTCAAAGACGAGAATGATAGTCGAATTTTGGTAAGTATTGATGACTCATCGTCTAATTACTTTTGGCACGAACGATCTGTTTTGCATTATTATCAAGAGAGTCTAAACAAATGGCATCTGGGCAAATTCAATTACAAATTTACCCCCGTTAATAGTGAAAATAAAATTGTTGTCACGATTCTTTTGAGCAAGGCAAACATTGATTTTGAATTAAAAAATGTGAAAATTCGCTTTTTGAGTAAAAAAGTTTCAACTAATTAATTCTATCTATCACACTAAACTTTAAGCTTAAATTATCCTGAATAACAGTAACTTTTGAACAATGAGAGGGATAATTCATTGTGAAATTGTCTTCCAAAGAAAATTTTTCTGAACAAGTAAACATATTTTCACACTCAAATTTGCCTTTTGGAGAATAGCGTGTGATTCGATAATTATTCTCTGCCTTTTCAAAAACAAACCAAGATCCAGCCCCTTCTCCCGACAACCATTTTGCATGCTCTGGCAATGATTCTGGAAGCTTTGGTTGAAGTAGAATTTTAGGCAATTTCATAAGCTGTATTTGCCTCGGCAACTTGAGTTTCTGATGCACAAACATACTCACCAACTTGTTTCACGTTCCACATTGGAGAGGGAGTTAGCATCCATGGAAGTCGTAAAGTAACTTTAAGTTGCCTCTCGAGTGTTCCTTTTAGTGCGACATCTCTCACAAATCGCGAACAATTGGTGCCGGATTTAATAAAAGGACCGTAAGGAATATAGTCTTGCTCTTGAAATGATTGAATATGACTCTTACAGACATCAAAATCTACGGGTGTTGTTCCAGCTCTCAACAATCCATCACCATGACAGGACTTGTTGTTGTTCAATTCATCAAATAATTGTTCCAGAATTGGAGTTCCGTTTTCTGTAAATTCAACTTTGGTATTCACCAACAAATCATGATCCGTGTTAACTCCTCTAACGCGCCCATGTCCAAAGGGAGAATGATACCTGCCAAAGTCGTAGTAAAAACAATCTCCAGATGAGTTAACTAGGACAACTGCGGCGTGTCCCACTTGATAATATCCGTTGGTTCCAAAACCAATCGGTTGAATAACCTTATCGTACCATGCCCCAGCTTGTTTGCAAAGCGTATCGGGCCAGGCAATTATTACAGCAAAACCTTGTTCCATTCTTTTTCTACTATTGTTTGTGTTTCTGCTATTAAGTCGTTGTAAATCATCATTCCTTTCAAATTTGACAAAATTAATTGCGTAACACTAACCGTTTCTATCCCTCCTCTATCGTTAAGAATGTAGCCATTGCTCTCTTTCGGAGAGCTATGTAGGTGATAAATACTCTTTGCAGAATGTTCAGAACTCGAAGACATAAAGTTGAAAAACTGTTCTTTTCTTGCTGTTTTAACATCCGAAGAATAAAGCGTTGCAGATGCCCAAAAATGAGGTTCATTGACATTCAAATCAGAAATATGCCTCTGATTTCCATCCCAAACCAAGAGATTCAACTTGTCCGATACCGAATTGTAAATAATCAAGGTGAATGGTTCAATGTTATCCAGGTCAATCTCTTTTAGAAATTTTTCGGTAGAATCTGCTCGAAAAACATCCAATAAAATTTGACCTCTGCTTCTTCTATAATTTCCTTTCCACTCGTGTAGTTTAAAACCACCATTCAGCAGACAGCAGAAGATTCCATTGTCTCCCAAAGCAATCCATGTCCCTCCAGCAATTTCATCTTTTGGAAAAGTCACGCTTTCTTGCCCTATAAGGTATGTTTTTGGATGCAAGGTCGCACGATGTGTCTTTTCATCTCGGTTAGAAGTTAATATAACCTCTCCGTTTTTAGATTTTACAAATGTTACTGTGCACATGCCTGGTTCCTATGTCTAATGGTTGATGGAGCAACACCAAAATCTTTGTCTAATTTTATATTCTGACGCAAAAATCCGTTTTTTAAGATGGCCAAGTGGTGAATTGTGTGATCCATTCCATAAGCTAATTCTCTCAACAAAGAAGTTGGCATCTCAGCTGATTTACTTTCATGATCCGCATAACATGCTTTCAAAATTAAAGTTTTGTCACTTTCACAAGTTGATAAAAATTGAATGCTTTCGTGAATTTTGTCAATGGCTGTTTGTGTGCTCATCTCAATCGTCAAGTCTCTTTTTCTATCATCGTAATTGACTTCTCCAGAGGCAGTACCAACTTGAATTGCTTGATAAAACTCGATGACATGTCGAATATGCTGTCCGATTGTTGCCCCAGAAAGAATCTCCATAGATTCTGTGAACTGTTGGTCACTTATTCCTTGTAAAACATCCTCAATGCTTTGAAGTAACTCGGTATTTAATAACGCTGTGGTTTTCATTGATGCTGTTTTAGTTTGGTCGTATTTAGTTTTAATTGCTTACAAGGTAGGTATTGAAACTTGATTTCGCTGTTAAAAACTATTGTTTTTTGAAAAGGCGTAAAAAATAAACAAGTACATTTACTCCTATGGATGAACGAACGACAACAATGAGAAAAAATAAACGAGTAATTATTCTTCTCGTTGTCATAATAATTGGCGCTTATTCTTTTTACATCACTTATGATATTATTATAACCTTTAGATTCATGTTCAGAAACTTGAGTGCTCACCTCTCGGAGGCACCAATTGTCATAGGGGTTCTAGCTACCTATGTTTCAATATCGAGTGTGCCATCAGCAATCATGAACTACAATTTAATCAATTATAAAAAAACATACCTTACAGGTGAACTAATAGATGACTCCTTAATGGATGGCGAGAAAAACAGTAACCTTAACGTGAATAGTTTCTTTTTATTCAGTTACATTTCGTTTGGTATTGCAATTGTTTTATTTGGTTTAACGGCTTTAACATATAGACTTATTGATATTTCACATGGATCGCCTGTTCGTCTAATTTCTATTATCATAATTGCTTTCGTGTGTATTTTAGGCACAATTTTTATCATTGATTATACTCGATTAAAACGAATCATAAAACATTAACTAATTTTATCAAACTTAGATAAAAATGAGACCAATAGATGATACAAATACTCAGCCGAAATCATCATTCCTTTCTAAAATCATTACGTTCACAATTATTATAGTCCTTATAGCAGTTACTACATTTATTCTGTTTATACTATTCTGGTTTTTTGGTGATTCCGCTGTTAACATATTTACATAACAGATACAACCTAAAAACGGCGCCTCCTAAAAAGCGCCGTTTCATCTACGATATGCAGTTTGTCTTAAGCTTCCAGTTCAACCTCAACCTTCGGATTAAGAGCTTCTTTAATTTTTGCTTCTAGCTCTTCCATTAACTCAGGGTTGTCTTTGATGATTACTTTCACAGCATCTCTCCCCTGACCCAGTCTTGTTTCTCCGTAAGAAAACCAAGAACCACTTTTATTAATGATGTTCATTTCCACACCGAGGTCTAAAATTTCACCTACTTTAGAAATCCCTAATCCATACATGATGTCGAATTCTGCTCTTCTAAACGGTGGTGCCACTTTGTTTTTCACAACCTTCACGCGTGTTCTGTTTCCAATTACTTCGTCTCCATCTTTAATCTGAGAAGATCTTCTGATGTCTATCCTCACCGATGAATAAAACTTCAATGCATTACCTCCTGTTGTCGTTTCCGGGTTTCCGAACATTACACCAATTTTTTCTCTCAACTGGTTAATAAAGATACAACATGTGTTGGCCTTGCTAATTGATCCTGTTAACTTACGCAATGCTTTCGACATTAAACGCGCTTGCAATCCCATTTGAGAATCGCCCATTTCGCCTTCTATCTCCGCTTTTGGTGTTAATGCAGCAACAGAATCGATTACCACGATGTCAATAGCACCAGAGCGAATAAGATTGTCCGCAATTTCTAGTGCTTGTTCTCCATTGTCAGGTTGAGAAATAATTAGATTTTCAATGTCAACACCCAGTTTTTCTGCGTAAAATTGATCAAATGCGTGTTCTGCATCGATAAATGCTGCGATACCTCCCGCTTTTTGACATTCTGCTATTGCGTGAATTGCCAAAGTTGTTTTTCCCGAAGATTCTGGCCCATAAATTTCAACGACTCTCCCTTTTGGAAGTCCATTTACACCCAATGCTAAATCAAGTGTTAAAGATCCTGTTGAAATCACATCGATTGCTTCGTTTGGAGTGTCTCCTAATTTCATAACGGTTCCTTTACCGTAAGTCTTGTCCAACTTATCCATTGTAAGTTGCAAAGCTTTTAACTTTTCTGCGTTTACTTCTTTTTTTTCTGCCATATCGTTTTGTTTTTTGTTTGCAAACTTGGTTTATATTTTATGAATGTCTGCCGCTTGCATTATCAAACATTCAATTTCCGTAATTGTTTCTACAAATATGCTGTTACAAGTACGTAATCTATTTACGTTGTAAAATTATTTGTGATAAATTTCCAATATTTCTCGGGTGTGATCCTTCGTTTTTGGTTTCTCAATAATTCCAATGATAGTATGTGATTCATCCAAAATGAAGGTTGTTCTATGGATGCCATCATAAATTTTTCCCATAAATTTCTTTTCTCCCCAAACTCCAAACAAATTGAGTAGTTCTTTTTCTGTGTCTGCTAACAAAGTAAAGGGTAAATCGAATTTTGCAATGAATTTTTGGTGCTTTACCTCATCGTCTGCGCTAACACCTAAGATAACAATATCTTCTTTGAGAATATTCTCATAGTTGTCACGAATATTACACGCCTGCACCGTACAACCCGGTGTATTGTCTTTTGGGTAGAAGTAAATCACCACTTTCTTACCTTCGTAATCTGACAAATTTACCTTTTTGCCGTCCTGATCTACCGAAGTAAAAGTTGGAGCTTGGTCACCAATTTTTAAATGTTTCATAGTTTTGATTGAATTTTAATCATTTTTTGACTAATTCTTAATCAAAGATACGTTCAATTCTTTAATGTGCAAGTTTTTTGGATATTTTTTTCATAAGATGTCCAATGCTTTATATTAGAACACTGATGACGCAGATTCTTATGATTTACGCTGAGCACTCGTGAATGCGTGATATGATCTACATGCAAACAGTCCAAAGCTCTGTGGCTTTCGGTGTAAAAAGTGGGGCTTCTTATACTCTAGAGCTCCAATGCTCGAGCCTTACTTACTTTATTTCAATTTTCTCTCCCAAAAACTTCGGACTTACACCAAAAATCATATCCAACACAGCCTTTGCTCGGGCAAAAAACTCTCTGATTTGGGTTTTAACTCCGTATAATTTAGAGACTTTATTAGCGTTAAACCCAACGGCTTCAATACCACTCTTCTCGGCAATGTAAATTGCTCTCTCATTGTGAAATTGTTGCGAAATAATACACAGTTTCGTTTGTCCAAATACTTTCTTTGCTCGAACTACAGAATCTAACGTTCTAAAGCCCGCATAGTCAAGAAATATTTTTTTTGCGGGGATTCCCCTTACAATTAGGTCTTCTTTCATGGTTGTTGGCTCGTCATAATTTTTGGTGCCGTTATCTCCACTAATTAACACGAATTTTATTTTCCCTGCATTAAACAAATCAACCGTTGCGTTAATTCTATTCTGATAATATTGATTAATATTTCCTCTTGCCGTGTATTTAGAAGTACCAAGCAACAAGCCTGTTCTCATTTTTGGAATTTCTTTAATCGAATTATAGCAAAATTTTGACCGCTTTTCTACAATAGAATTAGAAACGAAAGCAAAAATCATTGTCAACACAAAAAACAAGACCCCAAGTTTGAACAGTTTCTTAAAACTAATTTTAGCTATGACTTTTTTTAACATCCTCTTTTTTATTAAACATCACACCTTCTAAGAAGGTGGATTTGACTTAGCCCCATAGGGGCATCAAAAATCAAACTTTCTCTACTGGGTATCAACTTTTCTTTCTTCTTTTCTTGATACTATACTTACTCATAGTACAAATAATAGGCAAAGCCATCAGAACATGACCACGCCCAAAGGACGTGGATTTTTAAGGAAAATTAAATGTATTGACAAATATGAGCATCCTTTGAATCATTCAATCATCTAATCATTCATCCATTGTATCAAACTGCTTCTTAACAGCCTCAAACTCTTTGATTTTCTTTCTCGTGTCAGCCGCGTAAGCAACTTTATCATTTTCTTCTTGATCAATGAGCTCATCGCCCAAAGATAGAATGCGTCCATCGATAAAATCGGACAAATAACTGATATTCTGCGGTAAAAACATTTGCATGTACATCCCTCCTGACTCAGAAAGGTTCTTGTAAATCGGAATGGATTGAGCAATAACACTTGGCTCTTGCTTGGTTAAATAAACCGTCATGGAGTTCAGTAAGCCTAACTTATCAAAGCCTTGAATCACGTTTCCATTGAATGCTTTTTCAAAAAACGCAAACTTACTGGCGTCCTTACTGGTCGAATAAAGTTGTGCAATTCCACCTAACATCGAAGACGATTTTTCATTCTCTAAACTTTCGGCAATTGTCAATGCTGCCGCTTCGTTGATGGCTCCATACGCTTTTAATGCTGTGCTAACGACTAAATACGATTGATCATTCTCTATTCTGTCCTTATATATAGGCTCTAATTCGTCTTCTGATAAAAATTTCTTCAATTTCTTCAATGCACCAGAACGAACCGCCGATTTAGGGTCATTGGATGCCATGTCCATGATTTTTTGTTGACCTTGTGTCTTTTTATCGTTTTTTAGCTTCGAAAATTTCGAAATTGCCGTTAAACGAATGTTCCAAAAAGGATCTGATAAAGCATCTAAAATCATTGTTTGTCCTGCATCACCTCTGTCTCTAGAGCCTTTCTCCAATCCAATTTTTCTTGCTTCAAATTTTTCTCCATGATAAAACTGGTAGATGTATTGCTCCAAAGTTTTGTCTTCCATTTTCTTTGCCAACAACATTTGCTGGTCATCATACAGAATTCCTTTAAGCGTGCCTTTGTAAGAGAATGTAAATTCTTGCTCAACCTTATCAATGACAACCTTGTGCGTATGTTTTCCCTCGTCATCAAAGATGGCCATTTGCACAGGCAACTTAAAAATAGGAAATTCATCCAAGTTTTGCGTTTGTTTAACGGCAACAGTAATTGTGTGTGCTGATTCATCGTCTGTTTGTTCAAACTTCAAGGTCGGATGCCCAGAACCTAAATACCATTGATTGAAGAACCAATTCAAGTCTTCTCCTGAAACTTGTTCAAAAGCCAAACGCAATTGGTGAAATTCTGCCGCTTTAAATTTATTTTCTTCGAGGTATAAATTCAATGCTGTGAAGAAGGCATCGTCTCCTAAATAATTGCGTAGCATGTGCAAAATCCTCCCGCCTTTGTTGTAAGAATGTCCGTCAAACATTTGGTCTTTTTGATCATAATCAAACCAAACGAGGTTGTGAAAACCTTGCATTTGCGCCGATTGATAATAACCTTTTCTTTCACCAATAGCATTGAAATCGGCCTGGTCTATTCCGTACTTGTGCTCGTCCCATAAGTACTGAGAATAATTGGCAAATGACTCATTCAAAGTTAAATTAGACCATGATTCTGCCGTTACCAAATCGCCAAACCAATGGTGGAATAATTCATGAGCAATGGTCGAATTGTCGTCACTATCTAACAATTCTCTCTTGTTCTTATAGACAAAATCTCCAAAAATCACCGCTCCAGTATTTTCCATTGCTCCAGAAACGTAATCTCTCACAACAATTTGGTGGTATTTGTCCCAAGGATACTCAACTCCCATTTTTTCTGAGAAGAATTTAATCATCTCTGGTGTGTCTCCAAAAATATCCTTTGCAGAAGTTTCCCATTCTGGTTCAACATAATAATTTACCTCCATTTTGGAACCGTCTTGTCGCGTATAAGAGTCCTTGATGATTTTAAATTCTCCAATCGCCATCATAAATAAGTAAGGTGCGTGCGATAATTCTTGCTTCCAGTGATCTACTCGTTTTCCGTCTGCAATTTTCTTGCTGGACATTAGTTTACCGTTAGAAAGCGTTGCATATTTATCGTCAACAGTGATGAAAATTTCTTGTGATGTTTTGGCATTTGGAGAATCAATGGTTGGAAACCAAACCGAACTGGATTCTGTTTCACCTTGCGTCCAGATTTGCGGCATTTTGTTCTTGTCATTTCCTGTCGGGTTGATAAAATAAAGACCTTTATCAGAGGTAATAGCAGAACCTGTTCCTTCTTGAACTTCTTCTGGTTGCGCAACGTAATCAATGACAACGGTGTGTTTTTCATTGCGAGAGAATTCTTTGCCTAAATTGATGGTTAAAAAATCATCCTCGTAATTGTATTGCAAGGTTTTGCCCTTCATAGAAACACTGTTGATTAGCATTGATTTTGCATCAAGAATTAACTCGCTGGACGCATAAAAGTGAGGTTTTGCCGTAATTGTTGCTACTCCACTCATTTTTGAATGCTCCCAATCGAAGTTCACTTCTAATTTCGTGTGAATTAAATCTGTAAGAACAGTTTCAGTTTCGTTGTATTTTACTCGCTCGGTTGGAGTTTTTTGAACAACAAAATCGTCTTCCGATTCTTTTGTATCAATCGATTTTTCGACCTTATCTGTTGTTTTTTCTACAACAATATTTGATGATTCATTCTTTTTACTTGCACAAGCTGCTAAAGCAATTAACAAGACACTGACTACTATTTTCTTCATGTTTATTCTTTCTATGACAACAAATCTGCTAAAATTTATTGAATTGATGCCTAAAAAATACAGTATCGGAGTGCTATTCTGTTATTTTTGTGTCAAATACGTGATAAATGGCAAATCGAGTTTGGAATTTTGATGGAGAAAAAGTAATTGGAAATGATGGAGCAGTTGTCCGTTGGGATGATGATACCTTTTTTACACTTTCTTATAATGGGCAAACTTTTACAGGAGAGATTTTGGAAGAAAATACAGAAAGTAATTTCTTGAAGTTAAAAGTAAACCACCGCGTTTTTGAAATTCGCAAAAAGGGAGAATTGGATGATTTAATTTCAGAATTAGGTCTTGATGTTCCTAAGGTTCGAAAGTTGAAAGAATTGGAAGCTCCAATGCCGGGTAGGATAGTCAACATTGCTGTGACAATTGGTCAAGAACTGAATGTTGGAGATGATATTCTTTCTCTCGAAGCGATGAAAATGGAAAATGTGCTCAAGGCAGAAGGAATAGGAACTGTAAAAGCGATTAACATCAAAGGCGATGATGTTGTGGAAAAAGGAGCGGTTTTGATAGAGTTTGAATGAGTGTTAAATTTTTAGTCAACCTATTTCAAGACGTTACAGCCTTGCGAATTTCTCCCTAAATTATCTTCTTGGTAATTCTTTTAAAATACTCATTTGCGCTTTTTCTATAAAGAAAGAGAGCAACGTAAACTGTTTACGGTGTGAAACTTAAGTAGGTAACCATAAAAATAGTTTTACCCCCCCCATAATTAAATTTCTTTACGTTTATATTATTGAACAATTAAATTAAATAACTATGAAACAAATTTTACAAATTATTAGTCGAGAAAAAAACTATTTTTTATTTAGCATTCTACTTATAAGTTGCTTATCACTTAAAGCTCAATGTGACTCAACATTTACTTTCACGACGGACAGTAGTGGTTACACGCTAAATTTTACCCCTCAAGATCAGTTTGCTATCGCATATTCTTGGAATTTTGGTGATGGAAACGACTCTAACATATCTTCACCTTCATATAACTACGCGGACACAGGTTCATATAATGTCTGCTTAACTGTCACTACTCTTGTACAAGGACAGCAAGTTCAATGTACAAGTTGTCAAAACATTGTTATTACAAGTGGCAGCTCAGGAGATTCAACAGTTAGCATTCAAGCTAAAAACAATATAAATTATTCCGTTTACCCAAATCCTTTTAGTGATAAAATAATAATTGATGCTAAAAACCATAATATGAATTTATCAATTCAACTAATAAGTTCAACTGGCACGATACTTTATCAAGACATTATAAAATCAACAAATCACGAAATTAACACCTTAAAACTTGAAAAAGGGATTTACTTTCTAAAGGTGTCAACAACAAATGAGGTTCTTTCCATAAAAAAAATTATTAAATACTAAGCTTATCCTCCATAAAAAGCATCCTCCATATTTGAAATGTTAAATGGTTATAGACAATAAAATTATAAAAGCTATAAAGAAAAATAACCGACGAACTATATTTCAGTTATACGATTATTCGTTTTCTACAATAATGAAAGTCACAGTTCGATATTTTATAAATGAAGAGGATAGAATGTCAGTTGTCAACAACAGCTTTATTAAAATAATAGATAAAATTGAACATTTTAAACAAGGAACAAATTACAATGCATGGATAAAACGCATTACATATAACGAGGTTATTAATTTTTACCGAAAAGAAAAAAAGTATAAATCTTTTTTAGATTTTGAAATTTATGACTCCAAGATAGAAACTCACTCAAATACAGAGGAAGATTATAATGCTAGTTTACTTGAAGAAAGTGAAATACTTAAGCTAATTCATCAACTACCAAGTGCTACAAGAATTGTTTTTGATATGTACATTATAGAAGGTGGTTTTTCGTATAAAGACATTTCTAAAACTTTAAATATTTCAACTGAAACTGTAAAATGGCACTTGAAACAAGCTAGAAAACAGTTGAAAGAAAAAATAAATAAATATGAACTCCGAAGACAAACAAATTGATATATTATTTAAAGAAGGTTTTTCTAAGCAGAAATTCGAAATTCCTGAGGAGTATAAAGCTGATCTAAAAAAAAGACTAGCCAAACGAAAGAAAAGAATAATACTATTCTGGTTTTCTATTATTGGTGTTTCTGTTACTGTACTTATTAGTTTATTACATCTTCCTACAAAGAATAACACGGAATTATATAATTCAAAAAGCCCATTACAATCTGCAGATAATCATGTAAAAGAGGAAACAATTTTAGTTTCAACTAAAGACACTAAATCAATGAATGAAATCGAAACAAGTTCTTTTGAAAACAACAAAAAGAAGAATGTTGAAGTAAAAAACTACAAAAAAAACAAATTAAATAATCAGGATAAAATTTTCAATCATAAAGAAAAAACCCGAGAAAAATATATTAGTAATTCTCAGCAAAAAAATGTTCAATCAGTTCTCGAGCGAAAGGAAAATCTTAATCTAATTAGCAAAGATGCCGGAACTCCATCTCTCGATAATTTTAACAAAAATAAAATTAAAACGAACTACTTAATCGATTATCTCTCAGTAAAAAAACTTGAGCTTGAATCAAATTTAATTAACAAACAGTTTATAACATATCAAAAAGATAAAGATGATATTGCTGGAAAAAATAATTTAAAGAAAGAAAGAGTTATCAATTTATTATTGTCCCTTGGAATAACATCTTCATTTAATAAAGTAAAATACTTGGGTAATGAATTTGAATATTATTTAAGCAATACGAAAGAAAGAACAACAATCAACTACGATTTCAACGCTAACGTTTTAGTGAAAAACAAATTCATCTTTGGCACTGGAATTGGCTTGAACCAACATCGATATGATTATGATTTTAACACTATTAATATAGGGTTTGACACAACTATAACCTTAGATTCTACGTATGTTTTTCAATATTACATCTATCAACAAGGTGTTGTAGTTGATTCAGTATATTATTACACTTACAATAATATTACCTCTATAGACTCGACATTAAACACCACTAATTATTCAAATTCAACCATTAGTAAATACTATAGCATTCCTTTAAACATTGGGTACAATGTAAATTATAACAAATTTATGTTCAATGTAATTTTCTCCATTAACTATAATAGGCTATATGATGTTGAAGGGGGGTATTATTCTAATAATTCCTTTGAATTGATTAATAAATCTAACAACACCATATTTAAAAATTCTTATTTTTCTTATCATTTTAGAGCCAACATTTCCTACAACTTATTTAAAAACTTCTATATAAATTCGTCTTTCGGATTCTCTCCTTATTCTAGCAATTTAGTTAACGACCCTAACTTAGAAAGAAAAATACAGCGAATGGATTTAGGTATAGGCCTAATGTATAAATTATAAACTATGAAATATTTATTACTCTTCTTACAAATTTCAATTTCTCTGTTCTCTTTTGCTCAAAATGAGCCTAATAAAGGGACAGAAGCTTCTCTAAAATTTCAAAAAAATGAAGGACAATGGAATAAGAAAGTGTTTTTCAAATCTGAATTAGGTCATGGAGCTGTTTTTTTAGAAAAAAACAAATTCACTTATCTTCAAATGCTCGAAAAAGATTTTGACAAACACCATCATTATATGCATGAAAAAAATAGTGATTTTGAAAACTCTCACTTTCACGGACATGCTTGGGAAGTCTCATTCCTTGAATCAAATACCCCTAAATCAATTTCTGGAGAAATTGAATGTACAGAAAAATACAACTATTTTATTGGAAATGATGCTTCTAAATGGGCAGGAAACGTTTCTGCATATTATGCAATCACTTACAAAGAATTGTATGATGGAATCAACCTTAAAGTGTATAGTGAATCCGGAAATTTTAAATATGATTTCATAATATCCCCTGATAGTTCACCAGCTCAAATAAAATTAAATTATAATGGTTTAGATAAAATTAAAATTAAAAACAATAAGCTCATCCTCCAAACCTCTATAGGTAATTTCACCGAATTAGAACCATATTCTTACCAAATTATTAACGGTAAGAAAAAACAAGTAAAGTGTAAATATGTTTTAAAAAATAGCATTGTTTCATTTGTTTTCCCTGAAGGTTACAACTCAAATTATGAACTTATTATTGATCCTATTCTTGTGGCAGCAACTTTGTCAGGAAGCACTACCGAAAATTACGGACATACTGCAACATATGATAATAATGGAAATATTTACACTGGAGCTATTGCTTTTGGTTCTGGATATCCTACCACTATAGGAGCTTTTCAAACTAGTTTTACAGCTTTTTGGCATAATATAGCTATTAGTAAATTTTCACCCGATGGTTCTACTTTAATTTATGCTACATATATTGGTGGTAGTACTGGAGAAAATCCACATAGTTTAATTGTAAATGATAATGAAGAACTTTTTATTTTAGGCACAACAGATTCAAATGACTATCCAGTTACAACTACCTCGTATGATAACACATATAATGGTGGAAATGATATTGTTTTAACACATTTAAATTCAACTGGAAGCAGTTTAATTGGATCAACTTATATAGGCGGAACCTCAGATGATGGTTTAAATACGTTAACATTTAATTATGGCGATCAGTATAGAGGGGAAATTATTTTAGATAATTTAGGCAACTGCTACATAGCTTCTTTTTCCCAATCAATCGATTTTCCTACCACAACTGGAGCATATCAAAACACTTTTGGTGGAGGTGTAGATGGTGTTATTTTTTCAATGACTCCAGACTTATCTACTCTTAATTGGTCAACTTATATAGGTGGTACAGGTGATGAGGTTACCTTGGGTTTAAGAATTTCATCTACTGGAGAAATTTTTATTTGTGGTGCTACTGATAATCAATTCATTACACCAACTGGCTATCAAACTTCTTTTCAAGGTGGTAATACAGACTCTTTCATTATTAAGTTAAATCCACTGGGTAACTCTATTTTGAACAGTACTTTTTGGGGAACAACCTCAAACGATGAAGCCTTTTTTATTGATTTAGACATTAATGACGATGTATACATCTACGGTTTATCTGACGGAGGCACATCTCCTGTTACCCCAACTGTTTACTCAAATCCAAATTCTTCAGCTTACATTGCTAAGTTTGATAATTCTTTATCATCATTATTATTATCAACTGTCATAGGAGATAACACACCTACCCCTCCATTTGTTCCTATTGCATTTATGGTTGATAATTGTGACTATATATATATATCTGGACATTCTGCCGTTTCTGGTTTAAACACCACATCTAATGCCCTTCAATCTTGGGGTGGTTTTTATATTGCTGTTTTTGAGCCAAACTTAACTGCTCTTAATTATGCTACTTATTATGGAGGAGGACATGTTGATGGAGGTACGAGTAGGTTTGATCCTAAAGGTGTAATTTATCAAGCAGTTTGTACATTGAGTTCTTTTAATACAACTCCAGGAGCTTATTCTTCTTTTTACCCTTCAGGATTATGGGATATTGGAGTTTTTAAAATTGATTTTGAAACAATAGCTTTAAGTGCTTCAGCTACTGTTACTCCTTCAGATACGGGGTGTGCACCTTTTACAGTTAATTTTATAAATGGGAGTAATGGTAATTTTTATGAGTGGGATTTTGGAGATGGTTCAGCCATTTCTAATTCTTTCGAGCCTTCACATACTTATACTTCTCCAGGTTCTTATAATGTTACACTGATTGCACATGATAGCGCATCTTGTACCTTGAGTGACACATCATATTTAAACATAACTGTTCTTCCATCTTTTAATCTGGATTTAGGTAATGACACTTCTTTTTGTAATGGAACAATGGTTTTAAATGCTTCAAATACAGGATTAAATTATACTTGGCAGGATGGTTCAACAAATCAAACATTTACAGTTACCAATTCCGGAATTTATTTTGTCGAGGTTGATAATGGATATTGTTCTATCATTGATTCGATTCATGTAGTTATCGAAAGTCCAACTGTAGATCTTGGTCCAGATATAACTACTTGTGATTCTATAGTCATTTTAGATGCAGGAAATATTGGAGCAACTTATTTGTGGCATGACAACAGTACAAACCAACAAGTAAATGTAAACACTCCAGGTACATACTGGGTTGAGGTAACTTCTAATAATTGTACAAATTCAGATACTATTGAAATTTTTCAAGATTCGTTAATTTTAAATTTACCCAATGACACCTTGCTTTGCAATAACACATCACTAAACCTAGATGCTCAAAATGTGGGAGTTAATTATAACTGGTCAACAGGTGAAAATACCCAAACGATAACTATTGATAATGAAGGTGAATTTTGGGTATCTATTAATCAAGGAGTTTGCTCTGCTACAGACACTATTAAAATTGAATACTACACACCTATTGCTAACTTTACATATAATGATACTGCAGTTTGCGGTCCTGTCGAAATCAACTTTACGGATCTTTCAACATCTATCCCCTCTGATTCTATAACTATGTGGAATTGGTCTTTGGAGAATATTCCTTTTTCTTCTAATCAAAATGCAAATTACATTTTTACCAATAGCGGAACATATAATGTTACCTTACAAGTAACTACAAATTTAGGTTGTCAAGCGACCTATTCTAACCTGATTGCTGTTACGTCTTACCCTCAACCTATTGCCGACTTTACCTTTTCTCCATCAATTATATACGAGGGAGACGAAATTACCTTTAACAACCTTTCAATAAATGCTAATAATTGGTTTTGGGATTTTGGAGACAGCACTTT
Source organism: Fluviicola sp. (assembly GCA_002734065.2). Taxonomy (GTDB): domain Bacteria; phylum Bacteroidota; class Bacteroidia; order Flavobacteriales_D; family Crocinitomicaceae; genus UBA4466. The sequence goes on from NVXU02000053.1 coordinate 35,307, forward strand.
TTCTTCCTCTCAAAATCCTGCTCACACCTTTAATCAAAGTGGTCAATATACTATTACATTACTTGTCGCTAATGAATTCTGTAGTGATTCTACCTCTAAAACAATTTCACTCGAGCAAGAGTTGTTTTTCTATGTTCCAAACACATTCACACCTGATGGTGATGAGTTTAATAATGTATTTATACCCATTTTTGTTGATGGAATAGATGTTTTCGATTTTAAAATGATAATCTTTAATCGATGGGGCGAAACTATATTTGAAACTTACGATTTATATCAAGGTTGGGATGGTACTTATCGAGGTAAAATAGTTCAAGATGGCACATACACTTGGAATATTCAATTTGGTTTACTTAACTCAAGTAAAAAACACAAAATTACAGGACATATCAATAAAATTAATTAACTATATAGATCTATAATTGATGTCATCTAATTAACTTTACAATAAAGATAACATGAAAAAAATATCCTTTTTACTTTTCTTTTCAATTTTATTCAGTAGTTGTCCTGTTGATGCGCAAAACTATCAATGGGCATATCGTGTGAAAGGATTTTATGATCAGCAGACGCGTTCTGTCACAACAGACAATAGTAGTGGTGCAATATATACAACCGGTCTTTTTATTTGGAACACCGACTTTGAGAGCGCTTCACCTCTTGTTAGCCTTTGGGGGGGGCATGATATTTTTATACAAAAATTTGACCAAGCTGGAAATCAAATTTGGGTTAAAAAAGTTGGAACTTCTAGTGTAGATTCAGGAATGTCTATTAATGTTGATTCTAATGGGGATATCTTAATATCTGGGTATTTCTCAGGTACAGCTGATTTTGATCCAGGCGTAGCTGTCTATAACCTTACATCTGCAAACGGAATGGATATTTTTATTTTAAAACTTGATTCTAATGGAGATTTCATTTGGGCAAGAAGCTTATCAGGAGCAACTGGAGATGATTACTCTAGGTCAGTAACTACTGATATTGCTAATAACGTTTATCTAACAGGAGTATTTACAGGGACAATAGACTTTGACCCTGGTGTTGGTGTAACTAACCTCACATCGTTAGGGGGAAATGATATTTTCGTTCTTAAATTAGATTCAAATGGTAATTTTTCATGGGCAGTAAGTTATGGTGGAGCACAAGATGATGAAGCCTATTCCTTAGCAGTTGATGACTCGCAGAATGTTTTTATTACGGGAAATTATAATGGAACTGTAGATTTCGATCCTTCCCCTAATATCTACAACATCACCTCATCAGGGCAAAACGATATTTTTATTCAAAAATTAGATATTAATGGTTCATTTGTTTGGACAGAAAGTTTTGGAGCTTCTCTTGATGATTCTGGGAAATCTTTAACCGTTGACCCTCTTGGAAATATATACATTACTGGGGATTTTAGAGGCCCTGTTGATTTTGATCCAAGTGCTTCATCATACATTCTAGATGCAGGTTTCTATACAGATGTGTTTATTTTGAAACTAAACACAAATGGAGATTATTTATGGGCAAACAATTTAACTGGAGATAATCATATTTATTCTTTTGGTATTGATTTAGATACTAATAATAGTCCATATATAACAGGTAATTTTTCTGGAACAGCTGATTTTGACCCAAGTGTTAATGTATCAAATCATTCTTCTTTTGGTGATGCTGATATTTTTATCTCAAAAATGGACTCCAATGGTCTGTTTTCTTGGTCTAGAAGTATTGGAGGAATTGATTTTGACAATGGAAGAGATATTAATGTTGATTTATCAGGGAATTGTTTTATAGTTGGCTCTTTTCAACAATCTGTTGATTTCGACCCTAATTCTGGAACTCAATATTTAGCATCAAATGGAGTTTACGATGGTTTCATTCTTAAATTATCTCCCCCTTGCACTCCAATAAACACAAATGATGTACAAATAGCTTGCAATTCTTACACTTGGATAGATGGAAACACCTACACATCTGACAATAATACTGCAACATATACGCTACAAAATGTTAATGGCTGTGATAGCATTATAACTCTAAATCTGACAATAAATAATACTACTGTAGGAATAGACACACAAATAGCTTGCAATTCTTACACTTGGATTGATGGAAATACCTACACATCTGACAATAACACTGCTACATATACGCTACAAAATGTTAATGGCTGTGATAGCATTGTAACTCTAAATCTGACGATAAATAATACTACAGTAGGAATAGACACACAAACTGCATGTGATTCTTACACATGGATTGATGGTAACACATATAATAATTCTAATACAACTGCTGCTTATACTCTTACCAATAGTAATGGTTGTGATAGCATTGTAACTCTAAATCTAACAATAACCTCAATTGATACATCAATAACAGCTAACGGAGCTACATTAACTGCAAATCTATCGAGTGGTAATTATCAATGGTTAGATTGTGATAACGGGTTCAATCCAATCACAGGAGCAACTAATCAAAGTTATACAGCTACAACTAATGGGAGTTATGCTGTTACTATTTCATCAAATGGTTGCACAGATACTTCTTCTTGCGTTATGGTTTCTACAGTTAATATAGAAGACATTATTTTTGAGTCTGATATAATGGTTTATCCCAATCCTACATCAGATTTAATAACAGTAGAATTTGGGGATTTAAAAGATGTACAAATAACAATAACTGACTTAACAGGAAAAATAGTTTATAAAACACATCAAGTGGAAAAACAGAAAGTAAACGTATCCCTTGAAAATCTAAAAGAAGGTAACTATATCATAACAATTAACTCAAATAAAATAAGTAAACGGTTTAAATTTATTAAACTAAATCATTAGTATACTAAACGAATTTCTAATTCTCAATTCTGTTGAAAACCGTTTTTTAAATAACTACTAACCGAGTAAAATTTTAATTTAACTGAAAAGTTTATACTAAACAGCACTTAAGGCACCCTTACTAAAGTCAACTGCTTTTTTGCAAATGCTTTACTAATAATTTTCGGATATTTCGCGCCAAATTCTACGATGCACCATTCTTGAAATCTTTTAACTTCTTCAGCATCGGTTAACCATTTTAAAGCTTTCCCTAATTCTTTTTGAAACAATTGCTTGTCGAAACTGACTGCTCTGAGGATTTTTTGTGCGAATTCTATCATAAATGTCTAGTTTGAATGTTATGAATTTAACGAAAATTTCGATACAATCTTGCATTAAGAAGTGTTAAATTTTGCAAACACCCACCCTTGTTGATGTTGAACGGGCTAAAAAGTTTTCAACAATGATTACATCTAATTTTACTATCTTTATGCTTGTTCCGAAAAGACATTGAAAGCGTTTAACGAAATATATCATACAGCCATTGCCGCAGCCATTGATGCTTCTGCAAAAATCATTGCTATCTATCAGCAAGAGGTTGAAATCACAATAAAAAATGACGGGTCTCCCGTAACACAAGCTGACTTAGCCTCCTCTAAAATTATATCTTCTCATCTGCAGTCGACCGGTATTCCTGTGATGGGCGAAGAACTCAAAAATAAAAGTTTTGCGGAAAGAAAGGGTTGGGAAAGTCAATGGTGCGTTGATCCTTTGGATGGTACCAAGATGTTCATTCTCAAAAATGATGAATTTGCCGTAAACATTGCACACGTTAAGGATGGAATTGCCATTTTTGGACTCATAGCCGACCCTGTGAAAGAAAAAATAATTATTGGTGTTAAAAACGGAGGAGTTTTTACCTTCTCATTTTCCGAATCAACAGACCAAAGTAAATGGAAAAAGATTTTGCCTTGCCATCAGCGGAACAGTCCAGTCGTGGTTGCTTGCTCTAGAGGTTTTGGGTCAAAAAGCAATGGAACGAAGGTTTTTGGCTATGAAAACGAACTTTCTGAACAATATGGAGAACTGGACTACCTAAAAATGGGGAGTGCACTCAAGTTTTTTGAACTGGCAGAAGGTCGAGCAGATATTTACATCCGATTAGGTCCAACAATGGAGTGGGACATCGCCGCAGGTCAGGCAATCATGGAAGAATTAGGAGGAACTATTACTTCGATAGAAGATGGAAAAACCTTGGTTTATAATAAGGAAAGTTTGTTTAATCCTCCATTTATTGCAAAAACCAAAGCTATTTTGTGAGAATGAGAATCCTTTCAATCATACTATTTTGCACGTTTTACCTAAGTGTTTTTAGTCAACAGAACCTCCTCCCTTTGCATTCGTTTTACAAGGATCAAATCTTTGCCAATAAGTTGTCAAAACCTTACAACGGTGGCTCGTTTTTCCCCGTAAGAGAATCACAATACGACCTCATCCCCGCAATCAACGATTCAAGCAAACAATACTATGATTTTACGTACGTCTTGTTTCAAAAGCATTTAATTGAGGTTTCCGGAAAGGATTTTCACTTCACTATTGACCCTGCCATTGATTTTTCGATGGGAAGAAATTTAAGCGACACGATTCTTCGGAATTTGTTTCAAAATACTCGTGGATTTCATGTAGAAGGCGACTTTTTTAAGAATTTCTCATTCTCCACAACTCTTTACGAAAATCAAGCGCGATTTAACAACTATGAATCTGCTTATTATTCTTCTGTGGGGGAATTGTATCCTCGTCCAGATTCTACTTATCTTACTCAAAATGCCGTAGTTCCAGGAGGCGGAAGAACGAAACCATTCAAGGGCGATGCTTTTGATTATTCTTCGGCGGTCGGATATTTTGTCTATGCGCCCATTAAAAACATTGCGGTGACTGTTGGTAATAATATGCAATTCGTGGGGGACGGTTATCGGTCTTTATTGCTCTCCGATAATTCTTTTAATGCTCCTTATTTTCGGGTTGACTGGGCCTTGCATCCAAAATTTAACTTTACTTATTTGCGTTCTCGCCAACTCAACCTGATGCGAAGACCTGCCAGCGGTTCTGTGGAGGCTTACTACGAAGCAAAGGGTTATTCAGTCAACTATTTTACGTACAAACCCAACGAAAAAATCAGTCTTAGTTTTTTTGAAAGCGGAAATTGGAACCGAGGAGATTCTATCACCAGTCGTTCTGCAAATCCGATGTTTTATAATCCTCTTCCCTTTCTTTCTGGTTTAGTTCTGAAGAACAAAAACGAGGTTGTTTCATTGCTCGGGTTGAACCTTAGTTATCAGTTAGCGCAGAATCACCGACTGTATGGTCAGTTCGCTTTAAATGATTACGACGCTCGGAAAACAGCCTTCCAATTGGGTTATAGAGGTTACGATTACTTTGGTGTAGGTGATTTTATGCTGCAAGTAGAATACAATTATGTCGCAAACGCAACCTACGAAACCAGAAATAGAAGGTTGAATAATATTCAATACAACCTGCCTGTTGCGCATGTTAAAGGCAACGGTTTTCAAGAATTCTTAGTCAGAACAAACTACGAATTGAAACGCGTTTACATTGATTTAACGATGGTTTATTACCTCACGGACAACTATTCTGCGACTGCGTTACTATCTATTTATGATGTTATGCCGAGAAGTTCAAATGCTATCTTTTATGAGAATTTGGAAGTCGGTTATCGCTTTAATCGCAAGATGAACTTAATGCTTTTTGGTAGCTGGACCTACAGAACGGAAACAAACACTTCCTTTTTGGGCACTAATTCCTTCTCTTTTGGATTAAAAACAGGTCTGCGGAATAATTACAAAGATTTTTAATGAGAATTATACTTATCATATCGTTATTTTGGTCCTTATCAGGATTTGGTCAGGGAGAAGTTGGTTACATCCTTGATGATTTGCCCACTGATTCTTTGGCGCAAAGAACGGTAAAAACGCACAGCAGTGTAAAACCATTGATTCGTCAATCGGGTGTTTTCGACCCTAAAAGAGCAACCCTTCAAGTCAGCGGTTTAGCAGACCTCAATTACATTCAGAATGCCAATTCTTCTTTCAAAACAGGACTTGGACTGTCTTTAGAAGGCGCGATTAACGATAAACTATACTTTCGATTGGCCGGAATCGAAGGAATTAGCCAAACGGACAACTTTTATTATCCAAAAACCTTTATCGGAGATTCAATTGGGCAAGTTTCATTGTATTCCGACATTCACGCGCGGGTTTCTTACACGCCCAACCATATTTTCAACTTTCAGGTCGGAATCGACAATAATTTCATCGGAGAAGGTTCTCGGTCCATGTTTTTGAGTGATTACGGTGCTTCTTATCCTTTTGGGCAGATTAGAATGCGTTTTTGGAGGTTAGAATACACCGTTCTCTACCAATTTTTGAGAGAAAAAGAAGGCAACACTACTAATTGGGAAAGCAAGTTTGCATCCAGTCATCACATCTCATTTAACGCGGCAAAATGGTTGAATTTTGGGTTGTTTGAGGCGGTTATTTTTCAACCAAGAGATACTTTGTTGAATAGAGGTTTTGATGCGGAATATTTGAATCCTTTTATCATGTACCGCCCACAAGAATACTCTTTAGGTTCTTCCGATAACGTGCTTATTGGTTTTGAATTAAATGCTTATTGGAAAAAGCACACCTTTTATTCTCAATTTATTTTGGACGAGTTTGTTTTGGCAGAAATAAGAGCAAAAAGTAAGTGGTGGGCAAATAAATACGGCGGACAGTTTGGAGTAAAAGGAAGATTTGCCAAAGGAGAGAATAAATTTTTCTACCGTGTAGAATACAACTTTGCAAGACCGTTTACTTATTCTCACCTATCTCCAGAACTTAATTATGGAAACCAAGGTGTTGCTCTTGCACATCCTTATGGTGCGAGTTTTATGGAGCTCTTGGGGGAGGTTAAATGGCAAAACAAACGCTTTTTTGCGCAAGTTTTTGCTAACTATTACCTTCGGGGAGGTAGTAAAGATGGTTTTAATTACGGCGAAGACATCTACATTCCTTACATCAACAAGCCTTTTGAATATGGCTTCACTATTGGGAATGGAGGAGGAATGAATGGAACGAAAGTTGTTTTAACCTTGGGGTACCAAGTGGCAAAACATGGAAAATTAAATGCTTTTGTAGAGAATCATTTCAACGCAACAACCCTCAATTCTACAGTGAACTATACGCTCGTTGTTGGTCTAAGAAGTATGTTGTGGAACGATAGAAGAAATTATTAGGACAAAAAAAATTGCCTTTGCTTTTTTTTACACTGAGAGCAAAGGCAATATATATGAAACAATTATTACTCAGAATATTTTTTTATTTCAATTAACATTTCCACAGTCAATGTCTTTTTCAAGCTTCCAAATTCCGCCAAGTGTAGATGTGCTGCTGTATTTTCCTCCTTCTAAGTATTCTTGATAAATGGAAGGGTAAAAGATTGTACAGAACCCATTTTTGTCTTTTGTAACCACTGCTACATTGATTTCTCTTTGCAGAATGTTACCATAAAACTTATCTTTAACCGGGCGCCATGCTCTTTCTAAAATAATCACCTTTATCGGTGTTTGAACCCATCCCGCATCAATGATTGCTTGTTTTATACTCGCTTCAGCTGCACTGTTGCTCATTAAGGCTGTCGGAAGTTTTACATTCTTTAGCTTTTTTGCACGATAAGCAGCAACCATTTTTACAAACTTGCTTCTTCCTGCTGCGCTTGTGTTGTCGAACTTAAATTCAACTTCTCCCAATGTATTTGCCAAGCTCAATCCTATTTTTTGATAAGCAATGACCAGCTTTACATTGTGAATTCCAGGTTCAAGCAACACTAACTGCCTGGTTAGAATGTATGCTTCTTCCGCATATTTAAGGTTGCTAATTGACGGTGCCATTGGCACATCAAAGACCTTTCCCTGCTTCGAAACGTCAGAAGACGCCATGTTCCACTCATATTTAGAAACATTTTCGCCATCCACGTAAATCATTTCTCTAATTTTGAGCTTGTATCCACCTCCTGCACTTTCGCTGAAATCCTCATTCATGAATATTTTAGCGTAAATCGGATCTCCCGCTTTTATCGTCTGAATCTCTGACGGTGCTACAGGTTGAGAACCTACAGGAGAAGTTGAAAGAGCCATAAAATTAGGCACCTCAACTGCTTCAGGTGTATTATCAACTTCTGAACCCGAAACTTTGATGTAATCAATTTCTACTTCTGATTTTCCTGAAAGGACAATGCATAACTTCCGGTATGTAGTGTCTATCTTAATTCCTGGTTGCTCCCCTGCCTCTACACCATCTAAATAAAACGTCATAGCCATACTATTAGAAGGACCTGAAACAATTTTAGATTCAATTTTAAAGTTTACTGTTCTTTTAGAAGAATTGAACTTGTCCATGTTTGCTCTGTAACCGTAAATCTTACTTCCCGACATCGGTTTACCACCGAAATAGATCGCTTTGCTAAATCCACCATCGATTCCCATTCCATACATGACGTCCTTCGTGCTTTTAAAGTTTGATATTGCATAAACGAGGCCTTCTCTACTTGAATAGTTTAGTTGAAATTCAACTGTAAACTCCTTGGTTATATCATAGTCTAAAGGAAGAACGAAATACGAATAATTGCCCGTAAAGTTTTTTAATACATATTTTCCGTTTTTTATACTGCAACTGAAATCTGCCGTTCTAGCTATTTCCCAGTTGTTGGAGTTATTGTCAAATTTCTCGTCGAGAATGACTGTTTTGTTTTGTCCAAAAGATAGACTCGCAACTAATGCAAACCAAATAAATGCTACTTTTTTCATAATTTTTAGTTTTTCTAATTAATAATCTGTTTGCTTAATAATTTTCGCTCCTCTAAGCTCTATTTTTGAGTTACTATAAGGAACAATACTGTCCCCATTAATTTCAATGTTTATGGTTTTTCTTAAAACATTAACCTTCACTCCATCAACATCGATAGATTCTCTGTCTCCCAGTTTAAACTCGTCTTCTGAAGTGGCGTTTATAAGATGAAAAACAAATTCATAACCATTTAACGAGTTCTCATAATTCAACTGTGTCCCATTTATCATCATTCTCCCTGGTGTGGTAACACTTGTCTCGTTAAATCCAATTCCGTAGGTGAAAGCTAAATCACCAAAAACAGGTGCAATGTTGTTGATGAAAACGGTGCGCCCCTTTAGTCTGTCTAGAAATTTTGGGTCTCTATTATAGCTCGTTAAAACGTCATAGGCCGTAAAATAAATAGGCTCCTTCTTTTCGCTAACTGTTGCTTCGCTCGTAGATTCTGCTTGAGCATCCTCTTTATTTTCTTGTTGGCTGCATGATGCTACTAAAGCAACTATGCTCATTGATACTAATAACTTGTTCATATATTTTATTTTAATTGTTCGGGTCAAAAGTATGAACGAGTCTTCTCTTAGCTAAAAAAAGTCAGTGAACGACCATTATTATCAGTCAAGGACCTATTTTATCGTTTTTTAATCCAAGAAAGGGGAATATTAGTGCTTTTCGCCGCCTATTTCGATTTCTAATAAGAGCTTAAAAGAAAATTGCTTCGCTGAGGCATCGAAACCTCCGTAACCAATCAGTCCATTTTGAACCGTTGGAGTTTTAAAATCAAGGACGCGGTAATACGGTGTCTTTGGAGAGAACCCGTATTCAAAACCAACGGTGTATTTTTTATTTTTCTTGTTTAGATGAACTAAGCCCATGGATAAATGGTAGAGGTTCCATTTACTTGATTCAACACCAACTCGTCTGAAATCATAATACGGTCTTTCATTGAATAGAAAGTCTGTTCTTGCCCCTAAATATAAGTCCCATCGCTTAGCAATCTTTGTTTCAAGCCCAATTCCAATGTTCGTTCTTGCTTCACTTTCTTCTCCATAAGCCAGAAAATTTTGATCTCCAAAATAACGATAGGTCGTACTGTCGGCAATTGTTGTTGGGTACACACTTGGTGATTGTTCAGGGTTAAACAATAAATAGTACTTGCCTCCGAAGAATGTTTCATTGGTGAAGTGCAACCATGCTTTTTTGCCCAATCTCCAACTTACACCAATTGCCAAAGAGCCATTTTCTTTGTGAATCGCTTTTACTCCGTCAGCTCTGTCAATGAATGTGACATCTGTTCCTATGAGTTCATCCAAATTAATGATAGAATAATCCCTATAAATACTGGCTTTGCCCATAATGTTAAACGAAGGTAAGGTTGCGACGATTCCGAACTTGAAATTTTCCACACTTAGCGCAATTGACGGCTTAAAAACGCCTTTTACGTTCCAATAATTAAAAGTGATGTTTGTTGATACTGAAGCGACATCTCCTGTAGATCCATCATTAGGCAAAACGGAGGTTGAATGAGCAATGGTGTTCTTCACGTCTCTATAAATCCCATAATGTGCCAATCCAATGGACCAAGAATCAGAAAGTCGGTATGAAATTCCAAATCCAGCCCAATATTCACTCAATTGATACTGATAATTGTAAGATGCCACAAAATTTTCTTCCCCTACAGTTGTACTCAAAATGTCATACGACGCTTGATAAAGGTTGTCAAACTTTCCAGAAAATGACCGTCTTGTGATAACGGCATAACCTAATCGCAAGCGTTTTCTTTTCTTTAACTCTACGATTCCTGCGATTAAATTCGGAGCTGTTGAGAATTGTGTGTTTTTTAAGTTAATTCCATCACCAAGTGCATCCGTTAACTTTAAATTTCTTACTCGGTAAGCATTGACTGAAATGGACATGGAAGGATTCTCTACAAACGTCATGGCGGCGGCATTGTAATAGACCGTTGCGTTGTCTCCAAGACCTGCAGAAGCCGCTCCGCCAAGCAAAGATGCTCTTGCTCCAAAATGTTCGGACCATTGATTGTAATCTTGGGCATTAATTATGGAGGATAATGCAACGCAAAATAAAAGAAGTCTTGTTTTCATAGTAAGCCCATTTGGAGAATCAAGGTTACGAAAACTTTCGGACATAAAAAAGGCAAGTTGATTTCTCAACTTGCCTTTTTGCGTTATCGCGGTTGTATTAACTGGTTAGGTTATACGAAACTACAATCCGATAACATGTTTCACTTCTACTTCCGTGATTTTTCGTGGTTCTCCATTCTTTGCAAGATACGTGCGATTGACTAAGCGTCCATGTATTGCTAACTGTTTGCCCTTCTCGCCGTAACTCTCAATAAACTTCGCCAAGTTGCCCCAAGCGAAAACTCGGTGCCATTCTGCGTCGTCTTTTTTGTTTTTACCTGCATATTTATTCGTAGCAATGGTAAATCGAGCCACTTTCCCCCCGTTTTCGAAGTTTGTGATTTGAGCATCTGCGCCCATGTTTCCTATTAATGTAATGTGATTTCTAACTGCTTGCATATCGTTTAATTTTAAAGAATTATTAAGTCATTTACTTCTACTTCTGAAACAAATTGTTTGCTCCCATCTCGCTGATAAAACCGAGAAATTAATTTCCCTTCTACGGCAACTTCAAGGCCTTCTTCACCGAGTTCTTCCAACACTTGCACCCATCTGCCCCATGCCGCCATTCTGTGCCAGTGGCTTTTCTTTTTTGTTTCCCCTTTTTCATCAAGGAACGTTTCTTTTGTTGCCATTGTGAATTGAGCAATTTTTCGACCATTCGGTAATTCATAAAAGCGAGGTTGTGCGGTTATTTTTCCAATTAAGTTTACGTGATTCATGTGTTTTCTTTTTAAGTGAATAAAAAAGGGAGACAAATCAATGCCTCCCAATTTGTGGTTAGGCTGTCTTTTCAGCTTTTGGTGATAGGATTAAAAAATCTTTCATTACAATTTCGGTTGAGAATCTTTTCTCGCCTTCTTTTGTTTGGTAAGAATTGTTGACCAACTTCCCGTCGATGGCAACTTCAACACCTGTGTCTAACACTTTCGCAACAAGCTCTGCGTTTTTACCCCACACTTGGACTTTATGCCATTGTGTATTCTCTACCCACTCGCCTTCTTTGTTTTTGTAACTTTCGTTCGTTGCGATACTTAATTTCGCAAGCGATCTTCCTTTTTCAAATTTCACAACTTCTGGCTTCGCTCCTAAGCGACCAATCAAACTAACTTTGTTTCTTAATGCGTTCATGTCTTTTGTTTTTGAACTTAATAAAAATTGTTTTTGTCCTGTATCAAATCAATTGTTTGACATCGACAGTGCAAAGGTGGGGTGCTATCAAAACTTTATTCGATGATTAAACAATTACTGTCGAATGTCTTTCGTTTGTAAGTGGTTATAATTGTTTTTGTTGTTAAAAATCAAATAGTTAAGATTATTTATTGTTTTGAAGAAAATTTAAAATAAATGGGGGTTTTTGATTTTTTTTGGATTTAAGGGGGGAAATGATGGAGGGAAAGGGGGTTTTTAGGAGAAATTGATGAGTTTTGTTGTTTTTTAGAGGAGAATGGGTAATTTTAGAGAGAAACATCAAGCGGCTATAGTTCATTAAACGGTTTATTAACTATATTGACTTGTTATGAGTAATTGATAACTGCTATTCAGAAGAAACATTATGAAGTATCGCTTTTTAACATGTCTGCATAACATGAAGCTAGAAAAATCAGTTGACAAAATTGATTTAAAATCGAGCGGAATCATTAGCACTGAAACAAGTGTTCTAGATGAATCGTTTAAAAATGAAATGGCTTATATCACCATAGGCGCACATGATATTGATGAGTTTTACAATAGACCATTCTATTACTTAGATTGGAATTCAAATGAAAAAACTAAAGATTTCAACGGATATCGATGTACATATGCAATACTAAGGTCTATTCAAGACTTCATCTTTGATCTTTGGCAAATTAAAGACAATAATATTTATGTTTTCTCTGGATTCTTATTCGAATACGATAAGGTGATTTCCGATGGCTCAACTTTTAAAGGCACCGTCACGGCAACAATGTCAAAGTCCAAATTAGAGAAATCAGGAACTCTATTCACTGAAGTAGAACTTAAGCCTGCAATTGAAGAGATGTCGCCTATCGTTATAAACGAACTTTTAGAGCAAGATTCTGATTACTTTACCCCCACTAGTGATCATTTCTTCAAGTCAAGTGGTATAGATAGAATTGGTCGAGCATCATATTTTGTCCTAGAAGCACGTAGCCGTCATACATTCCCAACTAAAATTGTTTCATACATTACTGCAATTGAGTGTTTGTTTACGACAAGTCAAACTGAATTGAGCCATAGAGCATCTGAGCGAGTAGCTACTCTTAAAGGAGGCACAAAGGAGAGTAAATTAGAAACTTATAGGTTACTGAAAAAGGCATATGATGTGCGATCTAAAGTCGTCCATGGGGCAATATTAAAGGGGCAAAATGAGGAATTGAAAGAAATATCAACTGGTCTTGACCAACTACTACGTGAGTTTTTATCAGAGAAAAACGAAATATTCACAAAATCAAATGAGCAAATAGATAGTTACTTTTTGAATCAACTTTTTTAAAATTGATGACCACAAAACAGAATTTCATACTTTGTTCTAATTGCTTTCATGATGAAGGACTTTCTCTCGCTGCCTTTAAAATTGGGACTGAGTCCGACTCGATTTGTCCAAGTTGCTTATCAACAAATGGGAAAAAGTTAAACGAGGCTTTAACTGAGTCTCTTTCACACGGATTCTTTGTAAGAGGCTCTCTCCATAAATCTGATTATGGAGCTATTCCAATAATTCAAGCTAATAAGTTGACAAAAACAGAAGTGGAATTCAATGAACTTCTACTTCACGACACGAAACTTTTGGAGAAATCCATTGGTGTTGGCTTCTTTTATTACGGACCTAGAATGTGGATGGTAGGAGAAATAGAACCACTGAAAGACCTACAAACGAATGAAAATAGATTACAAACTATCGAGAAAATAATTGAGGCATATACTTCAAAATTGATGACCATCAATGACAAATTTTATAGATTAAGAAAGAACCCGAGTAAACCTAATGAACTTAGTCAATATGATAGTCCTCCGAGATCAGGAAATGGACGATTGGATTCTGAAAAAGAGAGTGTTCTTTATGGTTCTCAAGATCTTGAAATTTGCATCCATGAGTGTCGGTCAACTGTAGAAGATAATTTGTTTATTGCTACTTTAAAACCTACTCGTGAACTTAAACTACTTGATCTTTCTGTATTGATTGAAGAAGAAAATACTGAGTTTGAAAGTTTAGACTTGACAGTTCAAATGTTATTCTTTGCGGGAAATCATTCTTATGAAATTTCTCGTGAAATTGCAATTCAAATTAAACAGAAAGGCTTTGATGGCTTGATATATCCTTCATATTATAGCACTATAAGAACTGGTGCTATGCCTTTTGATACTGAGATGGGAATTTCAATTCGTAAACTGCCATTATACTCGGACTATGCAAATACCCAGGTCATACCCAATATTGCACTCTTTGGAACCCCTATTAAAGACGGTAAAGTCGTGGTTAAATGTATAAACAAAGTTATTTTAAATCAAGTTAAATATGATATTCAATTTGGACCTGCTGAATATTAAATGATACTCATAATCGAGTAGACGGCTCCGCTCCTAATTGAGCGGAGTGCGCCTCTCACACCACCAAGCGTACGGGTCTCGTACTTGGCGGTTCGCTAACCATCTCAACAGTCGCTCTTTACACCAACTGAAGCTATTTCCTACTTTATAAATGAGCTAAGTTGAAACTTTCTCATTTTAATTTCAGAAAAATTAACGTTCAGTCCTTCCTTAGTTGTGAGACCTTCTACCTCTAACGGCAGCTCGTTTCCCCTAAGTACTATGACCTCTGCTGACTTCTTTACTTAACCAACTCGTGGTTGTAAAGACCTCCCTCGGTAAGATAAACACCCTCTAGTTGATGTCTGCTGAATCTACTATTTCGGTTATCCTTGAATTAATCAAGGTTTTGGACTTCGTAAAGATGTACTTACTCATCCAACCTTATAGCCTCAATATTCAGTTTCTGTTCGTCAGAACCAACTACGCAGTCTGGCTTACTTCAGTTCTATCTTCACAGATAACAACCTTGCCACTTGCTTCACTTAGAGTCGTTAGTCTCTCGTGTTCGGGACTTTAACCCTTGGGGATTCTATTTATAAGAACTATATTTACCATTCAAGGCACACACAATGTATATAGTTAATGGCTGCATTGTGCTAATATTAAGCATTTTACATCAAATAAAATTTTTGCTAAACTGAAAGTTTTGTGCTTTGAAATCAGCCACTAACCATATACTAACCGTTACCCACCTTTGCAAAAAAATCCAACCACACATTTTACTCATTTATTTTTTGTCATCACACAAACCCAACCATAAAAAAATAAAAGAGTAAAATTCTAAAAAAAAATCATGCTAATAAAATAATTAGTTCTATATTTGGACATTATTAGTCTAAAACAAAGTTGTCCAATGAAATCATTAGGAAATATTTTAAAAGTTGCACGAGAAGAAAAGGAAATGATACTGAGAAAAGTATCCGCAGAAGTTGATATTGACCAATCTTTGATAAGTAAATTCGAGAAAAACGAAAGAAAACCTACCAAAGAACAACTAATTAGACTTGCAAAGTTCTACAATCTTTCAGAGCAACAACTAATTATTAATTGGTATTCTGAAAAAATAGCAGAAGATTTAAAATACACACAAGGAACAACTGAAATTTTAAGAGTTGCAGAAGAAAAAATTAATTATTACAAGTCTCAAGAAAATAAGAAATTGAATTCATCTGAAATATTAAGTAAATTAAAAATTAAACCTGTAGTTGGTTTACAATTAACTAAAAGAAAAGGATTACTAAATTCTACTTGGATAATTTATTTAAAAAATGGCTTTTATTATTTCTTTGATATTTCAGAAAAAATAACCTTTGATAAAAAACATAGATACTCAAAAGAACAATTTATAAAAGATTACGAAAATTCATATTTTGAAATTGATTGTGAATGCTTTTAATTACAAATTGATTTGATATTGAATACGCTTATTCCTTATGATTTTTTCAAGTTCATCAATTGAAAGCAGAACAAAGGAAGGTGCTTTTTCATTTAAAGTTACAAAGCAGAATAAAAATTTATCTTTAAGTATTTTCCCAAAATTAAATTCATTTTCTGTTGCACCAAAGAAGAAACCTTTTGGGTTATCTGGCAAATACTTTTTTGTGGTTTTTAGTTCCACAAAAATTATATCTTCTAAATATGTTTTTAAAAAATCAGAATCAATCGTTTTTCCGACCATTTCAGGAACATAAATTAAATCAAACGATTGTAAATACCTTCTTCCTATTTTTAATAAATCGAGTAATTCTTTTTTCGTATCTAAATCAATTTTAAAAAATCCTGTATGATTATTCAAAAGAAAAAGAACTCCTTCTTTTTCTGTAATATTATTTGATAACGTCAATGTAAATGAATGCTTTCTTGACATTAGTTTTGAGTTTTAGTTTCGTACTTTTTAAATGAATTTAGTACTTTAAAATCAAGTAATTCTGAAAGGTTTAATTCAAATACTTTAGCAAAAACCGCCATGTTTGTAAGCGAAATATTTCGTTCGCCTCTTTCAATCATCCCAATATATGTTCGATGAAAACCAGTTGCAAAAGAAAGTTTTTCTTGACTCAATTGTTTTTCTTCACGTAGCTCTCTTACCCGTAATCCAAAGCCTTTAATCAAATGCTTATTTATCATACCGCAAAACTATACAGATTGTATGTCAAGATCAACCGACAATCTGTATCATTAAACTTGTTGACGATTGGAAGTACCCAAATCAAGATTTGTTAATCATAAAGCAAGATTGGGAAACTATTAACCAAAAAATTAAGAACGGAAAAGCACACGAATTATCAGAAGGAGACACCTTTTATTTAGGAGCTTGCACCAAAGGCTCAACGGCAGAAAAATCATTAAGAGACCAACCGTTTAATAAAGTTCAAGCAAAGCAAAGAGCATATTCTTTAAAACAAGGGTATGTAAACCACATAATTGCAAATATTGCCCAGGAAGAAAAAGGAGTTTATGGGAAAATTCTGACCCAAGAAACAATATTTGAACACTTGCCATCAATTGAAGAAATAGTAGCTTCTAAATTTGAGCCTTTTTACGGAAAAACATCAATTGAAATCGAAGGGCATTTCAATCTGGAATTAAACAGAACTGCTAAGAGTTATTTTGCAAATCTAACCAAAGCAATTTTAGGAATTGGCCTAAACAAAAAAATTGAAGAATTTGAAAAAGCAGATATTCAGGTAAAAACCATCCGACTAAAAGAAAATAATTTGCCTAAAGAGGATATTTCCTTTCCAAATTTTAAATATGAGGAAATTATTAACTTGGATTGGGAAGAAAGTGAATTTAAGCACATTTTAGAGCAAAAGTTCTTTTTTGTTTTTTACCAATTTGAAAACGACATCTTAACATTGAAAAAAGTGAAGTTTTGGAATATGCCCTATCCTGACATAGAGGAAGCCAAGCAAGTTTGGGACAAAACAGTAGAAACAATTGAAAAAGGAAAAATAATTAGCGAAATAACAGATAAAGGAATACGAAAAACGTATTTTCCTAAAAAAACAGAAAATAGAATTAGTCACGTAAGACCACACGCAAGAGACAAGGTCGATTGCTACGATTTACCTGTAAAAGACAAATTGACAAATGCAACAGAATATACCAAGCACTGTTTTTGGCTAAATGCAAGTTACGTGAAAAATGAAATTTATATGAAATAGGCAACGCTTAAAGTCATACACATTGCCAAGTCGCTCAAAAGCATACCCCCCTCACTCCCCAAACATCAAAACCACAACCTTCCCGCTTTCCGTAATATACCCTCTAAACATCCCAGCAGTATTAAACGGCATTGCAACGTTTCCGTCTTTGTCAAGAGCAATTACTCCTCCTGCGCCGCCTAATTCTGTTTGTTTTTTGATTACTTCGGCTGTCGCTTCTTTTACGGATATCTCTTTGTACAACATCAATGCACAAACATCATAAGCGACTACATTTCGAATGAAATATTCTCCATGGCCCGTGCATGAAACTCCACAAGCATTATTGTCAGCATAAGTTCCGGCGCCAATGATTGGTGAATCCCCCACTCGGTTGTATCGCTTATTGGTCATGCCGCCTGTTGAAGTGCCCGCGGCTAGATTATTTTCTTTGTCTAAAGCAACTGCTCCCACAGTTCCATATTTCTTGTCGAGGACATCCATTTTCAATTCCTCATCAACCGGCTCTAGATTTCCATGGTCGTTTTCTTCTGCCTTTATTCGCTTTAAGTTCTCTAACCTTCGCTCACTTTTAAAATAAGACGAATCGACAATCTCGACACCATTCTTAGCCGCGAACTCCACTGCCCCTTCTCCTGTTAATAAAACATGTTCGGACAAATTCATTACAGCAATCGCCGCGTTGATAGGATTTTTGATAGTTCCAACTCCTGCAACTGCTCCCGCATTTTTAGTTTTTCCATCCATGATAGAAGCATCCATTTGTTGCGTTTCATCGTGGGCGTAAACTGCTCCTTTCCCAGCATTGAACAATGGAGAATCTTCCATGATATTTATCGCTGCTTGCACGGCCAAAATACTTGTTCCTCCACTCTCGATAACTGCATAACCCGCTTGAAGTGCTTCCGTCATCTTTTCTGTATAGGCCGCCTCTTTTTCTGGAGATAAATGCTTTTTCATAATCGTTCCAGCTCCTCCATGAATTACAAGAACGACTCGTTCAGTTGTGTCTGCTTGAGAAAAAGAATGAAAAGAAATAAAAAGAAATAATGCGAATAGAAAATTGAAAACTTTCATAAAAACTAGTTTAATTATTCTATAAAATTAACATAATTTTCAAAAAGGTCAAAACACCCCAAAACGCTTATTTTTCGCAAAATTCAATTGAATTTTGCGAAAAATAAGCGTTTTGG
>NVXU02000054.1 GCA_002734065.2 Fluviicola sp.
TATTGATTATAAATTCTCTGGTCAGAATGAAGAACAGGCAAAAGAAATGGCATTTTTGAGCAAAGCATTGCTTATCGCTGTCTTTTTGATTCTCTTGATTATCGTGGCACAATTTAATTCATATTCAATGCCAGCTGTGATTATGTTGACTGTTTTGCTATCACTTATTGGCGTTCTTCTTGGTTTACTAATTTCTCGTCAGAATTTTGTGATAATGATGACCATGATTGGAATTATATCCTTGGCAGGAGTGGTGGTAAATAACGCCATCGTCTTGATTGATTATACCAACCTTATTCGAAAGAGAAAACGCAAAGAATTGAACCTTGGAGAATACGACATTCTGCCTTACTCAGAGATTGTCAATTCTGCTATCGAAGGTGGGAAAACCCGTTTACGACCGGTTTTATTGACAGCAATTACGACTATTCTTGGGCTAATACCCTTGGCTATTGGTTTTAACATAGATTTCTTCAGTTTCTTCACAACCTATGATGCGAAAATCTACATTGGAGGAGACAATAACGTCTTTTTCTCGCCAATGTCTTGGGCTATTATTTACGGATTGACGTTTGCAACCTTCTTGACTTTGATAATTATCCCAGCGCTTTATTTGTTGATGTTTCAGTTGAAAGTTTGGTTGTACAAGATCTTTAAAGCAGAATTGAGAAGTAATTTGTAGCAATGAATGGTCACGAATAGTTAATGTAGTGGTTGGTCGCGACCAACCACTACATTAACGACCAACCGTGCATTAAATCAAATTTCTTTCCTATATTAGCCAATGGCTTTTAACCGTTTAAATCATTCTGTACTTGGAGAAATCCGCCCTCGATTTAAGTTGAAAATCAATTTTGATGCGGAAATGGCGATGGAAAAAGTAAGCGAAGACCTTTTGCAAGACAAGACAGTTGCCGGAGAAAGATCGCAAGCCTATATTTTTGTAAAAACACCTCGACATCATCAACATTATTGGTCGCCCGAGATGAGTGTTCGTATTGAGCAAGAAGAATACGATGATTACACCACTGTTTCTTGCTTAGTCGGTCCTCGACAAACTGTTTGGGCAATGTTTACTTTTATGTATGCCGTTATTTTTATAGCTTCTACCTTTGGCGGAATTTTTAGCATCGTGAAATACACAAACAACGATGACAAAAGTTGGTTATGGATCATTCCTTTAGGAATAATTTGCACTGCATCTGTTTTTTTGGTTTCAAAGTTCGGACAGAAAAAAGGACGTGATCAGATGTTGCATCTTGTCAGTTTTATCTATCATTCGCTAGAGAAGTTTACAGAGGTAAAACGAATCGAAGAGGATTAATTATCAAATGTCTCGTTCCATCAAATAACTGGCAAGCGAAAGTAAATTTTCTTTGTTAGAAGCAGGCACATTGATTTTTTCTAAATCGCGTTTTGCTTGTTCGAAATAAGACGTCATTTTTTCTTTGCAAAGCTCCTTAACCCCTAATTGGTCTAGTAGTTGCCGAGTACGAGTGATTTTCAATTCGATGTTGTTTTCTTTGTGCAATTGACGAAGAATTTCTCGTTGCTCTTTGGTAGAATTAGAAACAGCCGTTAAATAAAGGATGGTTTTTTTATTGGCAATCACATCGCCACCGACTTGTTTCCCAAATTTTTCTGGGTCGGCATAGAGGTCCAAAATATCATCTTGTATTTGAAAAGCAATGCCAATATTCTGTCCGAAAGAAAAAAGATTCTTCTTATCCTCAGAACTTGCATCGGCAACAATTGCCCCAAGATTTAAGGCAGCCCCTAAGAGAACGGAAGTCTTGAGTCGAATCATTTCAATGTATTCTGCAATGGAAACATCTTCTCTTCCTTCAAAATCCATATCCAATTGCTGCCCTTCGCAAACTTCGATGGCTGTGTTGTTGAACAATTCAAGGATTTCTGGCAGTTGTGCAGGGTCAGCTTTGCAAAGAAATTGATAGGCCTTAATCAACATCACATCGCCAGAAAGAACGGCTACGTTTTGGTTCCATTTTTCGTGAACGGTGGGCCTATTTCTTCGCAATGGTGCTTCGTCCATAATGTCGTCGTGAACCAGCGTAAAGTTGTGAAATACCTCAACAGAAAGTGCTTGTGAAATGACTTTTTCTTTTGCCATTCCAAACAGTTCTGCACCCAACAAGGTTAGAATAGGGCGAATGCGTTTGCCACCAATGCTCAATAAATAACGAAAAGGATCGTACAAACCTGCAGGTTTTGCAGGCATGCTAATTTCATCCAAATGATCTTCGATGAAGGCAGTATATTTTTTTAATTCAAACATTAATCCTCAATGATACCCAATAAATATTGACCGTAACCACTTTTAACCAAAGGTTCTGCCAATTCTCTTAACTGTTCTGCAGAAATAAAACCATTTCTGTAGGCAATTTCTTCAATGCAACCTACTTTTAGCCCTTGTCGTTCTTCAATCACCTGCACAAACTGTCCAGCTTGCA
Organism: Fluviicola sp.; assembly: GCA_002734065.2. Lineage (GTDB taxonomy): Bacteria > Bacteroidota > Bacteroidia > Flavobacteriales_D > Crocinitomicaceae > UBA4466. Next base: position 2,472 of record NVXU02000054.1, read on the forward strand.
TCAATGATGAAAATGTTCCCGTGTCTAACCACGCAGTACCGCGGCTTAACATCGCAACTTTCAATTTTCCTCTTCGCAAATATTCTGCGTTGATGTCTGTGATCTCATATTCTCCCCGAGGAGAAGGTTCAAGATTTTTCGCGATTTCTACCACTGAATTATCGTAAAAATACAAACCAGGCACTGCAAAATTTGACTTCGGATTTTCTGGTTTTTCTTCGATAGAAACAGCTTTCATGTTCTCATCAAACTCAACTACTCCGTATCTTTCTGGATCGGCGACGTGGTAGGCATAAACGACTCCGCCTTCAGGATTGTTATTCTTTTTCAGCAATTCTCCCATTCCAACACCGTAGAAAATATTATCCCCTAAAACGAGTGCTACTTTATCGCCTCCAATAAATTCTTCTCCAATGACAAAAGCTTGTGCAAGACCATTTGGTTCATGTTGTACGGCATATTCAAAATTACAGCCCAATTTTTTACCATCTCCGAGCAATTTCTCAAAATGAGGTAAATCGTGAGGTGTAGAAATGATGAGAATATCTTTGATTCCTGCATTTAGCAGCAACGACAAAGGATAATAAATCATCGGTTTATCATAAACGGGCATTAATTGCTTACTAACCGCTAATGTTAACGGGTGTAATCTTGTTCCTGAACCTCCTGCTAAAATAATTCCTTTCATTACTTAATGTTTTAATATTTCGACTTCGCTCAACACAAGTGTTCTAATGATTCAATGGATGCTCAAAGTATGTTACTTATTTTAAACTCCTCACTCATCACTCATCACTCATCACTGGTTGCCGAGCGTTAGCCGAGGTACACTCCTCACTCCTCACTCTCCACTTTCTTTTTAATTTCTAATTCAACATTTCCCCAATCGAGGTCAGATTCTTCTGCGTAGGCATCAAAATAAGGTTCCTCGAATGATTTTGTGGTTAATCTTCTTTCTAAGGATAATAATAAGGTGGGCAGGATGACTAAATTGGTTACCATAGCCACCAATAAAGTTAATGAAATGAGCAGGCCAAGTGCTTGTGTTCCTCCGAATTGTGAGAAGGAGAACATGGAGAATCCACAAAAAAGAACGATAGATGTGTAAAACATTCCTAGACCGGCTTCACGAATTGCCATTATGACGCACTCTTTTAAATCCCATTGTTTGGATTTTAATTCTTGTCTGTATTTTGCTAAATAATGAATGGTGTCATCGACAGAAATACCAAAAGCGATGCTAAAAACGAGTAAAGTAGAAGGCTTTAAAGGGATTCCGAACCAACCCATCACTCCAGCAGTAAATAGCAAGGGAATAAAGTTGGGAACCAATGAAACGAGTACCATTCTCCAAGAACGAAAAAGTATCGCCATTAATAGCGATATCGCTAAAATAGCGAACATTAGACTAGTAAAGAGGTTGATAACCATGTATTGCGTTCCGTTGGAAGCAACAATAGAGGTTCCAGTGAGCGTAATGCCAAAATATTCATCATCAATGGCTGTTCTTAAGTTCTCTTTAAATCCTTTTTTGGAGAAATAACTCTTCACCAAATCAGCATCGGAATCAAACTCAAATTGCTTGTCCTCGTTGCCATCGGATAATATTTTTGTAAGAGAATTATAGACCGTAGAATATTCAAAAATGATAGAATCGATGTAGGCATCTTTTCCTTTTTCATCGTAGATAGAAAATAAACGTTCTATCGCTTTTTTATCAGGATTAAGGATAGAATCAATCTCCAATTGCATGATTTCTGCTTTGTCCTTGATTTCGTAAGAACCGATGTCTTTCATTTGCGAACGAATTCTCAACACACGATGAGCGGTGTCTAAAAATTCATTCATCACAATTCCAGAACCTCCAGAATTAACCTCGATAGAATTGTCAATGTATTTTTTTAAGGTCGCTAATTTTCTTTTCTTGGTGACTAATCTAAACTGCGTGGAATCATTGTCATGATACGCCATGTTCGCTGCTTTCAAGAAATCAATGTAGGAAATAAACTTTGAGAACAGTGTATCGTTCTTGTATTGATTCTGCACCGCGTTAATTCTCCGTAAAGTAGAAGACTTTGCCAATCGACTTTTCTCTTTGTAATCGACCATAATTTCGAAAGGAATAGAACCTCCAAAATTGTCTTGAATAAAGTTAAAATCTCGTGCAATTTGATGGTCTTGTGGTAAATCTCCTGTCAAATTCCCCGTTGCTTTTATTTGCAACATTCCTGCAATGCTGAAAGCAATAATTCCAACGGTTGCCACGTACACCCATTTTCGATGATTTAGCGTGATATTGATGAGGTTGTTCAACAATCCAACTGCTAATTTTCTTTCTAAATGTTTGAGATGCTTCTTTTTGGGAGCACTAGAGAATGACAAGAAAATAGGCAAGATGGTAATCGAAATAACAAAGACTAAAATGATGTTAATGGCCGCACAGATACCAAATTCCATTAATTTTGGAGAATTCGTCGTTACAAAGGTTAAAAACCCTAATGCGGTGGTAAAATTGGTCAAAAATGTTGCTGTTCCTATCTTTTTAATGACGCGCGTCAATGCTTTTACTTTGTTGCCGTGGAGCAAATATTCTTGGTGAAATTTTGTAATCAGAAAGATGCAATTGGGAATACCAATAACAATCATTAATGGAGGATTCAACGCCATGATAATGGTGATGTTGAAATTCAGCGCACCAATCATTCCCATGGACCAAATTACGGCGATTGCCACAATAACGTTGGAGATAAAAACGACTCGAAGCGAGCGAAAGAACAAATAAATCAACAAAGACGTCACCAAAATCAGCAAGGCAATGAAGATGTACATTTCTTTCATTATTTGCTTGCCAATAACGACGCGAAGATGCGGTAATCCTGCATATTTTGGCTTTCCGAAGTACTTGGAATAAGATTCTGCAACATTTTCAATATCGAGGATGAGTTGCGCTTTTTTCTGATCCATGATGAACGTTTCATCCACACCAATCATCATCAGTGAGACGTTTTCGTCAGAATTATAGAGCATTCCCTCGTAAATGGGGTTGTTTTTTATCTCTCGTTTTATAGAATCAATGGATTTGTCTTGGTAGCGTGTGTCTGCGAAAACAAAATGCACTTTAAATTTTTGTTCTTCTCTATTGTTGGTAATTCCAAAAAGCGTTGCTTCCGAAACGACAGACTCAATGCCGTCATATTCAAGAATAGAGTCGCTGAGTTCTTTCCATTTCAGAAAATTTTCTTCTGTATAAAGCGAATCAGTCTGAATGGCAATAACGAGTGTTCCGCCATCTTCGCCAAACATAGACTTGAAGCGGTCGTAATCTTTTTTTGCATCAGCATTCTTAGGAAGAAGAATCCCGTATTTATTATCGAGCTTAAGACCAGTGATTGCGTGGTAGCCAAAAAACACGGTCATTAAAGTAATGATGCCTATAATTAGGAATCGATTACGTAAAATGAACTTTGCTATTTTTTGCCACATGGCTTTCTCTCCTTTTTAGTAAGCGACAAAAGTAAGGTTAATTAGTGAAAGATAGAAATGGAATGAAAAGGAGTTTTTTTGGAGACTGAGGAGGTAATTTATGAGTTTAAAAATTCTGAATACGAATCGGTTTTCATAATATCAATTTTAAAGTCCCCCTTTTTATCCTTTAGAATAATTACACTGTCAAAACCTAATTGATCTAATTTTTCAATTGTTGCTAGTTCTCCTTCTTTTAGTCGTAAAACTTTTCTCAATAACCAGTCCGATAACGCTTTGTTTGGGTTAGTCATTAATGCTTTCCTGTTATCCTGACAAACTTTAGCATTAAATTTTTCTCCTGAAGGTACTTGTAACTTAAAATGTATATCTCGCTCCGGGAAAAAATTCGGAAAATGGTTATGAATTTCTGAAGGTATTCTAATTTCTATTTCACCAAATCCTCTTCTTTCTTGATTAGGTCTTGGCTTTCCATTCCATTGGTTTATACCACTTTTTTCAGGAACTTGTTTTGGTTTTAAGACCCTACTATATAAAGGAAGAATAACATAATTTTTTCCTTTAATAAGAGTATTCGTTGCAGTTCTATAATCTTTACTTGAAAATAGGTCAAGTAATAAACTATAAGGATCTTCAATTATGTCAACAGGCAATCTAAAAGCATTTTGTGGAATTATAAATTTTCTAAATAAAGTGCTTTTAGAATAATTAAAAGAATAAAAATTGTGTCCATCTTCAAATTGTAAACTTGCTTTATTTTTTTTAACAGAGTGGATATTTGCAATATCTATTTGATTATAATCAGTTTCAAAAAGCAATAATTCCTTTTCTCTTCTTGCTACAATATGATAAATAGATGATTTTATATCATAAACCCTATTTGCTAAATCAATTCTTTCATTTCGGTACTCCCCTAATTTAAGAGCAAGTTCTTTTCCTTGATAATTTTTTAAATCTCTTGAAAGACTGTTAAATTCTGCAATCTTTTCAGTGCTATTATTGTTTTTAGAAATGAATGTTTTTAGTCCAATTCCTACTGAGTTTAAATTTGCGTCAAACGCAGTGTCTGAGCGAGATAAGTTATTTGCGTTGAAACTTCTACAGAATATATTTTCTGCAACTCTGTAGTTTATAATAGGAACAGCACTTTTATATTTTTTTGAAGCTATTTCCTGCTTTACGCTACAATCTTTTTATTCATTCTTCATAAAAAGGATTTCCACTGCAATCAGGGCTATTAACCAAATTCGATATAATCAAAAATAATTTCATTAATTTCAAGATCATCTTCTTTCATAACAATTCTTGAAGTTAATTTATCAATCCATTTAATGATTTCTATTTTAGAATAAAGTTTATTTAAAAAACTCAAAAGTTTATTTTGCTTATTAAAATCACCTATAAAGAATAAAATATCAGTTTTAAAACTATCGGCATAATTATTAGAAACAGTATCTAATTGTTCCTTTAAATATTCTATTTTATCTTTAATTGTTAGCATATATCATTTACTAAATGGTACTCTTTTGAAATTCTGGAAGTAATTGTTCTTTCTTTAAAAGTTAGATTTTTTATTGGGTTTTCAATTGTTAAAAATGTTGGTAAATCATTTAAATTCATTACTAAAGTGATAATATAGTCATCTTTATACTCTAATGCTTTCTTATATTCATTCTCTGTCAATCTAAATTTTCCTTTTTTGGCTCTTATTCCTTTCACTTCAGCTAAATAAGAATTGTCATCAAAACTAACTTGAAAATCATAACCATCACCAAAAAGTCTTGCATCTTCAATAATTCCATTCTTAAAAAGATCAATAGAGTTATAGTTATTCAAAAAATAAAGTTCAGCTTCCAAACCTGTTTCTTGTAATTTTTTAAACCTTGATTTCACAATAGGTTTTACATCAACTAAAAGCTCTTTTAATTGATGGTTTTCTTTTAAAAATAGTTTAACAATATTAGCATATCCTCTACAGTTTTCAGTTCCAAACAAATTATCTATCAGTAATTTTCTATGTATATATGCATCTCCTTTTTGCCACCATCCTTTTCTTCCATTATTTGGAAAAAAATGGTCAAATAAATCCATTCTGTTCTTAACCGTCCCTGTTGTTTCAGCAATGTTATTTTCTACAAAATATTCATAAAAGGCAGTTTTAGTAGTAAAATCAAACTCTTTAATAAAATCATTATTAAATTTTGACAATCCATACCCTATCAAATTTAAGATCTCATAATTTTTATGTTTATTACCTGATTTATCCATTTCTTATGATGCTTGCATATATAATCTTCCATTGGCAAGGTTTGGTAAAACGTAATTTTGTGGATAACCTTGAAAAGAAAAACATTCTCGTGGCGTTAGTTTTCGTATTCCGTAATTGTCTTTTATTAAAGGAACATTATGTCCACCTGTCCCCATATTTGCGGTTAAAGTAGGACAAACATTACTTTTGTTTTCTCTTACATAAACTCTTCTCCATTGATAAACAGTATCTTTAGAAGTCATTGTTTTCTTTAATTCAGGATAGTACTGATGATCTTTCGGATAGTAATATCTATCTTCTTGTTTTCCATTTTCTAAAATATCGTGAATAGTTTTTGTAAGTGTTATTTTTTCAGGGAATTTAAAGTCTTGAAAATTTGGCACTTGCTTTTGGTCAAATGCAACAATAAATATACGCTCTCTATTTTGAGGAATATTTGCGTGTGTCATTGAATTTAATACAGAACTAAAAACTTTATAGCCTAATTTTTCTTTTAAGACTTCAATTATAACGTCAAAAGTTTTTCCATTGTCGTGTGAAACTAAATTTTTCACATTTTCAAGAAAAACAACTTTTGGTCTGTGTTTTTCAATGATTTTTTCTACGTCAAAAAATAAAGTTCCTCTTGTGTCTGCAAATCCTTTTCTATTTCCTGCAATGGAAAATGCCTGACAAGGAAAGCCTGCACATAGAACGTCAAATTTTTTCGGTATATAGTTTTTAGTACTTTCTTTTGTTATATCTCCAAATGGTATTTCTCCAAAATTTTCTCGATAGGTTTTTTTTGCAACTTTATCCCATTCGCTTGTATAAACACACTTTCCTCCAATATTTTGTAACGCTAATCTAAAACCACCAATTCCTGCAAATAAATCAATAAATTTAAAAGTAAAATTTTCAGGTGTTGGGAAAGGTACGTTTTCAACTTCAAAAAGTAATTGTTGCAATGCTTCTTCTTCTACAATTGATATGCTAGCATTTTGCTTGTATTTCACAAAGTTTTTGATAACTTTTAATGCATCTTCTTTATAATGTTTTGAAACTCCATTATGAACATTATGTAAATAGTGAGTTAGAACTGCTTTATCCTCAGGTTCAACAAGTCTAATTTGATAATTTTTATTATCAAATTCCTCAATACTTATTTTAACATTTTTCATTTTTTAAATATAAACAATTTAGTTGAGAGTATAAGACGGACAAAAACTATTCAAAAACCTCTCTCATCAATAATCACTGCCATCTCTGACTGCATTGCTGCTGCTGCTTCTCCTGCTTTTGCAGCAAAATCTTTTCCTTGCGAAGCATAAATAATTCCTCTTGAAGAATTGACCAATAACCCACAGTCATCGTTCCAGCCGTATTTTACAACCTCGGCAAGTGAACCTCCTTGCGCGCCGACTCCCGGTACTAAGAAAAAATTGTTGGGTGCCATTTCTCTCACACGTCCAATGTCTTCTGCGCGGGTTGCTCCAACTACAAACATTAAATTATCGGGCGTTCCCCATTCTTGGGATTTCTGCAGAACTTTTGCAAACAATTCTTCGCCTTTCGCATCTTTGAGCATCTGAAAATCCAAAGCTCCTTTGTTGGACGTCAATGCCAATAATATCACCCATTTATTTTCGTATTCTAAGAATGGCGTGACACTGTCTTCTCCCATATACGGAGCAACGGTCACAGAATCTGCCCCTAAATAGTTGTAGAATGTATCGGCGTAATAGCGAGAAGTGTTCCCAATATCGCCGCGTTTTGCATCGGCAATGGTAAAAATGTCTTTTGGAATGTAATCCAAGGTTTTTTTCAAAGATTCCCACCCTTTTGGTCCGTGACATTCGTAGAATGCGGTATTTGGCTTGTAAGCAACGGCAAATTCTTTGGTCGCATCAATGATGGCCTTGTTGAATTCGAAAATAGGATCTTCTGTATCTAATAAATGCTTAGGAATTTTCTTCAAATCAGTATCTAATCCAACGCAAAGGAAGGATTTCTTAAGTTTGATTTGTGCTATGAGTTCTTTTCTTGTCATTGTGCTTTAATTAAATGTGGGCTTCGAGAGCCTCAGCCCACAGGTTAATGAACGTAAGTTGAGGCTCTCAAATTGTGGGCTGAGGCTCTCGAAGCCCACAATTACACCTCCTCCGAATTTTTCAATTTCTCTGCATTCTCTGCCAGTTTCAGTGCGTCAATCATGCCTTGTATGTCACCGTTCATAAAAGAACTGAGGTTGTACATCGTTTTTCCAATTCGGTGATCTGTAATTCTCCCTTGAGAATAATTATATGTCCTTATTTTTGCCGACCTATCTCCTGTTGATACCAATGATTTTCTATGCTCAGAGCGTTCAGCATTGATTTTGTCCAATTCTATTTGATACAATCGAGAACGTAAAATTGACAGTGCTTTGTCGTAATTTTTGTGCTGCGAACGACCGTCTTGACATTCTGAAACCACTCCCGTTGGAATATGCGTCAATCGAATAGCCGATTCGGTCTTATTAACGTGCTGACCACCTGCGCCAGATGCTCGGTAGGTATCTCTACGAACGTCAGACATGTTTAAGTCGAAATCAACTTCTTCGGCTTCTGGCAAAACAGCAACCGTGATTGCCGACGTATGCACACGGCCTTGTGATTCTGTTTCAGGAACACGTTGTACACGATGCACACCGGATTCAAATTTCAAAACACCATAAGCTGCGGGTGCATCAATTTCCATGGATATTTCTCGGTAACCTTTCACAGTTCCTTCGTTGGAATTGACAACCTCGTATTTCCAACCTCTTTCTTTGAAGAACATCGTGTACATTCTGAAAATATCTTCCACAAAGATGCACGCCTCGTCACCACCCGTTCCTGCTCGGATTTCCATGATGGCTTTTTTGTCATCCTCTGGGTCTTTTGGAATCAACATCATCTTGATGTCCTCTTCCATTTCTGGTCGTTTCCCTTCCAATTCATCAATTTCCATCTTTGCCATTTCTCGCATTTCAGGATCAGTTTCTTCTTTGAGAAGAGCTTTCGAACTTTCTAAATTGTCAATGAGACCTTTGTAATTCTTGTAGATAACAACTAATTCTTCAAGGTCTTTGTATTCTTTCGTCAATTTTACATATCGCTTCATGTCTGCGATGATATCAGGATCCACGATTAACTTTCCAACCTCGATGAATCGGATGTTAATGGCCTCTAATTTCTGTAGTAAATCGTTCATTTCTTTTAATTTTTGGAGAATATTGGTTCAATAAACAAACTCTCCGTAAGGCGAATTGATGGTTAATTTCTTTCCGTCATTCTTTTCAACTCGACCTACAATTTGCGCATCAATATTGAATGATTCTGAAATCGCAATGATTTCATTTGCCAATTCTTGCGGCACATAAATTTCCATTCTGTGTCCCATATTGAATACTTTATACATTTCTTTCCATTCTGTTTTCGATTCTTCTTGAATCATCTTAAACAAAGGTGGAATTGGAAATAAATTGTCTTTTATCACGTGCACATTCTCTACAAAATGCAACACTTTTGTTTGCGCACCGCCAGAGCAGTGAACCATTCCGTGAATTTGCTTTCTGTATTTGTCCAGGATTTGCTTAATTACTGGCGCGTAAGTTCTTGTTGGAGAAAGGACGAGTTTTCCAGCGTTTAGTGGAGAATCTGTTGCATCCGTTAGTTTTTTTGTTCCAGAATAGACCAAATCACTTGGCACGGCAGGGTCAAAACTCTCAGGAAATTTGCTTGCTAATTCTTTGCTAAACACATCGTGTCGCGCAGAAGTTAGACCGTTACTTCCCATTCCTCCGTTGTATTCTGTCTCGTAAGTTGCCTGTCCAAATGACGCCAAACCAACAATGACATCGCCGTCTTGGATAGTATGATTGGAAACGACATCTTCCCGCTTCATTCTTGCCACAACTGTCGAATCGACGATGATTGTTCTCACTAAATCGCCGACATCTGCTGTTTCTCCGCCTGTAGAATTGATGCCAATTCCTTGCGCGCGCAAATCGGTCAGTAATTCTTCCGTTCCATTGATTAATGCCGAAAGAACTTCTCCCGGAATGAGGTTTTTATTTCTCCCAATCGTTGAAGAAAGCAGAATATTATCCGTTGCTCCGACGCATAATAAATCATCGATATTCATAATCAATGCGTCTTGTGCAATGCCTTTCCAAACAGAAACATCGCCCGTTTCTTTCCAATACATGTAGGCGAGGGCAGATTTTGTTCCGGCACCATCGGCGTGCATCACGATGCAATAATCTTCGTCATTGCTCAAATGATCGGGAACAATTTTGCAAAATGCTTGTGGAAAAAGTCCTTTGTCAACGTTTTTTATTGCGTTGTGCACATCTTCTTTCCCAGCTGAAACTCCTCGGAGATTATATCTTTCGTCTGCCATAATGATTTGTAAGGTGCAAAATTAAGAATTCTAACAGCAAGAAGGGGCGAGAAAGAGAAAAGTTTTGAACGGGTTTTGCACCTCGAAATACGTCAAAAATTGGGTAATTTCGAATTCTAAATAGCTGTCAAATTGGCAGATTTTTATCGATTTTTCGCAAAATTCAATTGAATTTTGCGAAAAATCGGAGTTTTTGAGGAATAATTAGGGGATTTACGTTTAAGTGATGGAAGGTAATTTATGCTATAACTTAGGAGTAATTATTCACTTAACTTACGCCAGGGAGAATTAATTTATAGCTTATTTAGAATTCGGTCTTTGAATGTTCTTTTGTAAAAGTCGTTCTCTTTTTTTTCGAAATCATGATTTATTAATTTCCAGTTTCCAATTGTATCACCCAAATTAATTTTAACTAGAGAAAATACAACTTTGTTTTTCCCATTTTCTCTAGTTAGGGTGTATACTATTTTTTTTTCTTCGGGGTAATAGAAATAAACTCTATGACAATGATTTAATAGGGTGTCTTCTAACCCAATCCAATTAGGAACAGTAAATTTTGGGTTGCTAATTTTAAATATATTTATTTTTTTTATAAGTTCACCTTCTGAAATATCTAGTTCATATTTTTCAGCATAAGGATAGCTCCCGGGATCAAGGTTGCATCCAAATAAGAGTAATAAAAGAAAGATTACACCTTTATTCATGTTAGAAAGAAAACTACTGGTTTCTGCGAATATACTTGTTTTTCAGAAAACAATATTTGATTGCCAATAAGGAGTTATCTATAAAAACAAAAAAAGCCTTATCAACTGATAAGGCTTCTGTGGTCCCACCAGGACTCGAACCTGGGACCACCTGATTATGAGTCAGGTGCTCTAACCAACTGAGCTATAGGACCAATACTTTTTCAAGTATTTATTTTAATATCATTACTTAAAATTCTTTTACGTTTAAAAGAACCTGGGACCATCCCCGATGTTATCGGGATGCCCTAACCAACTGAGCTATAGGGTTGTGATTCTTCTTGCGAAAAATCAAGTGCGCCTGTCTGCCGACATAAGGCAGGCAAATATACTACAAGGCAAACAATTAGTCAATAAGAAATAACGATTTATTTTCATTCGACTAATAAACAAGAACGAACAATCTTTGTTAAATGTTAGCGACAACTTAGTTTTTTGTAAATTAACAGGGCTGATATTCCGAAGCGAGGTCCTGCGCATTGATTTTAGAATGACTGAAATAGAAATCAATGTTTTTAGTGAGAAGTTTAGCGACTATGGAGCTCAAGCGCATTCACTTAACATTGATGAAAATTGAAGGAGTGAGAAAATTGCAGCGCTAGACTTTTTTGCGAACTTTTTGGGGCAATGCCAAAAAGTGGAAACAATAAGAAATCGAGTAAAAAACAAATTTTATTTTCACAATTTCCACAAAAGACCTGCGGCAACAAGTAGCAACAAAATACTGAAAGCCTTTTTTAACCAAAGTGTTGACACTTTCTTTTGGAAAACATTGCCCAAGAAAACACCGAGAACGGTTACGCCAGTAATTGATAAAAGCAAGCTCCAATTGATGCCTATTTCTAAAATTTCGGGATTGAAAAAATCGCCAATGAGCGCGATGCTCGACTGAATTGCAATGATAAACATGGAAGTTGCCACCGCTTTTTTCATATCCAAGCCCATTCCGAGGAGAATAGGAACGATAATAAAGCCACCGCCTGCACCGATAAATCCGCTTAAAAGTCCTGTTAGAATTCCAAAAACAACAATGGTGGACGAAGACACTTTATCAGGTCTCGGTGGTTTGTTGTAGAATAATGTGCGGAGTCCGATGTAGGTCATTACGGCAATTAAAAGAATGGTAATAATACTTGCGCGAGATGTTGTCGCACCAAACAATGTAAATTCTACAGGAATCAATGGGATTATCCAAAGCCTTACTGCAACTGCCGTCAACATACTAGGCAAAACAAAAACGACTGCTTTTTGGAAGTCAACTTCTTTTGATTTTATCCGCTGAATGGATCCAAAAGATGCGGATACCGCCACCACAAATAATGAGTAGGTTGTGGCAATGAGCATTGATTCTCCAAAAACATGATGCACTAAAGGCACCGTCAGAATGGAACCTCCACCACCAACTAAACCTAGAACGATGCCGATTGCCAAAGAAATAATAAGACCTACAATATACATGATGACAAAAATACGGTTTGTTTACTTCTCAAGAGGCAACTTAAGTCACACTCTTACTTCTAAATACCATCATTGTTAAAATTCCAAAGAGAATGGTCGCAAATACCAAGTGACTTGTTTGAACCAACCCAGGCATGTCAAAATGGGCGAGTAGAATTCCAGAAGCTAATTCTGCGAGGAGAACAATAAATAAAGAACGAATGATGCTGAATTTTTTCTCTTGCTCATTGCTCCACGCCATGAAAATGATGATGAGAAGCACCAACCAAGAAAAACTTCGATGAATGTAGAAGGGAAGACCAAGCAATTCTGTCCAGCTTTCTCTGCCGAAACCACTTTTGGTTAACTCGTCAATGGCCTCGCGAACTTGCGTTCCTAAGAACATTTGATAGATGGTGATTGCGAAAGAAATCCAGATGAGGTAGAGCATCCATTTTTTGTGGAGCAGGGGCTTTTGTTGTACAGGACTGATTTCTCGAATAAAATAAATCTGAATTCCGATAATAATCAACGCAAGCAACATGTGCACTGTCAACACCCATGGAACGAGGTTGGAAGCGACCACAATAGAGCCGAACCAAGCTTCAATTCCCATTAAAATGAGGTTGACTGTTGCGAGAATAATTAGTTTTCGCTTTCTATATCTCCAAATGAGCCAAATAAAACTGATTAACATCGCATTGCCAGCAAGAAAGCCAAAAAGACGGTTTGCATACTCTGTCCACGTTTTTCGACCGTTAAAATCTTGTTCCAAACGCAAGGAAGGGTCGTTTTTTAGCTGTTCTGCCGTTTCTTCAAACCCAATTGAGCTTAAAAACTTGGCAAATTTCTCAATTTTAGCGACTCTTTTTTCAGAATAAATTTCTTTGTAATTCTCTGGTAATTCTGATTCTACAGAAGGAGGAACCCATTGTCCAAAACATTTTGGCCAGTCTGGACAACCCATTCCACTGCCAGTGATTCTTACAAAACTGCCCGCAATCACGATCAGATAAATGAAAACCAAAGTCCACCAATTGAATCGAATATACGCTTTAGAAAATTGCATGTTCAAAGATAATTATTCTATTGGTAAAAAGTTGCACGATGTTTGATAATTTGTTTTTAACTTGTTAAAAAAGAAGGAGAAGCAAACGATTAGCTTATTTTTGCGTCTTGTTTAAGAGAATGGTAAAGATTATTTTAATCTTATTGGGATTACTATGCACCACGTCTGCTAACGCGGGTCACATTATTGGTGGTGAAATGTATTATGATTATTTGGGAAATAATAATTATAGATTTTATGTTTCCATGTACAAAGATTGTGATCCTTCTGGAAACTGGGCTGATTTTGATACGCAACTTCCATTGGTTGTTTATTCAGGAGGGGCACAGGTGAAGGTTGTGCAAATTCCTTTTCCAGGAAGCGTTTCAGTTCCAATTACCTATAACAACCCTTGCGTTACACCTCCTCCGGGATTGTGTATTCTACAAGCAGTTTACACAACAATCATTAATTTACCCCCCAATAATAACGGTTATACAATTTCCTATCAACGGTGTTGTAGAAAACCTCAAATTTCTAACATCGTTAACCCAGGAGATGTCGGTTTTACGCTGACATGTAGAGTTCCTCCCCCTACGAATGGAAATAACATCAATAGTAGCCCTCGCTTTGTTGGATACCCTCCTGGTTTGCTTTGTAACAATGATGATTTGGTGCATGACCAAAGTGCTACAGATCCCGATGGCGATCAACTCATTTACTCATTGGTTACTCCTTATCGTGGAGGTTCAGGTTTTGACCCTGCGCCAATCGCTGTTGCTCCTCCATATATTCCCGTACCTTGGGTGGGAGGTTTTACGCCGACACAACCTTTAGGTCCAGGAGCAAGTATTGCCATTAATGCCAACACAGGAGTTCTCACGGCGTCTCCTAACTTAACAGGTTTGTTTGTGATTGGAATACGGGTGCAAGAAGTTCGGAATGGTGTAGTTATTAATGAAACATTGTTGGACTTTCTCTTGCAAGTCTTTGCCTGTCAAATTACGTTGCAAGCCAATTTGCCAACGCAAGAACAGCTGCCCACATTTGTATCTTACTGTGATGGTTTGACGGTTAATTTTGTAAATAATTCTTGGGGAACCAGTGATTTTGAATGGGATTTTGGAGTGCCCGGAATAACCACTGATGTCAGCACTGCGACAGCGCCTTCTTATACCTATCCGGCACCGGGAATTTATACAGTTACACTCGTTGCAAATCCATCAGGCGCGCCCTGTACCGACACTGCACAAATGATTGTGAACGTCAATAACGTGCTAGAAATTGAATGGGCAACAACCGATTCGGTGTGTTTTATTGACAATAGTTTTGACTTTACTTCGACCATTGTTGGCGAACAATCTGCCGATGTTGTGTGGGATTTTGGACCGAATGCAAATCCAACATCTTCTACCCTGCAAAATGTGAATAATGTTGAGTTTTCAACTTCTGGATACATCCCGATTACAGTGGATGTGAGCTTTAGTGTCTGTGAGAATACTTTCACGGATTCTATCTATATTTTTGCAGAACCAACTTCAGAAATGCAAATTCCAGATGACGTAGAATGTGATGGTTTTACGGTGCAATTTGGCAATAATTCAACCTCATCTATCTTCTATGATTGGGATTTTGGGGTTTTGCCAATCACAACGGATGTGAGCACTTTAGAAGCACCAATATACACCTACACAACGCCAGGAACTTACACAGTGACGTTGATTGCTGGCTCATCTCCCGTTTGCGCAGACACCAGTTATGCCACCATTGAAATCAATGAACCCTTGGTCGTTGATTTCACTTCGCAGGATTCTCTGTGTGTAAAAAACAACAGTTTTGACTTCATAGGGAATGTCACAGGCCCCGCTGGAGCTGTTTACACATGGGACTTTGGAACGTTTGCAAATCCTACAACATCTATAAACACCACAGAATTAGGAGTGAATTTTACAGCAACGGGCTCTTTGCCTATCACTTTAACAGGGACTTACGAGAACTGTATAGAAAGTGCAACTCATTCTATTTACATCTATCAAGAACCTCAGATTAACTTTAGAATAGAAGATGGTTTGCAATGCTCGCCTTTCGTTGCTCAATTTACCGATATGAGTTTTGCAGAAACTGGAATTTCCTACCAATGGGATTTTGGTGACGGTAATACTTCTTCCTTGCAAAACCCAATCAATGTTTATTACACTCCCGGAAATTATCCGATAACTTTGGTTATTTCAACTGCGGCAGGTTGCATTGACACACTTTCCTTAACAAAGCAAGATTTAGTGATTGTTCGTCCGAAGCCTGTTTCAGATTATTCTGCAACACCACTAACGACTGATATTTGCAATTCTTTGGTCGATTTTACAGATAATTCTCAACTGGCGGACAACTATTTTTATTGGTTTGATGACAGTATTGCTTTCAGTTTAGAACAGAATCCGAGTTATCTATTTCTGCGAGACGGAATGCACAACACTTATCAGGTGGTGACATCAGAATATGGTTGCAAAGACACCTCACGATTGATGATTTACATCGAACCATTTACAATCTACGTTCCGAATGCGTTTACACCCAACGAGGATGTTTTTAACAAAGAATTCTTACCAATTGTTTATCATCCAGCAGAGCGATGGTTGTTTCAGATTTTTAATCGTTGGGGAGAATTGATTTTTGAAACTGAAGACCAAAACGAGGCATGGGATGGGAAAATTCCTTCTGGAGAAATGGCACAAGATGGCGTTTACGTCTGGAAAATCACTTATACTTCCTGCGAACCGATAAATCCAGAGGAAATTCTGACGGGAACGGTTACGTTGTTGAGGTAAGTAATGTATAGTGTAGAATGTTATAATGTATAATAGAAATTATTATTTCGAAGTCGGATTCTGCGCATCATTTTTCTAGTCTAAGGTAACAGCAATCGAAATCTTCGGAACAATATTCTTCTTCCAATCAGCATCGGCATACGCTCCGTATCGATAAAAACCACCCAAACCGATGGAAACGAATGAAGTTGTTAGTATTCCATCAAGAATTAATCCCCCTTCGTAGAATCCTTGCTCCATTGTCTTAAAAATCACCAATTGTTCATTTGGTCGTGCGAATTCTCCATAACCAATGGCGTGGTGCAAAGTAAAACGAGGTTCGTTCCATTTCGCTTTTGTATGAATTTTCTTGAAGGTGAAATGCGTAAACAATGCCGCTTGCGAGTTGGAGTAAAATTCTGACGGCAACATCGTTTGAAAAGTTTGATTCGCGCTCACTGCCCAATTAAGACCTGTGGCATTCCCTACCTGATTTAAGAATAAAGGCACGTCTCCAACGGTCATTCCGCCTTCTATTTTCCAGGAGAACTTGCCTAAACTAATCATGGATATAGTCTGAGAAATTTCAGCATTGAACCGGTAATAATCATAGTTACTCTCGAACCAATTCTTCCATCCTTTAATGGCTTTTATTTTTATTCTTGGATATTTCGTACCTAAAGATACTTTTTTATCGCCCAACATCATGTTTTGTTCACGAATATCCCACTGCAACTCGACGCCCGTTTCTGCCAAATCAACATCATTGAGGGGAGAATAAACAGAAGGATTCGTCGGTGCGTATTGATAGAGGTTGGTGAACCAAATACGTTGGTAATTGCCGAAAAATCGTGCTGTAATGTTGGATTTTATATCATAAGAGAAAGAAACTTCACCCAAACGCTGTCTTTCCATATTCGTAATGAAAAAATCGCGGTAGGCAGACTGACTGGTCAGACTGAAACCTTCAGGGGTGAATGAAACTCCACCTCGTTCCAAAACGTCTTGCTGGTATTTCAAATCGATTTTCATGCCTCGCTGCTTATTGAGGTGTATGGTTGAACTTCCTCCAAATTTCCAATCTTTGTCATTGAACCCATAGGCTCCGTAACCTCGAATGACTACTTTTTTCATTAATTTCTTGGAAGTTTCCAGTCCCAATCCTAAACGAAAGCCTTCGTAGAGGTTATAATCAGCAATTCTACCTAAATCAAGGTTAAAATTGCCTAAAGGGACTTTTCCGTTGAGTAATTCTGTCAAAAGACCTAATTTGTAGTCCAAATTGTTCTTTTCTGAAATACTGTCAATCATTTCGTAAGTTCTTTCTTCTTGGTCAGTGAGCTTGTACCTTCTCAAGGTGTCCCAATCTTCGTCTTTTATGTCAACAGAATTATCGGCGGTGTAAACAGCAATATTGTTGTTGTTTTTGTGTTTTATTTTCTCTTTAGAAAATCGAATATTCTCAATGTAAGAAGAACCTTGTCCTTTTATGTAGCCTGTCGCAGTTGTTTTACTACTCGCTTCTGTGCTGTCACTAGCTAACATGACCGTTAATTCCTCCATAGCAACAACTGTGCTTAATTTCACAGGAAACCATTTTTTATTGTCAATAAATTCATATTCTTGAACGATGTTCATTGCGAACACACCGGCATCTCCATAAGGTGCAGCAGTTACTTTTTCTATTGCCCAGCCATTGGAGTTGATGTACATGTGTCCCGTCATCCCGTTGAAGGAGCGTCCTTTTCTTGGGCGATAAAAAATGGTATAAGTCGTGTCTGTTTTATTAACAAGAGAATCTTCCAGAATGAATAAGTAGCGATCTGTTCCTCCACGAGCAAGCGGATTGATGTAACTGGTGCCGAGCAATTCTATTTGCACATCGTAAAAACTAAAAGATTGCATCGAGTTGGCAAAGGTTGAAAACATAGGGTTCTTTGAGCCCGAAACTTTGTAGGCCGTGATTTCTTCTTTATCATAATTAGGAGGATCAACCGTTCTTTTAGAAGCAGATTCTAGCATGAAAAGATGCTGGTCATCTAAGAATTTTTGCATGGCAACTGTGGAAGAATCTTTCTCCTCTAATTTTCTTGTATAGAGAGAATCTTTCTCGGGAACAATATCGAACCAAAACTTGCTGTAACTTGTATAAGTAAACGCATCGTTTTTCAGAGGATGGTTTTTCTTTCTGTTTTTAATCGCTTGAGCAACAATTCGATGTGCAGGGTTTTCTCCAGCAACCGCCGTCACTTCTTGTACATTTTGCACAGAAAACTGCATGTAAATAATAGAATCGGTGAGTGAATTTTTCTGAATCAATGTATCTTTAAAACCAGAATAGCGGAGCACAAAAGCATTTACGCTGTCGGGGATAGAAATAATTCCATCGATGTCACTTAAAAAGGGAGAGCCGTTTTTTGGTAGAACTTTAACAAATGGAATCACTTTTTCAGTCAAATCCTCTTTGATATAGTACGTTTCTTGGGAAAAAAGAGAGTTATTGATGCCCGCAATGGCAATCAGTAAAAATACGAGGTGTTTTACGTTCATTTGTTCTTCTTTTAGTATCAAAATTCTTTTGGTAAGACCATAAACTCAATAAAAAGTTACAATTTGCCGTGTAATTAATTTGCATCCACTACATTTGAGCATCTTGAAAACCAAAGACACCATAAATATTCTAAGACACCTGACCTTTTTCAGAGTGTGGAATCTTTTGGTGTTGAGATTAAGTTACCTGCTTTCAAAAGTACTAAAAAAAGACAAACACAAAGGGCTTCCGTTCTCATTGAGTATCGAACCGACAACGGCGTGCAATTTAGGCTGCCCAGAATGTCCGAGTGGTCTGAAACAGTTTACCCGCCCAACGGGGAAGTTGGATTTACTTTTGCATCAGAAAATGATTTCAGAATTAAAAA
Organism: Fluviicola sp.; assembly: GCA_002734065.2. Classification (GTDB taxonomy): domain Bacteria; phylum Bacteroidota; class Bacteroidia; order Flavobacteriales_D; family Crocinitomicaceae; genus UBA4466. The sequence continues at coordinate 21,578 of NVXU02000054.1, forward strand.
GGTCTGTTTTTTACATCAATTATTACTTTCAAGGCGAGCCATTTTTGCATCCTCAGTTTTTAGAATTAATAAAAGAAGCCAAAAAGAATAGGATTTACACAGCAACTTCCACAAACGCACACTTTATTGATGCCGAAAAAGCGAGAGAAATTGTTAATTCTGGTTTGGACCGACTGATTATTTCCATAGATGGTTTAACGCAGAAAACATACGAGAATTATCGAATCAATGGGCAGTTAGAAAAGGTAATTCAAGGAACAGAATTCTTAATTGAAGCAAAAAAACAAGCAAAATCGAGCACTCCACATCTTATTTTTCAATTCTTAGCGGTAAAACCCAACGAGCATGAAATAGACGAGGTTTTTGTTCTAGGAAAAAAAATGGGCATTGATGAGGTGAGAATAAAGTCGGCGCAACTCTATGATTATAAGAATGGCAATCCACTTATGCCGGAGAATGAAAAGTATTCTCGGTACAAATTGCAAGCAGACGGCACGTATAAATTAAAGTACAAAACGGGCAATCATTGCTGGCGAATGTGGTCTTCCTCCGTTCTCACTTGGGATGGAAAAGTAGTGCCTTGTTGCTTTGACAAAGATGCGAAACATGTACTCGGCTCACTAGAGAGCGAAAGCTTTGCAAAGCTCTGGAGGTCTCGTGAATACTCGTCTTTCAGACAGGCTGTGATTTCGGGTAGGAACCAAATTGACATCTGCCAGAACTGCTCGGAAGGAGCGAAAGTTTGGGTGTAAAAAAACAGGACAACATAGGTCATCCTGCTACAATATTTTTAAAAGCAAACTGTGTTTACTCCTCTTCGTCGAAAATTCTTTTTGGCTTCATCATTTCGAATGCACCAATGGTAATCCAGAAAGGTAAAATGAACCCCATTAAGAATAAAAGCATCCAAAATGCCATTCCACCAAATAAAAGAAACAATACTACACCGAAAATACCCATGACTTGTTATTTTTGTAATCTACAATACTAATTTGAATGTAAAAATAAATAAATTATTCATATCAAAGACTAAATTATGAAATATCGTATAGAAAAAGATACAATTGGCGAAGTTAAAGTGCCTGCAGACAAATATTGGGGACCGCAAACAGAGCGTTCTCGCAATAATTTTAAAATTGGACCTTCTGCTTCTATGCCGATAGAGATTGTTCACGCGTTTGCCTATCTAAAGAAGGCTGCAGCACATGCTAATTGTGATTTAGGAGTTCTTTCTGTAGAAAAAAGAGACCATATTTCAAAAGCTGCCGACGATATCATCGCAGGAAATTTAGACGACCAATTTCCTTTGGTTATTTGGCAAACAGGCTCGGGAACACAAAGCAATATGAACGTCAATGAGGTAATCGCCAATCGTGCGCACGTTTTGGCAGGCAATGAAATTGGTCAAGGAGAGAAAACACTTGCTCCCAATGACGATGTCAATAAATCGCAATCGAGCAACGATACCTTTCCGACGGGTATGCACATTGCGTGTTATAAAAAATTGATTGAGAATACCATACCTGGTATTGAGCAACTGCGCGATACTTTGCAAGCAAAATCAACGGAGTTTAAAGATGTTGTGAAAATTGGGAGAACGCATTTAATGGATGCAACTCCACTCACCTTGGGACAAGAATTTTCCGGTTATGTTTCTCAATTAAATCACGGATTAAAAGCTTTGCAGAATACCTTGGCGCATCTTTCAGAATTGGCACTCGGCGGAACTGCTGTTGGAACGGGGTTGAACACACCAAAAGGTTACGATGTTTTGGTCGCAAAGAAAATTGCAGAATTCACAGGTCTTCCTTTTATTACGGCAGATAATAAATTTGAAGCATTGGCAGCACACGATGCTATTGTAGAATCACACGGCGCGTTGAAGCAAATTGCGGTTTCATTGAATAAAATTGGCAATGACATCCGCTTACTGGCGTCAGGACCTCGGTCTGGTATCGGAGAAATATCAATTCCTGCGAATGAACCCGGTTCTTCTATCATGCCAGGAAAAGTGAATCCAACACAAGCCGAAGCGTTGACAATGGTTTGCGCACAAGTAATGGGCAATGATGTTGCTATTGGAATAGGAGGGATGCAAGGTCATTACGAATTGAACGTTTTTAAACCTGTTATGGCTTCCAATTTCTTGCAAAGTGCTCAATTAATCGGCGATGCTTGCCGTTCTTTTGACGAGAATTGCGCAAAAGGTATAGAACCGAATCAAGAAAGAATCGATGATTTACTCAATAACTCACTGATGCTCGTTACAGCCTTGAATACAAAAATTGGTTATTACAAAGCGGCAGAAATTGCAAATACTGCGCATAAAAATGGAACAACGCTAAGAGAAGAAGCTGTTCGTTTGGGTTATGTTCCAGCAGAAGAGTATGACAATTGGGTGGATCCGAAGAAAATGATTGGGACGTTGGATTGATAGTTGGACCGCTTCGCTATTCGAGCTTTCGATGCGCTATTCGAGAGCCTCAATGCTCACCTTGCTGTTCGAGTTTTCGACTGAAGAGGTTTGTTTTAATGTATAATGTTATAATGTATAGCGTATAAATAGGATGGTAGGTGGTAGAATGAAAAAACGAACCTAAAAAGGCGTTTTGATACTATCAAAACGCCCTTTGCTATTCAAAACGAGTGTTTATCCTCCCAACTCACAATTAATTGGCAAGCGAACTCTCGTTCTCACTTTGCCTCTTATATTTTCAGCGGGTTTCCATTTTGGAAATAGACGCACCACTCGTTTCGCTTCGCGATCAATAGTTTTAGAAACGCCTCGTTCTATTTTAATGTTAGAAACAGAACCGTCTTTTTCTATGATAAACGATAGGTAAACTTTTCCTTCAATATCAAACTCTCTATCTATTTGCGGATACCTAAAATTATCGGCAATAAATTCTTGCATAGCCGTATAACCACCAATATATTCTGTTGGAATCGGTGGCCATTCTTCTATGATGTCCGGATCGATTTTAACAATCCCATCGTCACCTCCAGGTCCTTCAGGAATTCCTAATTCACCTGTTATTCCGGATTCAATTTCTTTCCCAGAATTATCAACTTTTACGATGTCATCTGACGGTGGAACATCTTTCTGTGTGAGAAGGTCAACAACTTCGTCTTGTTGTTGCTGTTCAACGACTGGAGTGTCTTTCACTTCTGGCTTTTCAGGAGGCTCCTCCATGGTGACAATGTCTATCATGTGAGAGCTAACCCTCGTTTTTTCTAACTCCAAATCTAGAGGAGTTTTGTAAGTAAATGCTGCCAGCGTTAGCGACCCTACGGTCAACAAACCTATGTGAAATAGGGCAGTTCTTTTTCGTTCGAGGTCGAACCTCGAATTTTTCTTTGCGATCATAATTAAAAAATTTATATGTTTATACTTACTTACAATTCAAAAGACATGCCAAAAATATAAGCAACTGATAATAAACATGTTAAATGACTGCTTTGTGTTAATTTTTTGTTAAGTTTTAGAGAATTAACCTTTAGTTCATTAATTTTAAAAGGCAATTTTTAGTACCTTCGTCAAAGTAAAATGGCAAAAAAAAAGAAACACATATTATCCTTTGAAGAAGCAGTTGAATTTGACATGATTGGAATTTGTTCTCACCACAGTGATTACAGATTGGCATGGAATATCAACACAAGCTTAAATATTCACCTTAATAAGATAGAGAATTATCTACTTTCGGGCAAAAAAGGCATTGAAACAGCACATTCCATGTATGAATTCTCCGATGAAGAGGACAGATTGACCTATTTTTTGATTAAAAATAAGCAAGATGGGCATTATTTGATACCAGAAAAATCGGCAATCGATTACTTTTTGTTTCTTTGTGATAATTGTGCGGTAGAAATTAGTGATGTTTTAGCAAAATTAAAGACGGCCTCAAGTGTTTTAGGAGCCTATCAGTTTGCACCGAAAGACATTGCTTCAGCACAAAATGTAGTATTGACATAGATAGAATGAAGAAAACAAAAATAATAGCAACGATGGGACCTGCTTCCATCAATAAAGAGGTCTTGAAGCAAATGTTTGAAGAAGGCGTGAATGTTTGCCGACTCAACTTTTCTCATGGTTCTCACGAAGTTCACGAAGAAACCATAAAAATTATTCGTGAATTGAATAACGAAACAGGATTGAGCATTGCCATTCTTGGAGATTTGCAAGGTCCTAAAATTAGAACAGGCAAAATCAAAGATAATGGCGTTGAGTTAATTGAAGGTTCGACAGTAAGCATCGTAACGGATGATTTATTAGGAACAGCATCAAAATTCTCCATCAATTATTCGCAACTTCCAAGAGATGTCAAAGAAGGCGAGAGAATATTGTTAGACGATGGTAAATTGTCCCTTGAAATAATTAAAAGCAACGGAACTGACGAAATTACGGCAAAAGTCATTTTTGGTGGTATATTATCTTCTCATAAAGGAGTGAATTTGCCCAATACCAAGATATCAATGCCTTGCCTAACGGAGAAAGATTTAGTTGATTTGGATTTTGCTATTTCGCAAAAAATTGACTGGATTGGACTTTCTTTCGTGCGTTCTTCAGAAGATATTAAGGAATTAAAAGGCATTATTGAGAAAAATAACGCCAAAGCTAAAGTAATTGCAAAAATTGAGAAGCCCGAAGCGCTTGAAGATATTGATGAAATTATCAAAGAATGCGATGCAATAATGGTTGCCCGTGGAGATCTAGGTGTTGAGATTCCATTTCAAAATGTTCCACTGATTCAGAAGATGCTGATTAACAAGTGTATCCTCAGTGCAAAGCCTGTCATCGTAGCTACTCAAATGATGGAAAGTATGATTACAGCGAGTTCTCCGACTCGAGCAGAGGTCAATGATGTAGCTAATGCAGTTCTTGATGGCGCAGATGCTGTGATGCTTTCTGGAGAAACTTCTGTTGGTAAATATCCGGTAGAAGTCATCCGAGCAATGGCAAATATTGTGAAAGAAATAGAAAGCTTTGATGGTATTTATCATAAGGAAGAATTACCTGAGAAAAATCAAGCAAGATTCATCACAGATTCCATTTGTTTTAACGCCTGCAGACTTTCACGAAGAGTAGATGCCAAAGCGATTCTGACCATGTCTTTTTCAGGTTATACGGCCTATAAAATTGCGTCGCAACGACCAAACTCATTGATTTATGTCTTTACGAGTAATAAGAAAATTTTGACGCAATTGAGTTTGATTTGGGGCGTAAAAGGCTTTTATTACAACAAAAGAGTGAGTACAGATGACACGATTTCTGACATCAAGAATTTCTTAAAAGAAAAAGGATTGGTAGAATCAGGAGACATGGTGATCAACATCGCGTCTATGCCAATTGAAGCTCTTGGAAACTCCAATATGTTAAAATTGAGCACAATTGATTGATTTTAACTATCTTTGAATCCTAATTTTAGCACAGTGAGATTTTACAAGTACATTTATTCTCTGATATTTTTTGGCGCTTCTTTTGGAGTAAACGCACAAATTCAGTGTGCTTTGGACATCAGCATTAATGAAGGAGCATCAGTTACGATGTGTTCAAATGCGTTAACGACTGTTTCTGGAGCAAGTGGTTTTGTTGCCTACAACTGGTCAGGCCCAGAGACGCTAACAGGACAAACAATTACGCCTCAATTTTCTGGAACTTATACTTTATCGGCAACAGACGGGGTTGCTTGTGTCTCTACAACATCTATTCTTGTAACAATTAATGCAGCACCAACGCCAATAATCATTTCTTCAGAAGGTGCAGTGATTTGCCCTTCGGTTGGTACAACTTTAAGTACTTCTACATCTTATTCTTCATATGTTTGGAGTAATGGAGACACTTCACCAACAAGCTTTGTGACGACAACAAACACTTATTCGGTAACAGTGACAGATGCAAATTCTTGTTCTGGACAAAGCAATATTCTTATTAGCACTTTTCCTTTTTCGTTGACATCTTCAGCTGTTTCTGGATGTACAAGTACAGCGATTGCGTTAACGGCTACTGGAGGAACAAGTTATTCATGGTCTACTGGAGAATTTGGAAATACGATTGTGGTTAACCCATCTTCAACAACAAATTATTCTGTAGATATCACCGCGGGGACTTGCGTGGAAACCATGTCTTTAACTGTTCAGCCGCTTGAATTGCTCGATTTTGAACTAGCCGACACGATATATGTGAAGGCAGGAGAGAATGTTTTCATTCCAGGGCCGGATGGTTTTTCTGCATACAGCTGGTCGCCGACAAATCAAATTGATAGCCCCTTTTCGCAAGGAGTTAATTTCTCCGGAACAGAATCTCAAATTCTCACAATCAATGCAACGCACCCAACAGGTTGTGTTTTATCTGACAGCGTTGTTATGATTGTTGTTGATTTGTCTGTTCCAAACGGATTTTCTCCCAACGGCGATAGTTACAATGAGTTTTTTGTGATTCCCGAGTTAGAAAGGGATAGCCTCACAGCTGAGATTACTATTTGGAATCGTTGGGGAGAATTAGTCCTGCAACAGCAAAATTATCAAAATGATTGGAGAGGTGAATGCAGAACAGACCTATGCCTTGGTAAAGGAGATTTACCTGAAGGAACTTATTTTTACCATATTGATGTGCACGGTATTACTTTTCGAGGATATGTAACTCTTAAACGCTAGATCATGAAGAATCTCATTCTATTACTTGTTGTTTTTGTTTCTGCGAATGTATCGTCACAGAATACGATTCGATTTTCTCAACTTAATTTTGCGCAAGGTGTAAACAATCCTGCAGCAATTGCATTTGATGGTGCAATCATGGGAGATCTCATTGCCAGAAATCAATGGTTGGGTGTTGAAGGAGCACCAACAACAATAGCATTTAACGGTCAGTACGAGATTAACGAAGACATGGCGGTGGGGCTCAATATGTTTCACGATAGAATTGGTGCTGAAATGACCAATTCTTTTGCCGCGCAGTTTGCTTACAGAGCCAAAATTGATTATGAACGCCTTTTCTCCTTCGGGATTAGTGCCGGTTTAGACAACAGCGTGTTGAATTTTTCTGGTGCACAAACAACAGATTTTCAAGACCCAACATTCGCAAGATCAGGTTATTCACGTGTGTTTTTTAACGCGTCAATCGGTATTTTTTACAACGCTCCAAAATTTTATGCAGGATTAAGTGTTCCAAAATTGTTTCAAAATACACGAGACGGCGCAGAGAAAGGCTTCCGTGTGGATAGATGGCACTACTATGTTTCTACGGGTTTTTATTTAGGAGAAGGAAAGTACGTTTTTAACCCACACATCCAAGTGAAATTAACACAATATGCTCCAGTGGCAGCAGATTTGATACTGAGAAACACTTTTATGAATAGATTCAGTATCGTTGTTGGCTACCGCACAGAAAACTCACTTATTGCAGGGGTTGATTTTTTAGTTTCAGAAAATTTACGAATCGGTTATTCTTTTAATTATGATTTAGGGCCATTGTCTCGAGTGAAAGGTGCTTCTAATGAATTGTATATTGGTGTCGCTTTTCCGTATAATAGTGACAGATACAACTTCTCCAAAAGAAGATATGTTAATAAAGGTCGTTCTAAGACTGATTACAGTAAGAACTCTCGCAGAAAACAGCGAAAAAGTGGCCGAAAATACGGTAGAAAATGGAGTTAGCTTCGCAGAATTCCTAAAATTTGTTTTACAATTACCCATAGTTTTATAGAACACTGATACTTCGACAGGCTCAGTACAAGTTCGCTGATTTAGCTGATAAAACATGATTGATATAGGTTATGATTATCGTCAACCAGGTTGAAGTTGATAGTACCATGATTTTTTTCGTGAGCTGTCCAACGCTCTAATGCTCTAAAACTCGAACGCTCCAAAACTCCAATTCTCTAACACAGATATTTCTTCTTATTGCTCTCTAAACAAAACGTTTTGGTATATTTGCCTACACAAATTTTGTAGCAAATGAATACTTTTTCTAAACGACACATTGGTCCAAATGCATCAGAGAAATCTGCAATGCTGAAAACAATTGGAGTGAATTCAATTGATGAATTGATTGACAAAACAATCCCAGCACATATTCGATTGAATAAGAACCTCGATGTTAGTCCTGGACTTTCTGAACAAGAATATTTAGAGCATATCGCAGAATTGGCGGCAAAAAACAGTGTGTACAAGTCATTTATTGGCTTAGGTTATAACGAAACAATCGTTCCTTCTGTTATTCTCCGTAATGTTTTGGAGAATCCGGGATGGTACACCGCATATACTCCCTACCAAGCAGAAATTTCGCAAGGAAGGTTAGAAGCGCTGTTGAATTTTCAGACGATGGTTTTGGACTTAACAGGAATGGAGTTGACAAATGCATCCTTGCTCGATGAAGGAACTGCAGCTTCCGAAGCAATGATTATGTTCTACAATTCTCGCTCGAGAAAAGACGTAAAAGCAGGGAAAAATAAGTTCTTTATTGCAGAGGATTGTTTTCCACAAACCATAGATGTCGTAGAAGGAAAAGCAAACAACTTAGGCATAGATTTAATTATTGGCAATCCTGCGAGCTTCGAACCTACGGAAGAATTCTTCGGTACAATTATTCAATATCCAAATCAGTTTGGTTCTATTGATGGTGTGGAAGAGTTCGTTGCGAAAATGAATGCAGCGGAAGTGAGTGTTGCCGTTGGAGCAGATATTCTGTCGTTGGTATTACTTAAATCGCCTGGTTCTTTCGGTGCAGATGTCGTTTTTGGTTCTACGCAACGTTTTGGTGTTCCAATGGGAGCAGGTGGGCCGCATGCAGCTTACTTTGCAACGAAAGAATCCTATAAAAGACATATTCCAGGTAGAATTATCGGTGTTTCTAAAGATACAGATGAGAATGTTGCTTTAAGAATGGCATTGCAAACAAGAGAACAACATATTAAAAGAGCGAGAGCAACATCAAATATTTGCACGGCGCAAGCTTTGTTGGCTGTCATGGCAAGTATGTATGTTGTGTATCACGGACCTGATGGGATGAAAACAATTGCCAATCATGTTCATTCTTTGGCGAGCAAAACGGCAAATAAATTGAAAGCTGCTGGTATTTCGGTCAATGAGAATCAGTTCTTTGATACCATCCATATTACAGGGGTCGATGCAAAAGCAATCAAAGAGAGTGCTGAACATGCAGAAATGAACTTTAGAATAATCAATGACTCTGAATTGACGGTTAGTTTTGGAGAACCTCACACCCTTGCAGATGTCGCATTGGTCGTGGCAATAATTACTGGAGAAGAAATAACAGTTGAAGATGAGGTAGAATCAATGCTCTCAAATTCTTCATTAAGAACAGATGCCATTTTTACGCATCCTACATTTAATAGTTTTCATTCTGAATCTAAAATGATGCGCTATTTGAAGCGTTTGGAGAATAAAGATTTATCGCTCGTTCACAGTATGATTCCTTTAGGATCTTGTACCATGAAATTAAATGCAGCGTCAGAATTAATGGCAATTACCAATCCTCAGTTTGCAAATATGCATCCTTTTGCGCCGCTTGACCAAGCAGAAGGCTACCATGAAATGTTCAGAGGTTTGGAGGCTGATTTATGCGCTTGTACAGGATTTGCTGCGATGTCTTTGCAACCTAATTCTGGTGCACAAGGAGAATACACAGGTCTGATGGTTATTAAGGCATATCATGAATCGAATGGTGATTTTAATCGAAAAGTAATTCTCATACCATCTTCTGCACACGGTACCAATCCTGCATCTGCGGTGATGGCAGGTTTTGACATTGTCGTAACAGATTGCGATGAACAAGGAAATATTGACATCAATGAACTGCGAGGAAAAGCGGTAGAATTGAAAGATACATTAGCCGGACTGATGGTGACTTATCCATCTACTCACGGAGTTTACGAAGAAGGGATTAAAGAAATCACAGACATCATTCATGAGAATGGCGGGCAAGTTTATATGGACGGTGCCAACATGAATGCGCAAGTTGGATTAACTAATCCAGGAAATATTGGAGCAGATGTTTGCCACCTAAACTTACACAAGACATTTGCCATTCCTCACGGAGGGGGCGGACCAGGAATGGGACCAATCGGTGTTGCAAAACACTTAGCGCCTTTCTTACCAGGTTCTCGTTTGGTAAAATCGGGTGGAGAAAAAGCAATTAATGCTGTTTCTTCTGCGCCTTACGGTTCTGCATTGATTCTGCTAATTTCTTACGGATACATTAAAATGCTGGGGGCAGAAGGATTAAGAGAATCAACAGAAATGGCAATCATGAATGCGAATTACATTGCTGCTTCTTTGAAAAATGATTACGACATCCTCTATTCTGGGAAAAACGGAACCGTTGCTCACGAAATGATTTTAGACTGCCGTGACTTTAAGAAAACAGCAGGCGTTGAGGTGGCAGACATTGCAAAACGACTAATTGATTACGGTTTTCATGCGCCAACAGTTTCTTTTCCTGTTGCTGGAACGCTGATGGTTGAACCAACAGAAAGCGAGGACAAAGGGGAAATTGATAGGTTTATTGAGGCAATGATTTCAATAAGAAAAGAAATCAAGGCAATTGTGGATGGCAATGCTGATCAAGAGAATAACTTATTGAAGAACGCACCCCATACCGCAAATTGCATCATCAATCAAGAATGGAATTATCCATATTCTGCAAAAGAAGCGGCTTATCCAGTATCTTATTTGCAAGATTGGAAATATTGGGTACCTGTTAGAAGAATTGATGACGCTTACGGTGATAGAAATTTAATTTGTTCTTGCCCGAGTGTAGAAAGTTATATGGTGGAGGCTTAAATTAGCTTTATCCACTTCTATTTAAAGTCTGGATTTCAATCATGAAATGTGGACTTTTTATGTTTTATTACTTACTTTAACCAAAAAACAATGAAAATGATAGTTACAAACACCGAAAACATTCCCAACAAACAAGTCGTCGAAATTCTAGGTATTGCTAGAGGAAGTACCGTTAGAGCTAGAAGCATAGGACGTGATATTTTTGCAGGTTTTAAGAACATTGTTGGAGGAGAAATTAGCGAATACACAAAATTACAAGCGCAATCGAGAGAAGAAGCTTTGGAAAGAATGATAAAGGATGCAGAACAATTAGGCGCAGATGCTATTGTCAATGTTCGATTTTCTACAAGTACAATCATGCAAGGTGCATCTGAAGTTTTGGCTTATGGAACGGCTGTAAAACTTTCGTAATGATACTTGACATTAACAATCCACTTCCATTTTTACTGTTCAACGGTCTTATTTGGGTTACATTAATCGGACTCATCATCTATTTTATTACCAAAAGAATAAAAGACAAGAAAAAAGAAACTTTCGAAGATAGAGATAACTAAGCATAAAAAAGCACCCTTCGAGAACCTCGGGGTGCTTTTTTTTATACTTTATTTTTTTCTCCTATTGCTTCACTATTCTATACGTTCTATCAGTCACTTGATTTGATAATCGTAGGATGTAAATTCCATCTTCCAAATTCTCAACGTTAACTTCAACATCTGACGAGCCAATAAGAACATCTGATTCAGCGTATAAAACTTTACCTTTTAAGTCGTACAAAGTAACATTGAATTGATTCTCACTGATGAGATTTCTAATGAAAATTGATGATGCCGTAGGGTTTGGATAAATTTCAATGTAGTCAGCATCAACTTCTAGTAAACCAAGATAATCACAAGCAGGGGATACGTCAATCACGATGTTTGCTGTATCATCCGGGCATGAAGTACTGGTAGTAATATATGTATAGTTATAAAAACCAGAAAGGTTACTTGTTGTGATAAACGAGCCTCCAACAGCCACATCAAATTGATCGTACCAATCTCCTCCTAAATTAGCACCTGTCGTCAAGCTGTTATTCAAATCAATTGGCTCATTTTTACATGCAGAAAGAGAATTATCACCTCCAGCGTAAGATTGTCCTGAAAGAGAGTCAAGACTCAGAGAGAATGTTCCACTTGAGAAAGTACTTGCAGCATCGTGCATAATGTAATAAGTATTGCCAGTTACCAATCCGCAGACAATAAACTTAGGAGCTAAGGAACTACCATCAGTTGCATCATCATTTGCACCTATTAATGTGTAGGTGTTAAAATCTGTACAATCCCCCACTTCATAAACCGCTACTTGACCATTGAATCCTTGGTCCGTCCCTGATATTTCCACCATTCCTGTATTCGGAGCAACAAAGGTAAACCAAGTTGAGAAGGATATAATTGTATCACACCAACCTGTTGTAGTCATGCACCCTGTTGCTGGTGGCGAAATGATATCTTCTCCAACAGCTACGGTCGCTGTTGAACCATCTATTGTATAAATACTTCCATCGACTAATAATGGGTCAGCAAAACAAGGTTCATCATTTGTCAAAGGAGTCAAGACAGTAATTGGACCTACCCAGCCAGATGTATCTGAACCACAAACGGCTTGTACATAGATGTCATAGATCGTAGCAGAACCTAAAGTTGCATCGAATGTTGTATCAGTGAAGTTATTATCTGCATTCACGACAGCTCCCGAACCTATTGGGAAGCCAGATAAGCCGTACTGAACATTAAATCCAGTTGAAGGATAGGTTCCAACACCACTGCTCTCTGTCCAGTTCCATGCTGTAAACAGTGAGTCTATCGCCGTTAAACCTCCCAAACCTGTTACATCAGAACAGTTGGGCAAGGTTGTATATGTTCCCATAAATCCTTCACTTTGAATAATTCCCGGATTACAATCCGCATAGATATAGATATCATAGGTTGTTAGTTGAGATAACCCTGGAATAATTATAGCAGTAACTGTAGTTGTGACCGTTGTCCCTGAAGTAAGAGGGTCAAAACCCGTTGGTCCATAGATTACTGTCCAGTTGGTTTCCCCAGAAATACCCGCTGTCCATGACAAGCCAAATTCATCAGTTGTTGCATACGTCAATGATAGATTCTTCGGTGAAGGACAATCTGTGTAAAAGAAACGAACACAAGAATTATTCTCTAAATAAGTAGGATCATTTGTAGAAACGGTGTAATCTTGGTTAGGACCAGATATACCAATATCAGCATTATTTCCATAATCATCGCTAACATTATTATTCCCAAATACAACATCGTCATAGACATAGAAAATTTCTCCTGTCGCTTCGTGAATTTGAATTTGAAAAGTTATATCAGAGGTATTGTTACAGCAGTTTGAATACGTATCCCATTGAGCGATGAAGACCTGATTGGGAGCAGTACCGGTAACTTCAGTATAAGCCGCCCCATCACCAGGGAATAAATCATCCCCCCAGGGTAACATTGTCCCATTTGCTAGTGTGTTCAAATTACCTCCGAAACCTACATTTCCTGTCGATGTTCCAAGGATAGCCCCGCCGTTATCTCCAATGGTAATAGAATTCATTAATAATCCTTGAAACAAAACGGGAAAAGGTAAAGGTGTAATTCCAGCTTCTGAATCATCGGTTAGCAACATATCTGTACCTGTTCCAGAGATGTCAATAAACCCAGCTGTTGGACAAGCTGTATTCCAATCCATGTAAGTTGGTTGATCATAGGTGTTAAAGCTAACTGCGCCAGTATAAAATGACGTGTCTCCAGGTGTGCAAATTGCTCTTACGTAAACGTCATAGAATTGATTTGATGTCAATCCAGTGATAGTTGATGGATTCGTCGCTGTTAAAACCGATGTTCCTGTTCCTGGTGTAAACCCAACAGGACCGTATTCTAGCGCCCATTCACTTTCTCCACCACCATTCGTCCAAGAGAATGTTCCCGAAGTTAAGTCTGATGCTGTAACGATAAAATTACTTGGTTGCGGGCAAGTTGGAGCCTCGAATATTGAAACATCATCAATAGAAATATCACCAGCAAAAGTTCCTGCGCTAACTGCTCTAAATCGAATTTGAATTACACCCGTATAGCCAGGTAAGGTTATATCTCTCATCAACCAAGGGTCTGCTTGAGTGCCTTGTTGTTGACCTGTAATCACGTCAACAGTATTCCAAACCGTTCCGTCCCATGCCTCCACGTTCAGTGTTCCAATTTGAGCACCAGTCATGTGGTAGTAGAAGCGTATCATAGGAAGTGTTAAGGCTGTAACATCAATATTAGGACTTGTTAAAGTTGCTTCGTCCCCTGTTGTGCCACTTGACGCTTCTGTGTAAAAATAATTAGTTCCACTATTCGCAACATTCGGACCTGTACCTCCCGACGGAGTTGTTCCTGTACCAGTAATATTCCAGTCATAAGCTGTAGTTGATGTTGCATCCCAACAAAGTGAGCTTGTTAAATTAACATTGGCAAGATGAGCTTCAACATCATCTGTCCATGGTGAGGTGGAAGTTGCACAAGCTGTAGTAAAAGAAAACGGACCGGCCCAAAAGCTGACACCATCGATAGCACCACAGTTAGTCATTACATAAAATTCATAGGTTGTAATAGGTGTTAATCCTGTCGCTGTGGTAGTTAATCCAACAACTCCTGTTGCAGAACCAACTTCAGTACCTGTTCCAGGCGTAAAGCCAGGAACACCCCATTCTACCGAGTAATCCACTGCGTTTCCAATTGCATCCCAATTTAAGTTAGCAGAAACATCCGTAATAGATGTAACACTTAAGTTTGTTGGCTGTTGACAAGTAGGAGTTTCGAAAATAGAAATATCATCAATAGAAATATCACCAGCAATAGTTCCAGCGCTTACTGCTCTAAATCGTACTTGAATCACTCCTGTATAACCTGGTAATGAAACATCTCTCATCAACCAAGGGTCTGCTTGAGCGGCTTGTTGTTGACCTGTAATCACGTCAACAGTATTCCAAACCGTTCCGTCCCATGCCTCCACGTTCAATGTTCCAATTTGAGCACCCGTCATGTGATAATAAAAACGAATCATTGGAACAGCCAAAGCGGTAACGTCAATGTTTGGACTTGTTAATGTAGCTTCATCTCCAATCACACCACTCGATGCTTCTATATAAAAATAATTAGTTCCACTATTCGCAACATTTGGACCTGTTCCACCTGAAGGGGTTGTTCCTGTTCCTGTAATGTTCCAGTCATAAAAAGAAGTAGACGTAGCATCCCAACACATGGAGTTCGTGAGGTTTACATTTGCAGGATGTGCTTCCACATCATCTATCCAAGGAGCAGTGAAAGTTGCGCATGCTGTTAAGAAAGAAAAAGGACCAGCCCAATTACTTGTGCCGTCTGTAGCTCCACAGTCTGTCATAACGTAAAACTCGTAGGTAGTTATAGGTGTTAATCCAGTTGCAGGAGTTGTTAAACCCGCAATATTTGTAGCCGTTCCAGTTTGAGCGCCTGTACCAGGAGCAAACCCGGGAGTGCCCCATTCTACTGTGTAATCAACAGCATTTGCAACAGCATTCCAGTTAAGATCAACGCTTGTTGCAAGAATATTTGTTGCTCCAAGATTGGTGGGTTGCGGACAGGTAACATTATAAACATTAATATCATCAAACCCAAAACCGTCATAACTAGTTACAGAACCGTCAGAACCGAAAGCGATTCGTAAAATGACACTTGCTTGACCTCCTAAGCCTGTTAAAAACTGCGTTGCAGAAATCCAACCACCAGAACCAGGCCCTCCTGTCCAACCTATTTGTTGACCTCCAGGGTTACCATTAATTGTTCCATCGTTGAACCAATTCGGGTCTCCTAATGCTCCTATATTTTGCCAAGATATACCTCCATCAATTGAGGATTGAATAACGGTACCATCCCAACTGTTTTCTGAATTGTACCAAAAAGAAAACGTTAGTGATGGGTTTGCAACTAAAGTAAAATCAAAAATTGGACTCTCTACAGAACCTGTTTCATTATTGTTGTAGTTTCCTGCTAAGTTTGTTACCCAAGCATTCGTTCCAGAAGCGGCGCTGTTAATAACAGTCCCCGTAGGCGCGCCTAACGCCCATGTTCCTCCGGCAATAGCTGTCCAGCCTCCGGCCCCTGCTTCAAAATCTTCAAGATAGGGATATACCGTGATTTGAGAATTCGCTGAGAACAACATCAATATGCTTGCTCCTAAACTTAGTAGTAATTTTTTCATTTGGGGTGTGTTAATTATTGTAGGTGTAAAAATAAAGCATTTGAAATTCATAATGAAATAAAAATGTACTTTTAACATCGAAAATATAAGATAGAAAAAATGGAATTGAATAATATTAAGGCATTGGTATGTGGAAGTACACAAGGAATTGGGCTTGAAACCGCTATTCTTCTTGCCAAAAGAGGTGCAGAAGTCACTCTTCTGGCAAGAAATGAGCAAAAACTTAAGAATTGCGTTGCAAAACTTGAAACTTCCAATCGGCAAACGCATAATTATTTAGTGGCTGACTTTTCTAAACCAGAAGAGTTGAAAACGATTATTGCTAATTATGTAAGCGAAGGAAATAAGCCCCATGTTTTAGTCAACAATACAGGAGGTCCAAAGGGAGGTCCTATTATTGATGCGGATATTTCAGAATTCACAAACACCTTTAACCAACACCTTATTTGCAATCACATTCTTGTTCAAGCATTGTATAAAGGAATGATTGAGAATGAATACGGACGAATAATCAACGTGATTTCGACAAGCGTTAAGCAGCCGTTGAATGGTCTAGGTGTTTCTAATACAATTCGTGGTGCAGTTGCTAATTGGAGCAAAACTTTAGCGAACGAACTAGGTCATTATAACATTACCGTAAACAATGTTCTTCCAGGAGCAACAAATACAGGAAGGTTAAATGAGATAGCAAAAGCCAAAGAGGCAAAAACGGGACAATCAACAGAGCAGTTTTTTAAAGCGATGGCGGAACTTTCTCCCATGCAAAGAATAGCAGAACCAAACGAAATAGCAGAGGCAATTTGCTTCCTTGCTTCTCCAAGGGCATCTTATATTAATGGAATCAATGTGCCTGTTGATGGAGGGAGAACGAAATCTCTTTAGTATTACTTAAGGACGTTAACGTGACCGACTAATTTCTTTTGGCGCCCAGAATTAGTCAGTAAATCAATAGACCAAGTATAAGTTCCATCAGGAACATACTTACCTTTATAGGTTCCGTCCCATGCAAAGCGAGGTTCATTAGAACTGAAGACAACTTCTCCCCAGCGGTTAAAAATGTTCACAGTAAGCTCTCGAATTCCAATCACACTTGGTGTAAAAACAGTATTGATTCTGCCTCCGTTGGGTAAAAAGGTATTTGGAATGTAAACGTACCATTCTTCTTCAATGTTGATTGCTTTTGTAATGGAATCAAGGCATCCTTTATCGTCAAAAGCAATCAATGTGATGTAATACAGTCCTGGGTCAGAATAAGTATTCTGAGGATGTACAACAGTCGATTGGTTTCCATCACCAAAGTACCACTGATATGTAGTTGCATCTTGCGATAAATTTTGAAACTGAATAGGCAAATTATTAAATATCGTTTGACTGGTGATTGTAAAGTCCGCCGTTGGGGCAATAACAATTACTTGTGTACTACCTTCTACAGTAAAAGTCTGACATTCATCCGATACACTGACCGTATAAGTTGTTGTTTGATTTGGTTTTACCCAAACAGTAGGCGTCGTTTCACCACTGTGCCACCATTGATAAAAATGTTGACCAAAACCGCCTTGTGATGCAACAGAAATTTGAATAGAATCGCCAGGGCATATTTCAACGGGCGGACTCATTGTGAGTGTTAACGGAGGACTGGTAATCGTGTAAACAATATCTGCCGTTGCCGTTAAGCCACAAAAATCAGTAACATTAACCGTGTATGTCGTCGTTGTTGAAGGAAGTACGTTAACGGAAGAATCCGTTCCTATATTTGGTTCAAAATTAGAAGACCATTGGTAAGAGTATGGGGCAAGTCCACCTGTGACATTTGATTCTAACAATGCTGGTATATAAGGACAAATTTCTGTTATGTCTGCTGTTTCGCTGATTACGAGTGGAGGATATACAGGCACAACTATTTCATCCATATCAGAAGCGGATTCATTGAGGCAGTTGTCTGTAACGGTAACTGAATAAGTTTGAGTCGTTGTTGGAGTGACAAATATGGATTGAGTTGTTTCTCCTGTACTCCATAAATAAGTATAAGGCAATCCTCCACCAGCTGCATTTGCAACTAGCTCAATTTCTTCCCCAGGGCAAACAATAACTTCTGCTAAAATCTCAACCTCTACTGGGGCAATATCATTGATAAATATTTCTAATATTAGATTATTAGTATTACCACATGGATCTACAACAGGGAAGGAGAAGATGATGTTTTCCTGTCCTTCGGCAAGCCCGTCTTGAAACGCATTAAAAGTAAATTGAACTTGAGAAACACCTGCGGGAAATGTAATTGAAGCTGGAATATCAGTATAATCTACTAATTCAATTGCACTACCAGATAAGTTGATAGGGAGGGTTAATGGTAAGGCAATATTGTTGCTCCCTCTATTTAAAGTAACGGTTGCAGTGACACAATCTTCGGCAATTACAGAAGGATTGTTAAATAAGTCTTGAGAAATAGTATGTGCTAAAGTAACAGCTCCATTAGATTCTAAACTATTGGCTTCTAAAAATATCCCAGAATCCCATGCTGCATCCCCGGCATCTGCAATCGCGATAATAAGATGGTAAGTTTCTCCACATTGCACCGCAGACTCTGCAGTTAATACACTTGTGAAGCCATCGTACTGTATGGTTGCTCCATTATTATTGTTGACATAAAATGCGGGGTTTACAGGTCCGAAGTTAGCTCCGTTAACATTTGTACCTGACGTGTGGACATTGTCAATTTCAACTGTTTGTCCACTTGGAAGCAGCGCCATATTTTGCTGTCCTGCTATGCCAGGTCCTGATATGAAAAAAGCAAAAGCATCGTTAAAACCAGTATTAACATATTCTAACCATTCTTCTGAAGCGAAGATGTAATTAAATTTCACAGAATCAGAGAAAGGAACAAAATCAAATTGAAGAACCGCAGCGTTGAAAGTGTTTGCGCCAGCGATACCATTGAGAGGGCCATAACCAGGAGCGTTATTATCCATCCCTGCTCCTGCCTGGTTGTTCGGGCCATGAGGGCCATCATTTGTATTGAGAACAGTACCAGTCGTCATCACTATCCCAGAGGTTAGACCAAGATTGGTGCCAGCGGCTGTAAAAGACCCAATTGAAATTGGAGCACCATTAAAAGTAATGTTGGAAACAGTAACACCGTTTCCAAGTAAAACATTTTGAACAAGAGAAACAGGACTCGCTGCTGTAGTGACTAATTGTCCCACCGAAAATATCGGTAGAGCAAATAGAAGTATGACAATCAAGTATCTCATTATATATATATAACGTAAAAAAAACAAATTAGTTTGCCTTTGCCATGCAAAAATAGTTCCAAGATGTCACTTTATTGATTAAAACGTGATATTTGTCTATTTATTTGCAAGAATCATTGAAAATAATCAGCTTTGTAGCGTATGAATTTTTTTAAAAGAACATATTTACGTTTAAAGAAAGAAGTTAAATTCTCAGCTTCTAATCCAAAATCCTTTGAAGAGGTTTGGAGTTTTAACAGTACAGGGGTTAGAGTAATTAGTTTAAGTCTTATAGTTCTCGTTTTATTTACGGTTTTAATCGGCTTTTTATTAAGAACAAGCTTTATGCAAGAGTACTTGGATTCTGATAATAAATCTATCAATAGAGAATTGTTAGAGGATCAAGAAGAACAGATACTTCAACTTTCTCAACAAATTGAAGCACAAGATACTTATTTGGAGAATATAAAAATGATTTTATCTGGTGAAGTTCCTGTTGCTACACCAATAGATTCTATTCATGCAAAGACAGATTCTCTTGCAGAATTACAGTTCAATTCTAAAATGACGCCCACTGAACAAAAAATAGCTCAGCAAGTAAAAAATGACATGTCCACCTTCGCAACGGATGAAGATTCAAAGACAACTATTTATTTTGCAAGTCCGGTTAGAGGAGTTGTTAGTCAGAAGTTCGACAAGAAATCACATGAAGGGATAGATGTTGTAACCACTAAAAACACCGTTGTGAAAGCCTGTCTTTCTGGCGTGATTATTTATTCGGGTTACACGCACAAAGACGGTCACATTTTAATCATTGAACATTTGGAAGGAGTAATTTCTGTTTACAAACATAACCAGAGAGTTATGAAAAAAGTGGGAGCAAAAGTGCAAATAGGTGATCCAATAGCAATTGTTGGCAATACTGGAGAAAATTCAGACGGACCTCACTTGCATTTTGAGTTATGGATAGATCAACAGTCCGTAAATCCAGAAAAACACATAAAGTTTACTCGTTAATTCCCTGCAAGGTAGAAAGCTTGTAATAAGTACCTTTCTGTTCCATCAATTGAAGGTGCGTTCCTTGCTCAACGATTTCCCCTTTGGACAATACAATGATTGTATCTGCTTTTTTGATGGTAGAAAGTCGATGGGCAATAACCAAACTGGTTCTATTCTCCATGAGGTTATCCAATGCTTCTTGAACCAGCTTTTCAGATTCTGTGTCCAAAGCTGAGGTTGCTTCATCAAGTATGAGAATAGACGGATTCTTCAAAATTGCTCGGGCAATACTCACTCGTTGCTTTTGACCGCCAGAAAGTTTATTGCCTCGTTCTCCGATGTTGGTGTCGTAGCCACTTTCCAATTCTTCAATGAATTTATGTGCGTTGGCAATTTTTGCAGCGGCGCGAATTTCTTCATCTGAGGCATTCGGCATTCCAAAAGCAATGTTGTCACGAACAGTTGTGTTGAATAAGATAGATTCTTGCGAAACAATGCCAATGTGATTTCTTAAATCTAAAATAGAAGCATCTTTGATGTTAACAGAGTCATAAAGAATGTCTCCTTCTTGCACATCGTAGAACCTTGGTAGTAAATCAGCGATGGTTGATTTTCCACTTCCGGATTCTCCAACCAAAGCGACCGTTTTTCCTGCTTCAATGGTAAAGGAGATGTTTTTAAGAACGTTTTCATCTTTGTATTTAAAAAAGATGTTCTTGTATTCAATGCTGCTGGTTAATTCTGACAAAGCAATAGGACTTTCAGCCTCATAAATTTTCTCATCTGCATCGAGAACCTCATTGATTCTGTCTTGTGATGCCGCAGATTTGTTCAGATTGGCCATTGCTTTTGCAATACCTCCAATCGGCCGTGTAAGTTGTGAGAAAACTAGAATAAAGCCTAAAAATTGTGTTCCTGTTAGACTACTTCCTGCAGAAGGGTCAAGGACTAAAACACCTCCGTACCAAACGATAACCAACATGACTAAAGTGACCAGTAGTTCATTGAGAGGAGAGGATAAATCACGTTTTCTAAATGCTTTGGTGATGAGCTTTTGGTGTTTTAAATTCTCATGCTTAAAAGATTTAATAATCTGCGGAATGGCATTAAATGCTTTGATGACTCTAATTCCACCCAAACCTTCATCCATGTCAGAATATAAACGCCCCATTTGTTCTTGCCCTTGCTTTGCTGTTCTTTTTAGGCTTTTCCCAATTACGGCAATAATCAATGCGATGAAAGGTAAAAGAATTAAAGCAAACAAGGTTAAATCAGGACTCCAATAAATCAGGACTGTAAGATGCAGAAGTATAGAAACCGGTTCTCTAAAAAACAGTTCCAACATAGAAACAACACCGTTTTCAATTTCTCCAACATCACTTTGCATACGAGAAATCAAGTCTCCTTTTCGTTCATTGGTGTAGTAGGAAATGGGCAAATTCATGGCTTTTTCAAAGAGTGAATCCCTGATGTCGCGAACCACTGACATTCTCAATTGGGATTGAAACCAGATTGCCAAATAGCGAAAAAGTGTTTTCCCAAAGAAAGCCAAGCCTATAGAAATGCACGCCAAAAACAAAGCTCCTTTTGGATCGTCTTGCGCCAAAACCCCCATTTTATAATTGAAAGACTCTCCTGCATAAGAGAAATAATCAGAAAAATGACCGCTGTAAACAGGTTCTATCAATTCTTCCTGTGTTTCTTTGAATAGAACTTGCAAAAATGGAACGAAAAGAGCAATCGAAATTAAGTTGAAAACAACGTATAGAATATTGAACAAAATAACCAATAGTGCGGTTGCTCTGTACTTAAAAGTATATCTAAAAAGTTCTAAAATTGACTTCATTTCAAGTACAAATATAGTTTTTGTTTCTATGCGAGTGAAAACAGACGGAACAATTCTTACTTTTGTCGTTATGAGTTCAATTAGACAGAGTAGAATAGAAGGAGTAATTCAAGAAGAATTATCATTGTTTTTTCAACGCAATGCGAGGGAGATTTGCCTTGGAGCAATGGTAACGGTAACGGTTGTTCGGGTTTCTCCGGATTTATCTTCTGCAAAATGTTACGTGAGTATTTTTGCAGGACCTCCCAAAGATGAGGTTTTGGAGAATATCAAAGCAAACGCACCAAGAATTAGAGGAGAAGTAGGTAGAAGACTCAAAAACATGAAACATATTCCAAGTTTGACTTATTTTATCGATGATTCTCTCGATTACGCAAATAAAATAGACGAATTACTAAAAAAATAGAAATATTAACGTTCCTTTTTTAATAGCAAAACGATACCTTTCTGCCAAACGAAAGAAAAATGTAATTAATTTAATTACACGCGTTTCTGTGGTCGGAATTGCTGCAATTACTGCATCTATGATTATTTTGCTTTCGGCTTTTAATGGCATCGAAGCAATGATCGAACAACTGTATTCAGAGTTTGATGCAGACATCACTATTCATGTAAAAAAAGGAAAAAGTTTTACGGAAAACAGGATAGATTTTGTGGCAATTTCTTCTCTTGAAGAGGTTAAAAATACTTCCAGAGCAATTGAGGAGGTTGTTATTCTCAAGCACGAAAAAAAGTGGGTAAATGCCAACCTCATTGGCGTCGATTCTTCCTTTCTGGAAATGACCAACATGCAAAAACATCGAATTGACGGTGAAATGATTCTTCAAAGAGAAGGAGATCAATTCGGGATCATTGGCGCCACGCTTTTGGATAAGCTAGACGGGTACATTCCCGAATCTTATGGTTATGAGTCGCTTGTTTGTTATGTGCCGAAACGAAAAATTAAAATTAGACCGGGCAAAAGTCCTTTTCGTTCAAAATTGGTTAAAGTTGCCGGGAGAATGAACTTCAACAAAGAAGTCAATGCTTCAAGTTTTATTGTTTCTCTTTCTCTGGCCAAAGAATTATTGAACTATAAGAAGCAAATATCTGCTGTTTACGTTGATTGCGACAAAACCACCGACAAAGAAGAACTAAAAGCGAAGATTCAAAAAATTGTTGGCAATGATTTTAAAGTAAAAACCAGTTATGAAAAAAACGAGTTGGTTTATCAGACCAGTAAGTCAGAAAAAGTGATTGTAATGATTATTTTAGTGTTCATTTTTATTTTGGCTGCCTTTAACCTTGTTGCGTCGTTGACCATGCTTTTTGTTGAGAAATTAGACAATGTAAAAACGATGCAAAGCTTTGGGGCGAGCACGCAATTTGTTTTTAAAATCTTCTTCTTAGAAGGTTTGCTAATCGCTGGAAAGGGCATCCTTATTGGTGTTGCGCTTGGCTATTTAGTTTGCATTCTCCAGATAGAATTTGACTTAATCACCATGCCTAATTCTGGTGGAGAACCTTTTCCTATGAAGATTTCTTGGAAAGATGGAGCATTGATTGTCTTTTTAGTGTCCGTTTTGAGCGTTATATTGTCTTATTTACCAGTGAAGTATTTAATTGGGAGAAATCTGTAAGATTTGGAGCGTTAGAGCTTTGGATTGTTGGAGCTTTAGATTGAAGTTGTTGGTAGGTTGTATTTGCTGAAAAGAGTCATTTTTCTTACCCAGTTGTTACTCCAAAACTCTATTACTCGAACACTCTAAAGCTCTAAACAAAAACTATTCTAAAAAAAAGATTAACTATGCATTATTCTTTCCTATAAAAGCTATATATTTGCACCCAAAATTGGAATTTTAATTTCTAAAAAGACGTTTAAATGTCGGATACAAAAGGTAAAATATCACAGGTAATCGGTCCTGTAATTGATGTGAGTTTTGATAAGGGAGTAGAGCTTCCTAACATTTTCGATGCACTTGAGGTGTACAAAGAAAACGGTACAAGAGTAGTTTTGGAAGTGCAATCACATGTTGGTGAGGGTACAATTCGTGCAATCTCAATGGATTCTACAGATGGATTCATGAGAGGTATGGAAGTGATTTCTACAGGTTCGCCAATTAAAATGCCAATCGGAGAAGAAGTGAAAGGACGCTTATTCAACGTAGTTGGTGAAGCAATTGATGGAATTGATCAATTAGACACAACAAATGGTCTATCTATTCACCGTGAAGCTCCTAAATTTGAAGATCTTTCAACGGCAACAGAAGTACTTTTTACAGGTATTAAAGTAATTGACTTGATTGAACCTTATGCAAAAGGTGGTAAAATTGGTCTTTTCGGTGGTGCCGGAGTTGGTAAAACAGTATTGATTCAAGAGTTGATTAACAATATTGCAAAAGGACACGGTGGTTTATCTGTGTTTGCCGGAGTTGGAGAAAGAACACGTGAAGGGAATGATTTACTTCGTGAAATGTTGGAATCAGGAATTATCAAATATGGTGATGATTTCATGGAGTCAATGGAAAACGGAGGATGGGATCTTTCTAAAATCGATAAAAATGAATTAAAAAAATCGAAAGCAACATTTGTTTTCGGTCAAATGAATGAGCCTCCGGGAGCACGTGCTCGTGTTGCATTGTCAGGGTTGACAATGGCTGAGTATTTCCGTGATGGTGATGGTGAAGAAGAAGGAAAAGACATCCTTTTCTTCGTTGATAATATTTTCCGTTTTACACAAGCGGGTTCTGAAGTGTCTGCACTTCTTGGTCGTATGCCTTCTGCGGTGGGTTACCAACCAACATTGGCAACAGAAATGGGGCAAATGCAAGAGCGAATTACTTCTACGAAAAGTGGTTCTATTACATCTGTGCAAGCGGTTTACGTTCCTGCGGATGATTTAACGGATCCAGCACCGGCAAATACATTTGCTCACTTGGATGCAACAACAGTATTGTCTCGTAAAATTGCAGAGTTAGGAATCTATCCTGCCGTTGATCCATTGGATTCTACGTCAAGAATTTTGACAAAGGAAATCGTTGGTGAGGAGCATTACGATTGCGCGCAACGCGTAAAAATCACTTTGCAACGTTACAAAGAATTGCAAGATATTATCGCAATTCTGGGGATGGACGAACTTTCTGAAGAAGACAAGCAAATCGTTCACAGAGCAAGACGTGTACAACGTTTCTTGTCTCAACCTTTCCACGTTGCAGAGCAGTTTACTGGTCTTCCAGGTGTATTGGTTGATGTTCAAGATACAATCAAGGCATTTAACGAGATTCTTGACGGTAAATATGATCAATATCCAGAGGCTGCTTTCAACTTGAAAGGTGGTATCGAAGATGTTATTGAAGCTGGAGAGAAAATGATTGCTGAAAACGCATAATTAAAAGAACGCAAGATGCAATTAGAAATTATAACACCAGAGTCAAAAGTTTTTACAGGAGAAGCAGAAGCAGTTCAGTTTCCAGGTTTAGACGGTTCTTTTCAAGTAATGGAAAATCACGCAGCAATTATTTCTGCACTTTCTAAAGGAGTCCTTAAGGCGAATTTAAAAGAAAACTTCGATGCGCTTGACCAAAATGATTCAATTAAAGTGGATGCTTCTGATAAAAAAGTAATCCGAATTGATATCAAAGGTGGAGTAATGGAAATGATGAACAATAAGATTATTGTTTTAGCAGAGTAATATTACAAGATTTAAAAGTATATATAAAAAGTACGGGCTGGTCGCGACCAGCCCGTACTTTTTATATATACTTTTTTATAATTTATTTTGTTAACAATAGTTAACTCTCCCCCCCAAAACCATTGGCATGTACTTTACTTTCATTACTTTCGTTGTTTAGTAAAAACTAAGAATGAGCGCGTTAGAAAAAATAGACATTAATAACACCCCTGAACACATCGCTATTATCATGGATGGTAACGGAAGGTGGGCGAAGCAGCAAGGTGAAGACCGCTTGTTTGGTCACAATATTGGTGTGGAGTCTGTGCGTGAAGTCCTAAAAGGTGCTCAGCAAGCAAACGTTAAATACTTAACGCTCTATGCTTTTTCTACAGAAAATTGGAACAGACCGAAAGAAGAAGTAGAAGGACTGATGAATTTATTAGTCCATACCATCAGTAATGAGGTTGAAGAATTGAATAAAAACAACGTCTGTATTTCTACAATAGGAAATCTAGACGGTCTCCCAGGCGATTGTAAGGCAGAAATGCAGAACGCTTATGAGCAAACAAAGAAAAATACGGGCGTTCAACTCATTTTGGCGCTCAATTACAGCGCAAAGTGGGAATTGATGAATGCCGTTAAGTCCATTGCCAATAAAGTGAAAGAAAATTCGTTAACTATTAACGAAATAACAGAGCAAGTCTTTGCAGACGAGCTAACAACGAAAAACATTCCTGATCCAGAATTACTGATTAGAACAAGCGGAGAACATAGAGTTAGCAACTTCTTGTTGTGGCAAATAGCCTATTCCGAATTCTATTTCACGGAAATTCTTTGGCCAGACTTTAAACGAGACAACTTATACGAAGCAATTTTAGATTATCAATCGAGAGAAAGACGATTTGGAATGGTTTCAGAACAAATAGAAAAAACTTCATGAGCGTACTAAAACAATTATTTTTTGTTTGCGGAATACTGCTACTATCATTTTCCTCTTATGCACAACCAACATCTATTGGTGGTATTAAAATTGATTTTAAGAATCCTAAAACCTACGAAATCGGACCGATTAGAGTCGTTGGCGCTGATAATTACGACCATAATGCCATCAAACTTTTAGCAGGTTTGCGACAGGGGCAGTCCATTACTATTCCGGGGCAAAAAATATCAAAAGCAATCAATAATTTATGGGACGAAGGACTTTTTTCTAACGTAGAAATTTTAGCAGAAAAAGAAGTGGCTGGAGTTATATACATGGTCATAAAGGTGAAGCCAAGACCAAAACTTTCACGTTTTAGGTTTATTGGTGTAAACAAACGAGAAGCAGATAAAATTAGAGAAGAAATCTCATTATTCTCCGGGAAAACAATCACAGAGAACCTCATTTTTGCAACGAAGAACCAGATCAAAGGGTACTTTATGGAGAAAGGGCACTATTCTATCAAAGTTAGTATAGAAAAAGAGTTAGACCCATTAATGAATAACTCCGAGATTTTTGTCATTGACGTAGATAAAGGGCCAAAAGTTAAAATCGGAGAATTAAATATCACAGGAAACACGACTGTGAAAACATGGAAATTGAAAATGGCCATGAAAGATACGAAGCAAAAAGTGTTTTGGAGATTTTTTAAACGTTCTAAATTCAATGCTACAGCATACAAACGTGACAAGGCGCTAATGATGGCTAAGTTTGGGAAAGACGGTTTGAGAGATGCAGAAATTTCGTTTGACACCATTTTTCTTGCAGATAATAAGAACATGGTTATTAATATTACCGTCGATGAGGGAGAAAAATACTTTTTTGGAGACATTGAATGGATAGGGAACACCAAATTTCGTTCAACATTCTTGGATACTGTTTTAGGAATAAAAAGAGGTGATGTTTACAATAAAGAATTGCTTGATCAACGACTATTTATGAGTCAAGATAACAGAGATATATCTTCGCTTTACATGGATAGAGGTTATCTTTTTTTCCAAGTAATACCTGTAGAAATGCATGTAGAAAAAAACCATATTTCTTACCAAATGAGAATTATTGAAGGCAAGGAAGCGCGTATAAAACGAATCATAATCAAAGGAAACACAAAAACCAACGAGTATGTGATTCGTCGTGAAATTAGAACAAAACCAGGCGATTTATTCAACAGAAACGATATTATTAGAACGCAAAGAGAATTGGCTCAACTGGGTTATTTTAACGAGCAAGCTTTTCAAATTAATCCAATTCCAAACCCGCAGGATGGAACCGTGGATATTGAATATACAGTAGAAGAAAAATCTTCCGACCAAATTGAACTTTCCGGAGGTTACGGTGGAGCCGGTTTAGGTGGTAGAGGTAGAATAATCGGGACACTTGGACTAACATTCAATAATTTTTCTATCCAGAATTTATTTAAAAAAGGAGCATGGACCCCCCTGCCCGGTGGAGATGGTCAGCGTCTGTCTATTAGAGCACAGACCAATGGTAAATTCTATCAAGGGTATAATTTTTCTTTTACTGAGCCTTGGTTGGGAGGTAAGAAACCAACTTCATTGACCATGTGGATGAATCACACCGCACTTGGAAATGGGAGATTGAATTCTGACCCTCTATACACGGGTTTAGGAATTACAGGTGTCGGTGTTGGAATAGGAAGACGTAAAAAATTCCCAGACAACTGGTTTCAGGCGTATTATGAACTAAGTTACCAATACTATGATGTAAATGATTATGTGAATTTCGGAATTTTCACCAATGGTTATGCAAATGACATTGCTTTGAAATATGTACTGCAAAGAAATTCTGTAAGTGCTCCAATTTATCCGCAAGGAGGTTCTAACATTAAGTTTACAGCGAAAGGAACTTTGCCATACTCCGCCTTTGATGGGGTAGATGATTATTCTGGGTACACAAATCAAGAACGCTATAAATATTTAGAGTACTATAAAATAAAGTTTACAGCGGAGTGGTATTTTCCTCTGACGAAGGATAAAAAATTGGTTTTAATGCCTAGAATCGGGTTTGGATTCATGGGGGCTTACAACAAAGGAAAAGGTGTGACACCCTTTGAACGATTTAACCTTGGAGGTTCTGGTTTAACGGGAGTGAATCAAATTGGCGGACAAGAAATTATTGCGCTTAGAGGTTATGAAGACGGCTCTGGAGGTCTGAATTCTCAAGGAGGTGATCCATTCATTGCGAAATATACTTTAGAATTACGTTACCCAATTTCACTGAATCCATCAGCTACTTTTTACGGTTTGATATTCGCAGAAGCAGGAAATACTTTCCCAGATGCGGCTCGATTTAACCCATTTAACGTAAAAAGAGCAGCCGGAATTGGTGTTAGAGTATTCTTACCCATGTTTGGAATGCTTGGCTTGGATTACGGTTTCGGCTTCGATACTTTGGATCCTTGGTCTGGCGGCTATACACGAGCATCTGATCAAAGTGTCCTCGAAAAAGGATTCTATCCGAAGTTGAATTTCACAATTGGTATGAACCTTGGAGAGCTTTAATTATAAAAATTGTAATAAAAGTAGTAAATTCGCCGTTGAGCAAACAAAGATAATTATATGAAAGCACTTATTTTTGCACTATTATTCACTTTTGGCACAGGGTTTGTCAATGCTCAGAAGTATGCGTATATTGATTCGGATTATATTTTAGAAAATATTCCAGCCTATACAGCGGCAAAAGAGAAATTAGATAAGTTGGCAGATCGTTGGACCAAAGAGATTGAAAAACGATACGAGGTTTTATCTAAGAAGAAAGAAAACTTTGCGAGAGAAGAAGTTCTTTTACCAAAAGAGGAAAAGAAAAAACGTAAAGAAGAAATTGAAAAATTAGAATTAGAAGCGATGCAAATGCAGAAGTTGCGTTTCGGTGTAAAAGGAGATTATTTCTCTAAACGTCAAGAATTAATAAAACCAATTCAAGATGATGTGTATGATGCCATGCAAAAAGTCGCTTCCAAGAGAAATTATAGCTTTGTATTTGATAAAGCGAATCAGAGTAATTTGGTTTATGCAGACAGCAAATACGATATCAGTAACAGTGTTTTAAAAGAATTAGGAATCACTGTTCGTTAAGTAAGAATAAACAAAAAAAAGAAAATGAAAAAGTTAATTTTAGCAATTTTAGTAGTAGTAAGTGCAGGAACGATGTCTGCTCAAACAAATATCGCACACGTTAATTCTCAAGCATTATTAGATACGTTACCATCTCGTAAAGCTGCAATTGTACAATTGCAAAAATTTGAGCAAGATGGAATGTTAGAATTGCAAGAAATGGAGCAAGATTTTAATGCAGCATTGGCAAAATATCAAGCAGCTCTTGCAGGAATGTCTCCTGTAATTCAAAAAATTGAAGAAGAGAAGTTGATGAAAAAACAACAAGGACTGCAAGAAAGAGAACAAGGTTTACAACAAGAAATGCAAGTTGTCTCTAACGAATTGAACGCACCGATTCTCTCATTGGTTCAAAAAGCAGTGAAGATTGTTTCTGAAAGAAATAAAATCAACTATGTGATTGATGAGTCTGTTACCTTATATTTTGGAGGCGGCACTGATATCACAGATGAGGTAATTAAAGAATTGCTTAAAATGGACAAGCAATAGCAAAATTATTTATATATTGAGAAGGGTAATCTAACGTTAGATTACCCTTTTTTTAGACACAATAAATGGGACCAATAGGTATTTTTGATTCAGGCTATGGAGGATTGACTATCCTCAATGATATTCGCAAGAAATTGCCTGAATACGACTACCTATACCTTGGTGACAACGCGCGAGCTCCTTATGGCACTCGTTCTTTTGAGGTGGTTTATGAGTTTACCTTGCAAGCTGTTAATGAATTATTCAACCGAGGATGTGAATTGGTCATTGTTGCATGTAATACAGCCTCTGCGAAAGCATTGCGAACAATTCAACAGGAAGATTTAGTAAAGATTGATGCTCAAAAACGAGTGCTCGGCGTTATTCGCCCCAGTTCAGAAATTATTGGTCAATACACGCAAAGCAACCACATCGGAATTCTAGCAACACAAGGCACGGTAGATTCGGAGTCCTACCTCATAGAAATCAATAAATTCTCTCCGCAATGTGACGTTTACCAGCAAGCTTGCCCAATGTGGGTGCCATTGATTGAGAACAATGAACAGGACACAAAAGCAGGTCGTGAATTCATCAAAAAAGATATTGAAGCCTTGTTGGCAATGAACAAAAGAATAGACACCATTTTATTGGGATGTACACATTACCCTGTGATAAAGGAATACATTGAGTCTGTTGTTCCCGAGAATGTTGAAATAATTGCTCAGGGAAACATTGTGGCAAACAGTTTAGCAGATTATCTTTTGAGGCATCCGCTGATGAATTCTCAATGCACAAAAAATGGGACGGTTCACTTTCTCACCACAGAGAATGCAGAAGAATTTAATAAAAACGCGTCTAATTATTTTGGAGAAAAGGTGTACTCTGAGCACATTCGATTTTAATTTTACCTCACTCCTCACTCCTCACTCCTCACTTCCTTCACTGCTCTATTCTCGCAGCGATCGCAGATGTCAGTGATGTTTTTCAGTTCTCTTGCTTCAGCAACG
Organism: Fluviicola sp.; assembly: GCA_002734065.2. Classification (GTDB taxonomy): domain Bacteria; phylum Bacteroidota; class Bacteroidia; order Flavobacteriales_D; family Crocinitomicaceae; genus UBA4466. The sequence goes on from NVXU02000054.1 coordinate 52,958, forward strand.
GTTCCTTGAAATATTCCGGTTGTTCTCTTGCCATTAATGTATCCGCAATCACTAAAAAGGTGATAACTTTTTCCCGATTTGGTCCAGAAAACTTGATTAACTCCCACTAAATTTTCTACTTGGGCTGTTTGTTCAGTGTATTGTTCAACAGATGGAGGATTAAAATCTGTTCCAACCAATCCTGCAATGACCAAAGCAACTGCGGCAATAGATCCCGCAATTCCTTTTTGCTTGCCTGTCATATTCTTGTTGGTAAAAATAAGGATGATCAAGGGTAAGAATGCAATCACAGCGATAATCATTCCCAGTTGATTTTGCACAAAGAATTTAAACTTATTTTTCTCCGAAGCAGGATCTAAACGGTTGGCTTTTTTCCAAATAATAGAGCCTGTAACTGCAAAAATTAGAATGGCAACAATCATTACAATCAACCAAGTCATGTTAACGGGGTCTTCTCTTAGAAGAAAAATTGCTCCGACTTCTAAACCAATTGCAATCACGAATGCAATGACAGCGAAAATTCTCATTTGATTCGATTTTGATTGAGCAGATTCCGTTGGTTGCCAAGGTTGGTTAGAAGAGGTGTTCGCACTTTCTCCCGTGCTTACTTTTGTTATTTTTTTTGAAGTTGCCATGATGTTTTTCTTTTGGAATTGCTAAAATAACGGATTTAACTCGGTTATTCTGCTGAAATTCTCGAAAATAATGCACAAAGCAATGTTAATCAGAATGATTTAACTTTCTTCCTCCTTAAACCAACCTGCATAGGTCACATAATTGTCTGCGATTCTTTGTACTTCTCCGTTAAAGAGCTCTGGAGAAAGCGTTTTTACTTTCTTTGCGGGCACTCCTGCATAAACACTCCAAGACTCAACTCTTGTTCCTTGTAACAAAACTGCGCCAGCTGCAATGATGCAATTGGATTCGATATAGCAATCATCCATCACAATTAACCAAGTCATGTTCACGAGGTCATCTTTTAGTATGGACATCAAACCGAACAGCATTCTTGTTTTATTTTTTAGATGCATAAGGTACTATTTTTAACTAAATAATACCTACCTTTATTAGCTAATTCGTTTAGGAACAGCTTATGAAGCCATCTTTATTACTAATTTATTCTTTATTTTCTTTATTTTCTTTATTGAGTTATGGTCAGCAGTTTGATGATTATAAGCCATTAAAGGCGAAAGGTTCATTACCAGTGGATATTACCCAAAGAACTTTTTTAAAGGTTCAATCTGGTTATGATAAAACGATTGAAGAACAAGATTCAAAACAGACGAAGAAAGTAAAATCAAAGTTTATACTTCAATCAAATTACGCGTTGGATGAATTATTAACAAGTGGCATTGTTTTGTTTGGAGACACTATCACTAACTATATTAATAAAATCGCCTCGAAACTATTAAATAACAATCAAAAGCTCAGAGATGAACTAAGATTTTACTCTATTAAAACAGATGTAACAAATGCATTTTCCACAGACCAAGGAATGATTTTTGTCACTTTGGGATTAATTAGTCAACTAGAGAATGAAGATCAACTTGCATTCGTTCTTGCTCACGAAATAGTACACTACATCAAGAAACATTCTATTACAAAGGCAATTATTTCTGATGAGGTGTTCAGAGGTAAAAATGAATATTACAAGAACAATAGTACGGATAACAATATAAAGATACTAAGCACTTTCTCTAAGCAATATGAATTAGAAGCAGACTCTCTAGCCATTAATTTAATAGCTAATTCAGGTTATAATTTAAAGAAGGCTAAAGGAATATTTACCGTGTTAGAGTACTCATATTTACCTTTCGAAGAAGAATCGGTCAATTTTTCATTTTTAGAGTCAGATGGTTTTGAAATAGATAAATATTATGTATTAGACTCTATTAGTCCCATTATTTTTAAAGAAACTAAAGATGACAAATATGGCTCTCATCCCAATATTGATAGGAGAAGAGAGCAGTTTGATAGAATAACATCATCACTTTCGGTTTTGGAAGTTAAATACAATCAAAAACCATTTCAATATATCAAAAAGATAAGCCGCTTTGAAATTGTTCGGATTAATTTAGATGAATTCGATTATTCAAGAGCATTGTATAATTCTCATATTCTATTGAAAAACGATCCGAATAGTTTTTATCTAAGAAAAAGTGTTGCTCAAGCATTGTACGGGATCTCAAAATTTAATCTAATTAAGAAAGGAAGGTTACTTAATAGACGTTCAAAAGAAGATTCAGAAGGCGAAATTAGTGCAATGCATTATTTTATTGAAAAATTAGACACAAAGACTTCCTCTTCTTTATTTATAAGATATACATGGGAATTAAACACTCAACATACAGATTCAATTTTACTTAGGTTATTGGAGGACGTCATTTTAGAATTAAAAAAAGATTACCACATTAGCTTCTCAAACTATTTAAGTAAACCAGTTTCAATTGCTGACTCTAGTGTCTTGAGAAAATCAAAAACTCAAAAAATTAAAGACGCTCAACAGTCTGGTTCTGATAGTTCTCCAAATTATAGAACTTTTTTAATTGGAGTCAATGAGAGAGATGAGCTAAAAAAAACCTTCAATAAAGTAAAGTATTATTCTAAAACGGAGGGTATTGTTGTTGAGGAGGGTTTAGGAAAGCACGAAATTGCTATTTCAGAACCAATAGGGAGTGTTTTGTTTGTAGATCCCAAGTATTATTTCATTGATAAAAGGAAGGGGTTAAAATTGATTAATTCAGAAAAAAAGAAGTACATTTTCTACAAACAAATAGAAGACAACTCATCGAGAGCGGAGCTAAAAACAGATATTCTTTCTTTCAAAGAAATGACATCTGGAGATGTTAATTCATACAATAAATTAAACGACTTTAATAGTTGGATTAAAGATAATTTTATTTGTCACTCCATTAAAGAAAAGTGGAAGTTTATAACACCTAGGTCGAATGATGTAATCAATGAACTTAAAGAGTATAACACAAATTATTTAGCTTATTCTGGTGTTTTTGTTTATAATGAAAACAGACCGTTTTTTAACGAGCCTTTATCATTCACAATTCTTTTCCCTTATACACTCCCTGTTGGAATAGCTGTAGCATTGACCCCTAAGCACTATACATACTATTATACAATTATTTATAATGTTACAACGGGAGAAATAGTCTTAGACAAGATTTATGATGTTGGAATTAAAGCTAACTCAGCGACGGTTAATTCTTTTATGTATGATTTAATGAAGCAAATAGTAAAAAAGAAATGAGAGGATTATTGATTATCGTTTTCTTGTTAAAAGCATATACTCTTTTACATGCTCAAAATCCAGGATACCTAGGTAAAAAAATCTCGATTGAAATAAATGGATTGTTTTCAATTTCTAATGCAAATAGAGCGTTTAATTCTGTTCGCTCCTCGACCGATGAGAGTAAAGCTAAAAGAATTTTAAAGGATAGAAAATACAGTTTTAGGACGGAAATTCATTTTGACTATTCAATAACAAGACGTCTATCGTTAGGTGTTTTTGGATCTGTGTCTCAACACAAATTTACATATAATAACTTTTCTGTATTGATGGGTGAACAAGGTGATGGTGTTACGGGTAGGTATAAGACATTTATTTCAAATGAAGATATCTATATGATGATGGTAAAAGAAGCTGGGCTATCATTAAGGGTTTATGGTAAAAAACACATTTCTCCCGTTGGATTTTACAATGAGTTTAGGATTGGTGTTATACAATCTGTTTTATCAAAATCTGTAGATGGTATTATGACCGAATCTAGTCTTTCAATTATTGTAAATGATTTAAGTTATGAGTATACAGTCCCTAACAGACCATTTAACTTTCTTAAAATCGGATATTCTTTAGGTAGGAAAATAGTTTTTAAGCACGGATTTTATTTGAATTTATCTGCATCGTTAAATTTAGTATTGGGGAGATACAAATTTAAAGGTCGCGGGGAATTGGACAAAACTTCTTGGTATTACCATTACAACATGGGATATACAGAGCGAAAATTTTTATTTAAAGATAACTTTTTTCAGTATAAAGCTGGATTTGGTCTTATATTTTGATTTATGAAACACCTTTTTTTTTGTTTATTATTGGTCTTAATTGCTTCTTGTAAAAGAGAAGGATGTACGGATCCTAAAGCCGTTAATTACGATTACAAAGTTAAAATTGCAGATAATTCAAAATGTATTTACAAAGAGTATACTGCTGATAATAATACAGTTGTGATTGATTTTGGTCAATATTCATGCTCCTCTTTTGCGGACTTTCATTTTAAAAAAATACCTGGAGCAACAGTAGATTATAGAATCAAGTGCTTTGTGCGATTTGGGGGCAAAATTATCATTGATCCTGGTGTAACGATAGAGTTTACAGAAGATGCCGGGATGAGGTTTGACAAGGTTGTGAGTATTAACGGTACTATCGACAGTGTGATAAACTTTATTCCTGTAAACTCGTATTGGAGAGGCTTAGAATTTTTCGGTTATTCTTTTCCAGATACCGTTAATGTCCACTACTTAAATGTTAAAAATGCAGGCAATCCGCAAACGACAAGTGATCTTAGTTTCAAGTATTGGGGGATCACGTTTATTACTAATGGGAATTATAATATAACTAATATTCAAGTTGATAATTGTATTAATGGAGGGGTGCTTTTTCATACAACTTCCTTTGATAATGATGTTTACAGTATCATATTTGATTCTGTAACTATCAGTAATTGTGAAGTCCCTTTGAAAATTAATCACTATGCGTTAGCTAACAAGTTTAATTCATTATCCTTGGGTAATAATACTTCTCCAGAAGTTATTCTGCCTTTAAGATCCATGGGTTTAGATTCTAATATTTTTTTTAGCAATTATGGAGTTCCATTTCACCTTACAACGCATGAATCTTCAAATAATTCAATAACTTTAAGTTCCGTCGACTTGAATATTAGCGCAGGATGTGACTTTGTAATGGGTCAAAATGCTGCAATCACTTGTAATAGCAGTTTCAATTGTATTGGTAATGTTACCGATTCTATAACATTCATTGGAGAACAAAACACAAGTAATTTTTGGAAAGGGTTTATATTAAGCTTTCCCTCAATTGATTTTGTCAGGCAAGAAAATGTGACTAATTCTAACAATAGTAATATGATTTTGGGTTCTGGTTTTATCACAAATTCCATTATTAAAAATGGTTCAACCAATTGTGGTATTTGGTCTACACAACCTATTAATGTCACAGGAACTCAGGCAATTGGAGTGACAACTTTAATTTGTCCATAATTATAATTTTAGCAAGTGATAATTTGAAATACGGTTCACTTTCTCACCACAGAGAATGCAGAAGAATTTAATAAAAACGCGTCTAATTACTTCGGTGAAAAGGTTCATTCTGAGCAAATTCGGCTAAGTTAGATGAGTCTAATAAAATAAGTTAGACAAATCTAACTTTTTAATCCTCCTCCTCCTTAAACCAACCTGCATAGGTCACATAATTATCTGCGATTCTTTGTACTTCTCCGTTAAATAGCTCTGGAGAAAGCGTTTTTACTTTCTTTGCGGGCACTCCTGCATAAACACTCCAAGACTCAACTCTTGTTCCTTGTAACAAAACTGCGCCAGCTGCAATGATGCAATTGGATTCGATGTAGCAATCATCCATCACAACTGACCCCATTCCAATAAGAACGTTGTCTTCTACTGTGCAGCCATGAACATTGGCGTTGTGACCGACAGAAACATTGTTGCCCAAAGTCGTTTTTGCCTTTTCGAAGGTTGCGTGAATCACAGCACCGTCTTGTATGTTGACTTTATTGCCAAAAACAATGGAATTAACATCTCCACGAACGACTGCGCTGAACCAAACGGAACACTGATCGCCCATTGTTACATCGCCAACGATGGTTGCGTTTTCTGCAAACCAGCAATCTTTTCCGTTAGAGGGGGAGAATCCTCTGCATTTTTTAATGAGTGCCATAGTGTTATATTTTTATTGTTGTTCCAATGTTTAATAATGAGCCGCTAATCAGTCCGACTTCTACAAATCCTCCGATTCGATTATAAAAAACAAATTGATAGCCTAAATAAACTCGTGCTGAAACAGGAATAGAATATTTTTCCAGAAAGGTTTCAATAACAGTGTATGGCTGAAGAAACTTTTTATAGGAATATGGACTTCTTTTAATTCTAATCTTACCACCTAATGCGAAATTAAATCCGGCGGCGACCCCTAAATAAATAGTAGATAATTTTGTGTGGTAAAGACTTTTTTGGAATCGAGCGAGTATGCGTATTTTTTCTTCTGTCCACGCAACGGTTGAGTCTTGGGTCGTCGTTACATAATAACCATAGGGATAATTGTAATAATAAGAGGTAGAGCTTAGGGTGTATTTTTTAAGGTATTCATCTTTCTGATAGGTGATATCAATCCCCCAGGAAGTTTTTTTTGCGCTGTTCTCTCTCATGATTTTAAGGCCAAGCAAAATTGGTGTTCCAGTTCTTGAGAAACTAAAACTGTCTAATTGATTGGTAAATAAATTCTCCTTCAACTGATTCGCTTGAGGGATACCGACATACGGTTCAATAAAACAGGAAACTTCATTGTCCTGAGAAGAGGCATCAAAGAAAAAGAAAAGTGAAACGATAATCAGCAGTAATTTCATTTTTCAATTTACAACAAAATTATTTAATCACTTCTAGTTCCTTCCCGATTTTAATAAATGCGGCCGCGGCTTTGTCTAAATTAGCTTTAGAATGTGCTGCAGAAATTTGAGTTCTTATTCTCGCTGCACCTTTTGCCACAACAGGGTAGAAGAAGCCAATTGCATAGATTCCTTCTTCTAATAATCTGTCAGCAAATTTCTGAGAAAGTGCTGCATCGTACAGCATTATTGGAATGATTGGAGAGTCTCCCTCTTTGATGTCAAATCCGGCTGCTACAATTTTCGCTTTGAAGTATTTGGTGTTTTCTTCCAATTTATCGCGCAATTCTGTGGTAGAACTCAAAATTTCAAACACTTTATTAGACGCTCCAACGATAGAAGGGGCTAACGAATTGGAGAATAAATAAGGTCTTGATTTCTGACGAAGCATGTCAATGATTTCTTTCTTACCGGTTGTGTAACCACCCATTGCACCGCCGAGAGCTTTGCCCAAAGTTCCTGTAATGATGTCAACCTTGTCTAAAACTCCGCAATGTTCTGGAACACCACGACCTGTTTTTCCAATAAATCCGGCAGAATGACATTCATCTGTCATGACGAGCGCATCGTATTGGTCAGCGAGTGCACAGATTTCGTCCATTTTTGCTAAATCACCGTCCATGGAGAATACACCATCGGTAACGATGACTCTAAAGCGTTGATCTTGCGCTTTTTTCAGTTGTTCTTCCAAATCATTCATGTCAGAATGCTTGAAACGGTAACGCTGCGCTTTGCATAAACGAACCCCGTCAATGATAGATGCGTGGTTCAATTCATCAGAAATAATCGCATCTTCTGCTGTGAATAGAGGTTCAAATACACCCCCATTTGCATCAAATGCAGCCGCATATAAGATAGTATCTTCCGTTCCGTAGAATTTTGCAATTTTTGCTTCCAATTCTTTGTGAATATCTTGTGTTCCGCAAATAAATCGTACAGATGACATACCAAATCCGTGAGAATCGAGGGTGTCTTTTGCTGCTTGTATCACGTCTGGATGTGAAGAAAGCCCCAAATAGTTGTTTGCACACATAATGACGACATCTTCTCCAGTATTTACCTTAACGGTTGCTCCTTGTGGAGATGTAATAATTCGCTCTCGCTTGTAGATTCCTGCTGCATCAATCGCTTGCAGTTCAGATTGTAAATGGTCTTTGATTTTGCCGTACATGTGCTTAAAATTTCGTTCAAGCAAAGTTAACAGAAATAGAATAGAATTCTAAAAATGCAGGCTTTAGTTCTTTAGTAAAAATCCCCTGCTCTAGTTTTGAATTCAAAGCAGGGGAGCTATTCTAATTGTTATTGGCTAAACATAAATACGCATTCTCGTTACTTATTATTTGCAACTTAAGAATGTATGAGTTTTCAGGAAGGTAATCAACAGATTTTTTATCCATTGACTTTAAAGATGTGTCTCCAATTTCTGAAATCTTTTCATTGTATTCATTTATACTTGACAACAGTGCAGTTGGCGCATTATTTTCATCCAATTGAGCAAGTAATTGCTTACTTATTTTGATGAAATTAGCATGCTCGGCACTTTTTACTTCTTGACTTAGCAACAGTTGTTTATTGGTGTTCTTTAACTGTTGCATCACGAAAGATTGTGTCTCAATCATCATCTTCTCTTTGTTTTCTGTATGGTGAGAAGGGCGTAATTGCAATAAAGTAAAAAGCATTCCAGCTGCAGCAACCATAAAAGTTGTGTTGATGATAGCGTTGAATTTAGTCTCCGGATTTCTTGTTTTTATAAAGAAATACAAAGGAATGAAAACCAGACCAAACACAGCTAAACTTCCTTGAAATAAAATATTCGCTAGTGGCCAATGCATGACTTTAAAGAGCAATCCAAATATTCCAGTTGTGGTTAGAATCATTCCCAAGGTTATCACCAACCTGTTTGTTGCCTTTTTGTCATCCCTAAAGGTCAAAATAATATTGAGAGGGATGAAGATAAAGCAAAAGAAGAAAAATCCAGAGACAATAATTACACCAGCCCCTGGCCAATGCATCGCTTTGAATACTGCTCCTAATAATATGAAAATGACTGATAATAATCCGATAATTTTTAATGTACGTTTCATGGCAAAATAATATTTAAATGTTAGTAAATTTTCTGTCTCACGCTCGATTTCAAGCAATTCTTTCTTGTAAAATCGGGCAATAGTATTCCTATAGAACTCCTTAAAGTTCCCATTTTGGGGCAGTTCATTTTCTATGATACAGCAGACGTGATCCAAAATATTATACCTGACGTCTTCAGTCACAATACCTTTTCTCTCTATATCAGCAAGAATGAAATCTATTTCATCATCCGTTATGCTACGCATTTTGAACAGTTGAATCTAGATCCAGTAAAAACCGCATCGTTTTCATGAAATCAGCGAATTCATTTACACGGTCAGTCATTGTAACTTTTCCTTGATCTGTGAGAATGTAATATTTGCGAACGCGTTTCCCAATATAGACTTTCTCAGTAATCAAATCTCCTTGCTTCTCGAGTGCATGAAGAGTTGGATACAATGCTCCTTCCGTAATCTGAATTTTATCACTGGTCATCTTTTTGACCTCCTGTGTGATTTCATAACCATACATTTTCCTATTGTCTTTCAATAAGTTGAGGACGATGGTTTTTAATGTCCCTTTTATAAGTTCTGATGAATACATAGAACAAATATACATTAGATACTTAGGTATTCCAAATTAATACATAAGAAAATTATGTATTAATTTGGAAATAGCAAATAACCACCTGTAAAACAAGGTTTTAGTTATTAAAGTAAAAGTAAGTTTATTTCTGTAAATTAGTAAAACGGTAAAATAGTTTACATTTATCTACTAGAAGTTGGAAGTTTTGGAAGAGAAAAATTAATGTAATAAGTATCTTAACGTATGACATTTACCGTTCCGTGATACATTTTTCGCTCATCATTTCTGAGCATTTTGAAGGATGTTTTCCATACGTAGCCCCCAACAGGAACAAGCTTTCCATTGTAGGTGCCATCCCATCCTATTTCAGGGTCATGGCTTTCCCAAACAACTTCTCCCCATCTGTTGAACACAAACAATTCAAAATCGTAGATGTCAATTCCTCGGATGAAAGGTCTCCATGTTTGGTTAAACTCATCACCATCAGGGGTAAAGGTATTTGGAATAAAAATGGTGTAAATAGGTTTAATTTCGATGACTAGGAGTGTTGTGTCAACGCATCCTTCATTGTTGTAGGCAATTAGCATAACGCTATAATTTTGAGCTACATAATACACTGTTGAAGGATTTTCATAGGTAGAAGAAATACCATTCCCAAGATCCCAATAATAAGCATCGCCGCCAATAGAGTTGTTGTTAAAAAAGACTTGGCCTTCTTCTTCAAGGTTTCCACTTACTCCGAAGTTCGCATCCAATGGATTAATATATACAAAAATCGTATCCCATTTTTTTACATAACCACACCCATCTGAAATTTCTACAGTGTACATTGTAGGTGTACCAGGAGTAACCGTGATTGTTGAATCAGTTTCTCCAGTGTTCCATTGGTATGTGAAGTTACCAAAACCACCGCTTGGTGTTACAAAGAGTTGAGTTGTATCCCATCGACAAATCGTTGGGTCTTCCGTGAGTTGCGTGAATATCTCAGGTTCTACAATCGTAATCATAGCAGAATTGATGGCTGTGTTTCCACATTCATCAGTAACTGATACAGAATAAGAATCTGTTTGACTGGCTGTAACTGTTAGTGTATTATTCTGTGAGCCATCAAACCATGTGAGAACATGTCCAGCGGCTCCACCATTCGATACTGCGGTTAAATCTACAACAGCATCAATACATGGAACAATTGTATCACTCAATACATCTATTGTTAAGGGTGCATAATTGGTAATATTTACGGTTACAGAAGCATCAACGGTTTGACCACAGACATCCGTTACAGTAACGTTATAAGTAGTCGTTACGAGCGGAGTAACGTCAATTATCTCCGTTGTTTCTCCCGTAGCCCATAAATAGGTGTATCCAGGGTTTCCTCCAGTGACATTCACAGAAACAGGAATAGCATCGCCAGGACAAACAACAATGGTATCGTTCGGAGTGAATTGCATCGTTTCAGTATCTTGAATGTAAATACGCAGACTGTCTGAGGTGTTTGTACCGCATGCATTTGGTAGTCTAACAAGAATTTGCAAGAATTCAAGTCCTTCAATATTTCCATCTAAAAATGCGTTAAAAGTAATGGAAACAGAATCTTCTCCTGGTAAAAAGTCAATACTGTTTGGAAGGTTATTAAAATCCACTCCTTCTATAGCAGAACCGGTAACAGTGATTGGTAAAGATTGATTAAAAGCAATAGAATCTGTTCTTACAAACCAGATTTCTGCCGCTCCACAACCTTCGATAAGCGTTGAATCATTCAAAACATTCCCTAAAGACGATAAATCAGAAGATATATCAACGCTTGGGCTTGTAAAACTTCCTTCTTCAATAAAAACGCCAGAATCCCAAACGCCATCACCAATGTCTGAAATTGCAATGATAATATGGTAAGTCTGTCCACAGATAACGGCTGAGTTCGCTGTCATGGAAACAGTCAATCCGTCGTATTGTATGTAGGTGTTTGAACCATTCTGTGGTGCAGAAGCGCCGTCTCCATTGTCAATATAGTAAGCAGCGTTTGTTGTAGAGTTTAGGTTATCAATGGTAACCGGTAGTACTGTGCCCGGAATAATGGCGATATTCTGATCCACAAAGTTTCCCCCTGCAGGGTTAGGACCTGAAATAAAGAAACCGAAGGCATCATTTACTCCCCCATTAACAAATTCTAGATATTCTTCAGAACCAAAAACGAAATTAAAACTGATTGAGTCACTTTGCGGAACAAAATCAAACTCTAGTCTAGCCGCATTGAAGGAGCCGTTTCCTGCGGCCGCAGCCAAAAGAGGTTCTCCAGGTGCTCCATTATCAACTCCAGAACTTCCAGAATTGTTAGGGCCAAAAGGGCCATCAGCTGTGTTTAACACAGTTCCCGTCGTTAAAATTATCCCTGAATTAAGTCCAACATTACAATTTGACCCATCAAAATAACCTATTGCATTAGCATCTCCTGTAAAAACGATATTGGAAGCGTTAACTCCTGTTCCTATTAGAACATTTTGAACCAATTGTTGTGGTGTCTGCGCGGTAGATGTAACAAGTTGTGAACTTACATTTCCAGCGGAAACAACAAACAATAAAGTCAATATTTTAAGAAAATAATTTTTCATAAATGGGAATAATTTTAAATATCACTGCAATAACGGTTAAATATTAGAAATGGTTGCGTACTTAAGGGATTATTTTTTTACTCCTTCTTGGATTCCTAAAAATTCCACTTCATGCTTCTATTGTCTAAAATGGCAAAGGATATCTTAAATGAGGGGGTAGGTTGAATTTTATTTCCACCAGATAGAACACCATAAACTCCAATTCTCAACCTTCTTTTCGAGAATTTAAAATTACGTTCTAACCCAGCCAAAATTTCGTAATGCAACCAATCGTATTCTGGAATATATAGAGAACCACCTCCAAAAACCAATCCGATTCTTGTCTTTTTCATGAATGGAAGTTTGTTGAGAATAGCTCCGTTATCGTGGTGAACAAAATGAGCTTCGTAGGTTATTCTTCGAGTAGGTAGAGTTGAATCTAAACCCTGAAAAGAATACAAAGGGTTGGAAAACCAAAAAGGGTCACTTCTTCTCTGAAATTTTTCATCCGCATTCTTCAATGATTTCGTATTGATAAATTTCCCTGTTCTTAAATGGTAACTTGATGTGCCAATTGTACCAATTTTAAAGGTTTGAAGGATGCCAAAAGCAACATAATCATGATTCACATCGCTTCCAAATATTTTAGGAAATCCTTTCTCGTATTCGAGATAAAAAGTGGGCCATTTTGAACCTAAAACAACTTTTCTGTTCGGTTCCTTCATGTATTTTTGATTCGGGGTGTAATCCAAAGTGGCAGACCCTATGAATGCCTGGTAAGACTCAAATTCTGTTGGTTCGTTATTGGGCAGAATGTCATCTGTATTTAAGAATTTGTAATCCTTCAGACTTCGACGTTCGGCCATGCTAAAATCAGTCTGTAAATACAAGCCATTGAGTATTTCAAAATAGTGGCCGATGGTTAAATCTGTCGTCTCGATGAAGTTATCCCGCTTATATATTTGCGTAATTGCATCGTAGTCACGAATAACATCAAAAGAATGGGAGAAAGAATAACTAATCGTTCCAAAACGAAACGGATCGTAAACGAACTTCCCCCATGTTGCCCCTTTTATATCAGCATTCAGGATTCCAATCGAAACTTGCGAGTAAGTGTCGAGCGTTTTTTCGTTGTCCCATTTTTTAAAGAAAAAGAAGCCTGGAGCAATCCTCGGTCCTGCAATATAAATGGGTCTTAGTACGGCAGCGAAAGAATTGATTGTCCATTGCGTTTTTTTTGCACGATTACGATGGTCAATGCCCCACCAAAGCACTTTTAGAACGGTCACTTTGTTAAAAGCGACATCAATAGAATCTAAAAAGTCTTTTCTATGCTCCATTTCATAGATGCTGTCTTTGACTTTGATGTATTTTATTTCTTCTGCAGTTAAGTCATTTGCTCTTTTTTCTTGCCAGAAAGTAGAATCTTTGTCGTAAGCTTCTTTTTCAGTTACAGAGAGCTCATTATTGAAGAATTTTGGAGGGAAATTAGGTTCAAAATTGTATTCTCGATAAGTCGAAATAGTTGAACAAGTTGAAGTTTCTTCGTTGTATTTTACACCGTAATTTAACTCTTGACGAACAAGAACACACATCGTGTCCCCAGGATGTTCGTAGGTCTGAGAAATAGAAAAGTAATCATAGATTAACAGATTTCCCTTTTTCATTGTTAATTCTAACTTTTGCACCAGCCAAAGAGAATCAATGATGTAAATGTATCCTTCTAAGGTCGTTGTAGCGATGCTTCTGGGGATGATTTTTATTTTACTAATCTGGCGTCCATTTTCTTCGTATTGTTTTTCTAGGCGGTATTTATAGGATAAAATTCCAGGTGCAGAAATGGGAGAACTTACTGGAGTTTGGTGCAAATCATCCAGATGCATCAAGTTCTGGAAAAAATTAAAATTGGACTTCACCGTTGTTGTGTAGTATAAATTATTGCGTTTAGAACCTCTTAATTCGTAGGCATTTCTAATTTCTTTCACTTTGTTTCGTCCACCATAGTGACGTGTGAAATCAACTTCTAGCAGGTTCATGTCGTTAGCCAATTTTTTAGCGGCTTTCTCCTCCTCGGTTGCTGAGCTAGTTGAAGTTTCCTTCTTTTTCTTCCTCTTGCTTTTTTCTTTTTCTTCTTTTCTGTCGATTTTCTCAGTCGCTTTGATATAGCCATTAACAGAATGAGGATAATTCCACGGGTTAATTTGATCTCGTTTAGCCACCACTTTTAGCATAATATCACGACCTGGATTGCCCTTCTTTGCAGAAACAGACATATTCTCAAGGTCTTGAATTTTTATCGGTTCTAAAGAGAAATTTTGAGTTACTTCATGGTCGTCAACGGTAATATAAGCTTCTTTGTTGATGTATCCAGACGAACTAATCACCAGGTAATATTCTCCCTGATAGAGTCTCATTTCATAGCGACCTTCTAAATCGGCGATTGTTCTTAAATCGGAAGAATTCTTAACAAAAACTTTTGCTGATGGTATGGGAATACCATTCTCATCGGAAATCACTCCTGTCACTAAATATTGTCCGAAAATGGAGAAGTTTAGGCTTGCAAACACAAAAAGCAGTATGAACTTCGTCCATTTCATTATTGGTAAGACAATTTAAGGGTTAAAATGTTACAGTTTTGTAAAAATGATTCCCGCGAAAATAACGAATAGGAACATTTTAGGCAAGAATAAAAGGTTGAACAGCTATAACTTAGGGATAAATTAACTGTTTTTAGGATAAACTACGAATTGTTCTCTTTTTTCTGCTCTTCCAAAAATGCTTCGTGACGTGTTTGTCTTTTCATCATCCATTGTCTCATGAAATACATAATAAATGCTAAAAGGGCAATAAAATAGTAAGAACCCCATCTCTTAAAGCCTTCGGTAAAACCAAGGTAGGTGATGGCGATGAAAATAAAAATGGAAGTTACCAACCAGAAGTAAAGCATGATTTTGTTATAAGTCTTCATCTTGAGTTTATTTTGAAGGTGTAAAGATAGAAAGATTTTAAGATTGCTGTGATTTTAGATTCATTCGCTGAGCTCATTATTAGACCGCTGCGCTTTTAGATACGGAAGCACATTTCGACAGGCTCAATGGCCGCTTCCTTTAGACACGCTCCCTCGTCGCTCTTAGACTTGGTCTCGGTAAAAACTCTAATTGTTGTTTTGATTTCTCAATTTTTGGGAAAGTGAACAATCAAAGTAACAACTAATCTCGCCGAAGCAAGACCAAGTCTAATAGCGAAGCGTGTCTAAAGGACGAAGTCCGTATCTAAAAGCGCAGCGGTCTTTTGTCTCAATTGTCTTTTTCTATCTCTACTCCAATTCCATTTTCCCAACCGGGTTTTGTATCACATAATGATCAAAAGATTGTGTTGTTTTCAAGCCTTTTCCACGCCCTGTTACACCTTTTCCGTCTTTTTTTATTACGACATTTTTTTCTGTGTAAATGGTGCTGTCTTTTTGGTTCCAAAAAAGTTCTTCTGTCTCTAACTGTTGTTTTGTTTCAAAGTTTCGGAGAATAACAGAGTCTCTAGCGACAAATAATCCCGTTTCGTAATTTACTTCTCCGTAAAGTGCCGTTAATTGTGAAACGACTTCTCCCGTCTCTGAGAAAAATTCTACGCGCAACCCGTCTTTTATCTTTGTGATATGCTTAGGAACGCGATAAGTCTCTGCCAAGGTGGCGAATATTCTCACGCGCGCATAACCAGAGTCATTGTAGAACACTTCAAGGTTCCGTGTTACTTCACTCGGAGCATTGGGGTCAGAAGATACTCTTTGAATAGCATCTAAATCATTCACACATGAAAAAAGAATACCTGCGATCAATGCGAACGCAGGTATTTTCCAAATATTATTGAATGATTGATTTTCCATTCTAGTTACATGGTTTTACCGTTACTCCATAACAGCTTAATGTTACAGAACCTGGATTTCCATTCTGAAAACAGTCATCAGCTGTTGGGAAACGACTCTTGTAAGAAGAAATTGAATTTCCAGTATCAGCTCCTGCTGCTCTTGCTCGTTCTAACAGTTGAACAGCATAAATATAGTTGCACTTTCTGTCAAAAGTACTGGAACCACAGTTGTTTGCATTTGAACCCACTGATTTTCCAGCGATAGATAATGCTTCCCCTTTGTGTTCTCCTGTAACCGTCATCGCCGTGTTGTATGCCGCTTTGTAAGAATGAGATTTAAACTGTTCAACAGCAATCATGTAATTGATTTCTTGCTTTTGCGCATCATCCGTTGACACTTCTTTCGCTTTTCTCAAGATTTTTACCGCTTCAGAATGCTTTCCGTGGGAAGAATAGTGTTTTGCTTCCATTAGTTGGGCTTCAACTGATGTTGGATCAGCCTCTACGAACTTGTGAATTAATTCTCCGTATTCATCAGCATCCGTACATTTTTTCTTTTCTAAAAGTGTGATGAAATTCATCAACGCCATTTTTCTCAATTCCACATCCTCCGGTAAATTGTGCATATAGTCGTGCAATTCTGGTAGAATGTCATCACAGTCTTTTACAACAGCATTAAAATACCCAGTAATTGTTTCTTGTGTTTTGGCAGACATTTTTGCTTCACTGATCAAAGCAGACAAAGAGAAATAATCCGTTATCATTCGCTTTTTTAGGCCTGGTTTATCATCAACTGGCGCTGCAGCGAACATTGCATAGGTGTTGTAATAGTAATACGAAACATATCCTTCTGCGGTTTTGACACCTTGTAACGCTATTCCTCTTTGAAACAATTCATCCGCTTTTTTTCTGTCTGGGTTAGAAGATTGCAGAATTTTAGCTGCTCTAATAAGATCATCTTTTTTGTCGTAAAAACCAGCAGCCTCGCATCTGTTGTATGTAGCCACAAGAGTGTCTATGTATGTTTTTTTCTCATCAGGATCTGTAATTCCATTCACTGCATTACGAAGAGAGCCAATTAAACGCTTGTAATTGGCAGCGTCGTAACCGTTGCATAATTTTTCTCCCATAATGTAATACATTACGGCACCTTTATAGTTTTTAATTTTGTTCTCATCCTGAGCAAACAATCGCATTCGTTTACATTCTAATGCAGCATCCTCTTGCGCAAAGGTTGAAGTTCCGATGAGTAAAAAAGCTGCGAGTATTAAGTTTCCTAGTTTCATTTTAGTAATTAATTTAATTTTCGTTTTACGAACCAACGGTCAGAACCTGGTGCTATTGATATACCTATGTTAAAACCGTAGTATCGTTCTTTTAATGCATTGCCATCCGAGATTCCTCTGTTCCCAATTGAGAATCCAAAATTCACGGAAGAAAGAGAGTTCTGAATGACAACCGGTATACCAAATCCAAAAGTTGTGCCAAAATCGCTGACTTGTTCACCATTTGTGACATAAGGCATATTAACTTGGTAAACACCAGCACGATAGCGTATTCTGTGATGAAACTTCGACATGGAGATATCAGTGTCTGGCAGGTACTGAATCCCAAAAGTCATTTTGGTAGAATTTAAGAAGGTATTGGTGAAATTTGGGTCAAAAGTATTCTCATAGCGCTTCCATTCTGCAGTAGAGTAGGAGAGATGAAAAGCAATTTTAGAGTCTAACTCATTAGTCTTGTTTTTTCTTGCTTTAAAGCTTAATTCGTAGCTCAAACCGTAGGTCAAAGTTGGAATAGTACTCAAGTTTCCTGAAAGGGTGTCGTTAACGGTGAGTGTATCGTAAGCATTCACATTATCAATGTTTGAAGAAAAGAAAAGAGCATCCTCATATTCTGCCTTAATTTTCTGAAAAGGGTCGTAAACAACGGAGACACCGAACAAGTGATTTTTCTTTAGAACTTGCGAGTAGTTAAACCCCAATGTATAGCGAAAAGCTTTTGCTTGAACCTGCTTTGTGCTAACTCCACCAGAATAAACGGTTGTTCCAGATGTAATTAACCCGCTTTTTCTGGTGTTGGTCAATCGTCCAAAAACATAGCCGAGGTTTGCTCCAAAAGAAAGCTTTGCTCCTTTATAATCAATGGCTCTTACAGAGAGTCCAGCGAAGACCTCATTCAGGCTGCCCGTTCCTTCATAGACATAGTTAATGGAGTCGGTTCCTACTTTTATTCTTGAACTGAATTCATACCCTCGGCTTGAAAAAGGTTTTAAACCAAAAGCAAGACCAAATCTTTTTGCAAAAGAGAAGGCGAGTGCAAAATGTTGAATGGAGGTGACACTTCCTGTTGAAGAAAGCCCATTTTCTGCGTATTGGGATAATTTAGAAGACACGCCCAAAGAAAATAAAGGTTGATGTTTCGATAAATTGGAATACGAAGAAGGGTTGTAGAAGTTCAATGTCGTAGAATCGAGCATGGTGATGGTCGAATTCCCAATTCCGATGAATGCTGCGTGGTCGAGACCTCCAATTTCCCCTAAACCATAAGAACTGAAGGGAGAATTAGAACTTTTCTGCGCGAAAGAACCCGTTGCAATAAGCAAAGCAAAAAAGGACAAAAAGACCTTACGCATTAAAAACATATATTTCATATAACCCAAGGAGCGTTAAATTTTCAACTGCAAAGATGTCATTTTTTGAATGGATATCAAAGCATCTTGCGTCTCCACCTGTCACAAAAAAAGTTAAGTCCTCAAACTGAGCTGAATATTGCTCCATTAAACGGTAAATTTCTGCATTTATTCCATTGATAACTCCAGAATGAATGCTGGAGTTGGTGTCCTTGCCAAGTAGCTCTGTTTTTGATTTCTCAGAAATCAATGGCAACTCGCTAGTGTAGTCGTGTAGTGACTTGTAGCGCAGAGCAAGGCCTGGAGAGATAGATCCTCCGAGGTATTCTCCATTGGCTTTTACAAGGTCAAACTTGATGCAAGTCCCAATATCTATCGTTAAAGCAAAACCTTTTTCTATTTGTTTGCTCGCATATACGGCGTTGCAAATTCTATCGATTCCTAAGGTCTCTGGAGAATGATAATTCAAAGAAATCGGTAACTTTGATTGATTGCTAACCAGTAAAGGCGATTTGAAATATTGAGTAATGGTTGCGGTTTCTTTTTCTGACAAAACAGAAGAAATGACAGCTTCAGAAATTTCGTTTTCTTTGATGAAATTTTCGAATTCTGGCAAAGTAGTGCGTTCTACAGTTGCCAAAACACCATTTATAAAACGAGCAATCTTGATAATTGTATTTCCGGCGTCTATGACAAGAACTTGATTTTCAATACTCATGTTGGCAAAGATACAAGAGATTTAAAAAAAACGAAGGGGATTGTTTGAAAATAGAAAAAGTTATTATCTTTGCCCTCACAAAATAGGCTGGTGCCTTAGCTCAGTTGGTAGAGCAATGGACTGAAAATCCATGTGTCCCTGGTTCGATCCCTGGAGGCACCACATAGAAAACGTTAACTTTAATTAGTTAGCGTTTTTTGTTTTTATATGATTTTGAGAACACCGCTGGTTCGAGATTACATCTCGGACCCGGGCCACACGTTTTGATTGATAATTAATTAAATCCTTCCCGTCTTTATTTGCAATGCTCCGATTTATTTTTAATCTCCGCATTTTTTGCGGTGAATAATGAGCAGTTTTAAAAATAGTTTTTTTTGTATATTTGGTTGCGAAAGCCTTGACCACGCGAAAGATTCACGCTGTAGCTTGGGAATTTAAGATAGATTTAGAAACGGAGACTTATTTTGATCTTCGTATTAGTGGAATCTAACATTATTGATACAATACCCAACAAAAAAGCCACTTCCTGTAAAAAGTGGCTTTCCTATTTGTGATTCTTGTCAGAATCGGGTAGAATACTTAATTATTTCAGTAATGCTTGTTTTACCAACGTTGCGATTATTTTACCATCGGCTTTTCCTGCGAGTTTTCCAGAGAGAAGTCCCATTACTTTGCCCATATCTTGAGGTCCGCTTGCACCTGTGGATGCAACTGCAGCATCGACTTCTTGTTGGATAGCTTCTTCTGACATCATTTCTGGCATATATTCGTTGATGACGTTTGCTTGGAATTTTTCGTCTGCAGCCAAATCTTCACGACCTTCTTTGATGTACAAATCGTAGGTTTCAACGCGTTGCTTGTAGAGTTTCATCACAATTTTCATTGCGTCGGCATCAGAAACTTCTCCGTTACCGGATGTTGCTTCCAAAAGAATTTTAGATTTGATGTCGCGCAATGGCGCTAATCTCTCCTTGTCTCTTGCCAACATCGCTTTCTTGATGTCCGCGTTAATTTGTTCTATAAAACTCATTAGTCAACGTTATCGTGTAAGAAAGAATTATTGCTGTTCAATGAGCTTCCGTTCTCATCTTTAGAGACACTAAAACGACTTGTTTTGTCCTCATTGCTAGGAGAAGATTCATCCAATTGAACATTTCGACGCACATAAGCTGGCTCGTCTTCAAATTCCTGAATTCCGTCCGCTTTTTTAAGCTTGTTGGTGTATTCTTGAATTCTTGACAACCTGTCTTGCGTTCTTTTTTGTAATTCTTCTGGAGAAAGAGATTCTTTACTTTTAGAAGAATTTTCTACATCTAAATTCGCTTCTTTTTCGTCATTTAACACATAGCGAGTAACGATTTCGTCTTCTGAAGTATCGACAGTCGTTTCTTCTTTCTTTTCCTTTGAAGCATTCCAGCTGAACTGCATTTCTTTTTGCTCTTCTACGTCTTTTGTTTTTAAGAAAGGCGAATCTTGCGTGCTTGCAATTTCCTTTGCTCCGCTCCACGTGTTATGTTGTGTGGGCGATTCAAGAGGTGCTGTGATTTCTTTTTTCGGTTCTTCCTTCAACGTTGTTACTTGCTTCTTAGGTGCTGTTTCAAAGCCTGTGATAGGTGAAGAATCAAATCCAGTAGCAATTAAAGTAACGCTCAATTTTTCTCCCAAAGAAGAATCCTTTGCATGTCCAAAAATAACATCTGCCGTTGAACCAGCAGCATCTTGAATGTAGTCCGTAATCTCAGTGATTTCGTCCATTAAGACTTCTTTGTCACCGTAAGTGATGTTCAAAAGAACGTATTCTGCACCGCTGATGTCATTGTCATTCAATAAAGGAGATTCCAATGCCTTTTCAACCGCTTTCATTGCTCTGTTGTCGCCTTCCGCTTCTGCGCTACCCATAATGGCAACGCCGCTGTCTTTCATCACTGTGCTAACATCGTTAAAATCGACATTGATTGCTCCAGTCACTGCAATTACCTCTGCAATTCCTTTGGCTGCTGTTGCCAAGACATCATCGGCTTGTGCAAATGCTTCTCCAATAGAAAGATTGCCAGAAATTTCCCGCAAACGCTCATTGTTGATGACCAATAAAGTATCAACATTCTCGCGCATTGCTTCTAATCCTGCTTCAGCTTGTATTCTTCTTTTACGACCTTCAAAATTGAAAGGTACCGTTACAATACCCACAGTTAAAATGCCCATTTCTTTTGCGACTTGCGCAATAACGGGTGCGGCACCTGTACCTGTTCCACCACCCATTCCGGCAGTTACAAAGACCATTTTAGTATCTTTGGAAAGGTACTCTCTAATTTCTTCTATGTTCTCAACAGCTGCATTCTTCCCAATTTCTGGAATAGAACCGGCACCACGTCCTTCTGTTAAAGAAGGTCCTAGTTGTATCTTAAAAGGAACAGGAGAAATGTCCAATGCTTGCAAATCTGTATTGCAAACAACAAAATCAACCCCTTTAATACCTTGACTGAACATGTGGTTCACGGCGTTTCCACCACCACCACCAACACCAATTACTTTGATGATTGATACTTCGTCTCTTTGAATTTCAAATTCCATATTTTTTATTTTATAATTAGAAACGGACTATCGTCCTCTTAGAGAGTTAGAAAGTTCCGCTTCGCAGCACTTTTAGAAACGGACTGTCGTCCTCTTAGATTTAGTTTCGCTTCGTGTTTTTAATTCATTATTTTATTTCACTTCTCAGGAAAGGTCACGACCATTTCCCTACATTCTTACTTCGTTCCGCACTCATCACTCATCACTCCAAACTCCTCACTCTAATAAGTATCAACTTCCCTCTTCTTCCTCCACTTCATCAAACCAACCAATCCCTTTCTTGATAATTTTATCGAAAAACGAACCTCTTGTTTTTTCAGAATGTGTTTTCACCGAACCAGTACTTGCTGCTTCGGGTTCTGCTGCTTCAACTTTTGCTAAATCTTCAAAACCTTTTAACACCAAACCAACTCCAGTTGCATACATTGGGCTTTTTATGGCTTCATTGTTTGTGTTCGCCAAATGTTCAGTTGGATATCCTAATCGTGTATCTTTTCCTGTTACGTATTCAAACAACTGTGAAATATGATCCAATTGAGAACCACCACCTGTAACAACAATTCCACCAATTAATTTCTTTTCGTAGCCAGAATTTTTTATTTCGAAATGAACCAATTCAATGATTTCTTCCATTCTTGCTTGGATAATACTTGCTAAGTTGCGCAAGGTAATTTCTCTTGCAGGTCTTCCTTTTAATCCAGGAATTGCCACGACAACATTCTCTTGACTTTCACTTGCAATTGCAGAACCGAATTGTTGCTTCACTTGTTCTGCTTTGCTTCTCATAATGGTGCAACCTTCCTTGATGTCCTCCGTAATTGCGTTTCCTCCAAATGGAATAACGGCAGTGTGACGGATGATTCCCTCGTGGAAAATAGCAACGTCAGTCGTGCCACCACCTATATCAACCAAAACAACACCTGCTTCTTTTTCTTCGTCCGTTAAGACTGCATCAGCAGAAGCAATTGGTTCCAAAATGATGTTTTTCACAGACAAACCAGCTCTTTCGACGCATTTGTGAATGTTCATAGAAGCACCAATGTTTCCAGTGATTATGTGAAAATTTGCTTCCAAACGAACACCTGCCATCCCGATAGGGTCTTTGATGCCTTGCTCATTGTCAATAATGTATTCTTGCGGAAGTACAGTGATGATTTTCTCCCCTGGAGGCATCGCCAATTTGTACATGTCCTCAATGAGTTTATCAATGTCTTTCTGAGAAATTTCAGTATCAATATTGTCTCGTGTTAGAATTCCTCGGTGTTGAATGCTTTTGATATGTTGACCAGCAATTCCAACATTGACCGTGTCGATTTTTAAAGTACCGTCAATTCTTTCTTCCGCTTCGATGATTGCTCCTTTTATCGACTCTACTGTTTTGTCAATATTAGAAACCATCCCTCGCATCACGCCAAAAGATTCCGTTTTACCCATGGAAAGAACCTCAATTTTACCGTGTTCGTTCTTTTTACCGACGAAACAGGCAATTTTTGTTGTTCCAATATCTAATCCTACAATTATCTTACTCATTCTCTATTTTTTTCTTGCAAACAATTTGATCTTCAAACTTGAGGTTGATTTCTGAATATGTATCCCAACCTTCAAATGGAATCGCTTCGTTGTAAAATATCTTCAATTTATTAAATTTAGACTGCACTTCTTCGTCAGAATGAGCAGTTCCAAATACAATTTGTTGATCCCCAACCAGCGGAACTAGTATAAAATCGCCATTCTTTTGGATGTGAACTTGTCCTATTAGAGAATGGAATAATGGATCATCACAAACATAACTCGAAATACGATAGATATCATCTAACTTTCGAATAGTTATTAAAGAATCATTGTTAATAATTATAGGGACGGAAATGGAGTTTTGTCGATCTTTAATTTCTCCCGTAAAAATCAAGGTTCGAGAGGTGTGGGTCGGTGTCGTTAGAAAAGTATTTCCATCCTCATCTAAATAGAAGTTTTCACCAGCTAGGTTGTAAATTCGTGCAATTGCCTTGCGCAATTCAATATTTATCTTCCAGGTGCCATTTAATTTCTGAAAAACATCGACTGATTTCACTTGTGAAATATTGGCAATGAATTTTTCAATCTCTTCGATTTCTAATTCGGATCTTTTTTGATTGTCAAAAATGAAATCTTTGCGTTTTAACTTGTCTAAAAGTTCTTGTTTTGTGATAAATGTGTTGTCTCCATCAGAAGGAATATTGATTTCGGGGTCTGGTAATTGTTTTGCATCCAAGGTTTGCTTCACGAAGAATCCTAAAGCGACTAATGCAATGAAGAACAGTGTCCAGAGTGCTATTTTAATCCATTTTTTCATTTTTGAAGAGGAGTTAAGGAGTTAAGGAGAAGTCGTTGTTTGTTAGGGGAAGTTAAGAAGACAGGAGTTAAGGAGTTAAGGAGAAGTCGATTCTTGTTAAGGGAAGTGAAGAAGACAGAAGTTAAGGAGTTAAGAAGAAGTTGAGGCTTATTTGGGGGAATGAAGAAGACAGAAGTTAAGGAGGCAAAAAGACGGATCCCTTCTAACTTCTTAACTTCTAACATTCTTAACTTCTTAACTCCTAACATTCTTAACTTCTTAACTTCTTAACTAACGCTCTCTTCAACGGTTCAATAATTCTATCAATGTCGCCTGCTCCAATCGTTAAATAAATATCAGAATCATTCTTTGCACAATAGTTTACAGCATCTTCAGGAGAAAGAACTTGTTTATTCTCACAGGTGATCTTCTCCAGCAAGGCTTCACTTGTAATTCCTGAAATCGGTTCTTCTCTTGCAGGATAAATAGGCAATAAAATAAGATCATCTAAACGACTTAACTGCTTAGCGAAGTCCTCAAAAAAATCTCTTGTTCGAGAGAATAAGTGAGGCTGAAAAACACCTGTAACTTTCTTGTTTGGATACAACAATTGTATCGAAGAAATCAATGCGTTTAGTTCTGTCGGATGATGTGCATAATCGTCGATGTAAACGATATTTTCTGTACGAATGTGGTACTCAAAGCGACGTTTTATTCCTTCAAAAGATTGCAATGCCATTCTCACAGCACCTTCTGAAAGTCCGAGCTGTATTGATGTAGCGACGCAAGCAACTGCATTTTCTGCGTTATGGATGCCAGGAATCCCTAATTCTACATTCTGCCACTTGCTTGTTGGTGTTTGCACATCAAATAAGAATTTCCCATCCGAGAATCGCAAATTTGATCCAACATAATCTGCTTCACAATCGATGCCATAAGTGATGGCGTTTTCCCGTTCTACTTTTGCATTAATATGCTTTATGAGAAAGCCGTCTTTTGCGATTAAATCAACGTAAGATTGAAAGCCTTCTAAGAATTCATTTTCATTCCCGTAAATGTCTAAATGGTCGGCGTCTGTTGAGGTAACTATCGATGCAAAAGGTGTCAACTGTAAGAATGAACGGTCGAATTCATCGGCTTCAATAACGGTCAACTCACTGGTTTTGGAGCTGACAAAATTCGATTGAA
Organism: Fluviicola sp.; assembly: GCA_002734065.2. Taxonomy (GTDB): domain Bacteria; phylum Bacteroidota; class Bacteroidia; order Flavobacteriales_D; family Crocinitomicaceae; genus UBA4466. Next base: position 78,177 of record NVXU02000054.1, read on the forward strand.
AATTCGTTGCGATTCCTCCTAAAAAAGCGTTGCATTCTAACTCTGAAGAATGAAGAATATACGCCAGCATCGTACTTGTCGTCGTTTTTCCATGTGTGCCTGCAACACCAATTGCTTTTGAATTTCGAGTAATCATTCCCAGAATTTCTGCGCGTTTATGCAAAGCATATCCTTTGTGTTGCACGTGTAATAGTTCTCCCAAGTTTTTAGGAATGGCAGGCGTGTAAATTACCAAAGTTTTTGCCACGTCTTGAAAATATTCTGGAATGGATGGACCAAAATCTTCAAAATGAATGGAAATTCCTTCTTTTTGCAACTGGTCGGTGAGTGAGGTCTGCGTTTTGTCGTAACCTGCAACTTGCCAACCTAAATTGTTGAAATACCTGGACAATGCGGACATACCGATTCCTCCAATTCCTATGAAATAGGCTCTGTCAAATTGGGCGATATGTGGAATATTTTTTTTCACTTAATCAATGCTTCTAGTTGGTCAACGATTTCTTGCGTAGCATTTGGTTTGCCTAATTCTGCAATGTTTTTTGTCAATTCTGAACATTGCGAAGAGTCAGAAAGTAAACGCAGTGCTTCGGGAATTAAATTTTCTTTCGCTTCGATATCTTTCACCATTATTGCGGCATTTTTGTTCACCAACGCCATCGCATTCTTCGTTTGATGATCTTCCGAAACATTGGGAGAAGGAACTAGAATGACAGGTTTCTTCACTAAACACAATTCCGAAACGGAGATGGCTCCAGCACGAGAAATTACAACATCTGCTACTGCGTAAGCGAGGTCCATTCGATGGATGAATTGCACCATTTTAACAGAGCCTAAATCCGTGTTTTTCAATTCTTCGGTTAATTTTTCATGGTATAATTTTCCGCATTGCCAAAGAACATTGACGCCTGCATTTTTTAATTCTTCAAGCTTATTGAGAACGCTTTCGTTTAATGTTCTTGCGCCTAAACTTCCACCAATGATGAGGATTGTCTTCTTATTCGCATCAAATTCGTAGAATTCATATCCTTCTTTTTCTTTGCCAGAAATATCGACCATATTCTTACGAGTTGGATTTCCTGTCAAGACAATTTTCTCTTTTGGGAAGAATCTTTCTAAGCCATCGTAAGCCACGCAAATCTTCTGTACACTTTTAGAGAGAATCTTATTGGTCTTACCTGGAAACGAATTTTGCTCTTGCACCATCGACGGGATTCTTAGCATGGTCGCTGCTTTCAGTGTTGGTCCACTTGCGTAACCTCCGACGCCTATTGCAACCTGTGGTTTAAATTCTTTGACAATCTTCCGTGCTTTTAGTAAACTTTTGATGATTTTAAACGGCAGAATAAAGTTTGACAACGCCAATTTTCTTTTGAAACCAACTATCTGTAAACCTTTGATATCATACCCCGCTTCTGGAACTTTTTCCATTTCCATTTTACCTTCTGCACCAACGAAAAGAATTTCAACATCTGGATTTCGACGTTTTATTTCATCGGCAATCGCAATCGCAGGAAAAATATGTCCTCCTGTTCCGCCACCTGATATTATTGCTCTTTTTATTTTCATTTTTTTGTTAACAACGTCTATAATCCATAATTCTAACACCCATCAACTTCATTATACACTATCCGTTATACATTACATCACTCATCACTCATCACTCATCACTTTTCTTCCCTTGTTTCACCGCTATTGCTTGCACCATTCCCAACGCAAATGTCGTCGTTATCATTGCTGAACCTCCCATCGCCAACAAAGGCATATTCTGACCTGTTACTGGGAAAATCCCCGTGCATACCAGCATATTGACACTTGCCTGAACCAATATTAACACGCCAACTCCAATGCAAACATAGGTATCGAAAAGGTTGTCTGATGCCAAGCCAATGCGCATGATTCTGAACAGTAAAATGAGGTACAATAAAATCAAAACAAAAGACCAGAACGGGCCCATCTCTTCCACAAAACTGGCGTAGTAAAAATCTGCGTAGGCTTCTGGTAAATATCCTTTCAGTTGACCCTTGCCTATTCCTTTTCCAACTATTCCAAAATTCTCCGTTGTTATTCTGCCATTATAAATTGCCAACTTTGCGTTCATTGCTTGGGCGTTTGCAATCACGTTATTGTCATCGTCAATTCTATTTAGAATTCTATTCTCCCATGTTTCGTAGCGAGGCAATAGGTTTAGGTCTGGAATGGCTTTGTGAATTAGCACGACAAATAGCAACAAAGCAATTCCACCGCCAATGAGGCTTGCTATTTTTAAAAACGGTACTTTTCCGATGAAAAGCATGACCAAACCTATTCCAAATACGATTCCAGCTGTTGAAAAATTATCCTTAAAAATCAATCCACTAATAATAAGGATAGGAATTATAACTGGCCAAAAACCTTCTTTCCAGTTGTCTAATAATTTTTTCTTCTTGACAAGCAAGCGTGAAACGTAAATAATCATTGCCAGTTTTGCGAAGTCAGAAGATTGGAAAGTCAACCCAACAAACGGCACTTTTAACCAACGGCCTGCACCGTTTACTTTCGCTCCGAACAGTAAAGTAAAAAGTAATAAAGCCACTGCTAAATAAAAGGCAAATTTCGAAAGTTGCGAAAAATACTTTGGGTCTTTTAAATGCACCCAATACATGGCTCCGAAACTTAGTCCTATATATATGGCATGCTTAAACAAGTATTTGAAAGGGGTTCCACCTTCTGTTTTTACTAAAATATCAACGAAACTGTAAACGCTGACCAAAGAAAACGCCAGCATAATGAGTGTAATCACCCAGATGACTTTGTCTCCTTTTAAATATTTTAGTAATTCTTGCATTCTTTAAAACAGCGAAATATAGTGTTCAAATTCTTCTTTGTCTTTCTTAGCATTTGCTCCCATTGTCGTAAACAAAAAAGCGCATTTCTCTTTTTTCATGGCTTTGATTAATTCCAAAGCATGAGATACACCTTCTAAACAGACGATGTTTTTAATCTTATCTAATGTTTCTTTTTTGAGGTTGAGAATTGGGTTGTCGTGCACAATGATAGTTTCAATCGACTTTGCCAATTCTGGTTGAATGTCCAAGCAATTGATAATTTGCTCGTGATTTCCCACCCAGACGATATCGAAAGGCAATGATTGCAAAGCAGAACTCAGCGCATCCATTTGCGGATTGATCCAAGAAAATGTATCCATCCCAAGAATTTTCCCATGCGCGCACATAGCGTTGACTTGCAACGCATCTTGCAATCCTTCTTCTCGCGAGCGCAGTAATTGCTCTTCAGTCGTAATTTTAGAAACCTTCTGACTCATTACAGTGATTTTACTGCTTTCTTGAACTCGTTTCCTCTTTCTTCGTAATTCTCATACAAATCAAAACTTGCACAAGCAGGAGAAAGTAAAACCGTTTCATCCTTGCTTGCTAATCGGTATCCGTAAGCAACAGCTTCCAATGCAGAGTCTGCCTCAACGATTATTTCTACGTCGTTTTGGAATGCTTCAATGATTTTCTTATTGTCTTTTCCTAAACAAATGATTGCCTTTACCTTATCGGTAACGAGGTTGGATAATTCAGAATAATCATTCCCTTTATCGACACCGCCAACGATCCAAACGCAAGGTTTATCCATGCTTTCTAATGCAAACCAAGTTGAATTGATGTTGGTTGCTTTTGAGTCGTTAATGAACTCGATTCCGTGCACCTTTGCAACGAATTCTAATCGATGTTCTACATTGACGAAGTCAGTTAAGCTTTCTCTAACTGATTCTTTTCTAATCTCTAAAATTCGAGAAGCAATACCTGATGCTAATGAATTTTGGGCGTTGTGTTTACCCTTAAGCGCTAAATCGTGGATTGACATAGTGAATTGTTGTTTGTTGTTTATATTAATTATTATTTGTTCTTGTTTATTGATAAAACCGCCTTGTTCAAGCTCTTCATTCATGGAGAATGGTGCAACTTTCGATAGCAGATTTCTTTTTTCTAATTCTTTGCGTATAATTGGGTCGTCGTAATTATAAATTGCCCAATCATCGGCTGTTTGGTTTTGCAGAATGCGAAATTTCGATTCTGTGTATTTCTGCATGTCGTTGTCGTATCGGTCCAAATGGTCGGGAGTGATGTTGAGCAACATCGCGATATCTGCTTTGAAGTCAAACATTCCGTCGAGTTGAAAAGAACTGAGTTCTAAAACATACCAATCGTAATTTTCTCTTGCCACTTGCTTGGCAAAACTTTCTCCGATGTTTCCTGCTAATCCAACATTGACTCCTGCATTTTTGAGAATGTGATGCATTAGTAAAGCGGTGGTTGTTTTACCATTGCTCCCGGTGATGCAAATTGTTTTTGCAGTGTTGTAGTAACCTGCAAATTCAATTTCAGAGACAACCTTTATTCCATTCTCTTTAATTGTGAGAATATTCTTTGCATCATCTGGAATTCCGGGGGACTTCACTACTAAGCCTGCTTGAAGAATGCGTTGCATCGAGTGCGTTCCTTCTTCCCATTCAACGGCCAATTTATCGAGCGTGGTTTTATAGTCCGCACCGATTTTACCAAAGTCAGAAACAAAGACATTCCAACCTTCTTTCTGCGCAAGAATAGCTGCTCCGACACCGCTTTCTCCGGCACCTAAAATGGCGATATGTTGACCTTTTGTAATCAATTATCTAACTTTCAATGTTACAATTGTGATGACGGCAAGAAGCACCGCAACAATCCAAAAACGAGCAACGATTTTTGCTTCGTGCATTCCTTTCTTTTGATAATGATGATGCAGTGGCGCCATGAGAAATATCCTTCGACCCTCGCCATACCGTCGCTTGGTTATCTTAAACCACCCGACTTGTATGATGACGGATAAATTCTCCATCAAAAACACGCCACAAAGCACAGGAATTAGTAACTCTTTTCTAATTGCAATCGCAAATACGGCAATGATACCGCCCAATGCGAGACTGCCTGTGTCTCCCATGAAAATTTGAGCAGGGAAGGAATTGAACCATAAAAAGCCGATGCACGCACCGACAAATGCTGCAATAAAAATCACCAATTCTTCCGCCATTGGTATATACATTACGTCTAAATAATCGGCAAATTTCACGTTGGAACTGACATAAGCAAGAACCGCCAAAGCGATACCGACAATTGCGGAAGTTCCGGTTGCTAATCCGTCTAAACCATCGGTCATGTTGGCTCCGTTTGAAACAGCAATCACGATGAAAATCACAATTGGAATAAAGAGTAACCATCCCCAATTTTTACCTGCTTCTCCGAGAATCCAGTTGTAATTGAATTCATTCCCTTTAATAAAAGGAATAGTGGTCGTCATGTCGTCTGTTTTAATCCATTTTGAATTGTCATCGGACGTGAAGTCTGCATGCAAATGTGTTACGACTTCTTCGTCTGCGGAGAGAACATAAGATGCATCAACTTTTTTGTGGACTTGCACGTCATTGTGAAAATATAAGATGCTTCCGACGATGATACCGACTCCAATCTGACCGACAATTTTGAATTTTCCAGCGAGTCCTTTCTTATTCTTCTTGAATACCTTGATGTAATCATCTATGAATCCGATTGCGCCCAACCAAACAGTTGCAATGAGCATCGTAATGATGTAAATATTGTCCAGTTTTGCAAACAATAAAGTGGGAATCATAATCGCTGCGAGAATAATTAGCCCTCCCATGGTTGGTGTTCCAGTCTTTGCTAACTGCCCTTCTAAACCGAGGTCACGAACGGTTTCTCCAATCTGTTGCTTCTGCAATAATCGAATGATTTTCTTCCCAAAGACAATGGAGATTATCAATGAGGTAATCATTGCCATTGCCGCTCTGAAAGAGATGTACTCGAACAGTCCCGCTCCTGGGAAGTTCATTTCGTTGAGGTAATTGAATAAATATGTCAGCATTATTTATTGAGTTTTATGAATAGTTCCTTTACTGTTGCCATGTCGTCAAAATCGTGACGAACGCCTTTAATTTCTTGGTATTTCTCGTGTCCTTTTCCAGCAATGAGAATGATGTCATCTTTCTCCGCCATTGCCACCGCTGTTTTTATTGCTTGTTCTCTGTCAACAATAGAAAGCGTCTTTTTAAAATGCACACCATCTACACCGGCCATCATTTCTTCGATGATAGTATTTGGATCTTCTGAACGAGGGTTGTCAGAGGTTAGAATAACCTTGTCCGAAAGTTCGCAAGCAATGGATGCCATCTCAGGACGCTTCGTTTTGTCTCTATCGCCGCCGCAACCAACAATCGTGAAAACAGTCTCGTTTTTGGTGCGAATATTCTCTATGGTATGCAAGACATTATCGAGTGCATCAGGCGTGTGTGCGTAGTCAATAATTGCGGTAATTCCAGAATCACTACGAATGTACTCGAACCTTCCATCTACTGACTCCAGTTGACTTATAACGGTAAGCGCATCCGTAGCATCGATTTCTAATTCTTGCGAAACACCAAAAACAGCGAGTAAATTATAAGCGTTAAAATCACCGATAAGCTTCGTCCATAATTCTTGGTTATCGATACTTAAAACCAAGCCTGAAAATTCATTCTCCAAGACTTTTACCTTGTAATCAGACATAGATTTCAAGGAATAAGTTTTGATTTTTGCAGCGGTGTTTTGCACCATTACCATTCCATTTTTATCGTCAGAATTGGTCAAAGCAAAAGCTGTTTTTGGAAGAATATCAAAGAATGCTTTCTTTACATTGATGTATTCTTTAAAGGTCTTGTGATAATCTAAATGATCGTGTGTGATGTTGGTGAAAACACCTCCGTTGAAATGCAGTCCTGCTATTCTGTCTTGATGAATTGCGTGAGAACTAACCTCCATAAAGCAATGAGAACAACCTTCTTCCACCATGTCTCTGAACAAAGCGTTCAATCTAATTGGGTCAGGTGTTGTGTGCGTAGAAGGAATGTCTTTATCACAAATTTTATTGACAACGGTAGAAATAAGTCCCGTTTGGAAGCCCATTTTACTGAACAACTGATACAATAAAGTTGCGATAGTCGTTTTGCCATTCGTTCCAGTGATTCCAATGAGTTTTAAGTCTTTGGAAGGTTGCCCGTAGAAGTTGCTCGCAACAATTGCTAATGCTTTGTTGGTGTTCTCCACCAGAATTACGTGGCAATCTTCTGGCACTTCAATTTCTTTAGAAACAAGTAGTATTTTACAACCTGCATCGACAACTTGCTTGATGTAATCGTGACCGTCATTTACAGAACCGACGATTGCAAAGAAGACAGAATTTTCTTTCGCCGTTCTGGAGTCAAAAGTCAAATGGTTAACCATCTGCTTGGTAGAACCCTTCACCGCTAAGATGTTTACTCCGTACAATATGTCCTTTAATTCTTGCATTCTATTCTAATGTAATTTCAATTCGTTTTCCGTATTCAATGGATGTTTCTGGCGCGATAGATTGCAGAACCACTCGTCCGAATCCTTTTATTTTCACTGCTAAACCTGCATTTTCTAATAAGAAAACAGCATCCCTTGCTGTCATCCCTCTGACATCTGGAACTGTTTCTTTTTTGATGCTGATTTTGCTCGTTTTTACTTTCGCTCCTCTGCTATCTGTTTTTATCCATTCTGCATCTGTTGTAGAAGAGAATGGAATGTTGAGCAATCTGTAAATGGAGAGAATGTCATAGCGATTACCATCTTTAGAAATTGGCAATTTTTTCTTCACCTCATTGCCTGCGTTGACTGCTTTGTGATATTGCAAACTGGATGCGTAAACCTTGTTGGCAATGGCGGTAAAAACTGTTCCCGAAACCTTTGCTCCGTAGATGTCTTCTTGCGGACCAGATACCACAACAATGCAAGAATAAAGAGGGTCTTGAGCAGGAAAATAACCGCAGAATGATGCTTGGTATTTCTTATTTCCTGCCTCGCCGTAACTTCTGTCATCGTTGAGAACAAGAGCTGTCCCTGTTTTGCCTGCTATATCGAAGAATGCGGATTTTAATGCAGAACCCGTTCCTCTTTTTACGACACCTTCGAGGCAAATTTTAAGGTCTGCCAATGTTTTGTCTGAGCAAATTTTATCCTTGATAATTTGCGGAGGGTAAGTTTCAATGACCTCATTCTCACGAATAATTTCTTTCACAAATTGCGGACGAACCAGAGTTCCGTTATTGGCAACAGCATTGTAGAATGCTAAAGTTTGCAAGGGTGTTTGTTGCACTTCGTAACCGATTGCCATCCATGGCAAAGAAATTCCCGACCAGTTTTTCATTCCCGGCTCGTAAAGTGTTGGTGTTGGTTCACCTTTTAAAGCAATGCCTAAACTGTCTCCCAAACCAAAACTTTTTAAGCGGTCAATGTATGTTTGAGGTTCTCTTTTATAGGCGTCATTAACTATTTGCGAGAACACATTTGACGACTTCTCAAAAGCTTGTTGAACGGTAATCATTCCGTAACCACCGTAGTGAGAATCTTTGAGTTTTGCATCGTAGAATTTATAGACTCCTTTTGCATTGACAATGTCAGAAAGTTTCACTTTTCCATCTTCGAGCAATGCCATTAAGGATGCCAACTTAAAGGTTGATCCGGGGACTTCTTTCGTTCCAATTGCTTGATTGTATGCTTCGTGATAATTTCCTTTGCTGTCACGTTTTAAGTTAACGATTGCTTTGATGTAGCCCGTTTTCACATCCATTACGATGACACATCCGTTCTTTGCTTCTTGGTTTTTAAGTTGCCTAAGCAGCTCAGTGTGAGCAACTTCCTGTATTTCTTTATCGATGGTAGTGATTACGCTTGCACCTTCGACTGCTTCTTTCGTAATAGGACCGATTTTCTTCCAGCCGGTAGAGATTTTTTGTTCAACTTGCTCACCTTCTTCCCCTTTTAAGAACTCATTGAATGCCCCTTCGATTCCAACTTTTGAGACTTTACCATCTCTTTGTCGAACATAGCCCAAGGTTCTTTTCATCAATTCTCCATGCGGTCTTTTGCGAATAATTGTTTCTTCGTTGTCGATCAACCCCCCTTTAAAACGACCTTCTTTGAAGATAGGGAGAGTGTGTAATTTCTTACGCTCAATGTTCGACGCTTTTTTCTTTAGAAGAAGATACCTTTTCTTTGCTTTTCTGCCTTTGCGAATATATACTTCATATTCTCGTGCTGTTTTCGCAGGAAATAATTTTGCCAATTCTTCAGAAAGGTTAGAAATTTCCTCATTGAATAATTTCTCTTTGATTACGGTTGGGTCTATATGGATGTCGTAAAAAGAAACAGAAGTTACAAGCGGTGTGTAGTTGGCATCGAGAATTTGACCACGACGAGGAGCTCTTTTTGTGATGCGCGTCGGCATTTTTGAATTGATTTCAGACGAAGAATTAAGTTCCGGAGTGCCATTGCCAAATTGAATGCTCACAGTTTTGATAAAAACCACCAACATCAAGATAACAAACCCGAAATAAATCAGGTAAGCTCTTAGGTATATGTCTTTTTTTTCTGTTGTCATTTTAATCTCTATCTTCCTTAACTCTTAACTTCCATACTATACACTCATCACTCATCACTCATCACTCATCACTCATCACTCATCACTCCTCACTCTTGCTCTCGACTCTAATCACCTTTGTGGGATTCACCGTCTCCTTTAATCCTGTTTCTTTTAATTTTTCAACCAACTCCGTTCTTCTCGTTTTCTCTTCTAACAGTGCTTTTGCTTCGAAATAATCTGAAGTTGCTTCGTCCAGTTCTTTCTGTGTATTTTGCACATCTGCCGACAATTGCTTGCCGTAATATCCTTTTCCAACTATCAATAGTAGGAGTAACATGATGAAGAAAATGAAGTTCAAATTCTTCAACATAAATTCTTTCGTTAAGAAGTCGCCATTAAGAATTTGCACAAAAGCGCTCGGTCCTTTGCTCTTCTTTTTGGAAGACTTCTTGAGCATTTTTTTTCTGGCTGCAGAGCCTGTCGAAGCAATCTTTTCCGCTTCGGTATCTTTTGCATCTTGCATTGCTCTATCGATGAATTCATTCTCCATTTCGCTCTGCTATTCTTAATTTTGCACTACGCGCTCTATTGTTGCGCTCTATTTCTTCTTCGTTGGGAATGATTGGTTTTCTCACAACCTCCGTAAAAGGCTTTAATACATTTCCGTAAAAATCTTTGGTTATTTCTCCAGAAAGAGAACCTCGTTTCATGTAATTCTTAACCAGTCTATCCTCTAATGAATGGTAGGACATCACAACTAATTTACCGCCTGGTTTGATGATGCTTTCGCACTGCGTTAAGAAAGATTCTAGTGCTCTCATCTCACTATTGACTTCTATTCTGATTGCTTGAAAAACTTGCGCGAAGTATTTATGCTCTTTGTATTTTGGAGCGCAATGCTCAATGACAGCTGTGAATTCTCCTGTTGTTTTTATTTTCTTGGAAAGACGTGCAGTCACAATAGTTGACGCTAATTTTCGTGAGTTTTTAACTTCTCCGTAACTACTAAAGACACGCACGAGTTCTGATTCTTTGTAAGAATTAATGAGTTCTTCAGCAGAAAGTTCAGCATTCTGATTCATTCGCATATCCAGCTTTGCGTCTCCTCTAAAAGAGAATCCACGAGCGATTTCATCAAATTGATGTGAAGAAACGCCTAGATCAGCCAAAATTCCATCGACTTGCTTGATGCCGAGCATTCTTAAATGATTGCTAATGTGCTCAAAGTTTGCCGCAACAAAATGAAAGTTTGGAGCTTCCCATGCGTTTTTTGCAGCGTCTTGGTCTTGGTCGAATGCGATGAGCGTGCCGTTTTCTGAAAGAAGCTTGAAAATCTCTTGAGAATGTCCGCCACCGCCAAAGGTCACGTCAATATAAGTTCCGTTTGGATCAATGTTTAGTCCATCGATGCAATCTTTTAATAATACCGGTATGTGATAGTTGTGATTATTCTCCATCTTCCAAATCTCCCATTACTTCATCTGCTAAATCAGCAAAATCCGCCATGGAGCCTTCGATCATTTCGAAGTACTTAGACTTGTCCCAGATTTCAATTCTGTCGTTGTATGCAATAAGCATCACTTCTTGTTTCAAACCAACTCGTTCCGTATGTCCAACAGGAACTAAAACACGACCTGCTTTGTCTAAGCTAATCAGTTTTGCGCCTTGATGGAACAGCCTGTAGAACATTCTGTTTTTTGGTTTGAACAGGTTCATTTTAGAGAGCTTTGCACTGATTTTTTCCCATTCTGTTAGCGGAAAAAGTGTCAAGCAATCCTCAAAACCTTTATTCAACATGAAATCTCGTTGACACGCAGGCGGAAGCTGCTTCCGTAACCCGGAAGGGAACATGAAACGCCCTTTAGCGTCCAGTTTAACTTCAAATTCACCTACTAATCCTGCCATAACGATTATAATAGTGGTAAAAATAGTAGTTATTTACCACTTTTTACCACTAGATTTCACATTGTTGATAAGTATAGACGTTGTTAATAACGAAAGGTTACACTTATGACGGTAAAAGTATCAATAATAAAGGGCTTTTGCAAATAAAATTGAAGTGGTAAAAAGTGGTAGTTTTTATTTTAAATGTTGAAAACTTTACAATTACTCCTGCTTTTGCCTTCTCCTCTCTTTTGCTTCACTTCATTCTCTAACAAGCTAACTACGTCAATAATTCATAATTCATAATTTTGACAGGTGCTTACTTCATTTACTCTTGCTCAAGACTCAACTCTATTGACTACTTTTGCCTCCGATGTCGAAAGAAAGCAAAGCTTGGATGTACTTAATTGTTCTCTCATTAATTTGGGGAAGCTCTTTTATTCTTATGAAAAGAGGAATGCATACTCTTTCCGGTGATGCAATTTTTTCTGATGCTCAAGTGGCTTCAATAAGGTTAGTGATTGCGAGTTTGGTCTTGTTTCCTTGGGCAATAAAGGCGATAAAAAGGTTAAAAAACATCAAGTCTCTATTGTTTTTAGCAATTGTAGGTCTTTGTGGTAACTTTCTACCGGCTTATTTGTTCACCTACGCTGAAACAGGAGTTTCTTCAGGTCTGGCTGGGATGATGAATAGTTTTACGCCTATTTTTGCATTGACTATCGGTTTTTTGATCTTCAAAGAACGATTGAATAAAGTTCAAATGCTAGGCGTTTCAATTGGTGTTGTGGGAGTTGTTTTATTGATGGTAGCCAGTAAGAATTTTGAGATAATAGGTGAATGGTCGCATATTATTGCAGTGGTTATTGCGACTTTGTGTTATGCGATTAGTGTCAACACAATAAAATACAAATTACCTCACCTGAAAAGTATAGAATTAGCCGCCTTAGCATTTTTGTTAATCCTTATTCCAAGTGCTATTATAGGCTTGAACAGTGGAGTGATTGAGACTATTCAGAACAATGAGTTTGCTATGGAAGGCTTGCTTTACATTGCCATTTTAAGTGTTGTCGGCACGGCTTTCGCATTGATTCTGTTCAATAAAATGATTGCCATTTCATCCGTTTTGTTTGCGACCAGTGTAACGTATCTTATCCCAATTGTGGCTGTTTTGATAGGCTTATATTTCGGAGAAAGAATAGGATGGTATCAGGTTTTTGCAATGTTACTTGTTCTTTTTGGTGTTTTTGTTGCGAATTATTTAGGGAGAAAGCAAAATCAACTTTGAAATGTATAAATTAAAGTAATTTTGATTTTATCGACTAAAAGCAGAGTTGTTTTTACTGTACCTTTGTTTCATGAAAACTCTCTTTATAATTCTATTTCTTTGCATTTCAATGTCCTCTTTTTCTCAAGTTGATTCGCTAATTTATTCCAACACCCCAACTTGGGCTCGACCTGTTGTTTTTGAGTCCGAACTGATGAAAAATTATGTATTGGATTATTCTCGGAATCCTTTTTATCTAGAGGCTGATTTTAATGGCGACGGTCTGATTGATATCGCGTTCTTTGTGAAAAGTAAACTAGAAGGCAAAACGGGCATTCTTATTGTGAATCAAGGAAAAAATGTTGGTTTTGTTCTAGGAGCTGGGAAAGACATGGGAATGGGGTCTGATATTTTTTGGTGTAAAACGTGGTATGTTTATCGCGAGAAATTCATTTTCAACTTTAAAGACAAGAAAAAGAAGTTTTTAATTTATTACCCGGCAATCGAATTGGTTAAAACCGATGACACCTCTTTGGTCATCTACTGGGATAAAAAAAGGTATAAAACACACATTAAGAATTTGTAATTTTCATATACGGTTAATAATTGTGTCTTAACATTGCTTTCTTCACTAAAAACACTATCTTTGTCCTCCATTTTGGATTAATAATAATAAAAAACAATAGCTATATGTACGCAATAGTGGAGATAGCAGGGCAGCAATTTAAGGTGCAAAAAGACCAAAAGATCTTTGTTCACCGTTTGGATGCAGAAGCAGGAAAGAAAATTTCTTTCGATAAAGTGCTTTTAGTTGATGACGGAGGGAAAGTTCAATTAGGCGCCCCAGCTATAAAAGGTGCAACAGTTTCTGCAAAAGTAGAAGAGCACGTAAAAGGAGACAAAGTAATCGTATTCAGAAAGAATAGAAGAAAAGGTTACAAGAAGAAAAATGGACATCGTCAGAGCTTTACAGCAATTACGATTACAGATATTAAAGTTAAAGCGTAATTATTCGATTTATTCGAAAATAAAATTTTAAGAAAATGGCACATAAGAAAGGAGCAGGTAGTTCTAAAAATGGTCGTGAATCAGAATCAAAACGATTAGGAGTTAAGATTTTTGGTGGACAAGCAGCGATTGCTGGAAACATTATCGTTCGTCAAAGAGGAACACAGCATCACCCAGGAGTGAATGTAGGTATTGGTAAAGACCATACTTTATTCGCGTTGACTGATGGTACCGTAGAATTTCGTAAGAAAAGAAACAATCGTTCATTTGTATCGGTAGTCCCATTTGAGACTACGGAAGCGTAATTAGAACGTCAAATTATTTTAAAAGGCGAATTTCGCCCCGATGATTATCGGGATGGAGTTCGCCTTTTTTTGTTTTTTGATTAAATAATCGTATCTTCAAGTAATAATTACAAGAATTATGGATTTGTATTCAAGAAAGTTAGATTTAATTCAAGAGTTTTTGCATTTGCAAAGCGAAGATGCTGTTTCAAGAATTGAAAAATTTTTGAAGTTGGAAAAAGAGTATAACGTAAGTCCAATGTCACTAGAAGAACTTGAAAATAGAATTGACCAATCAGAAAGTGATTTCAACAATGGTCGAATAATCAGTAATTCTGAAATGAAAAAAAAGTTTGACTTGTGATTTACCAAGTAGTTTGGTCTTCTTTTGCCTCGTCGCAACTCGAAGATGTCTTTGACTATTATTCTCAAATAAGTCAAAATGTTGCAAAACAGATAATTCTCCAAATTCTTTCTGATACAGAAAAACTAAAGTTAAACGCAAATCTCGGACAAATGGAAGAGTTACTTGCTAACAGAAAAACAGCATACAGGTATTTGATTAGTGGAAACTACAGGATAATTTACACCATCAAAAGTGAACACAATTCTATCCTGATTGCAGATGTTTTTGACTCACGACAGAATCCTGTAAAAATTAGCAGAAGCAAGTAAAAGCGATCTGATTTAGATGAAAAATCGAATAAAATCTAAGTTTTCTGGACTTATAACTATCTTTCAGTTAAATTTGCCAAAAAACAAAACCAAATGTTAGAGATTCAACGTTTAAGAACGGACAAAGAAAGTGTAATTGAAGGATTGAAGAAACGTCATTTTGATGCTTCAGAAATTGTTGCCAATATACTTTCCAAAGACGAGCAATGGCGTGGAGAAAAAGCAAAATTGGAAGATGTTGCTTCTAAAATGAACAAAATCTCTAAGCAAATTGGTTTTCTCTTTAAGGAAGGGAAACAGCAAGAAGCCAACGAAGCAAAAGCGCAAACAACTGTTCTAAAAGCCGAAGAAAATGAGCTGAAAGAAAAAGTGGATGCTTTGCAAGCTGAAATCACTGAGTTGATGTATCAATTGCCGAACGTTCCAAATGAGCAAGTGCCGTCTGGGAAAAGTGAAGCGGATAATGAAACTATTTTTGAAGCAGGCGAAGAACCGAACTTCGATTTTAAACCAATGCCTCACTGGGATATTGCAAGTAAATTCAACCTCATTGATTTTGAGTTAGGCGTGAAAATCACAGGCGCTGGTTTTCCAATGTACATCGGCAAAGGAGCAAAATTGCAACGCGCATTGATTTCTTTCTTCCTCGATGAAGCGGACAAAGCGGGTTATGTTGAGCATCAAGCACCGTTGCTTGTGAACGAAGATTCGGCAATGGGTACGGGGCAACTTCCAGACAAGGAAGGACAAATGTATTACATGCCGGTTGATGATTTATACCTCATTCCGACGGGAGAAGTTCCGCTCACCAACATTTATCGCAATGTTATTCTTCCAAACGATGATTTTTCGATTAAAATCACAGGTTATACGCCTTGTTTTCGTCGGGAAGCAGGTTCTTACGGCAAAGATGTTCGTGGATTGAATCGCTTGCATCAGTTTGATAAAGTTGAAATCGTTCGCATTGAGCATCCAGATAATTCTGAAAAAGCACTCAACGAAATGATTGATCACGTGAAAGGATTGCTGGAGAAATTAGGCTTGCAATACAGAATTTTGCGTCTTTGCGGAGGAGACACAGGTTTTGCCGCTGCAATGACTTATGATTTTGAAGTTTATTCTGCCGCACAAGAAAAATGGTTAGAGGTGAGTTCTGTTTCTCGCTTCGATACTTTCCAAACGACGCGTCTGAAGTTGCGCTTTAAAAATACCGATAAGAAAACGCAATTGTGCCATACATTGAACGGTTCTGCATTGGCTTTACCGAGAATTGTAGCAGCATTGTTAGAGAATCATCAGACAGAGAATGGCGTAGAAATGCCTAGTTGTTTGCATGGGTATTTGGGGTTTGAGAAGGTGTAGAGATTGGGATTTCGAGAACCTCAATGACCAATCTTAAAATCTTCAATCATTAGAAAATTCAATCATTGAATTTTCACTATCTTCATCCTGTGAAACCTGATTATATCGGCAATGTTAAACTTGAAGTAAAACTTTAGTCTTATGTTAAAAAAAACGAATAAAAATCAAAATGTATTCCTCCGTTTTAAAACAGCATTTTTTGTTTTCACGCTATTTTTGTGTTTGAGTGGAGGGGCGTTTTCTCAAGTGAAATACAAAAGTTATAATTGGCTCTATGGCTCGGATGGTAAATTAATTGCCGATACGAGTTACCATATAGATGACAGAATCTCAGAATGCGTGAGTAGCGAGGCAGAATTGTCATGGCATTTAGCGAGTAGGGTTGATATTTTAAACAGATTGAATCCTAGAGTTGATATGATTGAAATGGGGTGTGCCCCTAAATTTATATTAAAGATTAACTACATTAAAAATAATGATTCTAATTATTTGGTAGACAAAATTTCCCTTGTAGGTCCATATCAACTAGACTCTAGCCTTGTCCCTTATTTTAAGAACCTTTTTAATGACTTCTTTCCACGTCAACATTGTATTGAAGATAACTACTTTTTCCACATTCCAATTAAATTTGAGTTCACTATCGTTGCTAATAAAGAGGATATTGGAATTGAAAAAGTAATGGAAAATGGGTGGTTTGTTTTTAAGATGAACTTTTTTCCAGTGTCAAATAATTAACCAATCTCCGAATCTCCAAATCTCTCCACAACAGACTTCAATCTCCCAATCTTTTTCACTATCTTCATCCTGTGAAATCAATTATCATCCTTCTCGGTATTCTATTTCTATCCTCCTGTTCTGACCTGCAAAAACCAGAACATTTAGAAAAATTAAAAAGCCTATCCTCTGACATAAAGGCAATACGGGTAACGAGAAAAAACATAAACGTTGATTCTATGTTTTTGATTATCAACAAGATAGAAACGTTAGAAAAGAGGATGAAAGAAAATTTTCAAGACGACACGTTGGATTTGCTCCTCATTGAGAACCTCGATTCTTACAAGAGAATACGTCCCGTTTTGAGCATGATCAAGCAGTCTTTTCCTATGATGGACGATGCTATTCTATTGCGAGAGAACAGTCTTGAAACCTTAAAATTAGACATCGAAAACGGAGCCGGAAACAGATCGAAATACGGAGAATACATCAGTTTAGAAAGAATAGAAATCGAAGAATTAAAATCCTTTGTGAATTATTGTGACTCCGCAACAAGGCAATCTTTTAAAACATTTAATAACTTGCATCCGGATTTGGAAAAGTTCGCTTTAGAGTTGGAATTAAAAAATAGGAACGAAAATTGATATGGAAATAGAAGTTAAGAAGTCAGGAGTTAAGAAGTATTACACAAATCTACTTCCTTCTTAACTCCTTAATTCCTTAACTCCTGACTTCTTGCCCACATCTTAAAAAAACAAATGAAAAATTTAATAATCATAGCGCTTTTATTCTTTCCGCTCTTCGGGTTCTCCCAAGGGACTGACCAACAATTGGCGCAGCATTATTATAACAACGGTGAGTTCGATAAAGCACTCGTTTATTATGAACGACTGTACGAAACGGATCATTCTAAATTCAATTTCAAAAGATATTACGAATGCCTTGCAGAAACGGGAGACGATAAAGCGGCTGAGAAATTATTAAAGAAATCAGCATCAAAAAATCGATACGATAATGAATATGCCATCTTGCTGGCGAAATTCTACGAAGAAAGAGACCAAAAACCAAAAGCGGATAAAATTTACAATGATTTGATTGATAATTTGCAACCAAGTTCTCGAAATGTCATCGCGCTGTATAATTTGTTCAAGTCGCAAGGCAAACCGGAGATGTCCTACAGAACATTGATGAAGGGGAGAAAGGTTTTGAAGAAGTCTTACCCGCTTAATTTTCAGTTTGCCGAATACTACGGTACGCAAGGAGAAACGGAGAAAATGATCAACGAATATTTAGACATGATTGACTATCATTCGTCCTATCAAAGCAGTATTCAGCGGGTGCTTTCTGCGCAAATAGACTTCTCCAAAGAGGATTCTAAAGAATATGATTTATTGCGAACGGCCTTGATTTCTCGCACACAGAAAAATCCAGAAAACGTGCAATATGCGCAAATGTTGACTTGGTTATTTATTCAGCGGCAGAATTTTCCAGCAGCTTTGGTGCATGTAAAAGCAATCGATAAGCGAACAAGATCAGAAGGTAGAATGGTCTATGATTTTGGAAATATTTGCATTGAAAACAAGGACTTTTCAACGGCGAGAAAAGCGTTTAAATACATCGTTGATATGGGAGAAGAGAGCATGTACTTTATGCGCGCTCAAAATTCTTTGCTCAATGTTAGTTTTTTAGAGGTTACCACTCGACGAGATTTTACAAAGGAAGAATTAGAGGTTATAACAGCTGATTATCAAATAGTTATCGATAAGTACGGCAAGAGCAGAAAATCGCTTCCAGTGATTCTTGAGTTGGCGCATATTCAGGCATTCTATGCAAATAAGGGACAAGAAGCCATCAAATTATTGGACAATGCTTTGCTCATTTCTGGACTTACAGACATGGAAAAAGCGGAGGTTAAAATGGAACTGGCGGACATTCACGTTTTGCATGGTGATATTTGGGAAGCGTCCTTATTCTATATGCAAATCGATAAATCTTTTAAGTACGAACCCATTGGTCATGAGGCAAAATTCAAAAATGCACGTATTTTTTACTACGACGGAGAATTTGATTTTGCACAATCACAACTGGACATTCTCAAGCAATCAACCACAAAATTAATTGCTAATGATGCCATTCAACTATCCTTATTAATCACCGACAACTTTGGTTTGGATAGTAATTATACAGTGATGAATTGGTTTGCGAGTGCAGATTTACTCATCGAGCAACATCGTTACGAAGAAGCATTTGTCTTATTCGATAGTATTCTAAATGAGTTTCCTGCGCACAGTTTGGGCGATGAAATTCTCCTGAAAAAAGCGCACGCCATGCAATTAAAAGGAAAATGGAACGCTGCTGTTACCAATCTCGAAGAAATCATTAAATATTGGGGAGAAGACATCCTGGCAGATGACGCTCTTTTTCAGTTAGGCGACATTTATCAAAATCACTTGTTTGACAACGAAAAAGCATCAGAATACTACCGCAAAATTCTCTTCGACCATAAAGGAAGTCTCTACTCTGTTGAAGCAAGAAAACGTTTTCAAGCGATTCGAAAAAAGACAGATCTGAAAGAAGAGTTGTGATTTTTTTTATAGTGGCATTCAGTTATGAATGAGAAAATCAAAATGAAATACGCGAATATTGGAGGAGGCTTTGAGACACGAAAAGACCCCCGACAATATCGAATTTCATGAAGTTTTTAGAAATGATTAACTGTAGCCACGAGCTTTTTCTTTGCGAACTTTCTTTTTTGCGGAAAAAAAGAAAGTGGATAGGCTTTTTTAAGATTTCTTAACATTCTTCATGTAAGCAATCAACAAACACTCCGTTTATAGTAGCGTACTCTAATTACTAAATTTATGAAAAACGTACTCTTAATACTAACAACATTCTTCGCTTTGCAATCTTGTGCGAGAATCAATGACCCCTCCGAAAGCACTGACAACAAAGGCTCACAAGAGTTTGTAAAGATTCCTATTGATAAATCTCAAACAGATACCGCTTACTTCGCAGCAGGTTGTTTCTGGTGTGTGGAAGCTATTTACGAATCCGTTCGAGGGGTCATAGAAGTTGAATCAGGTTATTCTGGAGGTGTTATCAAAAATCCGACTTATGAGCAAATTTGCACTGGAAAGCTGAAACACGCTGAAGCCGTAAAAGTCATTTACGATCCAAAAAAAGTGAGTTTTTCAACTTTAGTCGATGTGTTTTTTAATTCTCACGACCCCTCAACACTTAACAGGCAAGGTCCAGATAGCGGACCTCAATATCGATCAATTGCTTTTTATCAAACAGATGAAGAAAAAGTGATTGTTAATGACAAAATAAAAGCACTCAAAGAGGCAGGAACATTCTCAAAAATCACCACAGAAGTGAAAGCGTTTGAAGTGTTCTACAAAGCAGAAGAATATCATCAAGATTATGAAAAAAACAACCCGAATCAGGGTTATATTCGAGCGGTTTCAATTCCAAGGTTGAACAAATTCAAAGAAAAGATGCCTGAAGTGCTAAAATAGGGGTAAAAAAAACGGGAACTATTAATTCCCGTTATCGATAAATATCCAGGCAAGCTGGACGGTAGAATGTAAACGTGTTTTCATAAAGTGCAGTTTTATACGTTAATATCTAGGACTAAATTACGAAGCCTTCTTGGATTAATTCAAAAAAAAACTTAAAGGGTAGGGTGAATTGAGTTATCTGTTCTGATTAAAGAACGAAATGTCTTATTCAGCTAAAAAATACTTGCAAATAGAAAAGTTGTTGCGAATTTAAGTTGTATATTGACTTACGTTTAAGTAAAAGCAAGAATATGAAGTTAAGAGCACTAGTAGTAGATGATGAAGAATTTGCAAGAAAGAACCTTTCGATGATGCTTCAAGACCATTGCCCAGAAATAGAGGTGATAGGGGAGGCATCCAACAAGAATCAAGCGAGAGAAATCATAGAAGCAGAAAGTCCAGACGTTGTTTTTTTGGATATTAGAATGCCTTCGGGAGCAGAAGGATTTGAACTTTTGGATGAAATTGACAAGAAAGATTTCTTTGTCGTTTTCGTTACTGCATTTAAAGACTACGCAATTCGTGCTTTTAACGCAAGTGCCGTTTACTACATTCTAAAACCAATTGATGTTGAAGAATTGCAACTCTCGGTTAAAAGATTGGTAGAAACGAAAGAATTTTACAATTCTGAACCGGAGAATTACACTACTTATTTTGAGTCTTTGAAAGATTTGTCATCCAACTTATTGAACAACAAGCAAAGTTCAAGAATTGCCATTAGCCATACCAAAGGGTTAAAAATTGTGGAAGACAGCACAATTACGCATTTGGAGGCGAACGGGAATTGTACTACGATATATTTCAACGATGGCTCCCGTTATTTGGACACAAGAACCCTAAAAGTCTATGAAAACATCTTGAATCCAAACAAGTTTTGTCGTGTGCATAAATCGCATATCATCAATTTGGGTATTCTAAAAGAATACATCAACGAAGACGGTCATTTTGCTGTTCTAGAGGGTGATTTAAGAATCCCTGTGGCGAGAAACAGAGTTTCAGAATTTGTAAAAATGCTAAAAGGAGTAAAATGATTAAAGCGCTATTAATTAGCCTATTTATTACAGTAAATCTTGGTGTTTTTGGGCAGAAGTACTCTTTTGTGACCTACAGCACCGAACAAGGATTGCCACAGTCGCAAGTAACAGCGGTCAATCAAGACAGTAAAGGTTATTTATGGGTTGGAACGCTAGGCGGCCTGGCAAAATTTAACGGCAGTAACTTCACTACTTTTTCATCCAATGAAGGTCTGCTAAATAACAGGATTACTTCTCTTTCTATTTTTGACAATACCTTGTGGGTAGGTCATGATGGCGGTATTTCCATTTTGAAGAATGACAGTGTTAAAAGCATCGAGTTTTCAGGAGACGGAAACGATAAATCAAGAGGCGTTTCTAAAATCATCGAATTTAAAGGTCACTTACTTATTTGCTCTAACGGAGGAGGTTTGTTTGTGAAAAAAAAGGATCAACTTGTTAAAGTAAAGCTGGAGAATTCTGACTTTGAAAGAATTCGTGATGCAGTCATTTACAATAATCAATTGTATCTCGCAACACGAGGTGGCATCTTGGTTTCAAGCGATGGCAAAGAATTTAATCGACTGAGTGAGTTCGGAGAAAACAGCTTTTCAGGCATCTGTAAGAAGAATGATAGGATGATTTTTACAACCTATCAAAAAGGCGTTTTTGTTAAGAATTTAAAATCTGGAAAAACGCGTCATATTTCTGCAGACAAACTAAAACATAGTGTTTATGGTTGCTACATAGACGACGATGAAATTATTTGGCTGAATACATTGAATGGAATTGTTCAAATTCACCCATCCGATAGCCTGTCTTTTATTGACGAGTCGAATGGCTTACCTTTTAATATGATCAGTTGTTTTTTCAATGACAGTGAAGGCAATTTTTGGATGGGATCTCAAGGAAAAGGGCTTTTTCGCTACCCAGGAACTGATTTCCGCTATTACGACCAAACAACAGGCTTTCCAACAGATTTATTTGTCACTGGTTTTCAAGACAAACAGGGTGATTATTACTTTGGAACTTTCGACAAAGGGATTGTAAAAAAAGCAGCTTCAGGAAAAATCAGCACAGTGGAAACTTCAGAGTCGACTATTTGGGCTTCTTTGTACGATGTAGGGGGAAGTAATTGGTTCGGAACAGGAAGTTCTTTGATAGAAATCACAAAGTCAGGAGGCGTTATTGAGCATTTTATGGAAAACAATCCTGAAATTCCAGGAAGTAAAATCACAGCATTGTATAAATTATCGGACTCCAGAATGTACATTGGAGGCAACAGAGGAGCCGCAGAATACAAAAATGGAAAATTCAAGCGCTTAGGGCGAAAACAGGAGGAAATAGGAACAGTCAGGGACTTCGAAGTAGTTAACGGGCAACTTTATTGCGTGACCAATCTTGGATTGATGATTTTTAAGAATAATCGCTTTGAAATGGTTCAAAACATCACTCAAGTAGCCTATAACATCGAAAAAGATGCGAGCGGTACCTTGTGGTACGGAACTGAGGAGGGACTTTTTCGCTTGAAAGATGGAACTATCGATCAGGTTAAACTGCTAAATGACCCCGCTTCTAATTTCATTGCTTTTATGAATTACAAGGACAATCGTTTGTTTGTGGGGACGAATAACGGATTGTTTATTCTTTCAGAATTAGAGAAAAATGAGGTGTCAATAACTCGATTTGGTATCAGTGACGGTATTTTGGATCTAGAATCTAATCTAAATTCGGGTTTTTTCGATAATGATAACTCTTTCTGGTTTGGAACGGCATCTAGCTTAATCTGTTATCATATTTCGGGTAAAGCAAAAACGAAACCCAAGCCAAAAATTAACTTAATTTCCATTCTGCTCAACTATGAGAGTTTTGACTACAACAGGTATTCTCAAGGAAGTAACCCTGAAGGGCTTCCTATGGATTTGAGTTTACCCTTTTCTAAAAACAACCTCACTTTTGAGCTAGATGGAATCTCTTTGGTCTATCACAAAGGCATATCTTTTCAATTTTGGATGGAAGGCTTGCGCGATTCATGGTCCAGCGCATCTAAAAATTCAACCATATCATTTTCGAGTTTGCCTGCCGGAGAATATACATTGCACCTTCGTTCTGTAGATCTTGAGGGCAGAATGTCTGAAGAAATAACCTTTCCCTTCTCAATTAATGCAGCATTTTACAATACATGGTGGTTTTACTTGCTAATCATCTTGTTTGTTGGTGGTTTGACCTACGCTTTTCTCCTATTTAGATTAAAAAGAGTAGCAGAAAGCAATGAGAAAGACAAATTACGTTATAAATCACGTCTATTAACTCTGGAGCAGCAATCAATGAACGCAAGTATGAATAGACACTTCATTTTTAATTCGCTCAATTCCATTCAGTATTTCATCAATACACAGGATAGATTCTCCGCAAATAAATACCTGACAAGTTTTGCGAAATTAATTCGGAAAAACCTCGATTCTGCAACAAGTCCTGGAAATGTGATTTCTTTAGAAGATGAACTGGAGAGAATTCGCTTGTATTTATCCTTAGAATCGATGCGTTTTAAAGATCGATTTGACTATGAAATCAATGTGAAAAATGTGGATATTGAGTCAGAATTTATACCCGCAATGATTATGCAACCCTTTATAGAAAATAGTATCATACACGGTATTCTGCCTAACGAGGCGAAAAAAGGACTCATTAAGATAGATATTGAAATTAAGAACGATTATATCGAGATTCTCATAGAAGACAATGGCATAGGAATCAAAAATAGCCTCTCGCAAAAGACGAGGATGGACGGAGATCATAAATCACAGGGGATGGAAATAACCTCTAAAAGGATAGAATTGATTCAGAAAATATCAGAAAACGATATTTCGCTAATTGGACCCGAAGAAATCATTGATAACAACCGTTTAATCAATGGAACGAGGGTTTTAATCAAAATACCGTGTGATAATTTGGTAGATTGATACTAAATTCCTATATTTGTTAGTAATAAGACGTTTATAATGAACAAATTAATCTACATATCTGCAATCATCTTAGGCTTGGCATTCGTGTCATGTACTAAACAAGAGATTGTACCTGTGAGTGATAACACTCAAGATGTTCCAGTATGGGAGGTTCAGCAAACGATTTTGCACGATGATGGTGATACTCATAACATAGACGGTAGCGTTTCTCCTGCAGATGACGGTTCTCGTAATGGAGACATCACAGATCCAAACAATGACCCTGATGGGAAAGCACAAAATTAATAGCTAAATATATTTAACACCAAGCTCGTTTTAAACGAGCTTTTTTTATGCCCGTTAAATAAATAAATTATACACTTCAGGTTTTAATTATTTATGGCGTTTATACTCTTCGTATATTAGTTTCATTGAACTTATGAAATTAATAATTATACATGTCTAACAGGGTAAATGAAGGCTTATTTGAATTGATAAAATCAATGAACAGATCAGAGAAGCGCTACTTTAAAGTAGTATCTTCTCGGCACTCTATCGGGGGTAAAAATAATTATACCCGGCTTTTTGATGCCATTGACAAACAATCAGTTTATGATGAGGAGCGCTTGTTCAAATTATTTGAGGGAGAATCATTTCTGAAACTCTTTTCGATAACGAAAAAACGTTTGTATGACCATATTCTTTCTGCCTTAGACTCTTTCCATACAAGTAATTGTACAGAAGCCCAACTCTATAAAATGCTTCATTCTGTTGATATATTATACGATAAATCCTTGTATGAGCAGAGTAAGAAAATTTTAAGAAGTGCGGAGAAATTGGCAATAAAGCATGAAAAAAATGAGATTTTGTTGATTATTTGCAATAAAAACAAGAGATTATTAGAAACACAAGGTCATTTATTGGTTTCAGATGAAATAATTGATGAAGTGCATGTGAAAGTAGGTGCGTTCCAAAATGAAATTGAACTAAGAAATAAGTTATGGACTATCAAAGCAAAACTTTTTGTAAGGCTTTCTCAGAAAGGAATTTCTCGCTCTGAAGAAGATTCTGAAACTTATGGAGAGATATGCAAAGATGCTCTGACATTGGAAACGGACAATGACCATTCATTGGAAGTTAAATATTTGTTAGAACACATTAAAAGTGCCTACCACTATGCTGTTGGTGACCTTAAAAGTACCTTGAAGAGTTTACAAGGCAATATAGAATTATTCAGTTCCGACACATTGAATACCGTTTCTCTCAACAAGCAGATTTCGGTTGTATCTAATGCCATTTATGTGGCTGATAAACTGGGTCTGCACAAAGAATCGAATCAATATCTTGAGAAATTAAAGCAATTGGAGGTTGATACGGAGTCAAACGAAGACATGGCCATTAAGTTATTTTCAAGTATTTCTAGCATAGAATTAGATCTCCATTTAAGGAAAGGAGATTTTGAAAGGGCTTCTGAAATTGCTCAATCTGTTGAAGATAAACTGCTAAAATTTGACGGAAAAATAATCCCAATTCGAAAAGCATTTTTGTCCTTTAAAATGGCCGTAATACACATGGGAATGGGGGATTTTAACAAAGCATTGAATTGGATTAATGTAATTCTCAATGATTCTAGGCTTGACAAAACGGAAGATATTGTCGGATATGCGCAATTGCTCGATTTGTTAATACATGTAGAATTGGACAATCAGAAATTACTTCCCTATTCTCTGAAAAATACAATGCGCTTTTTTAAAACGCGCAATAGATTGTACGGTTTTGAGACGATATTTTTACAATTCATACAAAAATTGATTAATTGTGACGACAGATTCGAAATTGAAAGCATCTGGGAAGAATTGAACAATGAGTTAGCCAATATTTCTGACGATTCTTTTGAAAGTGTTGCCTTAGAGTATTTTGATTTTAAATCCTGGGCAGAGGCAAAACTACAAAACAAGTCTTTCGATAGTATTGTAAAAGAGAAATATTACGAAACAATTAGAGCGGCTTCCTAAGAGTTATTCAGTCTTCAAAATGATTCCAACCTTGTGCCGTTAATTCTATAGCAGCACCGTTTTTATCTACGTAGTAACGACCAGCTTTCTCGTCTGTTATATGCCCAATCACAGTCATGTGAGGGTTGCCCTTAATTTTTTCATAATCAGATTGAGAAATCGTGAAAAGCAATTCGTAATCCTCGCCACCATTCATTGCGCAGGTATTTGGGTCCAAGTTGAACTCAATCGCTGTCATAGAAGTCTGACCATCGATGGGTAGTTTCTCATCGTAGATGTGGCAACCGACTTTACTCGACTTACAAATATGCAAGACTTCAGATGCTAATCCATCAGAAATATCAATCATTGCCGTTGGTTTTACATCTAATTCTTTCAAAAACTTGACAACATCAACCCTTGCTTCTGGCTTTAATTGACGCTCGATAATGTAATCATGTCCGTCTAAATCAGGTTGAATGTTAGGATTTGTATTGTAAACCTCTTTTTCTCTCTCCAAGACTTGCAAACCAACATAAGCTGCACCTAAATCACCTGTTACGACCAATAAATCATGCTCTTTTGCTCCAGATCGGTAAGTAATCGCATCTTTTTTCACTCGACCGATGGCTGTGATGCTAATTGTCAACCCAGAAAGCGATGATGAGGTGTCTCCACCAATTAAATCAACATTGTACACTTTACAAGCGGTGTGAATTCCGTCATACAATTCTTCAAGCGCTTCCACCGGAAAACGATTGGAAACGGCAATGGAAACCGTAATCTGTTCTGCAACGCCGTTCATTGCACAGATGTCAGACACATTAACCGCAACAGCCTTGTAACCGAGGTGCTTTAACGGCATGTACATCAGGTTAAAGTGAACGCCTTCTATCAACATATCTGTTGATATCAATTGGGATTGGCTCTTAGAAATAGACAACACAGCAGCATCGTCTCCAATGCCGAGTCTTGTAGAGCTTTGGGTATTCTTAAAATTCTTTGTGAGATGTTCTATGAGTCCAAACTCTCCCAATTTGTCTAATTCTGTGCGTTGCTCACTCATTCTTTATTTTTTATGCAAAACTATGAATATTCTTTGCCGAGAATACATGAATGATTATTTTTTTTGAATTCTTAAATTTGGACGTTTTTATCAATTTATGACGATTCTCACTTATTTTCACTCATTTTTCATCAAAAAACATCAAAAACCAACCATTTTTGTCGTTTTTTATACTTTTTTGATAGAGAAATATTCATCCGTAGCATCGAAATGGTAAATAAAAGGAGTTAAATGTTCAAGCGTTGCGCAAAACTCTGTGTCAAATTAACCACAAATTAGCGCATAAAAGAGATAAAACAACCGTTTAATAGGTGAAATTCATCGCTGAAAACTATTATGCGCGCATTGCAATGTAAAAAAATTAACTAGCAACCAAATCACTACTAAAACGTTTAGTAGATGAACCCCAAAATTCTCGACTATGAAAACTTCTACTACAATCAGTGCTATTTTTTGTGTTTTAACGTTCGGACTTTTCGGTCAACATACTCATGTAGGAACGGAACATTTTTTTGAATCGAAATCGATTTCTCAATTCGAAATAGACTTGGATTTAGAGGAGGAGGATTTCTTGAATTCTGACCTTATCAATTTTGTCGATTTCGAGTATCAATTATTTCATTCTGACATTGAAGCAAGAGTGAACAACCATGAAGATATTTCGGACACTCAATTTCAGAATGAATACAATGGTCTTTTGGCAAGAACAATTGCATCACTTGATTCGATTGCGCAAATCCCTGCAAGTCCAACTTCGCCATTTCCGCCGAAAGCAATAAATGGACCATGTGTGAACATGGATTTTGAACAAGGAGATTTATCTGGTTGGACCTTGACCCGAGGAAACGTGGATGGATCTGTTCCATTTTCTTACGTGGGAGAATTTCCAGTTGGTCCAGGTCCTTACCACACAATTTTTGGAGGTGGTCTTGACCCAGTTACAGGAATTTCTCGAGTGAATCCTCTCAATGGTAATTTCTCTGCTCGCCTCGGTAACGGAACAGGGGTAGGGGCCAGAGCGGCTCGTATGAGTCAAACATTCTTAGTAGATGCAACAAATTATATGTTCACCTACAGCTACGCAGTGATATTTCAATCGCCTGCTTGGCATACCTTAAATCAATTGCCTTACTTCACAGTTCGTGTTTTCGATTCTCTCGGAAATAGTGTTCCTTGTGGAGAATACACCGTTATTGCAGATGCTGCGAATGCACCAAATTACCAGACAACAAATTGGGGTGGCTCCATCGTTCTTTATAGAGACTGGACAACCGTTTTTGCCAATTTAAGCGCATACATTGGTCAGAATGTTACTGTAGAATTTACTTCTGGTGATTGTTCTCTTACAGGGCATTTTGGTTATGCATATATTGATGCGACATGCGGAAACAGCCAGATAATTACCTCAACAGATATTATTTGTCAAGGTGACTCTGCTATTTTAACTGCTCCAGCAGGGGCAGCAAGTTACTTGTGGAACACTGGAGCAACAACTCAGAGCATTACAGTTACAACAGGCGGTGTATATTCGGCTACATTGACACCTTTTGCAGGTGGAGGTTGTTCCATTACTTTGGATGTAACAATTACAGAATACCCTTCTCCAATTGCGAATTACACCGCAAGTACTTTGGTTATTTGTGAGAATGATTCCGTTTACTTTAACGACTTCTCTACAATTCTTGCTCCGGGCGCAATCATAGGCTACCGTTGGGATTTCGGAGATGGTGTGATTTCTCCAATTTCTTCAGGAGCCATTGTTGGAGTCACAAACACAACCGGAACTTACCTTTCTCCCGCTCATTTATACACAACTGCTGGAAATTATGTTACACAACTCTACGTAGAAACAGCCGATGGTTGTACAGATTCTATGACAATCAATGTTCAAGTAAATGCATCACCAATTGTTGTTGCAGGACCTGACGTAACAGTTTGTCAAGGTTCAATGGTTACTCTTTCGGGAAGTGGCGCAAGTTCTTACGTTTGGGACAATGGAGTCATAGATAATGTTCCTTTCTTGCCACCAGTGGGTGCTACAACTTACACTGTGGTCGGGACAAACGCTAATGGCTGTTCAAATACGGACAATTTAGTCGTTACAGTGAACGCTTACCCAGGAATTCAAACCAACGCATCAAGCACAGTGGTTTGTGAAGGCGTTGGAATTACATTGACAGGATCAGGTGGTGTTTCTTACCTCTGGAACAACGGAGTAACGGACGGAATTGGATTTATACCTCCTGTTGGAGTGACCAATTACATTGTCACTGGAACGGATGCAAACGGATGCCAAGGAACAGACAATATTGATATCACAGTCAATGCTTTGCCAACTGTTGTTGCAGGACCGGATGTAGTTGTTTGTGATGGAGCAAGTGTTGCCTTATCTGGTGCAGGAGCTGTTTCTTATACTTGGAATAACGGAATAACGAATGGCGTTGCGTTTTACCCAGCAATTGGAACAGTAACATACACGGTTACAGGTACAGATGTCAATGGATGTCAGAATACAGACAATGTTGATGTTACTGTGAATGCAAATCCTGTTATTCAGGCAAATGCAAGTAACACAAGTATTTGCTTGGGGCAATCAGTGACACTTTATGGTGCTGGTGGAACTTCTTATTCGTGGGATAGCGGAGTGATAGACAATGTTGCATTCACACCTTCTGTAGGTGTTGTTACTTACACCGTTATTGGAACAGATGCGAATGCTTGTTCTAACACAGATCAAATAAACGTTACGGTTTACGACTTGCCAGTAGTTGTTGCTGGCATCGATCAAGAAGTTTGTGACGGAATCGCTGTAACATTGGTTGGAAATGGCGCAATAAGCTACGTTTGGGACAATGCAGTGATAAATGCAGTTGCATTCTACCCCCTGATTGGAACAACGACTTACACTGTTATTGGAACGGATGCCAACGGTTGTACAAATTCAGACAATGTAGATGTGACTGTTAATCCTTTGCCAACTATTTCTGCTGGAGCAGATAATCAGTTGTGTGATTTAAACAGTATCGTTTTGGCAGGCTCTGGAGCATCGACTTATACATGGACAAATGGAGTTATGGATAACGTTGCTTTCTACCCATCAATTGGAACGACAACTTACACCGTAACTGGAACGGATGCAAAAGGTTGTCAGAATACAGACGATGTTGATATCACTGTTTACGGCTTGCCAAATGTAGTTGGAGGTCCTGATCAAACTGTTTGTGAAGGTACAATGGTTACTTTGTCGGGTTCTGGGGCAAATTCTTATGCATGGACGGGTGGCATCACGAATGGTGTTCCATTCTTGCAGAATCCAGGACAGTTGCAATACATTGTTACAGGAACTGATGCGAATGCTTGTTCTAATTCTGATACAGTTATTGTTTTGGTGAATTCTAATCCAGTGGTCAACGCAGGAGCTGACCAACAAGGTTGCGATGGGAATACAGTGACTCTCAATGCGCAAGGAACATCTAATCTTTATTGGAGTAACGGTGTATTGAACAATGTACCCTTTACGCAGAATGTTGGATCGATGACTTACGTCGTTACAGATTCTCTAGCAACAGGTTGTACTTCGACAGATACGGTCGAGGTTATTATTTACAACAATCCAATTGTTTCGGCAGAAGGTGCAGAAATTTGTGCGGGAGAAGAAGTAATACTAAGTGGACAAGGTGCAGATAATTACTCTTGGACAGGTGGAGTGGTGGACGGTATTGGGTTTTACCCAACGGTAAGTTCAAGTTATACGGTAACGGGATACAATATCTATGGTTGTTCATCAGATGCAACAGTACAAGTCATTGTGCACGAGTTACCAGTTGCGGACTTCAATATTCTACAATTGTCTTTAACAACTTTGGATCCGACTACTGGTTTTGACAATTTATCTACTGGTGCGGTGTCTTACATGTGGGATTTTGGTGATTATTCTCCGAACAGTTATGATTTTGAACCAGAGCATACTTTTCCAACCGAGAATAGCGGAGCTTATGCCATCACATTGACGGCTTATTCTTCTTACGGTTGCGAGGATGAAAGAACTAAATACGTGCATATATTCCAAGATTACACGATTTATGTTCCCAATGCGTTTACGCCAGATTACAATGGAGTAAATGAGGTTTTTAAGCCAGAAATGGACGGTTTCGATCCTTATGAATACACTTTGTATATTTTCAACCGTTGGGGCAACCTTATTTTCGAATCGCACAACATGGAAATCGGTTGGGACGGAAGATTTGCAAACCAGAAAGACCAGTCGCAAGATGGAGTTTATACGTGGAAAATCGTTGCTGGATTGCTAGATTCTCCAGACACGAAGATCTTTGTTGGACATGTGTCGTTGTTGAAATAACATATAATAAATAGTACGGGGTGGTCGCGACCACCCCGTACTATTTATTATATGTTAAAAGAATTTTACTCAAACAAATCGTCACTCAACTTTTGATTCATCTCAATAGAAGTTACTTTCATATCCAATGATTGTGGACCAAAACTAACTTTAATGCTGTGAGGAAGAACGATGCCATTCACCTCTTTGTAATCAGAAATATAAGTAATCACAGAGAACGATTCTTCTCCTTGTGTTTCGATTGACAATGTTTTCACCTTGAAACCTGAAGCAACATCGTACCATTCTGTTTCTGTTGCGCCACCAGGTTTTGTAACAAGAATTTTGTGAGCATCTTTTCCCTCGATTGGTTCAACACCTTTCAACTCGAAAGTGTATCCTAACTCTTTCAACTTCGTGTCAGCAAAAATCGTAGAACTAGCCTTCAATTCTTCCAAATCACTCCCAGTGATGTCTTTGTCTCCTTGCATTCCACTTTTCTTACCAACAGTACCATTAAAAGTCTCTTTTTGGATAGTCATAGGTCCCATTGACATAACGGAAGCGAATAAATTTGGAGCTTTCTGGTAACGCACCATGGTTAAAACCTGACCTTGAATAGACGCATCAAGCTTTGTTGTAACATCTTTAATCTTGCTTAGTTTTTTGTTCAGCTTCTTACCTGGCGCCATTAAGTAGGTTGCCGTAACAAATTTCTCAATAACAGATTCAGCAGTTACACCTTCAGCAGCAGCTTTGATTTTATCTTTAGCTGGATTTCCTTGGTTGTTATAATAGTACACCTTATTTTCTGCGGAGAATAGTGCCGTTTTAGGAGCAATTTCTTTATCACCAACAATCAAAATCAATGCTTTTTCTGGGTGAATGTATTTCTGTGCAACTCTTCTAACATCTGCGATGGTAACTGCTGCCACTTTCTTCAAGTATGTTGCGTAATAGTCTGCGGGTAAGTCATACTTCTGCGTGTTGATTGCAAAACGTGCAATTGTTTGCGGATTTTGCAAAGTGTAAGCGAAAGTTCCAGTCATGTAGTTTTTTACATTCTGCAAATCTTCTTCCGACACATCTTCATTGATTATTCTTTTTAATTCTACGAAGAATTCTACCAAAGAACTATCTGTAACCTCATTTCTAACTTTTGCAGAAGCCGTAAAGTTTCCAATCAATTCGTCAGGGTGAATTCTTGAATAAGCTCCGTAAGTATAACCGTGACCTTCACGAAGATTCATGAAAAGTCTTGCCGTAGAACTACCGCCAAGGATAGAATTTAAGATTTTCATGGCAACAACATCAGGGTTGTTATTTGTCAAATCCATAGGATGCGTGATGTTTATAGAAGACTGTGTAGAACCTTCTTTGTGAACAAATGCAACCGTTGTTTGCGTTCTGTCGTCTGGAGTTTCATATGCGTGAGAAGGAACGTTTCCTTTTTCCCAGGCACCAAAATATTTCTCCATTTTGGCTTTCACTTCTTCAACAGTAATGTCTCCAACAACTGCCATGTATGCAATATTTGGTCGGAAGTAGGTCTTGTAATGCGATTTACACTTCTCCAAGGTGATGTTCTCAACAGTTTCTGCCGTTGTCAATTCTCCATAAGGATGCTCCTTGCCGTATAGTAAAACAGATTTTACATTACCCGCGATTGCATCTGGGTTGGATTTTTCACTTTCCAATCCTGAGATTGTTTGCTTTTTGATTTTGTCTAGCTCATCCTGTTTGAAATCAGCATTCATCAATACATCAGCCATAATTGCCAATAACTTATCTTGATGCTTTTTCAATGATGCAGCGTAAATTCCTGTAGAATAGGTACTCAAAGTTGCTCCAATAAAATCGATTTCTTGATCAATTTCTTGCTTACTTCTGTTCGCAGTTCCACGACCTAACAATTCTCCTGTTGCACTGACATAACCTGCCATTTTTCCTTCTAAAATAGGATCCATGTCTAAAGTCATAGAATAAGCAACCTTTGGCAACTTATGATTCTCCACAACGAAAACTTTCAATCCATTTTCTAATGTAAAGGACTCGATGTCGCCCAGTTTAATTTCTGGAGCAGGACCTGCAGTAGGTTTAATACTTCTGTCCAATTTTTGCGCAAATGTCCCGAAGGAAACAGTGATTGCACAAACGATAGTTATTAATTTTTTCATCTTATTTTTTTTCAATAATTATTTTTAGTAGTTGATGGTAGAAGGAGGATGTTAATTTCTTAACTCCTGACTTCTCAACTTCTTAACTCCTTATCTTACTCTCCTTCTTCCTCTTCAGGCATTGGTAAGTAATACAATACAACTCTGTTATCCTTTCTGAAATATTCTTTCGCAACACGTTGAATATCTTCCCGCGTTACCTTCATATATCTTTTCATTTCAGTATTGATTAAATTTGCGTCTCCATAATAAACGGAGTAATCAGCCAAACTTTCGGCAATACCTTCTACCGTAGAATTACTTGAAATCATGTCATTTTCTATTTGATTCTGCAATTTTTGAAATTCTTCTTCAGAAATTAAGTTGTTTTGAAGGTCTTCTACTTCTTTTTCCATGGCAGCTTCAAGGTCAGGCAATTCAACTCCCATATTTGGAATTCCAAACATGAGTGACAATCCTGGATCTTCTGTTGGGAAAGGAAAGGCACCTACAAACAATGCTTTTTCTTGTTCATCTACAATTCTTTTTTGCAAACGAGAACTTTTTCCTTGCGATAAAACTTGCGCCATCATATCCACAGCATAAGCATCATGTGTTCCTTGCGCGGGAGTGTGATAACCCATCATTACCGCAGGAAGTTGAATATTGTCATAAACAGTGTCACGAATCTCTTTGCGCTTGATTGGTTCAACAACTGTTGGTCGGTGCATCGGCTTCGTTCCCTTTGGAATGGTAGAAAAATACTTTTCAATCCATGCCTTCACCTCTTTTTTGTCAAAATCACCCGCTATTGATAGCGTTGCGTTGTTTGGTACATAATAAGTTGCATAAAATTCTGCAAATTCTGCGATTGTCGCGTTATTGATATGATCTAACGAGCCAATTGGCACCCAGTTGTATGAATGCTTTTCAAAAGCTCTACTGAACATTTCTCTTAAAAAAGAACCGTAAGGCTGGTTGTCAGATTGTCTGAATTCTTCCTTAACAACTTCTCTTTGCGTTTGCACTCCGATAGAATCAATTTTCAGGTGCAACATTCTCTCTGCTTCCATCCAAAGGCCTAATTCTGCTTGGTTAGAAGGTAGGATTTCATAGTAAAAAGTTCTGTCGAAAGAAGTATTTGCATTCAAAAGACCTCCGTTTGAAGAAACTGTTTTCATGTATTCTCCACGACCAATATTCTCCGAACCTTCGAACATTAGGTGCTCAAAAAAGTGAGCAAAACCTGTTCGCTCTTTTACTTCGTTTTTAGAACCGACGTGATACAGTACCGTAACTGCAACAATTGGTGTAGAATGATCTTGATGAAGAATCACATTCATACCGTTCTTAAGCTTGTACTGTTCAAACTCAATTGAATTTGACTGCGCTTGCGTGGATGCAACTCCAAGGCACAAGATGGCAGACATTAGGATTTTTTTCATTGATGAATTTTTTAATTTGCGACAAGATAACGATTTGGCGCAAAAGAGTTACAAAAATTACATGAAAGGTTGAAAATAGGGGTTCAAATTAAAAATGAAGAATGAAGAATGATGAGGTTCTTGCCTCGGGGAAGATAATTTTCTGCGGAAATCTGCGTTATCTGCGTGAGAAAAAGAAGAAGTCAATTTAAAAATAAGAATCACTACTACCCCCCTTGCTCTGTGAATCTCTGTGCCTCCTCTCCCGAAAGGTCGGGACAAGTTGTGGTTCTCTGTGTAAAAACCCACACAAGAAAATTTAAGAACTAAGAATCACTCCTCCCCCTAAAACCGCATTAACTTCCCACTATATATAAGCTCGTTATTCACTAAAACAGAATAAACATAACTGCCAGATTTCAAATTCAAATCACCCAAGTCAAAAGCGTGGGTGCCGATGTTGTATTCTCCTAAATTCTTCTTCGCAACGACCTTCCCAGTCATGTCATGCACAACAAACGCGACCTTTCCTTGTTGAAAAAGAGAGATCCCTAAATTGAGCTTTCCTGAAGTCGGGTTCGGCCAGATTTTATGGTATTCAGCCTCAAATTCATTCTCTGAAACAGATAAATCACAGATGCCAGGGAGATTGTTGTCTATCCAATTGGCGCGATTGGCAACGTAGGTCTTTAGATAGTCCAAGTCCTCTTGGTAGGTCTGTCCAACAAAGCCGTTCCAGTTGACATATTGACCAATAATCGGCCATCGTTGAAAATTGCGAATTCTCCCTTCTTGAATGTAATTGGCAACAGAATCAATGAAGTTTTGCATGTTAGCTGTACTCAACGGCCCTGCTCTAAGCTCCTGCCATCGGCACTGTAAGCCGTTTGCATAGGTTGGAGACTGCAATAATTTTCCCCACCAAAAAGGAATGGAGGTTGAAAAATTACAGACATTATTGAAGTTGTACTGCCAACCTGTTGTCAAGTCGGCATCGCAATAATCGGCATTGCCATAAGACAGGTTAAAATCCCACATGGGACCGGCAACCAGCTTTGCATTCCACGCAAAACCGTCTTTGTCTTTGTGTAAGAATGAACTCGATCGGTAGCCATCCACCGTTCTTCCTAATTCTTGGAGAATAAAAAAGTCGTAAAATGATTGGGTCTCTATTAAACTCGGATAACCGAGGTTAGGATCGGCAAAATCGGGGCCGTTGATAGCATCTTCAAACTCAACGATTGCATTCTCCATGTAGCTGGCTTGCAAACTGTTCATTTCGTCAAATTCGGGGTCGTGAAATTGAAAAATAACCTCATTGTCGTAGTTGGAAATCCATGAGTAACCAACTTCTCCCGTGAGTTTATCGACCTTGACAATGTAACCTCCCGTCAATGTATCGCTCCAGAGGTTGGGAACACTTAATTCGGCAATATTTACTCTGTTTAGATCTTGTTTGATGCGCTCCATCATGATGTAAACACCGCGGTAGTCTCCGTCAATCACCAATTCACAAAAACGATAATCAGACGCATAATGCCCCATTTTTATCGCCAAATCAAAGGTCAGCGCGTTGCGAATCATCGTTTTGTCAGGGTAAGGACCGTTAAGAATCCAATCGTTTTCTGGAGGCATGCCTAGAATGGCAACTTGCAAGTTAGCACCGAGAGAATCTTGCGTTTCAAAACCGTAACCTTTTTTGGGATACTGTTGAGAGGTTGAACCTCTGATTTCAATTTCAATTCTGCCATCGTAATTGGTAAAAGGGTCTGTCAGGTAGTTGCGAACGTTGAAACCATTGTCAATAATTCCCATGTTACAAATAATGCGAGGGTCATCTTGAATAGACTGACCAACGGGAGTTGTAATGACAACAATTGGCAAGTTAGAATCGGTCAATGTTTGAGAATGAATCTGAAACGAAGCCAAAAGTAGAATGAGTAAAAGTTTTTTCATTGCAAGCCAAAAATACGATAGTTTAGTGAGATTGGGGTGGTTTTTTCTGTAAACTCTCCAAAGCTCGAATACTCTAAAACTCTAACGCTCTGCAAACTTCCATCAAATTTCTCACTTTTCCTTTGAAATCAACATAATTCCCTCTACTTTTACCGCACATTATACTTATAAAGAAAGGTGGAGGGACTGGCCCTGTGATACCTTGGCAACCTCTTCAACTAAGAAAAAGGTGCCAATTCCGATCTCAAATTGAGAAAAGATAAGTGAAAGCTCGATTCTCCTTGCTTTGTAAGTATCAATAATGGAATATGATAGATATTAAAGTGATACTTAAAAATAGAATATTGGTCCTTGACGGCGCCATGGGAACCATGATTCAGCGACACACCCTAGAAGAGGAAGACTTCCGAAAAGGATGGTTTGAGGATCATCACAAGCCATTGAAAGGGAATAACGACCTTCTTTCTTTGACGCAACCAGAGATTATTAAAAGTATTCACCGAGAATATTTTGCCGCAGGTGCAGACATTGCAGAAACCAACACTTTTTCGGGAACAACCATTGCCCAAGCCGATTATGACTTGCAAGATGCTGTTTACGACATCAATTATCACAGCGCAAAAATTGCACGGGAAGTTGCGGATGAATTCTCCCAAAAAGAACCTAATAAACCTCGTTTTGTGGCAGGCTCTATGGGACCAACCAACAGAACGGCATCCATTTCTCCAGATGTAAACGACCCCGGTTTTAGAGGAATTACTTTTGAAGAATTAAAAGTTGCCTACAAGCAACAAGCAGGTGCTTTAATGGATGGCGGAGTCGATTTATTGCTCGTTGAAACCGTTTTTGACACCTTGAACGCAAAAGCAGCTCTTTTTGCCATTGATGAACTCTTTGAAGAAAGAAAAACGAAGTTGCCCATCATGGTTTCGGGAACAATCACCGACCAGTCTGGAAGAACATTGACAGGACAGACAACAGACGCGTTTTTAATTTCTGTCGCACATATAGATTTGCTCACGATTGGACTAAATTGCGCCTTGGGAGCTTCAATGATGCGTCCTTATTTGCAAGTTTTGAATAAAAACGCCCCTTTTGGAGTCAGTGCGCATCCAAACGCTGGTTTACCGAATGAATTTGGAGAATACGACGAAACCGCAGAAATGATGGCAGCGCAAATCAAAGATTATTTGGACGAAGGGTTGGTCAACATTATTGGAGGTTGCTGCGGCACGACTCCAGAACATATTTCAGCAATCGCAGAATTAGCGAAGAATTATTCACCTAGAAAATTTGGAGCAAATGTCGGAAAATAAACGCATCCTAAAATTATCAGGTTTAGAACCCTTGATTGTTTCTTCAGAAAGCAATTTTGTGAATATTGGCGAAAGAACCAACGTAACAGGTTCTCGCAAATTCTTGCGCCTGATAAAAGAAGAATTATTTGACGAAGCATTGAGCGTTGCTCGTGAGCAGGTCGAAGGCGGAGCGCAAATCATTGACGTCAACATGGATGAAGGAATGATTGATGGCAAAGAAGCCATGGTTCGTTTTTTGAACCTCATTGCCGCAGAACCTGATATCGCAAGAGTTCCCGTGATGATTGACAGTTCTAAATGGGAAATCATTGAGGCAGGTTTGCAGTGCATTCAAGGCAAGGGCGTTGTTAATTCTATTTCGCTGAAAGAAGGAGAGCAAAAATTTAAAGAATACGCAAGCAAAATAAAACGCTACGGTGCCGCAGTGATTGTCATGGCCTTTGACGAGGACGGACAAGCGGATAGTTACGAGAGAAGAATTGAAATTTGCGAACGTTCTTACCGAATTTTGGTAGATGAATTGGGTTTTCCTTGCGACGACATCATTTTTGACCCCAATATTTTCCCCGTTGCAACAGGAATGGACGAACACAATAACAATGCGCTCGACTTTTTTAGAGCCACAAAATGGATCAGTGAGAATTTGCCCGGCGCACATATTTCAGGCGGAGTTTCCAATGTTTCCTTCTCTTTTAGGGGGAATAATGTGGTGCGTGAAGCAATGCACGCGGCTTTTCTCTACCATGCCATTCAGAATGGAATGAACATGGGAATTGTGAATCCGTCTATGCTCGAAATCTATGATAACGTAGAAAAAAACTTACTCGAAAGGGTAGAAGACGTTCTTTTAAACAAAAGAGAAGATGCAACCGACCGATTGCTTGAAATTGCAGAAAATTTTAAGGGAGAAAAAGGCAAACAACGAGTAGTTGACCTTTCTTGGCGAGAAAAAGAGGTGAAAGAACGCCTTTCTTATGCATTGGTTAAAGGAATTACCGATTTTATTGATGAAGATACCGAAGAATGTCGCTTGGCATTTGCTCGACCGATAGAAGTCATCGAAGGACCATTAATGGACGGAATGAATGTCGTTGGCGACCTTTTTGGCAGCGGAAAAATGTTCTTGCCGCAAGTAGTGAAGTCAGCGAGAGTCATGAAAAAGGCCGTTGCTTATTTGCTGCCCTTTATTGAAGAAGAAAAAGGCGGCAAGCAAGAATTCTCCGGAAAAATACTCATGGCAACCGTAAAAGGAGACGTGCATGACATCGGAAAGAACATCGTCGGCGTTGTGCTAAGTTGCAATAATTACGAAATCATTGATTTAGGAGTGATGGTCCCCTTTGAGAAAATCATTACTGAGGCGATTGAGCAAAAGGTCGATATAATAGGACTAAGCGGATTAATCACCCCTTCTCTGGATGAAATGGTGACCGTTGCCAAAGAAATGGAGCGCGCAAAACTCGACATTCCATTGATGATTGGCGGTGCAACGACTTCTCGCGTGCATACTGCCGTGAGAATTGACGAACATTTTAACTTGAATCAGACGGTGCATGTTTTGGATGCTTCCCGCTCGGTTACGGTCGTTGAAAGCTTGTTGGGAAGCAAGAAAGAAGCATTTCTAGAGAATATTGTGGCAGAATATGCCAAAGTACGAGAGCATCATCAGAAAAGTAGAAAAAGAAAGACCTTGTTGACAATAGAAGAGGCTAGAGAGAATAAATTTCAACTCGATTGGTCATCGCAAAGAATAGTGAAACCCAATCAGTTGGGAGTTACAGAGATTTCGGTTTCTTCAGAAGAATTAGTCCCTTTTATTGATTGGACACCTTTCTTCAGAACGTGGGAATTACATGGAAAATATCCCGCAATTTTACAAGATAAATTGGTGGGAGAAGAAGCAAGAAATCTTTTCGAGGATGCCAAAAAAATGTTGAATCAAATCATTGCAGAATCTTGGATGACGCACAAAGGCGTGGTCGGGTTGTTTGCTGCTAATTCTGTTGGAGATGACATTGAAATCTACGATGAGAGCGGTAAATTGATTCTCACACAACATTCTCTACGCCAGCAGGGAAAGAAGGTTGCGAAGCTTGCAAATATTGCGTTGGCAGATTTCGTTGCTCCAAAAGAAACGGAAATTCGAGATTACATTGGTGGTTTTACGGTAACGTCAGGACTTGGTTTAGAAGATAGAATCAACGCTTTTGAAGCCGACCATGATGATTATAATTCGATTATGTTAAAAGCACTCGCTGACCGTTTTGCCGAAGCTTTTGCGGAATTTTTGCATAAAAAAGTGAGAACTGAGTTGTGGGGCTATTCTTCTTCAGAAAAATTCACCAACGAAGCACTGATTAAGGAAGAATACAAGGGTATTCGACCTGCGCCGGGCTATCCTGCTTGTCCTGATCATACAGAAAAAACAGGCCTGTTTGAATTACTCAATGCAACTGCCTTAGCCGGCGTTTCTCTAACGGATTCATTGGCAATGTTACCTGCAGCAAGTGTTTCTGGTTGGTATTTTGGCAATGAGAATGCGAAGTATTTCGGTGTCGGTAAGATTGGAATTGATCAAGTGGAAGACATTGCAAAAAGAAAAGGAATAGAGGTTGGTGAAATGAAAAAGTGGTTGAGTCCAAATATTCAATAGCTAATGAATAGTTGGGTAGGTTTTGTTCACTTCGAGTAAAAAACAACTACTTAAAATTCAATAGAATTAACGAGTTTTATTTTTTCGATTATAATACCTATCTTTGACGCACTAATTACACTAATTATTTAATTAACTTATATCTATTATGAAAAAAATATTTTTTACGATTGCGTGTGTATCCGTTGGCTCAATGAGCTACGCACAGGTAATTAACAGTTTTCCGTTTGTGGAAGACTTCGAATCTCAAGCAACAGGTCCAACAGGATGTGGACCAACTTACGCTACAACAGGAAACACTTGGCGCAACGGTGATGATGCCGTACCAGCAATTGCTACACATTTTGTTGATTGGACAAATAACATTGGTGGAACAAGTTCAAGTAATACAGGTCCTAGTATTGACCATACACTTGGAACAACTGTAGGTAAGTACATGTACTGTGAAACTTCTTGTAGTGGAACTGGATACACAAACTCTGAGTTTGATCTTGTAAGTCCGTACATGAACTTTACTACATTAACAGCACCAGTGCTTGATTTTTGGTATCACGCTTTTGGAACAACGATGGGTAACCTTACAGTTAAGGTTCAAGTGGGTGCATTAGGTGTTTGGACAAATGTTGCAGGACCTAATACAGGCAACTTGGATGCTTGGCAACAATCAACAATACCGTTAGTTGCTTATGCAGGGATGGATTCTGTTCGTATACAAATGAACTATATCTCAGGAACCAGTTTTGGAGGAGATTTCGCATTGGATGATATTTCTATATTCCAACCGTCACCTGTAGATATCGAAGCTGTATCAGTGGATAGTATCCCAGTAACAGGATGTGGTCTTGGATTCGAGAATGTTTGGGCAACGATCAGTCAAAATGGTGCAACTGGTCTTATAGCTGGAGATACAATTTTCGCAAATTACTCTGATGGAACAACTACAATTAACGATACAATTGTACTGGCTGGGGCATTAGGACCAGCAGCGATCTATAATCACATGTTCTCTTCACCTGTTGATTTCAGTGTTCCTGGAATTTACAACATTACTGTTTCTGTATTCAATTCTCTAGATGCAAGTAACGCTAATGACACTACATACGCTTCAGTAAATAACGTACCGATTATCAACACTTTCCCGTATGCTGAAGGTTTTGAAGCTGGAGCTGGAGGTTGGGCAATGACTAATGTTGCCAACAGTACTTGGGAGTTAACTACACCAAGTAACGCAATCATTAACTCTGCCGCAGCAGGTTCGATGTCATGGGTTACAAATGCAACGGGTTTATACAATTCAAATGAAGACGGATACGTTCAAGGGCCGTGTTTTGACTTTAGTGCATTAGACAGTAGTGCTGTAATTTCATTGGATGTTTGGTGGGAATCAGAATTCTCATGGGATGGTGCAAATATAACAGCTTCAACAGATGGAGGAGCAACATGGAATCTTGTAGGAAACAATGGAGATCCAACAAACTGGTACACAGACAATACAATTAACGGAAACCCTGGTGGATTTCAAGAAGGTTGGACAGGTAGAAACGGTGTAGGTTCAAATGGTTGGGTTACAGCTCACCTCCCAATTGGGAATGGACTTGCAGGTCAGTCAAGCGTTATGCTTCGAGTGAACTTTGGTTCTGATGGATCAGTTCAAGATGAAGGATTTGCATTTGATAACTTCCAAATTGGTTATCCAGTACCATTAGATACATTGATGGCAGATTACAACGGTTGTGGTCCTTTTATGACTGCTTATGGAAGTACAGGTACGTATGCATGGGCATCTCAGGATACAACAACATTAATTGTGACCCCTATTGATACTACA
Source organism: Fluviicola sp. (assembly GCA_002734065.2). Lineage (GTDB taxonomy): Bacteria > Bacteroidota > Bacteroidia > Flavobacteriales_D > Crocinitomicaceae > UBA4466. The sequence goes on from NVXU02000054.1 coordinate 121,077, forward strand.
ATGATAGGTATACGTCCATTTAACAATACAGGATTGACAGTTACTACGTTCAATTTGATTGTGACATTTACAGATTACTTGGGATGTGAAACAATTGATACAACGCTAGTTACTATTGCTCCTACTCCTTTGGTTACAATTGAAGTTGATACAACAATTTGTATCGGAGGAACTGCAATTTTCTCGGCTCAAGCTGGTGCCAACTACGCATACCTATGGTCAGGTGGTGCAACAACAATGTCGTCTACCTACTCAACAGCAGGAATGATTGGTGTAACAGTAACGGATATAATCTCTGGTTGTACCGTTTCAGATTCATCATTGATCACATTTGCTACAGTAGTTGATCTTCCAATGACAACAGCAAATGTTTGTGCGGGTGATTCATTGGTACTTGATGCAGGATTGTTCACAACATATATGTGGTCAACAGGTGCTACTTCACAAGTTATAGCTGCTACTTCAGTTGGAACTTATGTGGTAACTGCAACAGATTCTATTGGTTGTGTATCTATGGATTCAACAGTCATCACTACAAGTATGCCTACTCCTGCAATTACAGGATTAATAGATACGATCTGTGCTAACGGTTCAATGATGCTTGATGCTGGAGCTGGATTTAGTTCTTATTCTTGGACAACATCTGGAACAGCGCAAACTGAAATGATCAGTGGTGCTTCATTGCCGTTGGGTGATAATACAGTAACAGTAACGGTAACAGACGGAAACGGATGTTCTAACACTGATGCTGTTACATTTAATATTGATGGATGTGCTGGAATTGATGAGTTGAATGCGTTTGCAATGAGTATTTACCCGAACCCATCTACTGGTGAGTTCAACTACTCAATTGACAACATGGCTGGATCAATCACTATGATGATTACTGATCTTTCTGGTAAAATCGTTGATGCAGGAACAATTACTTCTGCAAGCGGGATATTTGACCTTTCGCGTTACCAAGCTGGCACTTACATCTTAAAACTTCAAGCTGGAGATACAGTTAGTATCGTTCGTTTAGTGAAGAACTAGATTACAGAGAATAATACAATCCTTGAAATGCCCTAACGATTATTGTTGGGGCATTTTTGTTTTAGTTAGATAAGGGATGGATAATCTATCTATGGATTAAAAATCTGGTAATTTGGTGTTTCGGATTGGGTAAAATCAAAATAGATTAAGGAGCAGGTATTGCAAAAAAAGAAAAGGAATAGAGCTAGATGAAATGAAAAAGTGGTTGAGTCCAAATTTACAATGATTATTGTTGCAAATCACAATTGATAATGATGATGTTGTTAGAGGTATAATAGTTGTCATCATATTTTGTCACCGCTCTAATACAGCTTTCTTCTGCTTTTTTTTCTGACCTTTCAGATACGACTTGTATGTCATTTGTGATCTGTGCTTGCGTGGAATATCCTTTGCATTCACACTGATAATCCTTTTTACAACTTAACATTATTAGTAGAAAGGCTAAGGTTGATATTGTTTTCATAGCTTTTAGAACGAATAAAAAATGATATTATTATTCGATAGACGTTCATTTATTATGCGCATTATTTTTAGAATGAGAATAGCGAATTGAAGAGCGCGAATACTTTTGAAAGACTGGATCGCGAGTAAGGTAAAGTGATAGCTTTTGAAGACCAAGCGTTAGCGCAGTGATAAAAAGTGGATAATAAGATTTTAAAGCAAAAAAAGCGTTAAAAATGTAAGGTAAACATTACTTTTTGACAATTAAACGTTACATTTGTTGCGTAACCAATAAAATAATCATCATGAAAACAAATTATTTATTCTCTCACAGATTCAAAAAAACAGGTTGGGCACTGTTCGGTTTAGGAGTTCTTTTGGGGTTTTTCGCTCTATTTGTTAACGAAACCCCTTCGTTCTTTGATTTAAAAGTTTTTGCCATTTCTTCTGATGGTTTATTTGAATCAGAAGATACCTTTCGCATTATTAAGAACAACATTTTCAATGAGATTGTTGCAGTTTTAATTGTTATAGGAGGAATTTTGGCGGCATTCTCAAAAGAAAAAAACGAAGATGAATTTATAGCAAAAATCAGATTAGAATCACTCGTTTGGGCTGTTTATGTTAATTATGGAGTGTTACTGTTTGCCGTTCTATTTATTTATGAATTCTCTTTTTTCAGTGTCATGATATTTAACATGTTTACCGTTCTCATTTTCTTCTTGATAAGGTACAATTGGATGTTGCGTAAACTAAAAAGAATGACGCTAGATGAAAAATAATATAAAAGTAGAGCGAGCAAAGAAAGATTTAACTCAGGCTGAGTTAGCAGAACGAGTTCAGGTTAGCAGACAGACAATTAACGCAATTGAATTGGGAAAATATAATTTATCAACCATTCTTGCGCTGAAAATCGCCGCTATTTTTGAAACAGAGGTAAATTGCATTTTTGAATTAGAAAAAAATGACTGGGAGAGTAAGTAAAAAAAGATAGAGCAACTCGGGAGAGCTGCTCTATCATAACCTAACCTAACCACTATTCACTGAAAAAGATATTTAACAGTAAGTAAAACTTACTTTATCTTTACAGAACAAATATACGAACTCTTTTGCGATTTTTAAAATGTTAAAACGCTTCAATTGAAGGTGATAAACGTGTTTTTTGCATGCATAAAATTGATAATCTATGTTTAATACCCAAAAAAAGATTATTAATAGATAAAATAATTCAATTAGTAGAATTCAATTTCAAAAAGCGCAAATAATTTTTTATAGAAAAAAAAATCAACTATTCGACATAAGAGGGCATTTGTTCGATGAATTTGATCAGTTATCGAGTAATTTAGACGTTAATTTTAGAATTAATTGGATTTAGGAGAGATAATTTCTTCTTGTCCGTACCATTTTTTGATAATCTGCTCAGTTATTTTGCCTTGAGGGGTGTACCTCCTATTTTCTTCTCCTCCAATTTCACCTCCCCCCATACGATGTAGGCGCCATTTCCAAAAGAAGCCTCCTGCCATCCAATCATTCTGCCAAACGGACTCAAAGAGTGCTTCATAGGCGGTGTTTTGATTGTTTTGATTCGTTAAAACCGTGTCTTCATCGTATTTCCAAAAGCCGGAGTTACTGTACTCTATGCTTTTGTACCCGTATTCAGTAAATAAAATTTTAGCGTCGTGTTTTTTACTTAATTTCTTTAATTTTTTCTCAACAACTCCCCAAGCTTGTTTTAGCTCTTCAAGCTGTGGTCGAGCCTTTGTCGAAAGAGGAAAATAAGCATCAATGCCAATAAAATCAACTTCGTCCCAAAATCCGACCTTCTCATAGTTGTCCCAGTTTGCAGCGTAAGTAATTTTTCCGTGATAAACTTTTCTTACTTTCTTTATCAAGTTTTCCCAGAATTGTGGGCGTTTTACTACGGCTTTTCTATATTCTGTACCAATACAAAAAAGATCTACTTCCATAGAATCGGAAAGTTTCGCAAAAGTTAAAATGTATTTTTCATAAGAATTCTCCCAAATTATCCAGTCTTCTTCACTGGATAAATCAAAATCTCCAGGCCAACCTTGTCCAATAACCCAAACATGAGGTTTCATCATTGTTTTGAGGTCATGTTCTTTAGCCATTTCTATGCATTCTACGACTCCACCAATGCTCTCTCCCCACCATTTTTTGTTTTCAGAGTAGATGACCTCTGCCTTTCCTTGCAATGTATGTCCGTAGGGTATGAATGCCACCCAGTCAGCATTCACTCGTTTTACCCCTCCAATCGATTCTTTGCTAACTGGAACTGACGGCATTTCAAAACTCACACCGTTAATTTTTTGACTCTTAATAGAAGGCTCAATGTTCTCAGCGATTATATCACGGTTTTCTGAACATTGACAAAAAAGAGATACTATAAAAAGAAGAATGAAGGATTTTTGCACAGTCTAAGTTAAGTTATTTTTTCTTTATTTTGAGTATTTAAGCCTTGTTTTAGAATATTTAAAACAATTTTGAGTGATTAGGCACTTGTATATTTTTAAAGTTAGTCGAATAAATTTAGAAACAATAGTAATCAATATGTTTTGACTGATTGACTTTTGAACCAACGATAAACCGTTTTAGATACTTTTCATCTTCTTAAGGCCTTATTTTATTCGTCTAAATGTTCTTCAAAACACTAGTGAATTGAATAAAAATAGTCTAAATTAGCAGGACTAAACAACTAAAACTACAAGTATGAATACGCTACTAAAAACCATCAGTGTCTTTTTTCTAATGGCACTTTTGAACCTCTCTTTTTCTCAAATTACTGTGCATTATGAAGCTTTTGGCTCGGGGTTAGGTACTTGGACAGGAATTAGCGTAACAGATGCCTCTAATGTTTGGACTGGAGGTGGTGGTGTTGCATCTATGAACGGTTTTGGAGGCAGTGATGATGAAGATTGGTTAGTTTCTCCTGCCATTAATATGGATACACAAGGGGACGAGTATCTTATCTTTGAGTATGACGATTCGTTCAATGGTGCATTAATAGAAGTTTTGTATTCTACAGATTACAACGGTGGAGGGAGTGTTGCTGATTTACAATTGGCGAATTGGATCGCTTTGCCGGATAGAGTGGTAGATGTGAATAGTCTGTCTTGTTTTGGGAACTCTTTAGAAAGGCATCCAGCAATTGATGTAAGTGCTATTGTGGGAACAAACGTTTATTATGCAATAAAATACACTGGTCTTGCGGCTAATTCAAAAAGTTATGTAATCGATAACATTCATATTGAAGCAGATTACTATGGCGCCGTATATACGTTTTTAGCAAATGGGGGAAATTGTGCTCAATTAAAATCAGAGTTGTATCAATCTGTAAAAGGTATAATTAATGTCCCACGCTATACATCCAGTTTATATGATGTCTGGGATGCCTTAGTCGTTACGGATAGAAGATGGAACGATGCCAATAATGCAGAAATTGTTTGGGATATGTTTACGGATATTCCAACTGGAACTGGGGAATTTGAATTCGACCATTGTTTGAATAAAGATAATGGATCTTGTCCGGGCGGTGAAGGACAGTGTTATAATAGAGAGCATACACTACCAAGATCTTGGTGGGGTGGAGGCACATCTTATCCAGCAGACACACAGAATTTTGACTTACATCATATTACACCTTCTGATCGTTCAATGAATACTGCAAAACTGAATTATCCGCCAGGTTTAGTGCCAACGGCAACTGCAACGACTATCGGTTCAAATGGATTTAAAGTTGGGCCGAACCCTGCTTACCCTTGTGGATCGAAGTATTTTGAACCAATTGATGAATACAAAGGAGACTATGCCAGAATGTTCTTCTATATGGCTACCAAGTATGAACTGGTAATTGCAGGATGGACATCATCCAACGGTTCATGTGCAATGGCTGGGAATTCTTACCCTGTGTACAACCAATGGATGCTAGACGTTCTGCTAGATTGGCATACTAATGATCCTGTTAGTGTGAAAGAAGTTGACAGAAATAATGCCGCTTATGGAGTTCAAGGAAATAGAAATCCATACATTGATAACCCACAATGGGTAGGTTATGTTTGGGGAGATAATTTAGGAAATTCTTGCAGTACTTTGGCTGCAACTTGTATTGAGACGACAAGCTCCTCTTCTGCTATAGCCTGTGATACTTATACTTGGACTCAGAATTCAACAACCTACACAACAACAGGGAATTACAACGATACGATTCTTAATGCAGCAGGTTGTGATTCTGTAATTACATTGAATTTGACAATTAATTACAGTAATTCAGGTTCTGCAAATGTTATTGCTTGTGATTCTTATACGTGGTCTGCGAATTCTACGACCTATACAATGACGGGTAATTATAATGCAACTTTAACCAATGTTGCAGGTTGTGATTCTGTTGCA